>NZ_JBYTDH010000033.1:0-635 GCF_058791175.1 Aeromonas sp. EU05-FHT14A05 | reverse complement strand
ACCATCGGCCACGTTGACCACGGTAAAACCACCCTGACCGCCGCCATCACCAACGTGCTGGCCAAGCACTTCGGTGGTAAAGCTTTCGCCTTCGACCAGATCGACAAGGCACCGGAAGAGCGTGAGCGTGGTATCACCATCAACACCTCCCACGTAGAATACGACACCGCGATCCGTCACTACGCCCACGTAGATTGCCCGGGTCACGCCGACTACGTTAAGAACATGATCACCGGTGCTGCCCAGATGGACGGCGCGATCCTGGTAGTAGCCGCGACTGACGGCCCGATGCCGCAAACTCGTGAGCACATCCTGCTGGGTCGCCAGGTTGGTATCCCGTACATGATCGTGTTCATGAACAAGTGCGACATGGTAGACGACGAAGAGCTGCTCGAACTGGTCGAGATGGAAGTTCGTGAACTGCTGACCGAGTACGACTTCCCGGGTGATGACCTGCCGGTAGTACGTGGTTCCGCGCTGAAAGCGCTGGAAGGCGACGCTGCATGGGAAGAGAAGATCATCGAGCTGGCTCACCACCTGGATACCTACATCCCGGAGCCGGAGCGCGCCATTGACCAGCCGTTCCTGATGCCTATCGAAGACGTCTTCTCCATCGCTGGCCGTGGTACCGTAGT
>NZ_JBYTDH010000032.1:0-634 GCF_058791175.1 Aeromonas sp. EU05-FHT14A05 | reverse complement strand
TCCTTCATCGCCTCTGACTGCCAAGGCATCCACCATGTACGCTTAGTCACTTAACCATACAACCCCAAGAAGTGTCGGTGAAACCGGCACAGCCTGTTGTCGTACAACAAGGACCAAATAAAATTTGGTTTTCGCCAAGAAGTTTCCAAAGCACTTGTAACAAATGTTTGAGAACTACTTTTTAAATCAGCTTTCCAGATTGTTAAAGAGCATGTTTGCAACAGCACAAGGCTGAAGAAAACAGACATAAACATGATTGCTTATGTCTGCATTCTTGTTAGCAAGAAGAGAAGTGGCGTCCCCTAGGGGATTCGAACCCCTGTTACCGCCGTGAAAGGGCGGTGTCCTAGGCCTCTAGACGAAGGGGACCCGGATTTGTCTTTGCGCTTGCGCGCAGGTGATTGGGTAACAGCTCACGCCATTATTCACATCCCAACACCCAACGAACGGGCTTCTCTCATCTGACCGAAGCCAGATAAGCACTGACGCTTGCGCATCAGGTCTTTGCTCTAACTACTTTGAATCAAGGCAATCTGTGTGAACACTCAACAACTTCGACATCTTAAGGTAAGGAGGTGATCCAACCCCAGGTTCCCCTAGGGTTACCTTGTTACGACTTCACCCCAGTCATGAA
>NZ_JBYTDH010000031.1:0-920 GCF_058791175.1 Aeromonas sp. EU05-FHT14A05 | reverse complement strand
TCGAGTCAAGCCTTATTTTCAAAGGCTTTTCGAGGTTATCGACCGGGTTGTTTGCGTTGCCGCTTGCCCTGTCGATGGAGGCGCATTATAGGGAGCTGAAACTTTCTGGCAAGCAGATAATTGCAAAAAGATGGCTTTCATCAACCGTTCGCTCACAAAGCCACCAATGCGCATATTAAGCGAACAAAATCAGCCCGCAACGGGCACTGAAACGGCAAAATCGTGCAGATTGTCATAGACGACATCAGCCAGCGCAGTGCCCTCGTCGGTCACAGCCTTGCCGGTGCGCACCATCACCTTGTGTCCGACTCCGGCATTGATGGCCGCTTTCAGGTCGGAAGGCTTGTCACCCACCATATAAGAGCGCGCCATGTCGATGCCCAGCTCCTGCTGCGCCAACAGCAGCATGCCGGGTGCAGGCTTGCGGCAATCGCAGGGAGCGCCGTGATCCGGATGATGAGGACAGAAATAGATACCATCGAGGTCAACGTCCCGATCGGCCAGAGACCAGTCCATCCACTCGGTCAGGTTCATGAAGTCGTCTTCACTGAAGTAGCCGCGGGCGATGCCGGACTGATTGGTGACGACAATCAGCAGATAGCCCTTCTTCTTCAGCAGCTGCAGGGCTTCGATCACCCCGGGCAGGAAATGGAAGTCATCGACCTGGCTGACATAACCTGTGTCTTCGTTGATGACACCGTCACGATCCAGAAAAATGGCAGGTTTACTCACGGGCACTACCTCGGTAATAGATGTTTGAAATGTGTCTCACGGGGCAATAACGCCCCAAAAAATAAAAGGGGCAGCCGAAGCTACCCCTTTCATGTGTGCATTTAAAGTATCGATTAAGCGATAACTTTAGCTACAACACCAGCACCTACGGTACGGCCACCTTCACGGATAGCGAAACGCAGGCCGTC
>NZ_JBYTDH010000030.1:0-1032 GCF_058791175.1 Aeromonas sp. EU05-FHT14A05 | reverse complement strand
GGCGCTGTCCCAGTTATGTGTTGAAAGGCTAACCTTGAAGCAAGCCATCACCTTGAGGGCCTCCATCATGGATACCCAAGCCTTTCAGCATCTACTGTCTCTCTTCCCACAGCTCACCCTCCGCCAACGTCGCCTCGTGCAACATGAACTCACCACCCCTCACCCCATCACCTCGTTGGCCACCCAACTCCCCGCTTGCCAATGTTGCCCTCACTGCCAGGCCGTGGCCGCGCAGTTGGCTCCCTGGGGCTGGAATAGAGGGCTGCGCCGTTATCGCTGCAAGCAGTGTCTACGCACAAGCTCCGTTCTCACCAAGACGCCGCTGGCCCGACTTCGCAAGGCACAATGCTGGGAAGACTACGCCCAGGCCCTCATCGACGGCTTGACCGTCCGGCAGGCTGCGATTCGCTGCGGGGTCTGCAAAAACACTGCCTTCTTGTGGCGTCACCGCTTCCTGAACGCCATGGCGAGCCACCAAGCGGTACGGGAAGAGGGGATTGTCGAGGTCGATGAAACCTTCTTCCTGGAGTCGTTCAAAGGACAGCGCGGATTGCCCCGCCCGGCCCGTCATCGTGGCGGCAAAGGCCGCACCCGAGGCACAGGGCCGGATTACATCCCGGTGATGGTGGTGCAGGACAGAGCAGGTCATCTGGCTGACTTCCAGTTGGAGCAGCTAAATGCCAAAGCAGTCAGGGCAGTGCTGACGCCGCTTATCGCGCCGGATGCGGTACTGTGCAGTGATGGCGCCGGGGTGTATGCCAGTTTCAGCGAGGGGCAAGGGATAACGCATCAGGTGGTGCGCAACCGTGCGGGAGAGCGGGTGGTGGGTGCGTATCACATCCAGCATGTGAACGGGTACCACAGGCGGTTGAAGGAGTGGATGGAGCGGTTCCATGGGGTAGCGACCCACTATCTGAGGAATTATCTGGGGTGGCGAAGGATGTTAGAGCGCTATGGAAGGGAGGTGACTATCCCACGTTGCTTGCATGAGGCGCTGGGGCGCCCCATGCAACACGTAATTGGGACATAGCC
>NZ_JBYTDH010000028.1:0-2935 GCF_058791175.1 Aeromonas sp. EU05-FHT14A05 | reverse complement strand
CGACACTTCTTGGGGTTGTATGGTTAAGTGACTAAGCGTACATGGTGGATGCCTTGGCAGTCAGAGGCGATGAAGGACGTACTAACCTGCGATAAGCTGTGAGAAGTCGGTAAGAGACGCTATTACTCACAGATTTCCGAATGGGGAAACCCACTTAGCATAAGCTAGGTATCGTTGCATGAATACATAGTGCAACGAGGCGAACCGGGAGAACTGAAACATCTAAGTACCCCGAGGAAAAGAAATCAACCGAGATTCCCTCAGTAGCGGCGAGCGAACGGGGATTAGCCCTTAAGCATCTTGGAAGTTAGTGGAACGGTCCTGGAAAGGCCGGCGATACAGGGTGATAGCCCCGTACACGAAAACAACCTTGATGTGAAATCGAGTAGGGCGGGACACGTGACATCCTGTCTGAATATGGGGGGACCATCCTCCAAGGCTAAATACTCCTGACTGACCGATAGTGAACCAGTACCGTGAGGGAAAGGCGAAAAGAACCCCTGTGAGGGGAGTGAAATAGAACCTGAAACCGTGTACGTACAAGCAGTGGGAGCCCTTCGGGGTGACTGCGTACCTTTTGTATAATGGGTCAGCGACTTACATTTTGTAGCGAGGTTAACCGTATAGGGGAGCCGTAGGGAAACCGAGTCTTAACTGGGCGTCTAGTTGCAAGGTGTAGACCCGAAACCGGGTGATCTAGCCATGGGCAGGTTGAAGGTTGAGTAACATCAACTGGAGGACCGAACCCACTAACGTTGCAAAGTTAGGGGATGACCTGTGGCTGGGGGTGAAAGGCCAATCAAACTCGGAGATAGCTGGTTCTCCCCGAAAGCTATTTAGGTAGCGCCTCGGACGAATACTACTGGGGGTAGAGCACTGTTTGGGCTAGGGGGTCATCCCGACTTACCAACCCCATGCAAACTCCGAATACCAGTAAGTAATATCCGGGAGACACACGGCGGGTGCTAACGTCCGTCGTGAAGAGGGAAACAACCCAGACCGCCGGCTAAGGTCCCAAAGTTCTGGTTAAGTGGGAAACGATGTGGGAAGGCTCAGACAGCTAGGATGTTGGCTTAGAAGCAGCCATCATTTAAAGAAAGCGTAATAGCTCACTAGTCGAGTCGGCCTGCGCGGAAGATGTAACGGGGCTCAAACCAGGCACCGAAGCCGCGGATTCACACTTATGTGTGAGTGGTAGGGGAGCGTTCTGTAAGTCTGCGAAGGTGTATCGAGAGGTATGCTGGAGATATCAGAAGTGCGAATGCTGACGTAAGTAACGATAAAGGGGGTGAAAAGCCTCCTCGCCGGAAGACCAAGGGTTCCTGTCCAACGTTAATCGGGGCAGGGTGAGTCGACCCCTAAGGTGAGGCCGAAAGGCGTAATCGATGGGAAGCAGGTTAATATTCCTGCACGACTTGTAATTGCGATGGGGGGACGGAGAAGGCTAGGTGGGCCAGGCGACGGTTGTCCTGGTGAAAGTGCGTAGGTGGTGTTTCTAGGCAAATCCGGAGACACAACACTGAGACACGAGACGAAGCCACTACGGTGGTGAAGCCATTGATGCCCTGCTTCCAGGAAAAGCCTCTAAGCTTCAGATTACAAGTCATCGTACCCCAAACCGACACAGGTGGTCGGGTAGAGAATACCAAGGCGCTTGAGAGAACTCGGGTGAAGGAACTAGGCAAAATAGAACCGTAACTTCGGGAGAAGGTTCGCTCTTGACAGTGAAGTCCCTTGCGGATGGAGCAGTTGGGAGTCGCAGTGACCAGATGGCTGGGACTGTTTATCAAAAACACAGCACTCTGCAAACACGAAAGTGGACGTATAGGGTGTGACACCTGCCCGGTGCCGGAAGGTTAATTGATGGGGTTAGCGCAAGCGAAGCTCTTGATCGAAGCCCCGGTAAACGGCGGCCGTAACTATAACGGTCCTAAGGTAGCGAAATTCCTTGTCGGGTAAGTTCCGACCTGCACGAATGGTGTAACCATGGCCATGCTGTCTCCACCCGAGACTCAGTGAAATCGAATTCGCCGTGAAGATGCGGTGTACCCGCGGCTAGACGGAAAGACCCCGTGAACCTTTACTACAGCTTGGCACTGAACATTGAACCTACATGTGTAGGATAGGTGGGAGGCTTTGAAGGCGTGACGCCAGTTGCGCTGGAGCCGTCCTTGAAATACCACCCTTGTATGTTTGATGTTCTAACGCAGGGCCCTGAATCGGGCTCGCGGACAGTGCCTGGTGGGTAGTTTGACTGGGGCGGTCTCCTCCCAAAGAGTAACGGAGGAGCACGAAGGTTGGCTAATCCTGGTCGGACATCAGGAGGTTAGTGCAATGGCATAAGCCAGCTTAACTGCGAGACGGACAGGTCGAGCAGGTACGAAAGTAGGTCATAGTGATCCGGTGGTTCTGAATGGAAGGGCCATCGCTCAACGGATAAAAGGTACTCCGGGGATAACAGGCTGATACCGCCCAAGAGTTCATATCGACGGCGGTGTTTGGCACCTCGATGTCGGCTCATCACATCCTGGGGCTGAAGTCGGTCCCAAGGGTATGGCTGTTCGCCATTTAAAGTGGTACGCGAGCTGGGTTCAGAACGTCGTGAGACAGTTCGGTCCCTATCTGCCGTGGGCGTTGGATGATTGAAGGGAGTTGCTCCTAGTACGAGAGGACCGGAGTGAACGAACCTCTGGTGTTCGGGTTGTCACGCCAGTGGCACTGCCCGGTAGCTAAGTTCGGAATCGATAACCGCTGAAAGCATCTAAGCGGGAAGCGAGCCCTGAGATGAGTCATCCCTGACCCCTTGAGGGTCCTAAAGGGCCGTTGGAGACCACAACGTTGATAGGTGGGGTGTGTAAGCGCGGCGACGTGTTGAGCTAACCCATACTAATTACCCGTGAGGCTTAACCATACAACACCCAAGAAGTGTTTCTGG
>NZ_JBYTDH010000027.1:0-4237 GCF_058791175.1 Aeromonas sp. EU05-FHT14A05 | reverse complement strand
TTTTTTAATTATCGCGTTTCGTGGTTGACTGATGATCTGTCGTGGAGTGTTGATCGATCGGTGGCGTGGGAGTAGAATTGAGGTATGTGATCGAATGGAGGGTTTTGACGTGGCGTTTAAAAGTCAGATGGAAAGCACGAAGGTGTCTTCACGCAGAGGGTCAGCCTCTCCACTTACAGTGTCTCAGTCATATAAACAATCAACAAAGGCTGAAGAGCTGTCATTCCGGATATCCGCTAAATTGCTGGCGGACATTGGACTGAAGAATGGCGATAAAGCTGACGTTCTGTTTGATGATGAGACTAGCCGTTGGATGATCAAGCCATCCCAAGACGGTTTCACTATCTCTGGTAAAGCTGAAGCCCCTACAGGGTTGATTCGGTACACACTGAAGGTTGGACATGCCCGACTGACGAATAAGCGAGCGGATCTACCTGTCAAAAAAGAATGTGATATCGATACGCTGTCCATATCGGACCGCTCAATCATTTTCGCTCTTCAGCAAGAAGGGGCGTAAATGAACAGTTTCTCGCTAGGTTGGGAAGATGCAGCGTTAGATGATCGTGTCGCTATCTATGAGTTTCTGGTGGAGTTTAACCTGGAGGCTGCGGAGAGGACTGATCTGCTGATTGAGGCAGCTGCAGAGTCTTTGATGCAGCACCCCCATCGGCATCCTGCATGCTCTGGTGGAAAGGGGAGAAAGATGGTTCTGACAAAGATCCCCTTTATCTTGATTTACAGCGTTGATACCAAAATCAACTGTGTTCGAGTGCTACGAGTGTTTCATCAAGCACAGAAGATCCCGAAGCTAGATCATTGACGATCTTCAGGCGTTCAGCGTAACCTGTTCGCCAGAAACGAAAAAACCACCCTGGCAGGTGGTTTGTTCGAAGGTACTTTGAGTTGGCGCTCTCTGTACCTGGTAACAGCTTCGGGCGGAAGCAGCTACCGTAAGACCCTTTCAGTTTAGCGGCCTACGGCCCTATCAATCAAGTAGTCTCTCGCCCGAACCCTGTTACCGTTGGCCTCTGCCAATGGCGATTAGTCGTATCCGCTCGAATTGGAAGCATGTTGATGTTGTCGAGCGGGTGTAGGGGTCGGGCCGAACGGGGAATCCTCACATACGGCCCAGCGTGCGACGCGCACCATAGCCTCCCATGGTTCGCAACCTTGGGGCATCAGCACCGAGCGCAACGGGGAACCAACCACGGCCAGCTCGATAAAAACGGCGCGGCAGTCCGGCCCACAGGTGGGGACTGAAGCAGGTGCAGAGTGGCGAGGTGTGTCTCAGGAGCGCGTGAGGGGGAGCTGCCGCAAGCAGCCTCGATAGTCCTGAGCAAGGCGAGCTATCCAGCGTAACTACGTCATTTTTAACGTAGCCAAGCAGGAGGGCGAGCCTATCTTGAAGCGCAGCGAAAGATAGGCTCGCCTGTGTTTTACGCTCTGCCTTTCAAATAAAAAAAAGAGAGATGATCTTGGCGAGGTGGGTAACTGCGCCCGTCCGTCCACATGCCATTGGTTCGGCTTGTGGGCGGCAGCAGTTCTCCACGGAAGCGGGTTTGGTTCTGGCCGGAGGTACGTATGGGGTTCGATAAGCACGGGATCGAGGTCGATGGGGGCTGTATCTGGCTACTGGACGCAGGCGGCCAGCGCCTGTGCGACCTGACGGAGATGCAGTTGCTTGATTTTGGGAGGCGGATCAGCGTTGAAGGGGGTTTGCTGAACTTCGATTTGGACGCAGCAGAATGGCGCGAACGCCTGATTGCCTTGGGTCTTGAGCCGCATTGAAAATCATTTTCCAAATTCGATGTTTCAAATCGCCCAATTGATTACTTTAGGCTCCCGAAGGGGTACCATCAAATTGTGTATTTGATACATCAGATTGGAGATTTGATGATGCAGGAGAAAGAGGCTAAGACGGTGTTCGACATGGGGGGATTCTCCAAGGCGATGATCGTCCCCACCCCCATGGGTTCTGGGTTCCACCTCCACTTGGTGCGCTTTGGCAAGGCAGGTACCGAAGTCGTGGAGCGGCAGCGCGGAGGCTGGCGGGTGTTCTCTTCCATCGATGCGGCTGCCAATACGGCCCACGGCATTGGCTTTCGCCGCATCGAGATAGACCTGAGCAGCCGCTAGGGCCTAGCCCAGCGCAGCAGGAGGGCCAGCGCCCCCAAGCATGCCGCCCCTTCCCACCATGCAGGGGCGGCCCAGCTGAATACGTCATGCAGGCCAAGCAGCCCCATGATCCATCCACTCGATGAGCTGCTTGCCCCCTTTACTGCCAACACCGCAGCCATCAGCCCTACAACCTGCCATGCCTTCATAGGCCCATCCCCTTACCGCGGCTCCGCTTTGGCTGTAGCTCCTGCAGTTTCTCCTCCAGCTCGTTGCTCTGCTCCGACAGCGTTCGGTTGTAGCCCTTGAGCTTGTCGATCTCCGCCCCCTGTCTGGCTATCACGCTCTGGGTGCTATCGAGCGCCATGGTGAGCCGCTTAACCTCCCCCTGTGCCTTCTGGAGCTCGCTCTGGGCCTTCTGCGCCTCTGCGGTAGCCTGCTGGGCCAGTTCCACGTTGTCCGCGCTATAGCGGCCCTTCTGGCGGCTAAACAGGAGCTGCTTGAGCTGGGCATTCTCCTCCTGCAGTGCGGCGTTCTCTCGCTCCAGCTTCTGGGCTTTGGCGTGGCCGCTCATTTTCTCGATCAGGGTCGGGACTGGGGCGGTGCCGGCGCGCAGGTCTGGCCGGTGCGGGTTTCCCCCCAGACCGTTGGGGGTGTACATGCAGGGGATCTTTTCGTTGATCGTGGCGTGGCATCGGCGCCGGATCCCCGCCAGCTTCCGGCCGCCATCCAGCCACGCTTTCGCCTGCAGCTTGCCGTCTTTGATCGGGGTGGCAATGACATGGAAGTGCGGGGAGCTCTCGTCCATATGCAGCTGGATCGATACCACGTTCTCGGGGCCGAACTCCTGATCGGCCCATGCCTTGACCTGCTCCCCGAACGGGGCGAAGAACTGCCCCAGATCGCGCTCGATGGGAGGCCCTTCAGGGCACTCAGGTGTGGGGTCTTCTCGCCAGTCTGTTTGGTTGCCGACCTGGATGATGAACTCGATCGCCACCACGGCATCTTTGCGCTTGGCCAGTGCCGAGGCCGCATCGAGTTTGCTCTGATCCCATTCGACCTTGGTGTGCATCGGACTCTCTGTAAACCATGCCCGTTTTGGAAGCTGGCTGCTGGTTTCGTGGAGGCGGAGGTTGTGTCCCTGAGCCCTGCCAATGTCGGCTTTGCTCATCTTGGCTACGGCGAACGTGAACTTCATCGGGGCTCCGAGGGTGGCAGCTTTGGAGTTCAAAGTGTACTCCTTACACTTTGCTGCGCAAAGTAGGAGCCCTGCGGGGCGAAAAGACCTGCCGCGCTACGCTTGCCTCCTCCCGAACAGGAGGAGGCAGACTGCGCTAGCCTCCCCCTGTTCGGGAGGTTTCCGCGAAAAGCGTAATTGCAACAAGAGGGGGGGATCCCTGACTACCTACGAAAGTGGGGCCGCTGGCCCCACTATGAATTTCGCATGCGAAACAGGTGGGGCATTGTGCCCCACTTTCAGTAAACGAGAGATTTGATGTGTTTGCCCTTAATGGCATTTTTTCTTGCGAGCATTTTTGCTTTGGCGTCTTCGTGTGATGTGAAGACCGCTCTTCCTTCGGCCAGTTTTGTGAAGGCTGCTGTTATCTGCTCTTCGAGCCATGAATCATGGTCTTCTTGCTTTCTTTGTTCTTCTGCCAGCTTTTCTGCCAACTTGCGGCATTCGTCGCTCAACGTAGTTCCATTTTTATCTGCATACATCTGGGCTAATCGCTTTGTCTCTTCACTGACTCTGAATTGAATTCTTGCATCCATTGGTCGCCTCGTGTGGGTTGATCTGGTGGGGATCTCTATGGCGGATGTTAGCACGCATGTGCTGACATTTGTTTACTGTAGTACACAAAAATAATATTAAAATCATATGTAGAAAGACTAATATTGTTTTTATTTTATTGTTTTTAAATGGCTTTTACATAATCGGACTCATTGTGGGCTTGCGCTCTTATTCATTCCTATGTTGTCACGTTTACGGATTTTTTGTTGTGTGCGGCACGGCGCGATAAGGAGTGTTTTTGTGTTTATTTGATTTTTTTAATTATCGCGTTTCGTGGTTGACTGATGATCTGTCGTGGAGTGTTGATCGATCGGTGGCGTGGGAGTAGAA
>NZ_JBYTDH010000026.1:0-14559 GCF_058791175.1 Aeromonas sp. EU05-FHT14A05 | reverse complement strand
TATCCATGATGGAGGCCCTCAAGGTGATGGCTTGCTTCAAGGTTAGCCTTTCAACACATAACTGGGACAGCGCCTTTTTGATGGGCGTAGAGGTGGGATCTGGCCCGCAGCGGGCATAAAAAAACGGCCCCGAGGGGCCGTCTGCAAGGAGTGACGCGTCATCAGAGGATGAGACCGCCGAAGAAGAAGCCCAGCGCCACTGCCATGGCGATGGTGGCCACGCCCGGGATGAAGAAGGGGTGGTTGAATACCGCCTTGCCAATCCGGGTGGAGCCGGTGTCGTCCATCTCGACCGCCGCCAGCAGGGTCGGGTAGGTCGGCAGCACGAACAGGGCGCTCACGGCGGCGAAGGAGGCGATGGCCGCCAGCGGGCTGACGCCCAGGGCCAGCGCGGCCGGCATCAGTGCCTTGGTGGTGGCACCCTGGGAGTAGAGCAGCATGGAGGAGAAGAACAGCACCACGGCCAGCAGCCAGCTGTACTGGCTCAGCAGATCGCCGGCGAACGCCTGGATCTCGACCATGTTGCCCTTCACGAAGACGTTGCCGAGCCAGGCCACACCCAGCACGCAGATACAGGCCGACATACCGGACTTGAAGGTGGGCATGTTGGTGATCTGGGCGGCGTCCAGCTTGCAGAACAGCACCATCAGGGTGGCGGCGGAGAGCATGATGCCCATGATGGCGCCATCGCGGGGGATGGGCGGGCTGCTGATCAGGCCCACGTTGCCGGAGATGGCGGTGGCATAGGCCATGACGGCGACGATGGCGACAATGAAGATGCCGACGGAGAGCTTGGCGTAAGGCTTGAGTTCCACCTTGCTGGTGCCGCGCAGCTTGATCAGGCCCTTGGCCTTGCGCTCCAGATAGACTTCATCCTGCTCCAGCGGCTTGCCCAGCATGTTGGCCACGAAGGCCCCCAGCAGACAGGCGATGAAGCTGGACGGGATGCAGATGGCCAGCAGGGTCAGGTAGTCGACGCCGAGGGGCTCCAGCATGCCGGAGAAGGCAACCACGGCCGCCGAGATGGGGGAGGCGGTGATGGCGATCTGGGAGGCGACGACCGCGATGGAGAGCGGACGGGACGGGCGAATGCCCTGCTCCTTGGCCACTTCGGCGATCACCGGCAGGGTGGAGAAGGCGGTGTGACCTGTCCCGGCCAGCATGGTCATCAGGTAGGTGACGACAGGGGCGGCGAAGGTGATGTGCTTGGGATTCTTGCGCAGTGCCTTCTCGGCCAGGTGCACCAGGTAGTCCATCCCGCCGGCGAGCTGCATGCAGGCGATGGCGCAGATGACGGACGCGATGATCATGATCACGTCCCAGGGCAGGTAGGTCACCAGCTGATCGCTCGGGATGGGCATGCCCAGACCCCAGGTCAGCACCAGCACCCCCAGACCACCGGCAAAGCCGATGCCGATGCTGCCTATCCGGGCCCCCAGATAGATAGCGGCGAGCACCACAAGTAACTCGATTCCAATCATAGCGAACACTCCATTTTTCAGTTTTTTTAGGTTTTATTAGGCAGAAAGCCAATTCCCGACGGGACTAGCAGGAGGCCGCTCGGGAACTGACTCTATGGGGCCGGGATATACCCGGCCCAGGATTCCGTTTATACGGTGGCTTCGCGGGTGTAACGCTTGGCCTTGTATTGCGGATTCATCAGGTTCTCGATGGAGAGGATCTCGTCCAGCTGCTCGGCGGTCAGCAGGCCGCGCTCAAGCACGACTTCGCGGACGTTCTTGCCGGTCTGGGCACAGATCTTGCCGACGATGTCACCTTCGTGGTGACCGATGAAGGGGTTCAGGTAGGTCACGATGCCGATGGAGTTCAGCACGTGGTTCATGCAGATGTCCGGGTTGGCGGTGATGCCTTCCACGCACTTCTCGCGCAGGGAGATGCAGGCTTTTTCCATCAGGCTCAGGGATTCGAACATGGCCTGACCAATCACCGGCTCCATGACGTTCAGCTGCAGCTGACCGGCTTCGGCGGCGAAGGTGATGGTGACGTCGTTGCCGAATACCTTGAAGCAGGACTGGTTGACCACTTCCGGGATGACCGGGTTGACCTTGGCCGGCATGATGGAAGAGCCAGCCTGCATTTCCGGCAGGTTGATCTCTTTGAGCGCGGTACGGGGGCCCGAGGAGAGCAGACGCAGGTCGTTGCAGATCTTGGACATTTTCATGGCCAGACGCTTGATGGCGCCGTGCAGCATCACATAGGCGCCGCAGTCGGAGGTCGCTTCGATGAGATCCTCTGCCGGCACATAGGCACGACCGGTGATCTCGGCCAGACGCTTGATGGCCAGGGCGGAGTACTCGGGCGGGGTGTTCAGGCCGGTACCTATGGCGGTGGCGCCCAGGTTCACTTCCAGCAGCAGCTCCTGGCAACGCTTGATGGACTTGATCTCTTCGCGCAGGGTGACGGCGAAGGCATGGAACTCCTGACCCAGGGTCATGGGGACGGCGTCCTGCAGCTGGGTACGGCCCATCTTCAGAATGCTCTTGAACTCGGCAGCCTTGGCATCGAAGGCAGCGATCAGCGCTTCCAGGGCATACAGGGTGGTGTCTGTGCTGTTGACCACGGCCACGCGGAAACCTGTGGGGTAGGCGTCGTTGGTGGACTGGCACTTGTTGACGTGATCATTGGGGTTGATGACGTCGTAACGGCCCTTCTCCAGACCCATCAATTCGAGGGCGATGTTGGCCAGCACTTCGTTGGTGTTCATGTTGACGGAGGTACCGGCGCCGCCCTGATAGACATCGACCGGGAACTGGTCGAAGCATTTGCCGGTGTTCAGCATCAGGTCACAGGCTTCGATGATCTTGTCAGCGATCTCGGGACGTATGGTGCCCAGCTCACCGTTGGCCAGTGCGGCGGCCTTCTTGGTCAGCACCATGCCACGGACAAATTCGGGAACGTCAGAAATCTTCTGAGTGCTGATCTTGAAGTTCTCGACGGCGCGCAGGGTATGCACACCGTAATAGAGATCGTTGGAAACTTCTTTGGTGCCCAGCAGGTCTTCTTCAATGCGGACGTTCTTGATGTCGCTCATTGTAATGCCTCAGAAATCAGATAAATGGAAACGATCCTCACCGAGTGGTCGCGACTTCCTTACGCACATTTCATCCTGAAGCACCACACATCGGGTGGGGCAGTGGGGAGCCGATGGCTCCCTGTGCAATGACTGGGATAGATCTTACCTCAATTGAGGTATCTGATATTAGACTTGGATCACTAAATTTGAGGCAACCCCAAATATCTTGTGGTCATTAAACAGATATTGCAATTGAGCGATTAACTTTGACAGAACAATCACTTCAATCACAGTTGGGCGACCAAATATTTCTCCCGAATCCGGGTTGTCTGACGCCGCGGACTTGAAAAACCGGCATGGCTCCCCATTTTAGTGACAAGAGACCTGCGCGATGGCGAGCTGGCATGGGCCATACTCCGCTCACTGCGTGATGGCAGGTTCATTTATTCACCGCACTGAGGTTGCTATGGGCAAGTTGTTACTGTTGTTGGTTGGCCTGGTATTGCTGGAGCTCACCGTGATGATAGAGGTGGGCTCGGTGATAGGCGCCTTGCCGACCGTGGGCCTGCTGGTACTGACCGCGGTGCTGGGCTCTTCCCTGGTGCGCAGCGAGGGGATCAAGACCCTGTTCAGCGCCCAGCAGAAGATGCAGCAGGGCGAGATGCCGGGCCGCGAGGTGATGGGCGGCATGATGCTGGCGCTGGCCGGTCTGCTGCTGATCATTCCGGGATTCGTGACCGACTTCTTCGGCATCCTGCTGCTGCAGCCCTGGCTGCGCAACAGGCTGGCCGACAAGCTGGTGGGCAGCAGCCAGTTCAGGATGCAGATGGGGGGCTTCCAGGCACCGCAACCACCGTTCGGGGTGCGCCCTGGCGAGGGGCAGCCGGATCAGGCCAAGGGTGGCGGAACCACGATTGAAGGGGAATTTGAACGCAAAGAGTGAGTGAACGGAATCGGCCGCCATATCGGGGGTCTCGCCGTCAGGGGTGGACCTGATGGCAGAGTCCCTCAAACCTGCGGTGGGCATAGCCCCAGGCCAGCAGTCCCGCCGCCAGGTTTGCCAGCAATATCCCCAGATAGATCCCCTGCTCTCCCCCCAGCTTTGCCCCCAGCCAGGCCCCTGGCAGCAAGAAGACGAACAGCCTCATGCCGTTGAAGACGAATGATACCGTCGAGGCTCTGACCCCATTGAGGGCCGAGGCCAGCAACATCACCATGCCCTGAAAACCGTAGCCGATGGGCACCAGATGCAGATAGAGCACGATGAGGCGCACGACCTGCGGGTGATCGCTGAACAGGTTGGCGATGAGGGGGGCCAGCAGCCAGACCAGGCCGTAGATGGCGAGCTGGAACAGCAGGGCGAACCGCATGCAGAGCAGCAGGGCGGCCCTGGCCCTCGCCGGATTGCCCGCCCCGCAGTTCTGCGAGACGAAGGGGGCCAGCACGGAAGAGAGCGCCATCATCACGATCAGCAGCAGCGCCTCTACCCTGGAGGCGGCGCCGTAGGCTGCGACCACCTCGGTACCCAGGCCGGCGAAGATGACCATCAGCACGGCATTGGCCAGCGGGTTGAGCATATTGGTAAAGGATGCAGGCACGGCCACCTGCAGCAGGGCGCGCCAGTGGACCAGCAGCCGCGGGCGAGGGGAGAGGCGCCATGACAGCAGTTGCTCCCGCTGGCGCAGTATGTGCAGGCTGACCAGCATGGCCATCAGCCAGGAGAGGGAAGTGGCGATGGCGGCGCCGCGGATGCCCCACTCGGGGAAAGGACCGGGCCCGAAGATGAGCAGGGGATCCAGCACCCCGTTGACCAGGCCGGCCACCCCCATCACCAGGCTGGGGGTCTTGGTATCCCCCGTGGTCCGGATGGCGGCATTGCCGACCATGGGGATGACCAGCATGGGCACGGTCAGATACCAGATGAGCATGTAGTCGTGGATCAGCGAAATGAGCTCGGCACTGGCCCCCAGCAGGGTAAAGAGAGGCTCTATGGTCAGCGCCCCCAGCACGGCGAGCAGGGTCACCAGGATGACGGCGAGGAACAGGCAGTCGGTGGTGATGCGGGCGGCCTCGTCGTGACGGCCCTGGCCCAGGGCATGGCCGAGCAGGGCGCACAGTCCCGCTCCCAGCCCCATGGTGAGGGAGGTGACCACGAAGGTGACCGGGAAGGTGAAACTGATGGCGGCGAGCGCCTCCGTGCCCAGCATGCCGATAAAGAAGGTATCGACCAGGTTGAAGGCGAGGATGGCAACGATGCCGAGGATCATGGGCCCCGTCATGCGCAGCAGCACTGGCGTCATGGGGGCGGTCAGCATGGGGTTGGGTCGGCTCAAGGCAGGGTCTCTATGTGCTCTGGGCCGAAATGCTGGCCGCGTCCATCCGCCTTCCTGATTGGGGGTGGGTGATCCATCGAAGATACTCATAGTACGTGAAAATATTTTTTTTGTATTTGCCCTTGAAGGGCTACCCATATTGCCCCAGATCAGGGGCATAACAAATTTGGCCGACTGCGGCCATTCCTCAAGCAACACAGAGACTCATTTTGGGAGAGTTATCGATGAAAATTCGTCCACTGCACGACCGCGTCATCATCAAGCGCATCGAAGCTGAAGCCAAATCCGCTGGCGGCATCGTCTTGACTGGCACTGCGGCCCAGAAGTCCACCCGTGGTGAAGTTCTTGCCGTGGGGACTGGCCGAATTCTGGACAATGGCGATGTCAAAGCCCTCGCCGTCAAGGTGGGTGACAAGGTGATCTTCAACGAAGGCTACGGCGTGAAGACCGAGAAGCTGGATGGCCAGGACGTGCTGATCCTGTCCGAGACCGACATCCTGGCGATTGTCGAAGAGTAATCACCTCCCCCCTTTTTCCCGAATTGATTTAAGGACTGAAGAACATGGCAGCTAAAGAAGTTAAGTTTGGCAACGAAGCCCGCATCAAGATGCTGGAAGGCGTCAACATCCTGGCCGACGCCGTCAAGGTGACCCTGGGCCCGAAAGGCCGCAACGTGGTACTGGACAAGTCCTTCGGTGCCCCGACCATCACCAAGGATGGCGTCTCCGTTGCCCGCGAGATCGAGCTGGAAGACAAGTTCCAGAACATGGGCGCCCAGATGGTCAAGGAAGTCGCTTCCAAGGCCAACGACGCCGCCGGTGACGGTACCACCACTGCGACCGTACTGGCGCAAGCCATCGTCAACGAAGGCCTGAAGGCCGTCGCCGCCGGCATGAACCCCATGGATCTGAAGCGCGGTATCGACAAGGCCGTCGTGGCCGCCGTCGCCGAGCTGCAGGCTCTGTCCCAGCCCTGCGCCGACAACAACGCCATCGCCCAGGTCGGCACCATCTCCGCCAACTCCGACGAGAAAGTGGGTGCACTGATCGCCGAGGCCATGGACAAGGTCGGCCGTGACGGCGTGATCACGGTGGAAGACGGTCAGGGTCTGGAAGACGAGCTGGCCGTGGTAGAAGGCATGCAGTTCGACCGTGGCTACCTCTCCCCCTACTTCATCAACAAGCCGGAAACCGGCTCCGTCGAGCTGGATGACCCCTTCATCCTGCTGGTGGACAAGAAGATCTCCAACATCCGCGAAATGCTGCCGGTGCTGGAAGGCGTGGCCAAGGCGGGCAAACCGCTGATCATCGTGGCCGAAGACGTGGAAGGTGAAGCGCTGGCGACCCTGGTGGTCAACACCATGCGCGGCATCGTGAAGGTCGCCGCCGTCAAGGCACCTGGCTTCGGTGACCGTCGCAAGGCCATGCTGCAGGATATCGCCATACTGACTGGCGGTACCGTGATCTCCGAAGAAGTGGGCATGGAGCTGGAAAAAGCGACCCTGGAAGATCTGGGCCGTGCCAAGCGCATCGTCATCACCAAAGAGAACACCACCATCATCGATGGCGTGGGTGATGCCGCCCTGATCGAGAGCCGCGTGGCTCAGATCCGTCAGCAGATCGAAGATACCTCTTCCGATTACGACCGTGAGAAGCTGCAAGAGCGCGTGGCCAAGCTGGCCGGCGGTGTTGCCGTCATCAAGGTTGGCGCTGCCACCGAAGTCGAGATGAAAGAGAAGAAAGCCCGTGTTGACGATGCCCTGCACGCCACTCGCGCTGCCGTAGAAGAAGGCGTGGTTGCCGGTGGTGGTGTGGCGCTGGTGCGCGTGGCCGCCAAGCTGGCCTCCCTGCGTGGTGACAACGAAGACCAGAACGTGGGCATCAAGGTCGCCCTGCGTGCCATGGAAGCTCCGCTGCGTCAGATCGTCATCAACGCCGGCGAAGAAGCCTCCGTCATTGCCAACGCCGTGAAGAACGGTGAGGGTAACTTCGGCTACAACGCCTACACCGAACAGTACGGTGACATGCTGGCCATGGGCATCCTGGATCCGACCAAGGTGACCCGTTCTGCCCTGCAGTTCGCCTCTTCCATCGCCGGCCTGATGATCACCACAGAGTGCATGATCTCCGAGCTGCCGAAGAAAGATACCCCTGCCATGCCTGATATGGGTGGCATGGGTGGTATGGGTATGATGTAATTCCGTCATAGTCATCAAACGGCTCGCTTTTGCGGGCCGTTTTTTTTAGTGCTACTAAGCTGAAGCTGTTGATAGTGAAATGATCTGAGGTGAGCATGCGAACATTAGGTTTTATCCCGTTACTGTTTTCCCTTGTCGTTCCCACCATGGCATTGGCCGCTCCCGAGGGGCCGGTGATCCTCAAGGTGACGGGGAATCTGGATCCCGCCAACCCCGCTGATGGTGAGGTTGATTTCGACATGGCCATGATCCAGGCCCTGCCACAGCATGAGATAGTGACGAGCAATCCCTGGGTGGATAAACCGCACAAATATGTGGGACCCAGGCTGGCGGACGTGTTGACGGCGGTGAAGGCCAACGGCAAGAGCATCACGCTCACCGCCTTGAATAGTTTCCAGATCCGGATCAACTGGGATAAGGTCAGGCAATACGATCCCATCCTGGCCTGGCAGGATGATGGGGTGACCATGCGGGTACGTGACAAGGGGCCGCTCTGGTTTATTCTGCCGCTGGATCAGCATCCCGAACTCAAGCGATCCGAGTTCACCGACATGATGATCTGGCAACTGAGCGCAATCGATATTCAGCAGTAAAGACGGTGACTTGCGGGAGTACTGGGTGAAAACGAAGACCAGGGCTTGGCCCTTACTCGGCGTTCTTTATCTATCCATTCTGATATTCACGGGTAGCACGCTCTATTGCCTGGTGCAGATACAGAATGCGACCCGGGTGATGGAGAAGTACACCTATGACGTCTCCTGGGCCTTGATGCAGTTGCAGCTCGAGCTGGGGCGCTTTCTCAATGCCGTCGAGATTTACCACTACGGCGGCATCGACCATGAAACCCTGCTGCTGCGTTACGACATTCTCTGGAGCCGGACGCCGATCCTGCTGAGCGGCCAGCTGCGCAAGAGCCTGTCGGACAATCCGAAGACGCTGCGGCTGGTCCAGCTGACCGAGAGCAATATCCGCAAGCTGGAGCCGGAGCTGACCAGGCTGAAGCCGGGGATGTCGGACTACCAGCAGATCATGATGACCCTTGCGCCCTTGCAGGAGCCGCTCTCCTACTCCCTCGCCTCCATGATGCAGAAGAACATCAACGTCTATTCGGGCAATGACAAGCGCTTCGGCCAGCTGCGCGATGCGCTGTTGTTCATGGTGTTAGGCCTGGTGATCTCGGTGATCCTGCTCAGCGGCCTGTTGGTGCGTGAAGCCCGGCGCCATTTCAGAACGGCCCGGGTTGATCCGCTGACCGGCCTGGCCAACAGGCTGGCCTTGCTGGAGAAGATGGAGTCCTATGTCAGCCGTGATACTCCCTTTGGTCTGGTACTGATCGACATCAACGACTTTCGGGACATCAACAGCAAGTTCGGCTACAGCACAGGGGACATACTGCTGCAGGAGCTGGCGAAGCGGCTGCGTGCCCTGTGTGAAAACGGCGAGTGGGTGGCGCGTCTCGGGGGCGATCAACTCGCCATGCTGCAACGGGACAGCAGCGACCTGCGCCAGGTCAGGGAGCTGGTGGCGAGGGTGCTCCACGCCATCAAGCAAGACATCATCATCGACAGCTACCCCTTCCGGCTGGAGGTGGGCATAGGCATCGCCTTCTTCCCCACGGACAGCAACCAGACCCAGGAGCTGCTGAGCCGGGCGGAGCAGGCACTGTTCCACAGCCGCAAGACCCATGTGCCTTATGTCATCTATGACAGCTCCCTGCTCAACGAAACCGCCAGGCGCAAGCACCTCGCCTCCGACATGGTGATGGCCCTTGAACACAATGCCCTGGAGCTCTATTACCAACCCATAGTCAACCTGGAGAGCGGTCGCTGCGAGGCGGTGGAGGCGCTGCTGAGGTGGCGTCATCCCGAGCTTGGCTTCATCCCGCCCAACGAGGTGATCCAGGTGGCGGAAGAGTTCCAGCTTGCCGAGAAGCTGGGGAGCTGGGTGCTGAACACGGCGTGCGAGCAGCTCCACCAGTGGCAGCACCTGGGCTTGGTCGATCTGCAGATGTGCGTCAACATCTCCCCTGGCATGTATCAACGCAACCTGTTGAAGCTGGTGGCCAAGGCGTTGATGGAACACCATATTCCCGCATCCTGCCTGGTACTGGAGGTGACGGAAGACACCACAATGCGCGAGGTGAAGAACTCGCTGCAGCTGATGCAGGATCTCAGTCAGCAGGGTATTCATCTGGCGCTTGATGACTTCGGAACCGGTTACTCCTCTCTCAGCTATCTGCAGAAGCTGCCGGTGAGCAAGGTGAAGATAGACAGATCCTTCATCCAGGGCATAGACACTTCCATAGAGGCGGCCGAGCTGGTGGCCAACATCTGCCGTATGGGCTCCATGCTGGGCAAGAAGCTGGTGTGTGAAGGCATCGAGACCCAGGGGCAGCTCGACGTGCTGCGCTCATTGACCGACATCCATCTCTACGGACAAGGCTATCTGTTCAGCCGCCCGGAGCAGGCGTCCAAGGCCTATCAGACCCTGCTGGAGATGGAGGAGCGCTGGCTGGCACGGCGTGCACCGGACAAGGCATACCTGCTCTGAACGATATGGCTCATGTCTCGCGGGCCCCGGCCGATAGTCTCTTGGCAGGAGGTACACAATGGATATTTCTAGCTCTGCAAATGCGTCGTTTGGTTCTGCTCTGATGGTGGCCAGCCTGGCCAAGAAGCAGCAGACCCAGGAGGGCGAATCGGCTTTGAAACTGCTGGCAACGGCAGCTCAGTCCGCTCCGGCGGCGCCGACATCGGCCAGCGCTTCCCTCGGAAGCAGGATCGATATTCGCGTCTGACCTGAACGAAAAAGCCCCTATCTTTCGATGGGGGCTTTCTTTTTTATGGGGTTTTATCTGACGGCTTCACTGCTCGGTACAATGCTCAGACCGGGAAGGGGGCCGGGGCCTCGAAGGTCATCCGTTCGCCGCTGCGGGGGTGGCTGATGGTCAGCATGGCCGCATGCAGGTAGAGATGAGGGGCTGCCGCCAGCGCATCCGGATGGGCATAGAGGTTGTCACCCAGAATGGGGTGCCCCAGCTCCAGCATGTGGACGCGCAGCTGGTGCGAGCGACCCGTGATGGGGGTCAGCTTGATCAGGCTGTTGCCGTTCTCCACCTTCAGTTTCTCCCACAGGGTCAGAGCGTGGCGCCCCTCCTCAAAGTCCACCTTCTGTTTCGGCCGGTTGGGCCAGTCGACGCAGAGCGGCAGGTCGACCTGACCCGAGTCCGCCTCCGGCTCGCCCCACACCCAGGCGAGGTAGTGCTTCTCGGTCTCCCGCTCGCGAAATTGCCGGCTCAGCTCCCGATGGGAATTGGGATTGAGGGGTATGACAATGACGCCCGTGGTGGACATGTCGAGGCGATGGGCTGCCGCCGCCTTGGGGTGCTGCTGTTTCACCCGATGCAGGACGCTGTCTTCATTCTCGGGGCCGCGCCCGGGGACGCTCAGCAGGCCAGTGGGCTTGTTGACCACCATGATGTCCTTGTCCTTGAACAGGATATCGAGCCAGGGTTCCAGAGGCGGTGAGTATTCAAACATAAATGTCTCGCATCAGAAGGTGGGGGCAAGCCCCCATCAGTTATGGGTAACCACAATCATAAAGGGCATGGGATCCCGCGTGAGCCGAAGCCGTTCATGCCACTTCACTGCCTTGTCAGTTTTGGTTGACCACGACAAAGCGGCCTTGGGTATCCAGTTTGAGCTGGGTCTGGCCGCTGTCGATCGGTACCTTGTCAGTTATGGGTGACCACGATAAAGCGGATTGCGTCCAGCTTGAGTTGGGTCTGATCGATCAGGTGGTGCAATTCTGCCTGCAGATTGCGCAGATAATCCAGTTCGCTGTCGCGCACGTTCGGGTTGACCGCCTTGAGCGCCTCCAGACGATCCAGATCCTGTTGCAGGGTTTGCGCCATCTGGGCACGGGCCTTGTCGACAATCCCGGCTTTCAGCTCTTCGGCAATGGCCTGGCCCTTGCCAATCAGACCGTGGATCACAGGTTGGGACGCGGTGACCAGCTTGCTGCCGAGGTGGCGATTGACCGGGGTCAGCTGGCGGTTGAAGGCATCGAACGCCACTTTCTCGCCCAGATTCTGGCCGTTCTTGTCCATCAGCAGACGGATTGGCGTCGGCGGCATGAAGCGGTAGAGCTGGGGATGGGCCGCAGATTCGGCAACGAAGATCAGCTCAAGCAGGATGGAGCCGATGGGCAGCGCCTTGTTCTTGAGCAGTGCGACCGAGGTGGCACCGATCTCGGAGCCCAGGATCAGGTCGATGCCGCCGCGCATCATGGGGTGATCCCAGGAGAGCAGCGCCATGTCATCCCGCGACAGGGCGGTGTTGCGATCGAAGGTGATGGTCATGCCGTCTTGCGGCAAGCCCGGGAAGCTGGAGACCAGCATGTGATCCCCCGGGGTCAGCACCAGCGCGTTCTCGCCTCTGTCATCCTGATTGACGCCGATCTCGTCGAACATCTTGAGGGCGAAGGAGATCATGCCGGTGTCGTCATCTTCGGCGGCCAGCTTGTCGACCAGCTGCTGGGCGGCGGCGCCACCGCTGGAGTGGATCTCCAGCAGGCGATCGCGGCCCTGCTCCAGTCGAGACTTGAGCGGTTCGTGCAGCTCGCGGGTCTTGACCAGCAGGGCGTCCAGCGGGCCTTGCTCGCCGCTGTTGGCGGCCAGCAGCTCGAACAGCTCGTCACGCACAGCTTCGAATACCGGGCGGGCAGTCGGGCAGGTCTGCTCGAACGCATCCAGGCCATCGTGATACCAGAGCTGCAGGGCGCGCTGGGCAGTCCCTTCCAGATAGGGCACGTGGATCTCGACGGTATTCTGCTGACCGATACGATCCAGTCGGCCGATACGCTGTTCCAGCAGATCCGGGTTGAGGGGCAGATCGAACAGCACCAGATGGCTGGCAAACTGGAAGTTGCGACCCTCTGAACCGATCTCGGAGCAGAGCAGCACCTGGGCGCCACCCTCTTGCTGGGCGAAATAGGCGGAGGCCTTGTCCCGCTCGAGGATCGACATCCCTTCGTGGAACACGGCACCACGGATCCCTTCACGGGTACGCAGCGCCTCTTCCAGCGCGATGGCGGTTGCCGCTTCGGAGCAGATCACCAGCACCTTCTGCTGACGGGCTGAGAGCAGCAGCTCCAGCAACCACTCGACGCGCGGGTCGAACTGGGTCCAGGTGGCGTTGTCGCCTTCGAATTGCTGGAAGATCTTCTCGGGATAGAGGTAGCGCAGGGCGCGGGTCTGCAGATCACCGCCGTTGCCACCCATCATGCCCATCACCTTGATGGCAGTCTTGTACTGCTCCGGCAGCGGCATGGGGTAGACGTTGAGGTGACGCTCGGGGAAGCCCTGGATATTGGCGCGGCTGTTACGGAACAGCACCCGACCGGTGCCGTGCTGATCCAGCAGCTTGGCGACCGCCTGCTGGCGGGCAGCTGCATCGCTCAAGTCCAGCCCTTCCAGCTGGCTGGCGAGGATCTGTCTGGCTTCATCGCTCAGGGTCTCGCCATCCAGCAGCTCTTGCGCGGCGCTGGCGACCTGACCATAGGCCTGCTCCTCGGCGAGGAAGGCGTCATAGTCGTAGAAACGCTCCGGGTCGAGCAGACGCAGACGGGCAAAGTGGCTCTGGTGGCCCAGCTGATCCGGGGTGGCGGTCAGCAGCAGCACGCCCGGCACCTGTTCGGCCAGCGCTTCCACCATTTCGTAGGCGCGGCTCGGCGCCTCTTCGCTCCACTCCAGGTGGTGCGCCTCGTCGACAACCAGCAGATCCCACTCGGCTTCCAGCACCTGTTCGAAGCGACGACGCTTCTTGCGCAGGAAGTCGAGGCTGCAGATCACCAGCTGTTCGGTCTCGAAGGGGTTCTCAGCATCGGCGAATGCCTCGATGCAGCGCTCCTCGTCAAACAGGGAGAAGTGCAGGTTGAAGCGGCGCAGCATCTCGACCAGCCACTGGTGCTGGAGAGTCTCGGGCAGCAGGATCAGCACCCGATGGGCGCGGCCGGAGAGCAGCTGCTGATGGATGATCATGCCCGCTTCGATGGTCTTGCCCAGGCCCACTTCGTCCGCCAGCAGTACGCGCGGGGCGTAGCGATGACCCACTTCATGGGCGATATAGAGCTGGTGCGGGATCAGGCTGACCCGGCCACCGGCCAGACCGCGAGTCGGGTTACGGCGGCGCTGGTGCTGGTTGATCAGCGCTTCGTAGCGCAGGGTGAAGCGGGACATCCGGTCGATCTGGCCGGCGAACAGGCGATCCTGCGGCTTGTTGAACTTGATAAAGTTGTTGAGAAACACTTCCTTGAGGGCAACGGGCTCATCATTGTCGGTGCGCACACCCACATATATAAGCAGGCCGTCTTTCTCCTGCACTTCTTCGACCGTCATGGTCCAGTCTTCGTGACTGGCAATCTGATCGCCCACATTGAAGCTGACCCGGGTGACCGGCGCCTCTTCTTTGGCATACATGCGGTTTTCACCGGTAGCCGGAAACAACAGGGTAACCATGCGTCCTTCAACAGCAACGACAGTCCCCAACCCCAGATCCGTCTCTGTATCACTAATCCAACGCTGGCCAAGTGCAAAAGGCATTAAACTCTCCAAAGCCCAAGAGTGTGAGAATCGCAAAGGGGCGCTATGTTACCCGAAGGCCGGATCCCGATCACCATGGTTATGGCGTTCGGGAAAGGCAATTCGATACAACCTTGATCTACCGACACCCTTGACCCCGCAAGGGGTAGAAAGTGCCTGCATACGGAACCCTGATTGAGCATTTAAACATCATCCTGGTTGATTGGTGAGCGGTTGAGCCGGAAATGCGAATTTTATGCGAAATCGCCCTTGCCAATCCGAGCTGGCTCCCTATAATGCGCCACATCGACAGGGCAAGCGGCAACGCAAACAACCCGGTCGATAACCTCGAAAAGCCTTTGAAAATAAGGCTTGACTCGAGAGGGCGGTTGAGTAGAATTCCACTCCCGCAGCA
>NZ_JBYTDH010000025.1:0-18720 GCF_058791175.1 Aeromonas sp. EU05-FHT14A05 | reverse complement strand
CCACCGAAGTGCTTGGCCAGCACGTTGGTGATGGCGGCGGTCAGGGTGGTTTTACCGTGGTCAACGTGGCCGATGGTGCCGACGTTTACGTGCGGTTTATTACGCTCAAATTTTTCTTTAGACACGACGTAGTCCTTCTAGGTTAAACCCGCCTACCGTCGTAGGCGGGGAATCATAAATTACTTGGATTTGCGCTCTTCGATCACGGCCTGGGCGACGTTAGTCGGGGCATCGTGATACTTGGCGAATTCCATGGCGTAGGAAGCACGACCCTGGGTAGCGGAACGCAGGGCAGTCGCATAACCGAACATCTCGGCCAGCGGTACGAGAGCACGAACGATCTTGCCGGACGGGCCGTCTTCCATACCTTCGATCAGGCCACGACGACGGTTCAGGTCACCGATCACGTCGCCCATGTAGTCTTCCGGAGTCTCAACTTCTACTTTCATGATCGGTTCGAGCAGAACCGGGTTGGCCTTCATGAAGCCAGCCTTAAAGGCCATGGAAGCAGCGATTTTGAACGCCAGTTCGGAGGAGTCGACATCGTGGTAGGAACCGAAGTGCAGACGCACGCCCAGGTCCATTACCGGATAGCCTGCCAGCGGGCCGGACTTCAGCTGCTCACGGATACCCTTGTCAACACCCGGGATAAACTCACCAGGAATGACGCCGCCCTTGATGTCGTTAACGAACTCGTAGGCTTTACCTTCTTCCAGCGGGTACATGTCGATCACAACGTGACCGTACTGACCACGACCACCGGACTGCTTGGCATGCTTGCCTTCGATGTCCTTGACGGTAGTGCGGATGGTTTCACGGTAGGCAACCTGCGGCTTACCTACGTTCGCTTCTACCTTGAACTCGCGACGCATACGGTCAACGATGATGTCCAGGTGCAGCTCACCCATACCGGCGATGATGGTTTGGCCAGATTCTTCGTCAGTCCATACGCGGAAAGAGGGATCTTCCTGCGCCAGACGGCCGAGTGCCAGACCCATCTTCTCTTGGTCAGCCTTGGTTTTCGGCTCAACCGCGATGGAGATTACCGGCTCCGGGAATTCCATACGCTCGAGGATGATCGGCGCTTTTTCGTCACACAGGGTGTCACCAGTGGTCACGTCTTTCAGACCGATGGCAGCGGCGATGTCGCCTGCGCGAACTTCTTTGATCTCTTCACGCTTGTTGGCATGCATCTGAACGATACGGCCAAAACGCTCGCGCTTCTCTTTGACAGAGTTCAGCACGGAGTCACCGGAGTTAACCACACCGGAGTAAACGCGGAAGAAGGTCAGGTTGCCTACGAACGGGTCGGTAGCAATCTTGAATGCCAGAGCAGAGAACGGCTCGTCATCGGAAGCGTGACGCTCGTCTTTGGTCTCGCCATCCAGCTTCAGACCGTCGATGGCTGCTACGTCGGTCGGAGCCGGCAGATAGTCAACCACGGCATCCAGCATGGCCTGTACGCCCTTGTTCTTGAACGCGGAGCCACAGGTAACCAGGATGATTTCGTTGTTCAGAACACGCTGACGAAGAGCTTTCTTGATCTCTTCCTCGGTCAGTTCTTCACCACCCAGGTATTTTTCCATCAGGTCTTCAGACGCTTCAGCAGCGGCTTCAACCAGGTTCATGCGCATTTCTTGCGCTTGTTCCAGCAGCTCGGCCGGGACGTCTTCGTAATCGAAAGACACGCCCTGGTCAGCTTCGCTCCAGTTGATGGCTTTCATCTTGACCAGGTCGATAACGCCCTTGAAGTTCTCTTCTGCACCGATGTTCAGTTGCAGGGGAACCGGCACGCCTTTCAGACGGGTCTTGATGTGCTCAACGCAGCGCAGATAGTTGGCGCCGGTACGGTCCATCTTGTTGACGAACGCGATACGGGGAACCTTGTACTTGTTAGCCTGACGCCATACGGTCTCAGACTGTGGCTGTACGCCACCTACGGCACAGTACACCATCACGGCGCCGTCCAGAACACGCATTGAACGCTCTACTTCGATAGTAAAGTCAACGTGGCCCGGGGTATCGATGATGTTGATACGGTGCGGTTGGAACTGTTTGCCCATACCGGACCAGAAAGCGGTGGTCGCGGCGGAGGTGATGGTGATACCACGCTCTTGTTCCTGTTCCATCCAGTCCATGGTGGCGGCGCCATCGTGAACTTCACCGATCTTGTGACTTACACCGGTGTAAAACAGAACGCGCTCGGTAGTAGTAGTCTTACCGGCGTCGATGTGAGCAGAGATACCGATGTTACGATAACGCTCAATGGGGGTTGTACGAGCCATTGTCATCCTCTTACTAGGGCACTTGTCCCCAGATAATTAAAGGTGCGCAGAGCCAGAAGACCCTGCGCAAGCGGATTACCAGCGGAAGTGAGCGAAGGCCTTGTTCGCTTCAGCCATACGGTGAACGTCTTCACGTTTCTTGACAGACGAACCCTTATTGTCAGCGGCATCCAGCAGCTCGCCAGCCAAACGCTGAGCCATTGATTTTTCACCACGTTTACGAGCGGCATCAACCAACCAGCGCATTGCCAGGGCATTGCGACGAACCGGACGAACTTCTACCGGTACCTGATAGGTTGCACCACCGACGCGACGAGATTTAACCTCGACCGCCGGACGAATGTTGTCCAGAGCGACTTCGAACAGGGCCAGGTGCTCTTTGCCAGATTTGGTGGCAATGATGTCCAGGGCGCCATAAACGATGGCTTCTGCAACAGATTTCTTACCGTCAACCATTACTACGTTGACAAATTTAGCCAGCAGCTCTGATCCGAACTTGGGATCCGGCAGGATTTTACGCTGACCAACAACACGACGTCTTGGCATTTCAAATTCTCCGTAACTTCAGGGGTTACCCAAAACTAGAAAGTTATCTAACTAGAAACGAATTAACGTTTGGCCTTACTTAACGGAGAACCATTAAGCTTTCGGACGCTTCACGCCATACTTGGAGCGAGCCTGCTTACGGTCTTTAACACCGGCACAGTCCAACGCACCACGAACGGTGTGATAACGAACACCTGGCAAATCCTTGACACGACCGCCACGGATCAGAACAACGGAGTGCTCCTGCAGGTTGTGACCTTCACCGCCGATGTAGGAGGTGACTTCGAAGCCGTTGGTCAGACGTACACGGCACACTTTACGCAGTGCAGAGTTAGGCTTCTTCGGGGTGGTGGTGTATACACGGGTGCATACGCCACGCTTCTGAGGGCACGCTTCCAGCGCCGGCACGTTGCTTTTCACAACGAGCTTGATGCGTGGCTTGCGAACCAACTGGTTAATAGTTGCCATCAAAAGGCTCCTGATAATGACTTCATAAACGTGTGAAAAATCCTCCCCGCAGATACGGGGACGCGAAATTTTATGCCCTGTTGTCTGGGGAGTCAAGATTTATACAATTCGTGCGCCAAAAGGGCAAATGACATCCCGCCATTATTGTGATAACCACCTGAGCTGACAGGCAAAAATGAAAACTAGCCGGCCCAGGTCTGCGGTGATCCCTGTTCGGCGATCAGCTTGATCAGGCCGGCCATGTCGAGTTCCATCCCGATCCTGGGGGACAGGCCCCTCGCCTTCAGGTCTTCCCCCATCACATAGAGCGGGATCCCGCTCAATCGTTCGCACCACTGCGGAGCCGTCGTCGCCACCACGGCGTCCTGCATCAGCACCAGCAGATCCGCTTCCTGACGATAACGCAGCACCTGCTCGAGGTCCTGGCTGAGGAAGGGCGAGCTCAATACCAGCTGTATCATGAGCACCTCAAAAGCTGATGTGGGTGGTGAAGTTGTCCCACTGGCGGCGGATCTCGGCCGGGCTCAGCACCGTCACGGGGATCAGCAGATCCGCGGCGGTCAGACCACGCTCGGCCAGCGACGCCGCACAGACATAGACCTCCTCGACATCGTACAGTTCCAGCATCTTGAAGGTCGGGGCATAGTGACGCTGCAATATCCCCTGTGGCGACTGCTCCCTGACCAGTTGCAGCACGCCATCGCCGATGAGGAACAGCGCCAGGGATTCCGTCAACGCAGAGGTGGCCAGCAAGGCATCCAGGCCCTCTCGTCCACTCGCCGTACCGTGGGGACCACGCCGGCAGATAAAGGCTATCTTGGTCATTCCATCCCCCTAGAACTGGACGAAGCGGTCGGCGGTCAGACTGGCCTCTGCCAGCTGACCCAGCCCGCTTAAACGAAACGGGGCCTGCAGGTTGAACTGGGTCTTGCCGACCCCCTTGGCCTCGGCCTCGTCGAGCACCCCGCGACGCATGGCGGCGGCGACACACACATCGATGGCAATGCCCTGCGCCAGGGCCAGCTCGCGCCACAGCGCCACCAGGTCGGTCTCATCGCTGGCCGGTGCATGCAGTCCATTGCCGTTATGGACCCCATCCTGATAGAAGAACAGATGGGTCAGCTGGTGCCCCTGCTCGATGAGGCTCAGGGCGAAGCGATAGGCGGTGCTGGCCGTCTGGGTGCCATAGGCAGGCCCGGTGACCAGCAGGGCAAAATTCAGACTCATGTCCGGACTCCTGCACAGATGTGCATCCATTCTACCTCAAAGACGAAAAAGCCCCTCCTGGGAGGGGCTCTTCCGATGACTCAGACTCAGACGTAAGCAATGGCTTCGACTTCGACCAGCACATCTTTCGGCAGGCGAGCCACTTCCACGCAGGAGCGCGCCGGCGCAGCGTCACCGAAGTAGCGGGCATAGACCTGGTTGAAGGCCACGAAGTTGTTCATGTCGCTCAGGAAGCAGGTGGTCTTCAGCACCTTGCTGGTATCGGCACCCGCCGCCTTCAATACTGCAACCAGGTTCTTCATCACCTGTTCGGCCTGCGCCTCGATGCCACCGGCAACTATGTCCATGGTGGCCGGATCGAGCGGGATCTGCCCGGAGGTGAACACCAGGTCGCCCAGCTTGGTCGCCTGAACATAAGGACCAATCGCGGCAGGCGCCTTGTCGGTTGCAATCACTTCTTTAGCCATTGTTATCTATCCCCTATCTATGGCGCTTACTCGCTCTCTTCTTCACCCTGCTTGCGCTGTCGGATGTAGAGATACACGGTATGTTTGGAAATATTCAGCTTGTCGGCGACCAGGTTGATCGAGTCCTTGATATCAAATATGCCCTTCTCGAACAACTGGGTCACGATAAAACGATTCTTGGCGTTGTTGGCCACGGAGGGATCGCGGTTGATCTCGTCGATGGTGTTGTCCACCGTCTGGGCAACCAGCTCCTCCACGCTGTTGGCGAAGGTCTCCGGCGATTGACGCTCCACTTGCTGGGGCGTCGGGAAGAATTCGGCCACGAACTCGTGGAAAGGCGCATTGATGTGCAGGTTGATGCAGATAAGCCCTATCACCTGCTTGTCGCGGTTGCGGATGGCGATGGTGCTCGACTTCATCAGCGCACCGGTCCGGCTGCGGGCAAAGTAGCTCTGGGTGTGATCCTGACCCGTGCTCTCGATGTCCTTGAGCATGCGCAGGGCCAGATCGGTGATCGGTGCCCCCAGGGTTCGCCCCGTGTTGAATCCGTTCGCTATCTTGATCACTGACTCATGCAGATTTTCCAGGGAATGCAGCACCACTTCGCAGTGCTTGCCGAACAGGTCGGCCAGGCCCTCGATGAGACCCTCATATGAACGCAACAATTCCCTGTCTTCGTCTGTAAAAGCGCGACCGCTCAGTTGCTCTTCGGGAAGCAGTACTTCCTCGATACCGACAGCCATGTTCTACCCCTGTAATAACCATTCAACTTTCCCGAGTTTTCAATTGCGGGGGATCAATGTCAACTTTTTTTGATTTTTTGCTCTATAACCTTGCACTGGATCATCCCCTGCCCCAGCCCGGTGCAAGGTTCTGCTGGCGGGCAGGCAACAAAAAGGGCCCCTTGAAGGAGCCCTTTTTAATCACTGCAGCTGAAGATTACTCTTCGTCAAAACTGCCGGCTGCGTTGAGCAGATCCGCCAGATTTTGCTGAGCCTCATCGGCGGTCACCTGCGGTACACCGACAGCACGGGCTGCGGCGGCACGCTGGTTGATCCGGCTATGGTGGTAGGCAAAGCCGGTACCAGCCGGGATCAGACGACCCACGATCACGTTCTCTTTCAGGCCACGCAGTTCATCACGCTTGCCGCCAACAGCCGCTTCGGTCAGAACACGAGTGGTTTCCTGGAAGGAAGCCGCGGAGATGAAGGACTCGGTGCTCAGGGATGCCTTGGTAATACCCATCAGGATATGACGGTAGGTGGCCGGGGTCTTGCCTTCGGCAACCAGTTTACGGTTGGCAATCTTCACACGAGCCACTTCAACCTGCTCGCCTTCGATCAGGTCAGTGTCGCCAGCGCTCAGGATCTCGCACTTGCGCAGCATCTGACGAACGATGACTTCGATGTGCTTGTCGTTGATCTTAACGCCTTGCAGACGGTAAACGTCCTGCACTTCGTTGGCGATGTAGTTGGCGACCGGGCTGATACCGCGCAGACGCAGGATGTCGTGAGCAGACTCAGGACCGTCCGCCAGCACTTCACCCTTCTCAACTTTTTCACCTTCGAACACGTTGAGGTGACGCCACTTCGGAATCATCTCTTCGTAGATGTCGCCACCGTCGGTCGGGGTGATGACCAGACGGCGTTTGCCCTTGGTCTCTTTCCCGAAGGAGATGGTACCGGAGATCTCGGCCAGGATAGCCGGTTCCTTCGGTTGACGTGCTTCGAACAGATCCGCAACGCGCGGCAGACCACCGGTGATGTCCTTGGTACCACTGGACTCTTGCGGGATACGCGCTACCGCGTCACCCACGCCCACGTTGGCACCATCCTCCAGGTTCACGATCGCCTTGCCCGGCAGGAAGTACTGGGCTGCAACGTCGGTACCCGGGATCATCACGTCTTTGCCGTTCAGGTCGACCAGTTTCACGGTCGGACGCATCTCTTTACCGGCGCTCGGACGTTCGTTGACATCCAGCACGACGATAGAGGAGAGACCGGTCAGCTCGTCGGTCTGACGAGTGATGGTCACACCGTCGATCATGTGTTCGAAGTCCAGGCGACCTGCCACTTCGGTGATGATCGGGTGGGTGTGCGGATCCCAGTTGGCGACGGTATCACCGGCACTTACGGCCTGGCCATCTTTCACTTCCAGGACGGAACCGTAAGGCAGCTTGTGGCTTTCCTTGGTACGGCCCATCTCGTCCATGATAGTCAGTTCGGTAGAACGGGAGGTGATAACCAGCTTGTCGGCACTGTTGGTAACGAACTTGGCGTTCTGCAGCTTGATGCTACCGGTGTTCTTGACCTGGATGCTGCTCTCGGCAGCAGCTCGGGATGCGGCACCACCGATGTGGAAGGTACGCATCGTCAGCTGGGTACCCGGCTCACCGATGGACTGGGCGGCGATAACACCGACAGCCTCACCCTTGTTCACCAGGTGACCACGGGCCAGATCACGGCCGTAGCAGTGAGCGCAGTTACCGAAGTCGGTCTCACAGGTGATGGCAGAACGTACCTTCACGCGGTCGACGGAGTTACGCTCCAGCAGATCACACAGATACTCGTCGAGCAGAGTATTGCGCGCAACCAGGATCTCGCTTTCAGTACCCGGCTTGATCACGTCTTCGGCGACCACACGACCCAGCACGCGCTCACGCAGCGGCTCGACCACGTCACCACCCTCGATCAGCGGAGTCATCCACAGACCTTCGGTCGTACCGCAATCGTCCTCGGTGATCACCATGTCCTGAGCCACGTCAACCAGACGACGAGTCAGGTAACCGGAGTTCGCCGTCTTCAGTGCGGTATCCGCCAGACCCTTACGAGCACCGTGAGTGGAGATGAAGTACTGCAGTACGTTCAGACCTTCACGGAAGTTCGCCACGATCGGCGTTTCGATGATGGAACCATCCGGCTTCGCCATCAGGCCACGCATACCGGCCAGCTGACGGATCTGGGCGGCGGAGCCCCGCGCACCAGAGTCGGCCATCATGAAGATGCTGTTGAAGGAGGCCTGCTCTTCTTCTTCACCCAGGGAGTTGACGTTCCGCTCCTTGGAGAGGTTATCCATCATGGCCTTGGAGACGCGATCGTTCGCGCTGGCCCAGATATCGATAACCTTGTTGTAGCGTTCGCCCGCGGTCACCAGACCGGACAGGAACTGGTCCTGGATCTCGGCAACTTCGGCTTCGGCTGCCGCAATGATGTCTTTCTTGGCATCCGGGATGACCATGTCATCGATACCAACGGAAGCACCGGACAGGGCCGCGTAATGGAAACCGGTATACATCAGCTGGTCAGCGAAGATGACGGTGTCCTTCAGGCCCTGCTTGCGATAGCAGGTGTTCAGCAGACGGGAGATGAGCTTTTTGCCCAGCGCCTTGTTGGATACGGATTTGATCCAGTTCTGCGGATTGGCATCCAGATCGGCCTGCTCGGCGGCAGTCAGCACCTTGGGTTCGTCGATCAGCGCGTATTCCATGCCTTTCGGCAGGATCAGGCTCAGGATCGCACGACCAACGGTGGTGTTCTTCATCTCGGTGTGTTCACGCAGGGAACCGTCTTCCTGACGCAGGTATTCGGTAATGCGCACTTTCACACGAGCATGGAGATCGGCCAGACCGGCACGATAGACCTTCTCGGCTTCTTTCGGGCCGGCCAGCACCATACCTTCGCCCTTGGCGTTGATACGGGCACGGGTCATGTAGTACAGACCCAAGACCACGTCCTGGGAAGGAACAATGATCGGCTCACCGGAGGCAGGCGACAGGATGTTGTTGGTGGACATCATCAGGGCGCGCGCTTCCAGCTGGGCTTCCAGGGTCAGCGGTACGTGGACCGCCATCTGGTCACCATCGAAGTCCGCGTTATAGGCGGCACAGACGAGCGGGTGCAGCTGGATGGCCTTGCCTTCGATCAGGGTCGGTTCAAACGCCTGGATACCCAGACGGTGCAGGGTCGGTGCACGGTTCAGCAGGACCGGGTGTTCGCGGATCACTTCGTCCAGGATGTCCCAGACGACGGCTTCTTCGCGCTCCACCATCTTCTTGGCGGCCTTGATGGTGGTCGCCAGACCACGGGATTCCAGCTTGCCATAGATGAAGGGCTTGAACAGCTCGAGCGCCATCTTCTTCGGCAGACCGCACTGATGCAGACGCAGCGTCGGACCTACGGTGATAACGGAACGACCGGAGTAGTCGACACGTTTACCCAGCAAGTTCTGACGGAAACGACCTTGCTTACCCTTGATCATGTCGGCCAGGGATTTCAGCGGGCGCTTGTTGGAACCAGTGATGGCACGACCACGACGGCCGTTGTCCAGCAGGGCATCCACGGACTCTTGCAGCATGCGCTTTTCGTTGCGCACTATGATGTCCGGAGCCGCCAGATCCAGCAGACGCTTCAGGCGGTTGTTACGGTTGATCACGCGACGGTACAGATCGTTCAGATCGGAAGTCGCGAAACGGCCGCCGTCCAGCGGTACCAGCGGACGCAGGTCCGGCGGCAGCACAGGCAGCACTGTCATGATCATCCACTCCGGCTTGTTGCCGGACTGCAGGAAGGCTTCCATCAGCTTCAGACGCTTGGTGGTCTTCTTGCGCTTGGTCTCGGAGTTGGTCTGATCCAGCTCCTCGCGCATGGTCTTGACTTCACCTTCCAGATCGATGGCACGCAGCAATGCAAGGATTGCTTCGGCACCCATCTTGGCGTCGAATTCGTCGCCCCACTCTTCCAGTGCGTCCAGATAGTTCTCTTCGGACAGCATCTGGCTGCGCTCGAGGTTGGTCATGCCGGGTTCGATAACCACATAGGATTCGAAATACAGCACGCGCTCGATGTCACGCAGGGTCATGTCCAGCAGCAGACCGATACGGGACGGCAGGGACTTCAGGAACCAGATGTGGGCAGTCGGGCTGGCCAGCTCGATGTGGCCCATGCGCTCGCGACGGACCTTGGTCTGGGTCACTTCTACGCCGCACTTCTCGCAGATCACACCACGGTGTTTCAGGCGCTTGTACTTGCCGCACAGACACTCGTAGTCCTTCACCGGTCCGAAGATACGGGCGCAGAACAGACCATCACGTTCCGGCTTGAAAGTCCGGTAGTTGATGGTCTCAGGCTTTTTGACCTCACCGAATGACCAGGAGCGGATCATGTCAGGAGAGGCCAGACCGATCTTGATACTGTCAAACTCTTCGGTCTTGGTCTGAGCCTTCAAAAACTTGAGTAAGTCTTTCACGTGTTTCCCCTGTCAGGAGTCTAACCTCGGCGCCCTGCTGCCAAAGCAGCAGGGCGCCCACGTCAATTCTCGAACAATAAGAGCGAGCTCTTACTCTTCGTCCAGCTCGATGTTGATACCCAGAGAGCGGATTTCCTTCAACAGTACGTTGAAGGATTCGGGCATGCCCGGCTCCATACGGTGGTCGCCATCCACGATGTTCTTGTACATCTTGGTACGGCCATTCACATCGTCAGACTTGACGGTCAGCATTTCCTGCAGGGTATATGCCGCACCGTAAGCCTCCAGGGCCCACACTTCCATCTCACCGAACCGCTGACCACCGAACTGTGCCTTACCACCCAGCGGCTGCTGGGTAACCAGGCTGTAGGAGCCGGTAGAACGCGCGTGCATCTTGTCGTCTACCAGGTGGTTCAGCTTCAGCATGTACATGTAACCCACGGTGACCTTGCGCTCGAAGGCGTTGCCGGTACGACCGTCGAACAGGGAGATCTGACCGGATTCCGGCAGATCGGCCAGCTTCAGCAAGGCCTTGATTTCGCGCTCTTTGGCACCATCAAAGACAGGTGTAGCAACCGGCAGACCCTTACGCAGGTTACCCGCAAGGGTACGTACGTCGTCATCAGACAGCTCGGCGATGTTCACTTGCTGGGTGTCCTTCTCGCCCAGGTCATAGACCTGCTGCAGGAAGTCACGCATCTCGTGCAGCTCGCGCTGATCCTTGATCATGCGGTCGATCTTCTCGCCGATGCCCTTGGCCGCGAGGCCCAGATGCACTTCGAGGATCTGACCGATGTTCATACGGGACGGTACGCCCAGTGGGTTCAGTACGATGTCGACCGGACGGCCGAACTCGTCATGGGGCATGTCCTCGACCGGGCAGATCTTGGAGATAACACCCTTGTTACCGTGACGGCCCGCCATCTTGTCACCCGGTTGGATGCGACGCTTGACTGCCAGGTAAACCTTGACGATTTTCAGTACGCCCGGCGCCAGATCATCACCCTGGATAATCTTGCGACGCTTGTTCTCGAACTTCTTGTCGAAGTCGGCTTTCAGCTCGATGTGCTGTTCGGCGATCTGCTCCAGTTCGATCTGCTTGGCTTCATCTTCGATGGCCAATTCAAACCACTTGGAACGATCCAGCTTGTTCAGACGATCTTCGCTGTAACCGGCGGCCAGCAGCAGGTTGCGGGAGCGGCCGAAGATGCCGTCTTCCAGGATCTTGAACTCTTCGGTCAAGTCCTTCTTCGCTTCCTTCAACTGCATCTCTTCGATTTCTTTGGCGCGCTTGTCTTTTTCCACGCCATCGCGGGTAAAGACTTGCACATCAACCACGGTACCGTACACACCGTTCGGCACACGCAGGGAGGAGTCCTTCACATCGGAGGCCTTCTCACCGAAGATGGCGCGCAGCAGCTTCTCTTCCGGGGTCAGCTGGGTTTCACCCTTGGGTGTTACCTTGCCGACCAGGATGTCGCCGCCCTTCACTTCGGCACCCACGTAGACGATACCGGACTCGTCCAGCTTGGACAGAGCGGCTTCACCCACGTTCGGGATGTCGGCAGTGATCTCTTCCGGACCCAGCTTGGTGTCACGGGAGATACAGGCCAGTTCCTGGATGTGGATGGTGGTCAGGCGATCTTCCTGTACCACGCGCTCATTCACCAGGATCGAGTCTTCGAAGTTGTAACCGTTCCACGGCATGAAGGCGACGCGCAGGTTTTGGCCCAGCGCCAGTTCGCCCAGGTCGGTAGACGGGCCGTCAGCCAGCACGTCGCCCGCCATCACCGGCTCACCCAACATCACGCAAGGACGCTGGTTGATACAGGTGTTCTGGTTGGAACGGGTGTACTTGGTCAGGCTGTAGATGTCGATGCCGGCTTCGCCAGGCAGCAGCTCATCTTCATTGACCTTGATCACGATACGGGAGGCATCGACGTAGTCGATCATGCCGCCACGCTTGGCCACTACGGTAACACCGGAGTCAACGGCCACGGCGCGTTCCATACCGGTACCTACCAGCGGCTTGTCGGCACGCAAAGTCGGTACTGCCTGACGTTGCATGTTCGAACCCATCAGGGCTCGGTTAGCATCATCGTGCTCCAGGAACGGGATCAGGGCCGCTGCCACAGAGACGATCTGTTGCGGGCTCACGTCCATGTACTGGATCTGGTCGGCGTTCATAAAGGTGGATTCACCCTTGTGACGGCACGGGATCAACTCGTCTTTCAGACGGCCATCTTCGGTGGTCGCGGCGTTGGCCTGTGCGATCACGTACTTGCCTTCTTCAATGGCTGACAGGTAGTCCACTTCGTCGGTGATCACACCGTCGATGACCTTGCGGTACGGGGTCTCGAGGAAACCGTACTCGTTGGTGCGGGAATACACGGACAGCGAGTTGATCAGACCGATGTTCGGACCTTCCGGAGTCTCGATGGGGCACAGACGACCGTAGTGAGTCGGGTGTACATCTCGAACTTCGAAGCCGGCACGCTCACGGGTCAGACCGCCCGGGCCCAGCGCGGAAATACGACGCTTGTGGGTCACTTCGGACAGCGGGTTGTTCTGGTCCATGAACTGGGACAGCTGGCTGGAACCGAAGAACTCTTTGACCGCGGCGGAGATCGGCTTGGCGTTGATCAGATCCTGCGGCATCAGGGTGTCCAGGTCGCCCAGGGAGAGACGCTCCTTGACCGCACGCTCGACACGCACCAGACCGACGCGGAACTGGTTCTCTGCCATTTCACCGACAGAACGGATACGACGGTTACCCAGGTGGTCGATATCGTCCACCTCGTCATTGCCGTTACGGATGTCGATCAGGCGCTTCATGACTTCGACGATGTCGTCTTTGGTCAGCACGCCAACGCCGGTCTCGTCTTCACGACCCAGACGGCGGTTGAACTTCATCCGACCCACGGTAGACAGGTCGTAACGCTCGGAAGAGAAGAACAGGTTCTCGAACAGCTGCTCTGCCGCTTCGCGGGTGGGCGGCTCGCCCGGACGCATCATGCGGTAGATCTCGACCAGAGCTTCCAGGCGGCTGGAGCTGGAGTCGATGCGCAGGGTCTCGGACATGTAGGCACCGTGGTCCAGTTCGTTGGTGAACAGAACCTCGAAGTGCTTGAAGCCGGCTTGGGACAGATTGGCTACCGCTTCCAGGCTCAGAGCCTGGTTGGCAGTCACGACCATTTCGCCAGTTTGCGGGTGCGCGTAGTTCTTGGCTGCAACTTTGCCAACAACATACTCTACCGGCACCTCGATCTGGGTGATGGCGTCTTTTTCCAACTGACGGATATGACGGGCAGTGACACGACGACCGGTCTCAACCACCACGGCGCCATTGGCAATGATGTCGAAGGTCGCAGTCTCACCACGCAGGCGCTCGGGCACCAGATCCATCATCAACTTGCCATCCTTGACCTCGAAACCAATGGTCTCGAAGAAGGTGGCCAGGATTTCTTCGGAACTGAAGTCCAGGGCGCGCAGAATAATGGAGGCCGGCAGTTTACGACGACGGTCGATACGGACAAACAGGTTGTCTTTCGCATCGAACTCGAAGTCCAGCCAGGAGCCACGGTAGGGGATAACGCGGGCGTTATACAGTACCTTACCGGATGAATGTGTTTTGCCTTTATCGTGGTCGAAGAAGACGCCCGGGCTGCGGTGCAGCTGGGAGACGATAACCCGTTCGGTACCATTGATGACAAAGGTGCCGTTCTCGGTCATGAGCGGAATTTCGCCCATGTATACTTCTTGTTCCTTGATATCTTTGACGGTGCCGGCAGCTGCTTCACGGTCGTACAGAACCATACGAAGCTTGACACGCAGCGGCGCGGAGTAGGTCACTCCACGGATCTGGCATTCTTTTACGTCAAATACCGGCTCACCCAGGCGATAGCTGACATACTGAAGCTCAGCACTACCGGAGTAACTGGTGATCGGGAAAACGCTACGGAAAGCGGCCTCTAGGCCATATTCACCTTCCGGGTCAGCCTCGATGAACTGCTTGAAGGAGTCCAGCTGAATGGACAACAGATAAGGCGTGTCCAGTACCTGGTCTCGCTTACCGAAGTCCTTACGAATGCGTTTTTTTTCGGTATAAGAGTAAACCATAGGGTTCCTCAGCTCGCTGATAAGTGACCCACTCTGTCCCGCGGGACAGCTCTGTCTCAACACCGTTTTGTGTTGGCCCGGACGATGAGGCGGTCCGGATTGCTGGTGCACCGAGAGTCGTAAACGGTGTGAAATGCTCTCAGTCTACAGCGCAAAAAGGCTGGTGAACAAACATTCACCAGCCCTAGCCTGTTTTATCAGGCTAATCTACATAAATGCAGATTATTTGATCTCAACAGAAGCACCGGCAGCTTCCAGCTCTTTCTTCAGAGCTTCAGCTTCGTCTTTGGAGACGGCTTCTTTCAGGTTGGTCGGAGCGGCTTCTACCAGGTCCTTGGCTTCTTTCAGGCCCAGGCCGGTGGCAGCACGAACGGCCTTGATGACGGCAACTTTGTTGGCGCCAGCAGCAGTCAGAACTACGTCGAACTCGGTCTTCTCTTCTACTGCTTCAGCGGCCGGACCGGCAGCTACAGCAACAGCGGCAGAAACACCGAACTTCTCTTCCATTGCTTCGATCAGCTCAACAACTTCCATTACGGACATGGAAGCAACGGCTTCGATGATTTGGTCTTTAGTGATAGACATGACAAAAATTCCTGATGTTGAATAAACTCAAACAGCCTAAATAGGCGAGAATCAAGCAGCAGCTTGTTTCTGGTCGCGAACAGCAGCGATAGTACGAACCAGCTTGCCAGCAGAGGCTTCCTTCATGGTAGCCATCAACTTCGCAATTGCTTCGTCGTAGGTCGGCAGCGTGGCCAGACGATCAATTTGTGCTGCGGCGATAAACTCACCGTTAAAAGCGCCAGCCTTGATTTCGAACTTTTGGTTCGCTTTGGCAAACTCTTTGAACAGACGAGCGGCAGCGCCCGGGTGTTCGTTAGAGAAAGCAATCAAGGTAGGACCAGTCAATACGTCGTTCAGGCAACCGAATTCGGTGCCCTCTACCGCGCGACGCAGCAGGGTGTTACGCACAACGCGCATGTACACACCGGCTTCACGAGCGGATTTACGCAGGACGGTCATCTTGTCAACAGTCACACCGCGAGAATCGGCTACAACTGCAGACAGAGCGCCTTTGGCAGCTTCGTTGACTTCAGCAACAATTGCCTTTTTGTCTTCGAGTCCCAATGCCATTGGCTTAACTCCTGGATTGAATCTGAGTCTCATGACTCAGTACTGACACATCCCCCCTACCTTCACAACAGAGGGGAACGATGCGGTAGCAGGATTCCAGAAGAGAAAGAAAACTTTCTCGCTGGGTTTCCGGCACCGTCTACGCAGGAAGGATTAAGGCCTTGCAGCCACCTGCGGTCTTGGACGGAGGTCGAAACCCCCAACCAATCAAGGCGCAAAATTATAGATTAAATTTTGCGCCTTGTAAAATCCATCAATTAGGCCTGAGCTTCCAGAGAAGCTTGGTCTACGGCAACACCGGCACCCATGGTGGTGGAGATGCTGACTTTCTTGATGAAGATGCCTTTGGCGGAAGAGGGCTTGCCCTTTTTCAGAGCAACCAGCAGAGCTTCCAAGTTTTCTTTCAGCTGAACTTCGTTGAAAGAAACCTTACCCAGAGTGGTATGGATGATACCATTCTTGTCATTGCGGTAACGAACCTGACCGGCTTTAGCATTCTTCACAGCTTCAGCAACGTTCGGGGTTACGGTACCCACTTTCGGGTTAGGCATCAGGCCGCGCGGGCCCAGGATTTGGCCCAGTTGACCAACAACGCGCATGGCATCCGGGGATGCGATCACGACGTCGAAGTTCATCTCGCCTTTCTTGACCAGCTCGGCCAGGTCATCCATACCAACCAGTTCAGCACCGGCAGCCTTGGCGGCTTCGGCGTTGGCACCCTGGGTGAATACGGCGACACGGATGTCACGACCGGTACCGTGCGGCAGTACGGTAGCACCACGTACGTTCTGGTCGGATTTACGAGCATCGATACCCAGGTTAACGGCAACGTCAACGCTTTCAACGAACTTGGCGGTAGCCAGTTCTTTCAGCAGGGCAATGGCTTCGTTGATGGAGTACTCTTTGGTACCGTCAACTTTTTCGCGAATAACGCGCATACGCTTGGAAAGTTTTGCCATTGTCTTAATCCTCCACTACCAGGCCCATGGAACGAGCGGAGCCTGCGATGCAACGTACTTTTGCATCCAGATCGGCACCAGTCATGTCCGGCTCTTTGGTCTTGGCGATTTCTTGCAGCTGAGCAACAGTCACCTTACCAACCTTGTCTTTGTTCGGCTTGGCGGAACCAGACTGGATACCAGCGGCTTTCTTCAGCAGGAAGGAAGCAGGCGGAGTCTTGGTTTCGAAGGTGAAGGAACGGTCGCTGTAAACGGTGATCACGACCGGAGTCGGTGAGCCTTTTTCCAGCTTTTCTGTACGAGCGTTGAACGCCTTACAGAATTCCATGATGTTCACACCGTGCTGACCCAGAGCAGGACCAACGGGAGGGCTGGGGTTAGCACTGCCAGCCTTAACTTGCAGCTTGATATAAGCTGTGACTTTCTTAGCCATTACGAAAATACCTCAAAAATGGGTTCTAGCGCCTCGGAGACATGCTCCTGCAAACGGCTCCCCAACAAATAAAGGGGCAGCGAATTATAGAGATAATCGCTGCCCCTGACAACCGTTAAACGTACAGAGTTTAATCAGCCCTTTTCGACCTGACCAAAATCCAGTTCTACCGGCGTTGAGCGACCGAAGATCAATACAGAGACCTTCACGCGGCTCTTCTCGTAGTCCACTTCTTCAACGGTACCGTTGAAGTCGGCGAACGGACCATCGGCAACCCGCACCATTTCACCCGGTTCAAACAGGGTTTTCGGACGCGGCTTGTCGTGGGCATCTTGCAGACGATTGAGGATGGCATCCGCTTCCTTATCGGAAATAGGAGCAGGACGATCGGAGGTGCCACCGATGAAGCCCATGACCCGTGGCACATTGCGTACTAGGTGCCATGTGGTCTCGTCCATCATCATCTGGACCAGGACATAACCCGGGAAAAATTTGCGCTCACTCTTGCGCTTCTGGCCGGCACGCATCTCGACCACTTCTTCGGTCGGGACCAGCACTTCGCCAAACAGCTCTTCCATGCCATGCATCTTGATATGTTCACGCAGGGATTTGGCAACACGGCCTTCATAGCCGGAAAATGCCTGCACGACATACCATCTCATACGTTGTTCACGTTGTTCAGTCATGGCTTTTCCTTACACACCGGTAATCAGGTTGACCAACCAGACCAAGGCACCGTCCAGAACGAACAGCAACAGCCCCATCACGGCGGTCACCGCCAGCACAATCAGGGTTGTCTGAATGGCTTCCTGACGGGTTGGCCAAACGACCTTGCGGACTTCCAGGCGCGACTCACGAGCAAAAGCCAGTGTTGCCTTGCCCTTGGTGGTTTGCAGGGCTACTGCACCTGCAGCAGCGATGACAACGACCACACCCAGGGCGCGGACGGCTGCGACAACATCGGTGAGCAGGTAATTACCCACTACAGCGGCCGCCAGGATGATGAAAACCAGGCCCCAAAGAAGGGTATCCTTGCTTCCGCCCTGTCCCTCAGAACTAACACTCATACAACCCACCTGTATCTGACGTAACCAAAGACACAAAAGCCCCGTACGAGACGAGGTATATGGCAGGGGCGGCAGGACTCGAACCCGCAACCATCGGTTTTGGAGACCGCTGTTCTACCAATTCGAACTACGCCCCTGCATAAGAAAGCCCCTATTATAGGGGCTTTGCTTTATTTATGTAAGCCAAGATTAAGCGATAACTTTAGCTACAACACCAGCACCTACGGTACGGCCACCTTCACGGATAGCGAAACGCAGGCCGTCGTCCATCGCGATCGGGGCGATCAGGGTAACAACCATTTTGATGTTGTCGCCTGGCATTACCATCTCTACGCCTTCCGGCAGTTCGATGGTACCGGTCACGTCGGTAGTACGGAAGTAGAACTGCGGACGGTAGCCCTTGAAGAACGGGGTATGACGACCACCTTCTTCCTTGGACAGCACGTACACTTCAGATTCGAACTTGGTGTGCGGCTTGATGGAGCCCGGCTTGGCCAGTACCTGACCACGCTCAACTTCTTCACGCTTCACGCCACGCAGCAGGGCGCCAACGTTCTCACCGGCACGACCTTCGTCCAGCAGCTTGCGGAACATTTCAACACCGGTACAGGTGGTAGAAACGGTGTCTTTGATACCGACGATTTCTACAGTCTCACCGACCTTGACGATACCGCGCTCTACACGACCGGTCACTACGGTACCACGGCCAGCGATGGAGAAGACGTCTTCGATAGGCATCAGGAACGGCTGGTCAATGGCGCGCTCCGG
>NZ_JBYTDH010000024.1:0-21740 GCF_058791175.1 Aeromonas sp. EU05-FHT14A05 | reverse complement strand
GAAGGGAGGTGACTATCCCACGTTGCTTGCATGAGGCGCTGGGGCGCCCCATGCAACACGTAATTGGGACATAGCCTTTTTTATGGCCGGCCGCCAGCGAGAATGGCTGTGTCGGCAGGATGAACGACGGGAAGGGGGCCCGTTCCGGTGTGCTGCCTCGGCTATTTTTGTCGCAATTGAATAGTTTGTCCGGCTGTCCCCCTCTGATGGGGGACGTCACCCATATGGTGAGATGGTGACGCAGACGTTCTGCTCTAGGGTGGTTTGGCCCCAAAGAGGGCCATATGGAAGCAAACCGCCTGATGGCGCTACTCAATGAATGAGGAAACATGATGAAAGCAACCCCCCTTGCCCTGCTGCTGGCCAGCGTGCTGGCCTCTCCGCTCTGCGCCGCCGGGCTCGACGCCAGGCTCACCCTGGTGGATGGCAGCACCGACGATGTGCGCGTCAACCTGACCCTGACCAACACGGGTGACAAGCCCATCCGCCTGCTCAAGTGGCAGCTTCCGGGCAGCGAAGATGCCCCTCTGTTCCTTGTGGAGCGCGACGGCGAGAAGGTCGGCTACGAGGGGGCTCTGATCAAGCGGGCGGCGCCAACCGACAAGGACTTCCAGTTGCTCAAGGCTGGCCAGAGCCTGATGCTGCAGGCGGAGGTTTCCGGTCTCTACGACATGAGTGCCCAGGGCCAGTACAGCATCCGTTACCGGTTGCCGACGCTGCCACAGGAGGCGAAGGCCGCCAAGGCCAAGCAGGCCCAGGGGAGCGAATCCAATGTCGTGACCCTGTGGGTGGAAGGGGTGGCTGACGAGCGGGTGCTCGCCAAGGCGGCGGTGGCCGAGCCCCAGGCGGTGACCGCCTCGGTCAGCTTCAGCGGCCGCTGCAGCAACACCCAGAAGAGCGACATCCTCACCGCGCTCGATGCCGCCAGCGGCATCACCAACAACTCCAGCAGCTATCTGGCGGTGGACAAGCCCGATGGCCAGCGTTACCGCAGCTGGTTTGGCGCCTATGACGCCTCTCGCTGGAACCAGGCCGAGACCCACTTCAGCAAGATCAAGGATGCCATCGACAACAAGCCGCTCACCTTCGACTGCGGCTGCAAGCAGAGCTACTTTGCCTACGTCTATCCGGATCAGCCCTACAAGGTCTATCTGTGCAAGAGCTTCTGGACGGCACCCGTCACCGGGACAGATTCCCGCGCCGGCACCATAGTCCACGAGCTGAGCCACTTCAACGTGGTGGCGGGCACCGACGATCTGGGTTACGGTCAGGCCAATGCCCGCAATCTGGCGAGCACGGACCCGGTCAAGGCGCTGAACAACGCTGACAACCACGAGTACTTCGCCGAGAATACCCCGAGCGAAAACTGAGTCGTAAGCAGGGGCCGGATGGCCCCTTTTTTGACGGAGGCACCATGATGACACTCTTGCTCACCACCCTGGCACAGGCCCCCTTGCAGTGCGAACTGTCGGTCAGCGCCGAGAGCGGGGTGAACGAGCCACTGCCCCTGGTGATGACCTTGACCAACAAGGGGGAGGGGCCACTCGAGGTATTGACCTGGTTCACCCCCTTCGAGGGGTGGTTTGCCGATGCCATCGACCTCACCCGAGATGGCAGGCCGTTGCCTTACCGGGGACCGCTTGCCAAGCGTGGCGCGCCCGGTGATGGCGACTTCCTCCTGCTGGGACCGGGGGAGCAGAGCCATGCCGATGCGGATCTGGCGCAGGCCTACGATCTGTCGCAGCCGGGCAGCTACCGGCTCAGCTACCGTGTCCAGCCGCTGGCGCTGACCCGGGGGCTGGCGCCCAGCTGTCCCGCCATCGATTTTATCCGGGTAGTGGCGCCTTAGGGGCGTTGAGGGCGAGACGCAGCGTCCAGCAGCCCCACCGCGCGGGCGGCTATGGCCAGATAATGGGGCGAGCGGGCCTGCTCCCGCCAGCAGCAGTGCACCAGCTTGATCACATGGTCGTCCAGGCTCTCGATTGCCCGCGGCAGCACCTGTGCCCAATCCAGCCCGGTCGTATCCGGCCAGCGCTGGGCCTGCAACCTTGGTGCCCCGACGGTGATGTAGGCGGCGGCCACCGCCTGCCACATCAGGCTCTGCCAGGGCGCTTTGAGCGCCGCTGGCAGGTGGCGCGCGACTATGGCGGCGGCCCGGCTGCCGGTCACCAGATGCAAGACGGTGAAGTTGCCGGTCTGCCAGTAGAGGGGCAGGGCGGCCTCGGCCAGCTGTGCCAGCACATCTTCCCCGTCATCGAGGCTTTGCGGCAGCGCGTCCGGCCAGCGGGGATCGGCCGCCACCTGCCGCAGGCGGGCGGTGATCCACTCTCCCTCCCAGCGCGACCCCTCCCAATGGGCCGCCAGCCCCGCCAGCAGGCGGGTGACGTCCCGGCAGGGGGCCCCCGTTCCGGCAGGCAGGATTAGGGCCTTGCACTGCCAGGCGGCCAGCGCCGCCGCCTGCTCCCCCAAGTGGCCGTTTTCCAGCGCACAGGCGAAGCGAATAAGCGGATGAAAGGCGCCGCCTGCCGGGGAGAAACGCTGCGTCAGCAGCTCTTCGAAGCATGGCAGCCAGCCCTCTTCGGCGAATCGGGCCAGCAGTTGCTGGCGCAGGTATACGAACCGGGTCTCCTCCTCTTCGCCCTGGTTGTCCACCCCGGCGGGCAAGGCTTGAGTGGTCTGCCAGTGGGTAAAGAAGCGCTGCAATTGCCGGGGGCTGGCCCCCATCTCGTGCAGGGCGTGCAGCGCCATGGGACAGTGGTTGGTGGTGCCGCGACCATTGAGGGCGAAGGACTGGTTGGCATCGAGCAGGGCGTAGAGATGATCCATTAGCGTTTGACTCCTTCTGTCGGGGGAGACAGGATTATGCAAGTTGAAGTTAACTTGAGATCAAGGACGAAGATGGATCGCAAATGGCTGGCCATAGGCCAGATAGCCAAACGTGCCGGCGTGAACGCCAGCGCCCTGCGCTTCTACGAGCAGAAGGGGCTGATCCAGAGCCTGCGCAGCGAAGGCGGCCGGCGTCTCTACCCCCAGGATGTGCTGCGGCGCATCGCCTTTATCCGGGTGGCGCAAGGGATGGGTCTCAGCCTCGACGAGATAGCGGCGGCCCTCAGCGGGTTGCCCGATGGCCGCACGCCGGATCGCGGCGACTGGGAGCGGATCGCCGGTCAGTGGCAAGCGCTGCTGGACAGCCGCATCGCCGCCCTGCAACTGATGAGGCGCAAGCTCACTGCCTGCATCGGTTGTGGCTGTCTGTCGCTGGAGCACTGCGCCCTCTACAACCCGGAGGACAGGGCCGCGGGCCAGGGGAGCGGCCCTCGTTACTTGCTGGGGGATCTGCCCCCCGCCACCGATTGAACCGCGCAGGCCATGGGCAGTGCCGGGTTAGCCTGGATGACTTTCAAGGAGGAAACATGGAGCTGGAACAACTCAAACGGGAGCTGGAGCGATTTGGCGAACAGCATGACGAGGCGCAGGCATCCCGGGGCGGCAAGATGCTCAACATCACCCGTGACACCGGCGAACTGCTGGCGCTGCTGGTGCAGACGAGGGGCGCGCAGGCGGTGCTTGAGATAGGGACTTCAAACGGTTACTCCACCCTCTGGCTGGCCGAAGCGGTGAAGAGACTGAATGGCCGGGTCACCACCATAGAGCGGGATGAGAATAAGATCTCTCTGGCAGAGGCCAACTTTCAGCGTGCGGGACTGAGCTCCTGGATCACCCTGCTGGCGGGGGAGGCCGGCAGCCTGTTCCCCAGCCTGCCGACAGCGGGTTATGAGCTCATCTTCCTGGACTCCGATCGCCAGCACTATCAAGGATGGTGGCCCGAAATACGGCGCCTGCTTGCCCCTCGCGGCCTGCTGGTGGTGGACAATGCCATCTCCCATGAGAGCGAGATGAGGGACTGGATGGCGCAGGTGAGGCGCGATCCCGATTTTCTGACCTCGCTGGTGCCGGTGGGCAAGGGGGAGTTTCTGGTGGTGAGACGCTAGGGCGCATCACCGAGAGTCAGGCATAAAAAAACAGCCCCGCATTGGCGGGGCTGTCTGCCTGGGAAGACTCGGTCGGCAGCTTATACCGACAAATAGTCCATGATCCCCTCGGCGGCCTTGCGGCCCTCATAGATGGCGGTCACCACCAGATCCGAGCCGCGCACCGCGTCGCCACCGGCAAATACCTTGGGGTTGCTGGTCTGGAAGGCATGTTCGGCCTGCTCGGGGGCCTTGATGCGATCCCGGCTGTCGAGCTCGATACCGTGATCACGCATCCAGGGCTGGGGATTGGGCTGGAAGCCGAACGCCATCACCACGGCATCGGCGGCCAGCACCTGTTCGGAGCCCTCGACCACCACGGGATTGCGACGGCCGTTGGCATCCGGGGCGCCAAGCTCTGTGCTCACCACCTTGATGCCGCAGGTGCGGCCCTGGGCGTCCAGCTCCACGCCGATGGGTTGGAGGTTGAACATAAATTCCACCCCTTCCTCCTGGGCGTTCTTCACCTCCCGCTTGGAGCCCGGCATGTTCTCGGCATCGCGGCGGTAGGCACAGATCACCCGATCGGCCCCCTGGCGGATGGCGGTGCGCACGCAGTCCATGGCGGTATCGCCGCCGCCCAGCACCACCACCTGCTTGCCGGCGAAGTCGATGTAATCGCTCTGCGCCTTCTCGAAGCCCAGCAAGCGGTTCGCGTTGGAGATGAGGTAGGGCAGGGCGTCGTAGACTCCCGGCGCCTCTTCGTTGGCAAAGCCGCCCTTCATGTACTTGTAGGTGCCGACCCCGAGGAAGACCGCATCGAATTCGCCAAGCAGGTCGGCGAAGGTGACGTCACGGCCCACTTCGGTCTCGAGACGGAACTCCACCCCCATCCCCTCGAAGATCTCGCGGCGGCGCTGCATCACCTCTTTTTCCAGCTTGAAGGAGGGGATGCCGAAGGTCAGCAGACCGCCGATCTCCGGGTACTTGTCGAACACCACCGGGGTGACGCCGTTGCGCGCCAGCACATCGGCACAGGCGAGGCCGGCGGGGCCGGCGCCGATGACGGCGACCCGCTTGCCGGTCTTCACCACCTTGGAGAGATCCGGGCGCCAGCCCATCTCGAACGCCTTGTCGGTGATGTATTTTTCGATGTTGCCTATGGTGACGGCGCCGAATCTGTCGTTCAGGGTGCAGGCACCCTCACAGAGTCTGTCTTGCGGGCAGACGCGGCCGCACACCTCCGGCAGGCTGTTGGTCTGGTGGGAGAGCTCCACCGCCTCCAGGATGCGCCCCTCGTTGGCCAGTTTCAGCCAGTTGGGGATGTAGTTGTGCACCGGGCACTTCCACTCGCAATAGGGGTTGCCGCAGTCGAGGCAGCGATCCGCCTGCATGCCGACCTGGGCCTGGTTGAAGGGCTCGTAGATCTCCACAAACTGGATCTTGCGGATCTTGAGCGGCTTCTTGGGCGGGTCGACCCGCTGGACATCGATAAACTGGAATACGTTCTGGCTCATAGGGTTCCCTCCTTATTGCGCCTGGATTCTGAGTTCTGCACTAGAGCGGCTGGTGTGGCCAAGCAGGGACTTGACGTCGCTGGACTTGGGCTTGATCAGCCTGAACTTGGGCACATAGGAGTCGAAGTTGGCCAGGATCTCCTCGGCGCGCGAGCTGCCTGTCTCGTTGAGGTGCGCCGTGATGATGCCGCGCAGGTGCTCCTGATGGATGGCAAGGTCAGCCACGTCCAGCAGTTCCACCAGCTCGGGGTTGGTACGCTTGGCAAAGTTGCCGCACTCGTCCAGCACGTAGGCAAAGCCCCCAGTCATGCCGGCCGCGAAGTTGACGCCAGTGGTACCGAGTATGGTGACAATGCCGCCTGTCATGTATTCACAGCCGTTGTCGCCAATCCCCTCGACGACCGCGAGGGCCCCGGAGTTGCGCACCGCGAAGCGCTCGCCCGCGGTGCCTGCGGCGTAGAGCTTGCCGCCGGTGGCGCCATAGAGGCAGGTGTTGCCTATGATGGCCGCCTCGTGGGACTTGAACGCCACGCCGACGTGGGGTTTGACCACCAGCTTGCCGCCGGTCATCCCCTTGCCCACGTAGTCGTTGGCGTCACCGGTGAGTATCATCTCGAGGCCGCCGGCGTTCCAGACGCCGAAGCTCTGGCCTGCGGTGCCGTTGAAGTGGACCCGCACCGGATCGGCGGCCATGCCCTGGTTGCCGTGGCGTTTGACTATCTCGCCTGACAGGCGCGCACCCACGGAGCGGTCGGTGTTGCGGATGTCGTAGCGGAACTCGCCACCGCTCATGTTTTCTACCGCTTCCAGCAGGTCGTCCACCATCTTGAGGTTCAAGGGCCCCTTGTCGAAGGTGGGGTTGTGCTGCTGGCTGAACAGGCTGGAGCCTGCCGGTGCCACCGGGCTTGCCAGAATGCCGGAGAGGTCCAGCTTGGCCTGACGGGCGGTGAGGCCGGGCAGGGCTTCCAGCAGATCGGTACGACCGATGAGGTCGGTCAGCTGGGTGACGCCGAGCTCTGCCATCAGCTCGCGGGTCTCTTCGGCGATGAACTTGAAGTAGTTCATCACCATCTCCGGCAGGCCGGTGAAGTGCTCGCGGCGCAGCTTCTCATCCTGGGTGGCGACGCCGGTGGCGCAGTTGTTCAGGTGGCAGATGCGCAGGTATTTGCAGCCGAGCGCCACCATGGGACCGGTGCCGAAGCCGAAGCTCTCGGCGCCGAGGATGGCCGCCTTGATGATGTCGAGGCCGGTCTTGAGACCGCCATCCACCTGCAGGCGCACCTTGTGGCGCAGGCCGTTGGCCACCAGGGCCTGCTGGGTCTCGGCAAGCCCCAGCTCCCAAGGGGAGCCGGCGTATTTGACCGAGGTGAGGGGGCTCGCGCCGGTGCCGCCGTCGTAGCCGGAGACGGTGATGAAGTCCGCATAGGCCTTGGCCACGCCGCAGGCGATGGTGCCGACGCCGGGCTCGGAAACCAGCTTGACCGACACCAGGCAGTCCGGGTTGATCTGCTTGATGTCGAAGATGAGCTGGGCCAGATCCTCGATGGAGTAGATGTCGTGGTGGGGCGGCGGGGAGATCAGGGTCACGCCGGGCACGGAATAGCGCAGCTTGGCTATCTGGGCCGTCACCTTGTCACCGGGCAGCTGGCCACCCTCGCCGGGTTTGGCGCCCTGGGCCACCTTGATCTGTACCACGTCCGCGTTCATCAGGTAGTGGGGGGTGACGCCAAAGCGCCCCGAGGCCACCTGCTTGATGCGCGAATTCTTCTCGGTGCCGAAGCGCTTGGGATCTTCACCGCCTTCGCCCGAGTTGCTCTGACCGCCGAGGCGGTTCATGGCCACCGCCAGCGCCTCGTGGGCCTCGGGGCCGAGGGCGCCGATGGACATGGCGGCGGAGTCGAAGCGGGGGAACAGCTTGGCCGCGGGCTCAACCTGCTCCAGCGCAACCGGGGTAGTGCCCTGCTTGAGGACGAGCAGATCGCGCAGAGTGGCGACGGGGCGCTCGTTCACCAGGCGGGCGTACTCCTTGTAATCGGCGTAGTTGCCGGAGCGCACCGCCACCTGCAGGGTCTGCACCACATCCGGGTTGTAGGTATGGTACTCGCCGCCGTGGACGAATTTCAGCAGCCCGCCCTGGGTCAGCGGCTTGCGACCGAGCCAGGCCTGGCGCGCCAGATTGACCTGATCCTGCTGGATGTCGGTGAAATCGGCCCCCTGAATGCGGCTGGAGACGCCACGGAAGCAGAGCTCGACCACGGAGCTGGACAGCCCCACGGCTTCGAACAACTGGGAGCAGCGGTAGCTCGCCACAGTGCTGATGCCCATCTTGGACATCACCTTGTAGAGGCCCTTATTGATGCCGTTGCGGTAGTTGAGCATGGCCTGGCGCAGGCTCATTTTCAGCACCCCTTCCTCGACCTGTTTGGCCAGGGTCTCGTAGGCGAGATAGGGGTAGATGGCGGTGGCGCCAAAGCCCAGCAGCACGGCGAAGTGGTGCGGGTCGCGCACGCTCGCGGTCTCCACCAGGATATTGGCGTCACAACGGAGGTTGTTGTCCACCAGGGTGCGCTGCACCGCCCCCACCGCCATGGCGGCCGGGATGGGCAGGGTGTCGGCACTGATGTCCCGATCAGACAGCACCAGCAGCACTGTGCCATTGCGCGCCTTGTCGGCCGCGTCGGCACAGAGCCGCTCCAGGGCCGCCTGCAGCCCCTCTTCGGGCTGGTAGTTGAGGCTCAGCACTGCGTGACGGTAGTGCTCCCCTTCCAGTGCCAGCAGCTGGTGGAAGTCGGAGTAGAGCAGGATAGGCGACTGGAACAGCACCCGGTGGGCGTGGCCGAAGGTCTCGTTGAAGACGTTCTGCTCGCGGCCGATACAGGTGGCCAGCGACATCACGTGGTTTTCCCGCAGCGGATCGATGGGCGGGTTGGTCACCTGGGCAAACATCTGGCGGAAGTAGTCGTACAGGGTACGCTGGCTGGAGGAGAGCACCGCCATCGGGGTGTCATCCCCCATGGAGCCCACCGCCTCCTGGCCGTTCTCGCCGAGCACGCGGATCACCTGATCCAGCTCCTCGTAGGAGTAGCCGAACAGTTTCTGATAGGTCTTGAGCTGATCGTCCGGGAGCTCGCGGGCGCCGGTGCTGGCGTCATCCATCTGCTCGAACGGCACCAGTCGCTTGCAGTGCTTGTCCATCCACTGCTTGTAGGTGTGGCGGCTCTTGAGATCGTCGTCGATCTCGAAGCTGGTCCACACCTTGCCGTTGCTGGTATCCACCACGAACAGCTCCCCCGGGCCGACCCGGCCCTTCTCCAGCACTTCGTCCGGGGTGTAGTCCCAGGTGCCGACCTCAGACGCGAGGGTGATGAACTTGTCCTTGGTGATGACGTAGCGGGCCGGGCGCAGGCCGTTGCGGTCCAGCGCGCAGGTGGCGTAGCGGCCGTCGGTCATGACGATGCCGGCCGGGCCGTCCCAGGGCTCCATGTGCATGGAGTTGAAGTCATAGAAGGCGCGCAGGTCGTCATCCATGTTCGGGTGCTTCTGCCATGCAGGCGGGATCAGCAGGCGCATGGCCCGGAACAGATCCATGCCGCCGGCCAGGAAGAGATCCAGCATGTTGTCGAGGCTGGAAGAGTCCGACCCCGTGGTGTTGACGAAGGGGGCGGCCTCCTGCAGATCCGGGATCAGCGGGGTGGCGAACTTGTAGCTGCGCGCCTTGGCCCACTGGCGGTTGCCGGCTATGGTGTTGATCTCGCCGTTGTGGGCGAGGTAGCGGAATGGCTGCGCCAGCGGCCAGCGCGGGCTGGTATTGGTGGAGAAACGCTGGTGGAACACGCAGATGGCGGCCTGCATGCGGATGTCGGCGAGATCCAGATAGAAGCGCGGCAAATCCACCGGCATGCACAGCCCTTTATAGACGGTGACCAGGTTGGAGAGGCTGACCACATAGAAGTAGTCGTCGCTGATGCGTTTCTCGATGCGGCGACGCACTATATAGAGGCGGCGCTCGAGATCCTTGTCGACCCAGCCGGGAGGCGCGTTGACAAAGACCTGTTCAATGCTTGGCAGGGACGCCTTGGCGATGGGACCGAGCACATTGGTATCGATGGGCACCTTGCGCCAACCGACCAGACTCAGGGTCTCTCTTTCCAGCTCCTCGTCGATGATGTCGCGGGTCTGCTGGGCCAATACGGGGTCCGGGTTGAGGAACAGCATACCCACCGCGTAGTTGCGGCCCAGGTGCCATCCCTTCTCTTCGGCGACAGCGCGATAGAAGCTGTCCGGTTTTTGCAGCAGCAGACCACAGCCATCGCCGGTCTTGCCGTCGGCGGAGATGCCGCCGCGGTGCTGCATGCGAGCCAAGGCTGACATCGCGAGACGGACAAGCTTGTGGCTGGCTTCCCCTTCCATGTGGGCCAACAGGCCGAAGCCACAGTTATCCCTCTCCAGCTTTGGATCATATAGTGACATTGCATTTCTCCCTTGCTCGGCCTTCCATCGCACTGTCATCAACAGATTGCATAAATTGCGATTGGCTCTTGTGGTTCCGTCCGCCTGAGGTGGCGAATCTCCAAACTAATGGGATTTTCGAGCAAGGTCAATTGGACATCCCGCTTGTTTGCAATGTTACACCGCCATAACAAAATGCGGGTTTCAGAGACTCAATCTGGTTTTTTCTATATAAAAACCTATAAAATATATTTTATTTAGTTGATTAAACTGATAATGATGGTTTTGGTAGTTGACTGCTTCGCGTCACCTGACTGTAGTAATTTTACCAATCCATTCCGTCGGGGGCGGGCGGGGATCACATTTCAGAATCCTGAGCCTTGCATTTATCCGGATGCGGGCTAAGCGAGATTTTTGCAGTGCTAACAGCCGGTTAGAGAGGAGGAATTGCTCCACTTCTCCCTCTTTGCCGAAGGCTTGTGGTTTCCAAAAGTAACCTTAAAACCCTGTCTGTGGGTATTTATCGCACGCAATGTGAATATTTATATGATTTTTGGGGGCGGGGTGGCTTGATCCAGCTCAGCCTGGGGGCGGGTCTCTGCCAGTACAATGACAGCTCATATCGGAGGTGTCATGCAGTTACACGAACTCATCAATACATTCGGCCAGGATCTCAAGCAGCGTCATGGCCAGAAGATCCACAAACTCTCCATCCACGGCGCCTTCACCTGCCCGAACCGGGACGGCACCCTGGGCCGCGGCGGCTGCACCTTCTGCAATGTCTCCTCTTTTGCCGACGAATCGACCCAACAGCTTTCTGTCGTGCAACAGCTGCTGGCACGCCGGGACGAAGTGACCCGCGCCAAACGCTATCTCGCCTACTTTCAGGCCTATACCAGCACCTATGCCGAGGTGGAATACCTGCAACGCATGTATGAGGAGGCGTTGTCGGTCAGCGACATGGTGGGGCTCTGTGTCGGGACCCGGCCCGACTGCGTGCCGGATGCGGTGCTGGATCTGCTGGCGGGTTATCAGGCCCGTGGCTACGAGGTGTGGCTGGAGCTGGGGCTGCAGAGCGCCCATGACAAGACGCTGCAGCGCATCAACCGGGGCCACGGCTACGCCGCCTATGCCGATGCGGTCGGGCGGGCCCATAGGCGCGGCATCAAGGTCTGTGCCCATCTGATCGTTGGCCTGCCCGGCGAGGTGCCCATGGATAGCCTGGAGACACTGCATCGCATCGTTGCGACCGGGGTCGAGGGGATAAAGCTGCATCCGCTCCACGTGGTGGAAGGGAGCACCCTTGGCAAGGCGTGGCAGGCGGGGCGGCTGGAGGTGCTGACCCTGGAACACTATGTGGAGGCGGCGGTGGCCATGATCCAGCACACGCCCCCCGAGGTGGTCTATCACCGCATCTCGGCGTCGGCGCGCCGTCCGACCCTGCTGGCTCCAGCCTGGTGCGAGAATCGCTGGACCGCCATGGCCGAGATCGCCGCTGAGCTGACTCGTTCAGGCCCCCAGGGGCATGCCCTGGGCCGACCCTTCTCGCTCGCTCCTTTTAATGAGTGACGACTCTAATTTCATTAAAAAAACAGAGGGTTATTAGATGAAATTCAGTCTTTGCAGTATAGTTTCGTTCAAGTCGCCTTGATAAGATGGTCGGCTTGAAAAAGATATTGTTATCAATAAATCTTTAGTAATTAATGGACCGGGCAGGATATCTCGCACTCCTTGCCGTCATCAGATGACGTGCGTGGCTCCTCTCTCCCCGGCTTGACGATGTGTGAGTCTGGCGATGGCATTCGATGCCACTGCCCAGTGCGCTAATTGGGTTGTCGGTTCGCGATGATGGGATCTGCTCTGCATTCACAGGTCGCCACCAGGTTCCGGGTGATGATTTCCCTGCGACAACCGTCTGAATCATGTTTTGACAGGATGCTATGCAAGCAGAAACCAGCCATATAGATGAACTATTGGAATGCCTGGTCTTTTTGACCCGTTTTTATGGCGTACCCAATAGTCAGGATGCCCTCACCACGGGCTTGCCACTGGTCTCGGGCCGTCTGAGTACGGCGCTCTTCAGCCGCGCTGCCGAGCGTGGCGGTTTGTCCGCCCGTGAGGTGATCCAGCCACTCGAAAACATCTCTCCCCTGCTGCTGCCCTGCGTCTTGCAGACGCGGCAGGGCGGCGCCTGCATCCTGCTGGAGTGGAACAAGGAGAGGAGCCAGGCCAAGGTCATCTTCCCCCAGGCCGGTGATGCGGCGCAGTGGGTCAGCACTGCCCAGCTGGGTGACGAGTACAACGGCCGGCTGTTCTTCGTCAAGAAGCAGTTCAAGTTCGATGAACGTTCCCCCAAGGTGCTGGAGACCCGGGATGGTCACTGGTTCTGGAGTACGCTGTTTGAATCCCGTGGCATCTATCGCGATGTGCTGATTGCCTCCATCCTCATCAACCTCTTTGCGGTGGCCAGTCCCCTGTTCACCATGAATGTCTACGACAAGATCGTGCCCAACCTGGCTTTCGACTCCCTCTGGGTGCTGGCGGTCGGGGCCATGGTAGTGTTCACCTTTGACTTCGTGATGCGCCAGTTGCGCAGCTACTTCATCGACATTGCCGGCAAGAAATCGGACGTGCTGCTGTCGGCCAAGATCTTTGCCAAGGTGATGGGGATGAAGATGGAGTCCCGCCCGGCCTCGACGGGGGCGTTCGCCAAGCATCTGCAGGAGTTTGAATCGGTGCGGGAGTTCTTCACCTCCGCCACCGTATCGACCCTGATTGATCTGCCGTTTGCGGTGTTCTTCCTCTTCATCATCTGGCTGTTTGCCGGCGTCATGGTGGTGGTGCCCATCGTCGCCATGCTGATCCTGGTGGCCTACAGCTTCTATATCCAGGCACCGCTCAAGCAGTCCATCGAGGAGGGCTCCCGTCTGGCCTCCCAGAAGAACGCCAACCTGATCGAAAGCATCTCCGGCCTTGAGACCGTCAAGATCTTCGGCGCCGAGAGCATGTTCCAGCACCGCTGGGAGCAGGCGGTGTCCCACATCTCTACCTGGGGCGTGCAGACCCGTCGCATCACCAACTCCATGTCTTCCCTGGCGAGCTATATCCAGCAGGTGGTGACCGTGGGCTTGGTGATCGTAGGTGTCTATCAGATATCGGAAGGGCTGGTGACCATGGGGGGCATGATCGCCGCCGTCATGTTGTCCAGCCGCGCCATCGCGCCCATGGTGCAGCTCTCCGTGCTGTCGACCCGCTACAACCAGGCCAAGTCCGCCCTGGAGATCCTGGAGAAGATCATGATGACGCCTGGCGAGCAGGAGGAGGGCAAACAGTACATTCACCACCCCATCATCCAGGGCCGCATCGAGTTCGAAAACGTCTCCTTCAAATACCCGGGCATGGAAAGCAGCACCCTGCACAACATCAACCTGCGCATCGAGCCGGGCGAAAAGGTCGCCATCATAGGACGGATCGGCGCGGGTAAAACCACGCTGGAAAAGTTGCTGATGGGGCTCTACCGACCGACAGACGGTCTGGTGCGCCTCGATGGCTTCGAGCTGGATCAGCTGCCACCGGCCGCCATTCGCCGCAACATCGGCTGTGTGCCGCAGGATGTGACCCTCTTCTTTGGCTCGGTGCGGGACAACATCATGCTGGGCAACCCGCTGGTGGATGATGCCCGGGTCGTGCGCGCCGCCAAGCGGGCCGGCGTCACCAACTTTACCAATCGGGATCCCAATGGGCTTGACCGGCAGATAGGCGAGGGCGGGCGTCAGCTCTCAGGTGGTCAGCGTCAGGCCATTTTGCTGGCCCGTGCCCTGCTCAACGATCCGCCCATCCTGGTGATGGATGAGCCAACGTCCAACATGGACAATCAGTCAGAGATGCATGTGAAGCAGGAGCTGGCCAGGCTGGGGCCTGAAACCACGCTGATCCTCATCACCCACAAGACTTCCATGCTGGATGTGGCCTCCCGGGTCATCGTCGTGGAGCAGGGGAAGATAGTGGCTGACGGCCCCAAGGAGACGGTGCTGCAACAACTGAAGGAAGGCAAGGTGCGGGTGCAGGAGACGGCCAATGGCTAACAACTGGTTCAAGAAAACGGCACCAGACACAGTGTTGCCCGCCTCCGAGCACCTCGAGTATGTCGACGACGGTGCCGCCGCCGTCTTGCTGAGCACGCCAACCCGCGCCAAGGTGCTGCTCTGGGCCTGCTTCCTGTTCTTCATGAGTGCCATCATCTGGGCCGCCTGGGCGGAGCTTGACGAGGTCACCGTCGGTCAGGGCAAGGTCATTCCATCTCGCCAGCTGCAGGTGATCCAGAACCTGGAAGGGGGGATCGTCAAGGAGATCTTCGTCAAGGAGGGGGACATAGTCGAAAAGGGGCAGCCTCTGCTGCGCATAGACGATACCCGCTTCAAGTCGGACTTTCGCGAGCGTGAACAGGAGCTGGTGATCCTCAAGGGCGACATCGCCCGTCTGCGTGCCGAGATCCGCAGTGTGGTGGTCAAGAGAGAACCCAACCTCGGCTGGCGTGAGCAGGTGGTCATCGACAAGCAGCCCATCGTCTTCCCCGAAGGGTTCGAGAACGTCTTTGCGGAATACGTGGCCCGTGAAAAGTCGGTCCAGGACGAGCGGCTCAACAACTTGAACAACCAGCTCTACATACTCGGTCAGCAGATCGAGCAGAAGGAGCAGGAGACCATAGAGCTCAATGCCAAGATAAGGACAGTGAGCCGCAGCGTGGATCTGGCTCGCCAGGAGCTGAACATCAGCCGGCCTCTCGCAAAAGAGGGTATAGTTCCTCAAGTGGAGCTAATTAAACTGGAGCGGCAGGTCAACGAGATGCAGGGCGAGCTGGAAGCCAACCGCCTGCTCATCCCCAAACTCAACTCGGTGCTGCGGGAGACCATCTCCAAGCGCAATGACATCGCCTTGAAGTTCAGAGCGGACTCCCAGACCGAGCTCAATGAACGCCAGGGCAAGCTGAGTCAGTTGTCCGAGGGCCAGGTCGGTCTGCGGGACAGGGTGGATCGGACCAGCGTGATAGCGCCTCTCAAGGGCACCATCAAGAAGCTCAAGATCAATACCCTGGGGGGGGTCGTGCAGCCGGGCATGGATCTGATGGAAATCGTGCCGCTGGAGGATACCCTGCTGGTGGAAGCCAAGGTCTCCCCCAAGGACATCGCCTTCCTGCGACCCGGACTGGAGGCCGTGGTCAAGATAACTGCTTATGATTTCACTGTTTATGGAGGTTTACATGGCAAGGTTGAGCAGATAAGCGCCGACTCGATCCAGGATGAGGAGGGCAACTCCTTCTATCTGGTTCGGGTGCGTACCGAGAAGAGTTATCTGGGCGATGAGCTTAACGCACTTCCCATCATCCCCGGTATGTTAGCCAGTGCAGATATTATTACTGGTAAAAAAAGTGTCCTAGACTACTTGCTCAAGCCCATCCTGCGGGCTAAGCAGTCGGCACTGAGAGAACGATAAGCCAACAATCTAAAAACAACATGACTGGAGATACCATGAAGAAGACGATTGTTGCCATGCTGGTTAGTGGCACCATACTGTTCCCGGGCCTGAGCCAGGCACAGACACTGGAACAGTCAGTGGCACAGTCACTGGCTACCCATCCGAAAATCAAGGAAGCTTTTGATCTCTATCAGGCACGACTGTACCAGCATGATGGAGCCAAGGGCGGCTACTATCCCACCATCGATCTGCGTGGCGGCGTTGGCTACGAGAAGACCGACAGCCCCTCGACCCGTGCGGCGCCTGCCAACTCGCAGACGATCGATGATTCCATGACCCGTAAGGAGGCCGGGATCAGCCTGCGCCAGATGCTGTTTGACGGCTTCGATGTCAGCAGCAACGTGGCCCGGACCGATGCTGCCGCCCAGGCCCAGCGTCTGGCCATGATCTCCGAGGCGGAGAACACGGCCCTGCGGGTGGCCGAGGTGTACCTCAACATGCTGCGCCAGCAGGAGATCCTGGAGCTGTCCAAGCAGAACCTGGAAACCCACGAGCAGATCCGCAGTGACATCCAGAAACGGACAGACTCAGGTTTGGGTTCGACGGCGGACCAGACCCAGATCGATGGTCGTGTGGCACGGGCCTACTCCAACCAGGCGGCCGCGGAGAACAACTATCGGGATGCCGAGAGCGAGTTCATCCGGGTCGTGAATGAGGTGCCCAAGGATCTGGTACAACCGGCCCCCAACAGCCAGTTGATCCCTGCCACCCTGGAGGACGCGCTGAAGACGGCCACCGAGGTTCACCCGACCCTGCTCTCCTCCCTGCAAGACATCGAAGAGGCCAAGTATCAGCATGAAGGCTCCAAGTCCGGGTTCTACCCGAACGTGGCCTTCGAGGTGGATCAGAACTGGAACGAGGACATCGATGCGGTCAAGGGACGCAACGACGATCTCACCGCCATGGTCCGGATGCGCTACAACCTGTTCCGTGGCGGCTCCGATCTGGCTGAAAGCAAGGCCACCTCGGCACTCTATTCCCAGGCAAAAGACATTCACCTGAATGCCTTCCGTCAGGTGGAAGAGGGGACCCGTCTCGCCTGGAATGCCAAGGAGTCGCTGGCCAAGCAGAAAGTCTTCCTGAAAGAGCACGTGGACGCCAGCTACGACACCGTACAGGCGTACAAGAAGCAGTTTGGTCTGGGACAACGGACCTTGCTGGACGTGCTGAACACGGAGAACGAACTGTTCGAGGCTCGCCGCAGCTACATCACGGCCGAGTATGATGCCCTGCTGGCGGATTACCGTATCCTCAATGCCACCGGGGGACTGCTCAATGCCATGAATGTACAGCAGCCCGCTGACTGGCAGGCCAATAACAACTGATGGTCATCGTGCTGATGTCATATCAGTCAGAAGAAATGGCTGCAGCTTGCTGCAGTCATTCTTTTATGCGTTTGGCTCTCAACTGAAGATTGCAATGGCATGCCGCAGGGGAAACATGTGACATCGTGGTGCAAGGCTGGGAGCCGCGGGCTCTTCTGGCCAGCATGGCTCATCCGCCCCGCGCAGCGTTGGCGGCTCCAGCTGTTGTGGCTGGTGCTGCTGTCTATCCCTCTGTTGCTCAGCGCCAGCCAGCCCTTGTCGTCGGAAGATCTGAAGCTGGTCAAGCGGGCGGAGGAGACCTACGGCTCTCGTGCAGGCAAGCGGGTCACCAGCTGGCGCACGCTGGCCATGCAGAACCGGGCTGCGGGTCTGACGGAACGGCAGAAACTGGAGAAGGTGAACCAGTTTTTCAATCAGATGCGGTTTATCGATGACATCAAGCTGTGGCACAAGAAGGATTACTGGGCGACCCCGCTGGAGTTTTTGGGGGCGGCTGGCGGAGATTGTGAAGACTTCAGCATTTCCAAATACTTTACGCTGCTGGAACTTGGCATTCCGGATGAAAAAATGCGGATGGTATATGTCAAGGCATTGGATTATAACCAGTTTCATATGGTTGTTGCCTATTATGAGACGCCCGCATCAGTGCCTCTCATTCTGGACAACCTTGTCGGCGCCATTCGCCCGGCCAGTCAGCGGGCGGATCTGGTGCCAATTTACAGCTTTAACGGTAGTCACTTGTGGTTGATGAAGGCGCGTGGTCAAGGGGAACTGGCCGGGCAATCATCCCGCTTGGGATTATGGACTGACTTACGCAATCGCATGACTTCAGGGCGATTGGCTCGGCCTGTGGTGAATTTGGATGATTAACCTATGACGCTCTACAGACAACTATTGGCAACCATGCTGTTACTGTTCGGATTGCTGTTTGCCGCCACCTATTGGGTACAGTTCAATTCGACCCGCAACTATCTGGCACAGCAGCAGGAGACCACAGTCATCAACACCTCCACCGCCCTGGGTCTGGCGTTGACGCCTTATCTGGAGAACGGGGACAAGGTGAGTGCCGAATCCGTCATGAAGGCCGTGTTCGACGGTGGCTACTATCGGCTGGTCCGCCTCGATCTGCTGGCTTCCAAGGATGTCATCGAGCTGGAAAACAGCAGCGACATTCAGGGGGTGCCGCAGTGGTTTATCGGGCTGGGCCTCTTCCCTGAGGTATCCAACGAATCCATTCTGACCTCGGGCTGGCTGCAACTGGGCAAGCTGAAGATAGTGGGCCATCCGGGACAGGCCTACTACGAGCTCTGGAAGGGGATGAGCGAGCTGGCGACCTGGTTCCTGGTGGGCTTCCTGATCACCACCATACTGCTGATGCGGGCACTCAACTACCTGCTCAAACCGCTCAAGCTCATCTGCGAGCAGGCGGTCGAGATAGAGCTGCACCACTTCGGGCACGCCATTCCCGAGCCCAAGAGCCGCGAGTTGAAACAGGTGGTGCAGGCCATCAACACCCTCTCGAGCAAGCTGGCGGTGCAGTTCAAGGAGCAGGCCGATGAAGCCGAAAACCTGCGCGCCCGCGTCTATGTGGATGCGGTCTCCGGGCTCGGCAACCGCTCTTACTTCGTGGGGCAGGTCAATGCCTGGATCGCCGAGGCGGGACAGGGGGGCGTCATGCTGGTGGCCGTCGACATGCTGGACGATCTCTATCGTGAGGAGGGCTATGCCGCGCGGGACAACATGGTCAAGTCCATCGCCCAGGTGCTCAGGGAGTTGCTGGACGGCTGGGATGGTGCGGCGCTGTCCCGGATCTCGGCCACCGAATATGCCCTGCTCTGTCCTACGGATGATCTGTCGCAGCTCAAGGATCTGGCGGAGCTTATCAATAGCCGTATCGCCGATCTGGTGGTCAATCCCATGGGTGAGAGCGGAGCGCTCTCGGTCGTCGGGATCGCCGGCCGTGATGGCGATGATGATCTCTCCGCTCTGCTGACCAAGGCGGACAACGCGCTGGGCAAGGCGCGCAACGAGCGGCGGGGTGCCGTCGTCATGGAAGGGGGCTCGGATCAGGGATTGATGGGGCGTCTGGCCTGGCGTGATCTGGTACAGGATGCAATGGCCCGAAACCTGTGGCGCTTCAAGGCGCAGCCTGCCTGCCGCTTCGATGATGGCACGCGCCTGCATGCGGAGCTGTTTGCTTCCATCTCGCGCGATGGGACCGACTATTTCGCCGGCCAGTTCTTGCCCGCCATAGAACAGTTCCAGATGGGCGCCGAGTTTGACAAGGCCGTACTGGAAGCCTGCGTGCCCTTGTTCAGGCAGCAACCCGAGCTGGTGCTGGCGGTCAACATCACCGCAGGGTCGCTTTGCTCGGATGAGTTCCTGACCTGGCTGAGAGACTATCTGGCCGTGAACGGCGAGTTGAAGGAGAGACTGCTGTTCGAGATCCCTGAGGCCGCCATCATGAAACACAAGCAGCATGTGACCAACCTGGTCGACGTGCTGCGAGAGCAGGGCCTCCTGTGGGGGGTCGATCACTATGGTCGCCACTTCCAGTCCCTGGGTTATCTGGAGGAGCTGGCTCCTGCCTACGTCAAGGTGGATCATGGCTATACCAGCCAGGTCATGGAGCCGGGCGCCGATACCTCCTTCCTGGCTGCGGTCTGCCGGGCAGCCCACAATGCGGGTGTCACGACCATCGCCACCCGAGTGGAAGATCAGCAGCAGGTCGAGGTGCTGGCCAACCTGCACATAGACGGTTACCAGGGCTTCGTTCATCCGGCATTCCCACTGCCGTGAATCAGGCAATCATATTGAAAGGGGCCCCAATGGGGCCCTTTTTTATATCCATTTAGAATATATGAAGGTGCTTTTCTGCGATGGAGATACAGAAAGCCTGAAAGACGAGTTGTTAGTTTATTGATTTATCTGTGTAAAAAACATTCATTCGATTCGCTGCATCGGATGAAGCCAAACAGATTCAATATTGTACATTTTTGCAACTGAAGCCCGATGAACGCGCATCTAGAGTGTAGGCATCAAGATCTGTCACCCTGGAGCAATGGATATGCGCACCCAAATCATCGACAAAACCGTCGTCGTCTCTTCCGTGGAAGGCAATGTTCAGATCCTGCTTGCCGATGGCAGCAGCCGTCCTCTCCAGCCTGGCGAGATATTGCAACCGGGCGCCAAGCTCAATATTGCCGACGATGCGAAATTGATGTTGGCACCCTACGATGACAACCCCGGACAGGCCGCTGCCGCCCCTGCCGAGACAGATATACCGGTCGAAGGGCAACCCTCATCATCGGCCGAGAACAGCAACCTCCCTCCAGAAATTGCGGCCTTGCAAGAATCCATCCTGCAAGGTGTCGACCCGACCAAGAACTTTGAAGCCGCCGCAGCCGGCGGGGCGCCTGCCGCAGGTGGGGGCGGCGGCATCGGCGGGGTCGCGGGGGCCAGTGGCAACGGTGGCTTTGTCGTCATCGATCGTATCGGTGATGCGACCATAGCCGAGGCCGGATTCGATACCAGCCATGACGCCTTGCTCGATCAGAATGTGCTGCAGGAGGACGATCTCCTGCCAGAGAATGAGCTCGATGATCTGGATGAATCTGAAGTCACCCAGGAAGACCAAGCCATCAGTGGTAACCTGCTGATCAACAGCAGCAACTCGGATGGTCCTCAAGACACATCGATAGCTTCCTATAGCTGGGGCAGCAACATCGGCATTCTGGCCGGTGTCGAGAGCTCATTGGACGGGATAGGTACCCTCATCATCAATGCCGACGGCTCCTACACCTTCACTCCGGCACCCAATTACACAGGCCCTGTACCGCCGGCCAACTACATAGTGACCGATGGCGACGACACCAATAACTCCACTCTGACCATCACCATTACCCCCACGGATGAGACAGTCTCCTTGGGCGGGCTGCAGGTCGAAGGGGGTGAGCTTGTTCTGAATGAAGCTGCATTGGCCGATGGCAGCAGCCCGGATGCTGCGGGCCTGACCAAGATCGGCGCCTTCACCTTCAATGCGGCAGATGGTATCCAGAGCCTGGCTCTGGGGGGCGTGGTACTCATCAGTAACGGCCAGGTCATCAGCAGTTTCCCGCAGGCGATCCCGAGCCCTCTGGGCAATCAACTGTTGGTGACAGGCATCAGTTACAACCCGGTGACAGGCGCTGGCACTGTGACTTACAGCTACACCCTGAGCGATAACGAGGCTCACACTCAGCCTGCCAATGACACTGCCCTGACCGAAAGTTTCAACGTCGCGCTGACGGACAGCGACGGTGACAGCACCAGCGCCAGTCTGGATGTGGTGATACTGGATGACGTGCCTAGCGTGAGCCTGCTCCCTGGGGCCGGTGAGCTGGGTGTGGTCAGCGTGGACGAGAGCTTGCCTGCCTTGGATGGTGCAGGCAGCGATGGCATAGGCAGTGCAACCCTGGCGGCAGCCGTGGTGCAAGCCCAGTTCAGCCATGCGTTCGGTGCGGATGGTGCGGGTAGCATCGGCTACAACCTGGCCCTCACTGGCAGCAATGTGGCGAGTGGCCTCTATGCGGTTGATCCGCTGGCCGCCAATGGCCAGGGCGCGCAGATAGTGCTCAACCAAGTAGGCAATGTCATCACCGGCAGCGCCAACGGGGTGAGCTACTTCACCTTCACCATAGATCCGGCCACCGGTGCCGTGACCCTGAACCTGCTGGACAATATCTGGCAAGGTGATACCGGCAGCCATGATGACAGCGTCAGCCTGACCCTGAACAGTGGCGTGCTGACCCTGGTGCAGACCGTCACCGATGCCGATGGCGACAGCGCCAAGGCCAGCATCGATCTGGGAGCCAGTGGGGTGTTCCGCTTCGAGGACGATGGCCCGGTGATCGACGTGGTCAGCCAGCATGGTGAGACCCTGCGGGTGGACGAAACCGTGCGCG
>NZ_JBYTDH010000023.1:0-22438 GCF_058791175.1 Aeromonas sp. EU05-FHT14A05 | reverse complement strand
AGTGAAACGCGGTAGCGCCGATGGTAGTGTGGCATTCGCCATGCGAGAGTAGGACACTGCCAGGCACCCAACACGAAGAACCCCGCTCGATGAGCGGGGTTTTTTATTGCCTGACGTTCTGTGCTTCAGCACCGATTTGCTGATGGTTCAGAGGATGCCCAGGTCATCTGCCCCAGATAAATGGCCGATAGTTTACCCACTTGCTTACCTTTCTACTCTTCTACACTCTCCGCCAACCCTGATCGCCCCTGGCTATGCCTCCTGCCTATGTTCACTATTGCCGTAACGGGGGAGTGACAAGGCGGGCTGGATCCATAGACTGTGAGTTTCATCGGCAAGGGAGCTGTGTATGTTGGGGATCCACGATCTGGCGTTGTTTATCGTTTCTGGCCTGCTGTTGAACATGATGCCGGGGCCGGACTCCCTGCTCATCATGCTGCGCAGTGGCTCGCAAGGCTGGCGAGCGGGCTCGGTGGCCGCACTGGGCATAGGAACGGGCACCATGGTGCATGTGCTGGCGGCGGCGCTGGGGCTGTCTGCGCTGCTGAGTGCCTCTGCCGAGCTGTTCGCCGTCATCAAGCTGATGGGGGCGCTCTATCTGGTCTATCTGGGGATTTCTCTGCTCAGGCAAGGTGCAAGCTCATCCGTTGCGAGCGAGCCCGCGGTATCGCTGTCTGCGCTCTCTTATGGGCGCATCTTCCGGCAGGGGTTGCTCACCAATGTCCTCAACCCCAAGGTAGCGCTCTTCTTCCTCGCCTTTGTGCCTCAGTTCATCGCCCCCGATGCGCCGCAGAAGGCGCTGGCGTTTATCGTGCTGGGCTGCATCTTCAACCTCAACGGGATGATCTGGTGCCACCTGCTGGCCTTCTCGACCGCCTATGCGAGTCGCAAGGTGCGCCTGCCTGTCCGGCTGGGACGCTGGCTCAATCGCCTGATGGGGGGGCTGTTCGTGGGGCTCGGCATCAAGCTGGCCGCGGAGTAAGACGCTGTCAGGAACGTCGGCCATAGAAAAAGGCGTATCCCATCGCTGGGATACGCCCTTATCTGCACTGCAGCAGGATGACTGGAATCAGTTCATGCCGTAGCGCTTGAGTTTCTTGCGCAGGGTGCCACGGTTGATGCCCATCATCACGGCGGCGCGAGTCTGGTTACCACGGGTGTACTGCATGATCACGTCCAGCATGGGGGCTTCGACTTCGGAGAGAACCATATCGTACAGATCAATCACTTCCTGACCGTTCAACTGGGCCAGGTAGTTACGCAGGGCCTGTTGCACAGAGTCACGCAGGGGGCGCTGGGTCGGCTCGGCAGCGTGATTGTGAGTAGTTGTTACCAATGCATCAGAAGTCAGGGTTTGTTCGAACATATTCGGTCGGCTCTTTAGTTATGCGTTAACCTAATCCATCGAAATACATTTCAAGCGCGTTCAACTGTGCGTCTGCACAATCCAGGGCATTGAAGTGCTTACGGAATTCTCGGCCCGTCTCTTCTTCATCCAGATACCAGCCCACGTGTTTACGGGCAATGCGCGCTCCCAGATATGCACCGTAAAACTGGTGCAGGTTGGTAACATGCTCGTTCATCAGGGTGCGAACCTCTTCCCTGTCGGGAGGCGGCTGCTTGGTGCCCGTCTCAAGAAAATGACGGATTTCCCGGAAAATCCAGGGTCGTCCTTGCGCAGCACGGCCGATCATCACGGCGTCGACGCCGGTATAGTCGAGGACATACCGGGCCTTCTCCGGGCTGTCTATGTCGCCATTGGCGACAACAGGAATCGATACGGCCTGCTTAATCGCCCTGATAGTGTCGTATTCCGCTTCGCCCTTGTAGAGGCAGGAGCGGGTACGACCATGCACGGCAAGGGCCGCGATACCGCAATCTTCGGCGATTCGGGCGATCTCCTCGCCATTGCGGTTATCCGGATCCCATCCTGTGCGGATCTTCAAGGTGACAGGTACCTCTACTGCATTCACCACGGCCTGGCAGATGGATCTGACCAGATCGGGTTGGCGCAGCAGGGCGGAGCCTGCCAACTTTTTATTCACTTTTTTTGCCGGACATCCCATGTTGATGTCGACGATCTGAGCGCCCTGCTCCACGTTGTAGCGGGCAGCAAACGCCATCATCTCGGGGTCGGCTCCGGCAATCTGGACCGATCGCAGTCCGGTTTCGGCAGAGTGGCCCATTCTCATCCTGGTTTTCTGGGTATCCCAGACATCCGGGTTGGCCAGCAGCATCTCGGAAACGGCCATGCCTGCTCCCAAACGTAAACAAAGTTCACGAAATGGTCGGTCTGTAACACCGGCCATGGGGGCCACGATCAAGGGAGTTTCAAGCGTGTGGGGACCTATCTGCATTCCACGGTTACCATCGGCTTAGGGCGGCGTATATTACGCATTTTTTAGTCAGGAGAAAAGGTTAGTATTTGAGCGTCAGCCATTTTTTTCTGAAAAAAACGTCGCGCCAAGGCTTGCAAATTCAGGAGTGCTTGAAAATCAGACATATTGTCTGGGACCATGGTCAGGGTCAAATGAGTGAGAGACTCGGTGATTTGGCAGTCTCTTTCCGGCGCCTGTTTACGCTATGATAGCGAGCCTGAATCGAGCAAAGGCTCCACACAATTTTATTACAAACATAAATTGGGGATGTATGACGTCAAGGTTCATCAAATTGCTCTGCCCGGGCCTGCTGGGAGCCATGCTGGGCTCGGCACAGGCGCAGACCGTCAGCTTCACCGAGGCCTGGAGCCGGGTCATCCAGCAGGATGACGGCCTGGCGGCGGAGCAGGCCGGGGTGGCGCGGGCAGAGCAGCTGCGCGAGGCGGCCAAGGGCATGTACCTGCCCAAGGTGGATGTGGGGGCCAGCTATACCCACCTCGATCAGCCGATGGAGCTGGACATGCTGGATCTGAACCCCATCGCCAATCACCCGGAATTCGGCAAGGTGCTGGGCCCCGTCATGCAGGCGCTCAACCTCAGCCCCAGCGACTTCGTCACTCCCCTCACCAAGCAGAACGTGGTGACCAGCTCGATCAAGATGCTGTGGCCCCTCTTCACCGGCGGGCGCATCGATGCGGCCCAGGACATCCGCCAGGCGCAGGTGAGCGAGGCGCAGCAGTTGCTGGTACTCAAGCAGCAGTCCACCTTCGAGAGCCTCTCCCAGACTTACTTCGGCGTGGTGCTGGCGGCCCAGGTGGTGCAGACCAAGCAGGAGATCGAGCAGGGGCTGGCCCACCACCTGGATCATGCCAAAAAGCTCGAAGCCCAGGGCCAGATAGCCAAGGTCGAGCGACTCTCCGCCCAGTCGGCCTATGACAGGGCACGCATCGATACCCAGAAGGCGCGGCGCAGCCTGGAGATAGCCCAGCTGGCCCTCGGCCACATGCTCAAGCTCAAGCAGGCGGAGCCCAACACCCGGCTCTTCATCAACGAGGGGATGCCGCAGCTCACCCCCTTCGTGGAGGAGACCCTGGCGGTGCACCCCGGCCTCAAGTTGCTGGCGGCCAAGAAGGAGCAGGCCCAGGGCATGATCAAGCTGGAGAAGGGCAAATACGCCCCCGAGCTCTTCCTGTTTGGCAACTACAACCTCTATGAAGATGACTCCATCGTGTCCAAGACCACGCCGGACTGGCTGGTCGGGGTCGGGGTCAGCATGCCGCTGGTGAGCCGCGACGGCCGCTCCGAGACGGTGCAGGCGGCCAAGAGTGCCGAGCTGCAGGTCAATCTGCTGCAGGCCAAGACCCGCCAGGATCTGGAGCTGCTGGTCGAGAAGACCTGGCGCGAGGCGGCGCAGGGGCTGGAGGAGTATCATGCCCTCTCCTCGACCCAGGCCCTTGCGGAGGAGAACGTGCGGCTGCGGGACAAGGCATTCGGCCAGGGACTCTCCACCTCCCTGGATGTGGTGGATGCCCAGAGCCAGCTGGCCGGGGTCAAGACCCAGCGCGCCGCCGCAGCCTACCAATACGTGGTCTCCCTGGCCCGCCTGCTGGCACTCTCGGGGCAGATGAACAGTTTCAATCAATATCAGCATGGTCAGGCGATAGAGGTGAATTCATGACTTCGACCCAGCAGGTCCATCTGTCCATCACTGTGTCGACCGCCAAGGGTCGCCCTTTTGTCGAGGTGAATTCATGAGTCATCCCCCCATCAAGAAGAAGATGAGCCAGGGCAAGCCTTGGTTGCTGCCACTTGCCCTGGTGCTGCTGGTCATCTGGCTGGGCTGGCGTTTCTGGCTGGCCTATCAGCCGGAGCCGGTGCGCCTGCAGGGCCAGATTGAGGCGCAGCAGTACTCTGTCTCCTCCAAGGTGGCGGGGCGCATCGACGAGGTGCTGGTGAAGAAGGGAGATCAACTGGCCAAGGGTCAGCTGGCGTTCACCCTGGCGAGCCCCGAGATCGAGGCCAAGCTGAGCCAGGCCAAGGCTGGTCAGGCGGCCGCTGGTGCCATGGCGCAGGAGGCCGAGAAGGGAGCGCGGGCCCAGCAGATAGCCGCGGCCAAGGATCAGTGGCAGCAAGCCAAGGCGGCCGCCCTGCTTCGTGGCAAGACCTATGAGCGTATCGCCAGCCTGCATCGGGACGGCGTCATGCCGCTGCAAAAGCGTGACGAGGCCTGGACGGCCTGGCAGGCGGCCAAATACAGCGAAGGCATGGCCTGGCAGCAATATCAGATGACCCTGGAAGGGGCGCGGGAGGAGACCAAGGTCGCGGCGCGGGAGCAGGCCAAGATGGCGGCAGGCGGGGTGGCCGAGGTCGAGGCCTATCTGGCGGACACTCGCATCGCCAGCCCGCACGAGGGGGAAGTCGCCCAGGTGCTGCTGCGCAGCGGCGAGCTGGCGCCCCAGGGCTTCCCTGTGGTGACCCTGCTCGACATGAAAGATGCCTGGGCCCAGTTCCATGTGCGCGAGGATCTGCTGCCCCGTTTCCCGGTCGGCACCGAGTTTGATGCCCGCATCCCGGGCCTTGGCGATCAGACGGTGCGCTTCAAGGTGTCCCATGTGGCCGCGATGGGGGATTTCGCTACCTGGCGAGCCACAGACACCCGTCAGGGGTTCGACATGAAGAGCTTCCAGGTGGAGGCGCGCCCCTTGCAACCGGTTGAGGGATTGCGGGTTGGCATGAGCGTGCTGGTCGAACTCTGATGGGACGCGAATGGCGGCTGCTGTGGCAAGATCCCTTCAGCCGGGCCCTGACCAGCTGGATCCCGCTGCTGCTGATCGGGCTCTTGTGCTGGATCTTCTCGGCGGGGTTGGCGCGCGATCTCAAGGTGGGTCTGGTGGATCTGGATCGCAGCACCCTCTCCCGCCAGCTTGCCTTCTCCCTCGATGGCTCGGCCGGGCTCAAGATAGCGCAGCAGTTTGACACCATAGACGAGGGTGCCAGGGCCCTGCGTGGAGGGGATATCTATGCCCTGGTGGTGATCCCCAACCACCTGGAGCGGGATGCCCGGGAGGGCACCCAGCCCAGGGTGACAGTGTTCAACAACGGCCAGTTCATCCTGATCGCCAAGCTGGTCAACGCAGCCCTGGCCCAGGTGGTGGGGACCCTCAACGGCCAGGTGGGCGTGCTGGCGGCCATGGCCGACGGCAAGGCGCTGCCCGGAGCGCTGGGGCAATCCGTGCCCATAGCGAGCCAGGTGACGGCGCTCTACAACATCAACTCCAGCTACGCCCAGTTTCTGCTGAGTGCCCTGCTGCCCGCGGTGTGGCAGATCCTGGTGGTGCTCTATGGCCTCAATGCCCTGGCCCGCACCGATCGACTCGGCCTGGACTGGACCACCAGAGGGGTCTGGTTCGGCCTCTGGCGCACCCTGTTGCCCCATGTGCTCATCGGGTGGGGGTGGGGGCTGGCGTGGAGCCTGCTGCTGTTCAAGGCGCTGGGTTATCCCATGCAGGGGAGCTGGCTGGTGCTGACGTTGGGTCTGGGGCTGGCCTCGGCTGCCTGTGTCAGCATGGGAGCCTTCTTCTACTGCATCATCCGGGATCCGGCCCGGGCGCTCTCCCTGGCGGGCGCCTACACGGCGCCTGGGTTCGCCTTCATGGGGGTCACCTTCCCGGTCAGCGCCATGGGGGATGTGGCCCAGTTCTGGCGCAGCCTGCTGCCCATCTCCCACTATGTCGAACTGCAGATAGGCCAGACCAACTACGGCCAGCCGCTGACGGCGGCCCTGCCCCAGTTCGGCGCCCTGCTGCTGTTCCTGCTGCCGCTGCTGCTGGTCGTGCGGCGCTATCAACCCCAGGCCCATGCTGCCCGCCAGCTGGCCACCAAGGAGCCTGAATCATGATGGGTTTCTGGGATCTGGTGCGTCTCGAGTTGCGCACCCTGCTGGCGGACAGGGCCATCATGCTGACCCTGTTTGGCGGCGTCTTCTTCTACTCCTTCCTCTATCCGCAGCCCTATCTGCATCAGTTGCCTCGCGAAGAGGCTGTGGTGGTGGTCAACGACGACGGCAGCCAGCTCTCCCGTCAGCTGGAGTTCATGGCCGATGCGACACCCCAGGTGAAACTGGTGGCTCGGGTCGACAGCCTGACACAGGCGCGGGAGTGGATGCTGACCGGCAAGGCGAGCGGCATACTGCACATTCCCCGTCACTTCTACCGGGATCTGATGCTGGGCAAGAGCGTTACCCTGGGTTATGCCGGCGACGCCTCTTACTTCCTGGTCTACGGTACCATAGCCGAGGGGCTGGCCCAGGCCGGAGGCACCCTGGCAGCTCAGGTCAAGGTGGCCCGGCTGCTGAGCCACGGCGAGGCGCTGCCCCAGGCGGCCATGGGCTGGAATGCGGTCGGGCTCAACGTGGTGCCTGTGTTCAACCCGTCCATGGGCTATGTGAACTACGTGGTGCCGGCGGTCTTCGTGCTGATCCTGCACCAGGTGCTGCTGATGGGCACCGGCATTCTGGGGGCGACCCAGAACCAGCGGAGCGGGCGAGGGGAGCACGGCTATTGGCAGCAGGCGCCCGTGCTGGCGTTGCTGCTGGCCCGCACCCTGGTGGTGGGGGGGCTGTTCGTGCTGCCGGTGACCTACTTCTTCGGCTTCTGCTTCGACCACTACGGCATAGCCCGCACCGCAGAGCCGGCCGCCTTGTGGCTGTTCACCTTGCCCTTCCTGCTGGCCACCACCTGGCTCGGGGTGGTGCTGGGGGCCCTGTTTACCCGTCGCGACCTGCCGACCCAGGTAGTGCTCATCTCCTCGCTGCCGCTGGTCTTCCTCGCCGGCTTCATCTGGCCGCTGGAGCTGATCCCGACCCCCCTCAACTGGCTGGCCCAGTGGGTGCCGAGCACGCCGGCCATAGAGGGATTCCTGCGCCTGAACCAGATGGAGGCCGAGTTCAGCCAGGTGTCGCGCTACTGGTGGCAACTCTGGGGGCTGGCACTGCTTCATGGCGGCCTCGCCTGCCTGCTGCTGCGCTGGCGTCAGCGGTCGCTGCCGGTTGCCAACCCGGTAGCAAGCGATACGGCCGCCAGCCAGGCGAGATAACGCGGCGGCTAGAGAGGGTGAAACGGTCAGCCCAAGGGCTGACCGTTTTTTTATGCGCTGGCTTGGGTTGTGGGTGGGTCAGGCGCGATGGAGCTCGGGATCGCCGATGGCGTAGACCTGCCCCAGCGCAGCCTCGTCGGCCAGCAGGCGCAGCCCATGGGCGGCCACATCGGCGCGGCGCACCAGTCCGTGCACCTCCTTGCCCTGGCTCAGCTCGGCACGGCCGGTGGCCTCCCCATCCTGCAAGCCGGCCGGCCTAAGGATGGTCCAGTCGAGTGCGCTGGTCTGCAGCCAGCTCTCCGCCAGGCTCTTCAAGCGCACCTCGTGACCAAACGCCGCCCTGGCCCGCTCGGGTAGGTATTGCCAGCTGTCGCCGCAGCCGAGGGAGGTCACCAGCAGCAGGTGGGTGAGCCCGGTCTGCTCCATGGCGTCGATGACGTGGCGATTGCCCTGATAATCCACTGGTTGCGGCTGACGGAAGCTGCCGAGGGTAGAGACGACCCGGGCACCCGGGCCCGCTTGCGCGCAAGCCTGCTGCACGGCGGCCGAGTCCAGCGCATCCCCTTCGATGGCTTCGACTCCCAGGGCGCGCAGCTCGGCGGCCATCGCCGGGTTACGGACCAGGGCCAGGACCCTGTGACCCTGGCGCAGGGCGTGTTCGGTGAAGGCGCGGCCCAGCCCGCGGGTGGCTCCGAAGATGAGTGTGGTTGGCATTGTGCTGCTCCCTGTGGCGAAAGGGTCAGCCTAAAGGGTTGGCACGGCGCTGTAAATGAGAGTTGTTTTTATTTAAGGCGGGGGAATGCGGCGAGCCCGGGCCAGTGGCCGGGCTCGCACAGGATCAGCCGTTGTAGTGGCCTATGCTGGGGCGACGACTGGGGCCGCTCAGGTGGATATCCACCGGGTTGAACGCCTTGATCGCCTCGAAGCTGAAGTCACCTATGGCCTGATGCAGGCTCTGGGGACTGTGGTTGGTGATGATGATGACGCTCTTTGAGAGGTTGCGGCGGCGGCGCAGCAGGTGGCCAAGGAAGCTGGACTGGCTCTCCGCCATCTTGGCGCGGTTGGCTGCCACTTCGTCGATGATCAGCAGGTCCACCTCTTCCAGGGCGCGGCGGTACTGGTTGCGCTCCTCCTGATCCTGGATGACGTTGAAGAAGAGCCTGTCCACGATGGAGGCCCACTGCTGGAAGATCACCGATTTCTGATGGCGCTCGATCAGCTCGTGGGCCACGGCGCCCGCCAGGGTGGACTTGCCGGTGCCGTAGTCGCCATAGATGAGCATGCAGCCACCGCCGCTCTTCTCCCAATGCTCGAAGCCGCTGATGAAGTAGCGGGCAGTCTCTATGGGGTATTGCAGCGCGGGGTCGCCGGCATCCATCTTCTCGAAGATCCAGTCCGGGTTGAGGTCGGCCTGGGCGATCAGCTTCTGGATCCGCTCCTGGCGCGCCGCCTTCTGCAGTTCGCGCACCTCGGCATTGGCCTTGGCGTCGTACTCCTTGCGCAGAGTCTCGTAGTCGTACTGGCCACCGCCGGTCTGGGCCTGCAGGCGACGGATGCGCTCGAGCAGACCGCCCACGTGCTGGCTCAGCTCGGGATCGTGCACGCGATGGTCCTGTTTGGCCTTGGCGATCCTGCGGCGCTTGGCCTCGATCTCTTCCAGCTCCTGGCGCAGCGGGTCGTGCGGATCTGTCATGGAATACTCCTTCTGCTGGGGCTGGGGTGGCAAGGGGTTAATAGTGCCTGCTGCGGGCATCCGGGATCAATCATTGTCCGGCTCCTCGGTCTGGGCCAGCCGCTTGGCGGCCTCGATCATCTCCTGCGCCCGCTTGCTCGGCCCCGAATCGACGGGGGCCGGGGTGACCTGCTGATAACCGGCCACCTCGGTCGGCTGGCGCCTTGTGTATCGCCGGCTCTTGAGGGTCCGGATGAACTTCAGCATCCACTGATGCTGGGAGTCGAACACCTCGGGGCGACCCAGCCAGTAGGCGATGAACTCCCCCAGATCCTCTTCGCTGTAGCTGGCATCGATCACCCCGCACAGGCGGGCGAGGGCGGGCAGCTCTTCATCCGGCCGCCAGTGCAGATGCATCTGGAACGGCCGCTCCGGCAGCGGGCTGCGCACCCGCTGGCTCAGCAGGGGCAACTGGAAGGGACACTGATGGTAGTGCTCACTGTCCGCCTGTGCCTCGACCTGCAACAATTCGGCCTCCATCAGCTCATCGAGCAGCTCGGTGAGCTGGCGGGCATTGACCTGATAGCAGAACCCGCTGGGATTGCCCGGATCGACCACCGCCAGGGCGCGCCCGAGTTCGGGATAGTTGAGCCTGGGCAGCCGATTCTCCAGCACCAGCCGGCGCAGCTGCAGGGTATAGAGGCTGCGTGCCGGGTGGGAGAGTCTGGGATGGGCGAGGGCGCTGTATTCGGCTGGCGTCATGGTCTGCTTCACGATCTGGAGTGGGGGGCATTATCCCTCATGGCGGGGTCGCATACAATTCACAGTGCCCATGGATGGCTGCCTGATGATGCCGCGGTGCCCCTTCATCCCGTGGTGAATGGGGCGCAGCCCTCCCGTTTGGCAGGGAAGCGGCATAAATTGCTGACAAAATAATCAGTCCATTTCAAATGCTTGGATGGCTGACTGGCCATTTGAAGGGGCTGCCCGGCAATATTGGGTGGCGAGATGGCGCTCCCATGATCTAGGCTTAGTGCTCAAATAACCGTTTGACTAATAAGAGCTTTGTCAAGATGTCAAAAGCCGGACTACGGATCTTGGTGGTGGAGGATGAAGCGGTTTTTCGCCACTCGCTGGTCACTTATCTCGAGCATGATGGGGCCTGTGTCTTTCAGGCCGAAGATGGAATCGAAGGGCTCTCGGCAGCCGCACTCTATCACCCCGATATCGTGTTATGCGATCTGAACATGCCCAACATGGATGGGCATGAGGTGATCGCCTGCCTCGCGGCCCGCTACCCCGAGGTGCCTGTCATCGTCATCTCGGGTCAGGACCAGATGGCCGCCATCGAGCGGGCGTTGCGGGCGGGGGCGAGCGACTTCTTCATCAAGCCGGTGGATGACTATGGCCAGATCCGGCGCAGCATAGATCAGTGCCTGACGAGCAACGCCCACCAGAGCCAGCAACTGGAGCTGATGGAGCACATCGACTTCTTCCGGGCCCACGATCTGGCGTCCAGCCGCCTGCTGGCCTGGCTGGCACCACCTGGCATGCAGGAGTGGGGGCCCTGGCAGGTGACATTCGCCGGCATGGGCAATCTGTTCATTCCCGACACCTTCAAGCTGGACGACAAGCTGCTGGTGCTGGTGATGGAGCTGCCCATCCTGGGGGTGGATGCCGCCTTCTGCGGCGCCCTGGTGCGCTCCTTGATGAACGGGCCCTATCGCCAATACCAGCAGCAGGAGAGCCAGCTGCTGACCCAGCCCCACAGGTTGCTCGACTACCTCAATCTGCAACTGCTGGAGTCGGGTCTGCGCCACTCCTTTTCCATGGCGGCATTGCTGTTCGATCAGGAAGACGGACTGGTGTTTGCCAATGCGGGCCTCACCTCCCCCCACTGGCTGATGCGCTCGGGGGGATTGCCGCTCGGGCTGATGCGCAGCAGTCGCTATGGGTTGCACAAGCGCAGCTGGCACGAGCCCTTCGAGCTGCAGTTTCGCAGCGACAACGGCAGCGCCCTGAAGATGCAGGTTCGTCATCACTGAGGCCGCGCTTTAGAGCCGAAACAAACAGGGCGCCCATTGGGCGCCCTGTTTGTGTTGTGCTGTCCGGACCGATTAGACGGCGGCGGATTGCAGCTTCTTGTCGTGCTCGTCGGCTTCTTTGGCGGGGCCTTCGGCGCCGTGCATCCAGTAGACCAGGCGGTTCGCCATGGTCAGCAGGATCAGGGCGCTGATCACGGCGGCCAGGGCGATGCCACCGAAGATGGCGATCGGGCCCGCTTCACCGACGAAGGAGCCGATGAAACCGGCGGCATAGTTGGCCAGGGCGACGAAGCCGAACCAGGCACCCATCATCAGGGACGCCAGGCGCAGCGGTGCCAGCTTGGTGACCATGGAGAGGCCGATGGGGGAGAGGCAGAGCTCGCCCAGGGTGTGGAACAGGTAGGCACCGACCAGCCAGAACATGGAGGTCTTGACCGCCTGATCGCCGCCTTGCTCCAGCACGGCACCGATCATGAAGAGGAAGCCGACGGCCAAGAACAGCAGACCCATGGCGAATTTCACCGGGGAGTTCGGTTCCTTGCTGCCGAGCTTGATCCAGATGGCGGCCACGATCGGGGCGAGCGTGATGATGAAGAAGGGGTTCAGGGACTGGAACCAGGCGGTCGGCACTTCGAAGCTGCCGATCATGCGGTCGGTATATTCCTGTGCATACAGGTTCATCAGACCACCGGCCTGCTCGAAACCGGCCCAGAAGATGATGGTGAACAGACCCAGCACCAGGATGACCTTGATGCGATCCACTTCCTGCTTGGTCAGCGGGGCCTTCTGCTCCTTGGAGCGCTGCTCTGCGGCGCGCTGGGCAGCCGGCACGCGGCCGATGTCGCCGAGGAAGCGCTGGGCCATGGTGGCTTGCACCACCAGAGAGAGCAGCATGCCGATACCGGCGCTGACGAAGGCAGCTTGCCAGCCGTAGGCGGTGGCGGCGGCACCACAGATCACCCCTGCCAGCAGGGAGCCCAGGTTGATGCCCATGTAGAAGATGGTGAAGGCACCGTCACGACGGTGGTCACCTTCCTGATACAGGTCGCCCACCATGGTGGAGATGTTCGGTTTGAACAGACCGTTACCCAGGATCAGCAAGCCAAGGCCCGCGTAGAAGACGGTGTTGACCATGTCAGGGAACATGGCGTGGGGCAGGGCCAGGGTAAACTGACCCGCGGCCATGAAGATGGCACCGATCAGGATGGCGCGGCGTTGACCGAGGAAGGTATCGGCCAGCCAGCCCCCGATGATCGGGGTGATGTAGACCAGACCGGTATAGATGCCATACAGCTTGAGGGCGTCGGCCTGGGTCCAGCCCATGCCGCCGTTGGCCGTCATGTCAGTCAGATAGAGGACGAGCACGGCACGCATGCCGTAGTAGGAGAATCTCTCCCAGAGTTCGGTACTAAAGAGCAAAAAGAGCCCTTTAGGGTGACCTAAAAAGGTCCCTTTGGACGGGTTATTCATTGGAACTTCCACCTGTGTCTTATATTTTTTTAGAAATTTTATGCAAGGGCTAGGAACAAGCCATATTCCTTATAAAACAAGCAGGATTGAATTACAACGAGAGCTTTTGACGATATTTTATCTATCAATGGTTGAATTTTTGTTTATAAAATGAAAATGGGCATCGAATGATGCCCAGTCTTTTATTCTGTATGTTGTGTGAATTTTCAGCAATTACAACTGTTTGACGAACTGCTTGAGCCAGGCGGTAAATTCGCCGTCCAGTTCGCGGTGGCGCACCGCATATTCCACGTTGGCCTTCATGTAACCCAGCTTGCTGCCGCAATCGTGGCTGCGACCCTTCATGAAGTAGGCATTGACCTGCTCCTTCTCCATCAGCATGGCGATGGCATCGGTCAGCTGGATCTCGTCACCCGCCCCGGCGGGGGTCTTCTCCAGCAGGGGCCAGATGTTTGCGGAGAGCACATAGCGGCCGACCACGGCCAGGTTGGAGGGTGCCTCGTCGCGCGGCGGCTTCTCGACGATGGCCTGCATCGGCAGCGACATGCCGGCGCTCAGGGCCTCGCCCTTGATGTCGGCGATGCCGTATTTGTCCACTTCGCTCTCGGGGACGGCTTCCACCATGATCTGGCTGATCTGGTCCGCCTCGAACATGTGCACCATCTCGGCCAGGTTGTCCTGCTTGAGATCGCTCGCCACCTCGTCGATCAGCACGTCAGGCAGCAGCACGGCGAAGGGGTGATCCCCGATCAGCGGGCGGGCGCACAGCACCGCATGGCCCAGGCCCTTGGCCTCGCCCTGGCGCACGTGCATGATGGTGACGTCCTTCGGGCAGATGTGTTGCACCTCTTCCAGCAGTTGGCGCTTGACCCGCTTCTCCAGGGTCGCCTCCAGCTCGAAGCTCTTGTCGAAATGGTTCTCGATGGAGTTCTTGCTGGAGTGGGTCACCAGGATGATCTCCTTGATGCCGGCGGCGATGGCCTCGCGCACCACATACTGGATCAGCGGCTTGTCGACCACCGGCAGCATCTCTTTGGGGATGGCCTTGGTGGCGGGCAGCATGCGGGTACCCAGACCGGCAACGGGGAGGACGGCCTTGCGAACAACGAGCGGTGTCTTTTTCATGGAATGAGTCCGAGGATACTAAGTGCGCTCATGATACCCGAAGAAAAATAGGGCAGCCACAGGCCGCCCTCAGGATGACAGGGATTCAAACCGGTTACTTGACGATAATCATGTCCCGGTTCGCATCCAGGGTGGCGGGCCCTATGCCGCTCACCTCCGCCAGCTGATCCACCGAGGTGAACTTGCCCTGCTTCTCGCGGTAATCGACGATGGCTTGCGCCTTCTTCTCGCCAATACCCTTCAGCGCCGCGAGTTCATCGGCACTGGCGGTATTGAGATTGATCTTGCCGGCCTCCTTGGCGCTGGTGGCCACGGTGGCCGGCTTGGCAGCCGGCTTGTCGGCGGCGAGCACTGGCTGACTCAACAGGGGCAGACAACCCAGCAGCAGGGCGGCGATCAGAGTCTTTCGGTTCATTGCGTCACTTCCTTATGAAACCGCCTTAATGGCACATTTATCATTAGTCGTATTGCGCCACTTTTTGTCTGTCAGAACTAGCAAGGAATAACTCAGGCAAATCGGCTATAAGCTGGATACCTCCTCCTCAGTTACACTGGCTAACCATTTGAGCGAGATGTCTTTTCTATGTTCTTACCCGCCATTTCCGCACTGGAGCCCATCGCCCGCGCCGCCGGTGACGCCATCCTGGCCATCTACCGTCAGCCCTTCGCGGTGGAGTACAAGCAGGACGAGAGTCCGCTCACCGCCGCCGATCAGGGAGCGCACGAGGTGATCGTGCAGGCGCTGGCCCGCTTGACGCCGGATATCCCCGTGCTGTCGGAAGAGTCGGACGCCGAGACGATGCAGGCGCGGCGCGGCTGGTCCCGCTACTGGCTGGTGGATCCGCTGGATGGCACCAAGGAGTTTGTCTCCCGCAACGGCGAGTTCACCGTGAACATTGCGCTGATCGAGGAGGGCAGGCCGGTCTGGGGACTGGTCTATGCCCCTGTGCTGGACAAGCTCTGGTATGGCGGCAAGGGAGTCGGGGCCTGGCGTGTTGCCGATGGCAAGCATGAAGCCATTCAGACCCGCCCCTATAAGGAGGGTGAAGCGTGGCGCGTGGTGGGCAGTCGCAACCACCTGTCGCAGGCCACCCTCGACTATCTGGCACCGTTTGGCGAGATAGAGCTGGTCTCCATGGGCAGCTCACTCAAGTTCTGCATCATCGCCGAAGGGGGCGCCGAGCTCTATCCGCGCCTCGCCCCTACCTGCGAGTGGGACACGGCGGCGGCGCAGGCGGTGCTGGAAGGAGCGGGGGGCAGCGTGACCCAGCTCGATGGCTCAGCGCTTGCCTACAACAAGCCGGATATCCTCAACCCCTGGTTTGTGGCGCGGGCTTGATTGCCGTCGCCAGGGCGTGCAGATGTAAAAAGGCCGGACAGTGTCCGGCCTTTTGCATTCTCGCGCTCAACATGATGCGAACCGGGCGCGGTTCAGAACACCTTCTTGAACGGCTTGATGGTCACCTTGGCATAGACGCCAGCCGCCACATAAGGGTCGGCATCGGCCCAGGCCTTGGCGTCGGCCTGGCTGGAGAATTCGGCGATGACTGTGCTGCCGGTGAAGCCCGCATCGGCCGGGTCCTCGGCATCTATGGCTGGATTGGGGCCGGCCGTCAGCAGGCGCCCCTCATCCTGCAGCGCCTGCAGACGGGCGAGGTGGGCAGGGCGAGCCAGCTTGCGCTGGGGCAGGCTGCCGGCGACATCTTCGGAGTAGATGAGATACCACATGAGAGGGTCCTTTTCTGATTGCGGTTATTTTTTCTGCTCTGCTTTTTGCTCGGCCGGCATGTGGCGATAGAGGTAGACGCCGCTCAGCAGGGTGAACACCAGCGTCATGCCCAGCAGGCCGAAGACCTTGAAGTTGACCCACATCTCCTGGGAGAGGTTGAAGGCCACGTAGAGGTTGAGCAGGCCGCAGAGGGCGAAGAAGCCGACCCAGCCGAGGTTGACCTTGTCCCAGACGCGGTCGGGGGCTTGCAGCTCCTTGGCCAGCATCTGCTTGATGAGATTCTTGCCAAAGCCGTAGCGGCTGATGAGCAGGGCCAGGGCAAAGAGTGCATTGATGACGGTCACCTTCCATTTGATGAAGGTGTCGTCGTGGAAGAAGACGGTGAGGCCGCCGAAGAAACCGACCAGCAGGAAGGTAAACAGCTGCATCTTCTCGACCTTGCGATACCGCACCCAGCTGTAGAGCAGCTGGAGACCGGTGACCACCACCAGGGCGCCGGTGGCGGTGTAGATGTCGTAGAACTTGTAGACCGCGAAGAAGACGATCAGGGGAATGAATTCAATAAACTGCTTCATGCTGGGCTCTAACCTCAAAATTTCACTCAGTGTACCTGCCCGTTAGGCAACGGCAAATGAATAAGACCGTTCATTTAATATGCAGTTCCCCGCTGCGGGGTCGCCACCCTAAGGATGGCACTTGCTGTCCTATGCCACAGATCCCGGTTGTTCTGCCTGGTCGAACAGCTGGCTGGCAACGAGGCTGCCGAGTCGCAGCTGGTCATCCAGCAAGCCGCGGATATGGCGCTCCTCGATGAGAGGATTGAGCAGGACGGCGCGCAGCAGGGTGAGCGGCTGTGCGCCGTAGCGGCTCACCGCCCGCTGGGTGCGGGAGACGAAGCTGTGCCCCTCGGCGCGCTGGGCCTTTTGCAACGCCACGTTGAAGGCGTTGATCTGCTCGTTGGCCGCCTCGTCCAGGGCCTTGCCCTGCAGGTGAGGCGGAATGCAGCGATAGGAGAGCAGGTTCATCACGGGGGCCGACATCAGCTCGAAGGCGGGGTGGGCATCGATGAGCTCAGCCATCCGCCGTGCCCTGTCGTAATTGGCGTCGATAAGCTGGGCATAGCCCTGCTGGCCCAGCAGCTGGAAGGCGGCATCCAGATAGAGCGCGTTGGCGGGACGGGTGCCCTCCAGGGTGAAGCGGCCCTGATCGAAGGAGCTGGCGCGAATGGCGTAGGGGGCCTCCCGCTTCACCGTCATCATCAGATCCGGCTGGCGGCAGAGCAGCATGCCGGTACCGAGCGGCACCAGCAGCTGCTTGTGGCCGTCCAGGGTCACGGTATCGGCCTGCGCTATGCCATCCAGCAAGCCCTGATAGCGGGGGGAAAACAGGGTAGGGCCGCCCCAGGCGGCATCCACGTGAAAGTGGATCTGCTCGCGCCTGGCGATGGCGGCGAGTTCGGGCAGGGGATCGATGGAGCCGAAGTCCGTGCTGCCGGCGACCCCCACCAGGGCCAGCACCTTGAGCTTTTGCTCCCGGCATCGAACCAGCGCATGCTCGAGGGCCGAGAGGCAGAGCCGGTTGTCGGCATCCGTCTCGAGACGCCAGACGCGGCAAGCCCCCAGCCCCAGCAGATCCATCCCCTTGTCGAAGGAGTAGTGCATCAGCCGGGACCCCAGGATCACGGCGCCACGGTAGCCCTGCTCGTAGAGGGAAAACAGATCGTCGCCACAGGCCCGGTTGCGGGCCAGCCAGAGGGCGGTGACGTTGGCTATGGTGCCACCGCTGGTCATGACCCCGAGGGCGGCATCCTTGGCATGCATCTGCACCTCGTAAAAGCCGTCGTCCTCCCGATAGACGAGGCGGTGCAGCTTGGCCAGCACCTCCCGCTCCAGGAAGCTGAGCAGGCGGGAGGACTCCATCTTCATCGGATTCTGGTTGAGCATCACCAGCAGCCGGGAGAGCTCGGCGGTGAAGGCCGGCAGGGGCGCCGTCATGTGTCCCATGTAGTGGGGCGAGGTGAGATGGGAGGCACCGGGTACCAGGGCGGCGAGACGCGTGAGGTACTCTGTCGTGCTTATGCCGCTGGCGGGCATGGACGACTGATCGAGCTGATGGACGAAACTGTCGCGCTGATAGGGGGCCTGACTGTCATCCGAGTGATGGAAGGTCTCCAGCAGGGCCGTCATGGCCTGGCCGAAGTCAGGATCCGGTTGTGTAAACAGTTCAGTCAGCTTCATCAGGTTCTCCAGACCAGCCTGTCGGGCAGAAAGTACCGGGCGCTTGCCATGCCGGACAGACACGGCCATCTGCGCGGGTGGCGTCGGCCGCAGAGCATACACCAAAGGGGCGGGGGGAACAGCCACCTCCTGACGGCGGGACTCCTCCTGGCCTGCCCCCTTTTATTTTGAGCTAACACTTGTAGCCTGAAACGTCGGCCGCTAGAGTGGATCGGGTTTTGGCTGGAGGTGGTGATGACGGATGTGACTGGGTATTCCCCACGGGAAGAGTGGGCCAATCGTCTCAGCCACGGGCTGGGGTTGCTGCTGGGGATCATCGGCCTGATCCTGCTGCTGCACAAGGGCTGGGATCAGGGTCCCCAGGCCTTGCTGAGCTACGCCCTCTACGGCACCAGCCTGGTGCTGCTCTATCTTGCCTCGACCCTCTACCACAGCATGGGATCGGCGGTGGCCAGACGCCGGTGCAAGCTGCTTGACCACTGCGCCATCTATCTGCTGATCGCCGGCACCTACACCCCCTTCCTGCTGGTGGCGCTCGATACCCCGCTGGCGCGGGGCTTGATGGTGGTGATCTGGGGGCTGGCCCTGGCCGGGGTGGTATTCAAGCTCCTGTTCATCAACCGCTTCAAGCGTCTGTCACTGTTCACCTATCTGATGCTGGGCTGGCTGTCCCTGGTGGTCGTCTATCAGCTTTATCTCCATCTGGATGGCACCGGGCTCCTGCTGCTGGGGCTTGGCGGGCTTATCTACAGCCTCGGCACCCTCTTCTACATGGCCAGGCAGATCCCCTACAACCACGCCATCTGGCATCTGTTCGTGCTGGGCGGGAGCCTCTGCCACTTTGTGGCCATCTATGGCCATGTCGCCTGATTAACCCTTAATTGGTATTTTTGCACCCATGAAAGCCTGAATTCGTGCGGCATCCCACAGTTGCCCCCTTCGTTTGCTGACAAGCTAGGGTCAGTTCAGCTTGGAAAGGATGCAAAAATGAGTGAGATCGCGCTTTCCATCAGCATGTTGTCGCTGGTGGCGGTGCTGGGACTCTGGCTGGGAAACTGGCGAGTCTATGGCGTTGGTTTGGGGATTGGCGGTGTGCTGTTCGGCGGCATCATAGTGGGGCATTTTGCCGGGCTCTCCGGCCTGAAGCTGGATGAGCAAACACTTCATTTTATTCAAGAATTTGGTCTGATCCTGTTTGTCTACACCATAGGCATCCAGGTCGGTCCCGGCTTCTTCTCTTCTCTGCGCAGCTCGGGGCTCAAGCTCAATGGCTTCGCCGCCCTGCTGGTGCTGCTCGGCTGCGTGGTGGCCGCGGCGCTGCACCAGCTGTTCGACGTGCCGCTGCCGGTGATCCTCGGGGTCTTCTCCGGTGCCGTGACCAACACCCCTTCGCTGGGGGCGGGCCAGCAGATCCTGGCCGAGCTTGGGGCGGATCCGGGCTCCACCGGCCTGATGGGGATGGGCTATGCGGTGGCCTACCCGTTCGGGATCTGCGGGATCCTGCTCACCATGTGGCTCATTCGCATGTTCTTTCACGTCAAGATCGACGAAGAAGCAGCCGCGTTCGAGCAACAGGCGGGCAAGACCAAGGAGAGCCTGCAGACAATCAATATCGCGGTGCGCAACCCCAACATGCACGGCCTGATGCTTCGCGAGATCCCGAGCCTGGACGAGGCCGATGTCATCTGCTCCCGCCTCAAGCGCGGTGACGAACTGATGGTGCCCAAGCCCGACTCGCGCATAGAGCTCGGCGATCTGCTGCACCTGGTGGGAGAGCGCCACGCCCTGCACAAGGTGCTGCTGGTACTCGGAGAGGAGGTGGATACCTCACTCTCCACTCGGGGAACGGATCTGCGGGTCGAGCGGGTGGTGGTCACCAACGAGCAGGTGCTCGGCAAACGGATCCGGGATCTCGACATCAAGCAGAAATACGATGTGGTCATCTCGCGTCTGAACCGGGCCGGCATCGAGCTGGTCCCGACCAGCCAGACCAGCCTGCAGTTTGGCGACATCCTGAACCTGGTGGGGCGGCTAGATGCCATCGAGGCCGTAACCAGCGTGGTCGGCAACGTCCAGCAGAAACTGCAGCAGGTGCAGATGCTGCCGGTCTTCATCGGCATTGGATTGGGGGTATTGCTCGGCTCCATTCCCTTCTACCTGCCGGGCTTCCCGGCGGCCCTCAAACTGGGTCTGGCGGGCGGCCCCCTGGTGGTGGCCCTCATCCTGTCGCGCATCGGCAGCATCGGCAAGCTCTACTGGTTCATGCCGCCGAGCGCCAACCTGGCGCTGCGGGAGATAGGCATAGTGCTGTTCCTGGCGGTGGTGGGGTTCAAGTCAGGGGCCGGCTTCATCGACACCCTGATCAACGGGGATGGTCCTGCCTGGATGATGTATGGCGTGGCCATCACCCTGATCCCGCTGCTGGTGGTCGGGGTGCTGGCGCGCCACTATGGCAAGGTCAATTACCTCACCCTGTGCGGTCTGCTGGCCGGCTCCATGACGGATCCTCCCGCCCTGGCCTTCGCCAACGGCATGCACCCCACCAGTGGCGCCAGCGCCCTGTCATACGCGACCGTCTACCCCCTGGTGATGTTCCTGCGGATCATCTCTCCCCAGCTGCTGGCCATCCTGCTCTGGGCCGGGGCCTGAGTCGACGTGAAATGGGAGCCAATAAGGCTCCCATCTTGATGCTGCCATTTTTGATGATATTGATTTAACTAATTTTATTACCCTTCAAACACCCTTCGTTTTCGGCGCGAATCCAAGCCTCATTTCGGTCTGTTCGTTCGATTTTTCTCACTGGTATCTGGTCGTACTAACGGGCACATTGGAGGCTGGAAATCTATGCCCATTGATATTTCAGGAGAAACCATGAGCAGCAAGAGCATCGTACTGGATCAGGATGTCGTCGTTACCCAATTGCAAGGCAAAGTCTATCTGGTTGCCGCTGACGGGAGCCAGACGCTTCTTTCTGAAGGCGATGTGCTGCCCAGGGATGCCCTATTGCTCGCTCCTGAGGGGGCCAGCTTCCAGGGGGGCGAGACCACCTTCACCCTGAGCCCGAGCAACACTCCCGACTCTGAAGAGCCCCAGCTGGCACGGCAGGGGCAGGGGAATGTACCTGACGACATCGCCGCCCTGCAGCAGGCGATTCTGGCGGGGACTGATCCTACCCAGGCATTTGAAGCGTCGGCGGCGGGCGGGGCACCCGCTGCGGGCAACGTGGGCGGCGTTGCGGGTGCCAGCGGCAACGGCGGCTTCATCACCATCGACAGAACCGGTGATGCCACCATCTCAACCGCCGGCTTTGATTCCGCCAATCCGGACGATCCCGCTCCGCTTGCCGAAGCGCAGGATGACGAGGATGAGCTCCTCGATCTTGCCGCTCCCACCATCACGGTATCTGCGCCGGACAACGTCAACGACAGCACCCCGACCCTCACCGGAACCACGGATGCCGCTCCCGGCAGCACTGTGACCCTGGTGGTGACCGACGCCAACGGCAACCAGCAGACCCTGATCACCACTGTCAATCCGGATGGCAGCTTCAGCGTGGATGTGGAGACCCCTCTGCCGGACGGCGGCTATGACGTGACCGCCAGCGTGACCGATCCTGCCGGCAATACCGGCACCGCCACCGACGATGGCAGCGTCGACACCACGGCGCCTTCCGTCACTGTGACTGCGCCGGACAACACCAGCGACAGTACCCCGACCATCACGGGCACCACAAATGCCGCCCCTGGCAGCACAGTCACCCTGGTGGTGACCGACGTCAATGGCAACCAGCAGACCCTGACGGCCACAGTTCAGCCGGATGGGACTTACAGCTCGAATGTGATTACGCCATTGCCGGATGGCGGTTACGAGGTGACTGCCAGCGTGACCGATCCTGCCGGCAACACGGGCACAGCCGCCGATGATGGCAGCGTGGACACCACGGCCAACATCACGGTGAGCCTGGATGACGTGAACGCTGACAATGTGGCCGACGCGCCCATCAGCGGCACCTCCGATGTCGGCCCGGGTCGCACCGTGACCCTGGTGATCACCGATGCCAAGGGTGACAGCGTGACCGTCGACGCGATCACCGATGCCGACGGCAACTACCGCACCACCGCAGACCTGAGCGGGTTGGCGGATGGCAACCTGACCGTGGTGGCCAGCGTCACCGACGCGGCGGGCAACCCGGCCAGCGCCACCGACGACACCAGCTTGTTGGACACCACGGCGCCGGTGGACCTCGCCATCACGCTGGATGCCAGCATCACCGCCGACGACGTCATCAACGCCGCCGAAGTGGGTCAGCAGATCCCGGTGAGCGGCACCGTGACCGGCGAGTTCAACGAAGGTGACACCGTCACCCTGACCGTCAATGGCAAGCCGTTCACCGGCCCGGTGGACGCCGATGGCCGCTTCACCATCCTGGTGGCGGGCAGCGACCTGGCGGCCGATGGCAACAAGACCATCGACGCCAGCGTGACCAGCACCGACGCGGCGGGCAACAGCGCCACCGCGACCGACAGCGAAGGCTACAGCGTGGACACCACGGCTCCTACAGTGGTGGTGAATCTGGTTGACGAACAGCTCACCGTGGGCGAGACCAGCGCGGTGACCTTCACCTTCAGCGAGAAGGTGACCGGTTTCGAGCTGGACGACCTGGATGTCGTCGGCGGCACCGTGACCGG
>NZ_JBYTDH010000022.1:0-36841 GCF_058791175.1 Aeromonas sp. EU05-FHT14A05 | reverse complement strand
GGGGATGCCGCCGTGCTTGTTCTTGCACAGGGCTTACAGGCCCCGGGCGCTCAGCATCTCTTTATAGCGCTGGTGCAACAGCTTGACCCGTGCCACATAGGCCCAGGTTTCGGCAAGGATGGGAGGGGATGCCACCGTGCTTGTGCCTTGCACAGGGCTTACAGGCCCCGTGCGCTCAGCATCTCTTTATAGCGCTGGTGCAGCAGCTTGACCCGTGCCACATAGGCCCGGGTTTCGGCATAAGGCGGTATGCCACCGTGTTTTTGCACCGCACCGGCCCCGGCGTTGTAGGCGGCCGTGGCCAGGGCAACGTTGCCGTCATACTGTTTGAGCAGGCCTGCCAGGTATTTCACCCCGCCGAAGATGTTCTGCTCCGCCAGCAGGGCGTTGCCGACCCCGAGCTCGCGGGCGGTGGCCGGCATCAGCTGGGTCAGCCCCATGGCCCCCTTGCGGGAGACCGCCAGCGGGTTGAAGGCGGATTCTGCGTGGATCAGCGCCCGAATGAGGGCGGGCTCCACCTGATAGGTCTTGGCCGCCGCCGTGATGGTGCTGGCATAGTCGTAGAGGAAGAGGCCGGTGGTACGCCAGTTGACCCTGGAGGCGGGATCGCAGGCGTAGCAGTCGTTGAACAGCAGCAACTCGTAGTGGCCCTGCTCCGGCATCATGTCGGAATAGCGCACCACACCGTTCTTTTGCACCGACTTGTAGACCTGGATCTGGCGGCTGGCGGGGGGCGGTGCGGGCTCTGCCACCTTGGGTGACGGGATCGACTCGGATGTCAGGACCACCACCTCGGCCGGTGGCGGCGTCTGACTCCAGGCACTGAGGGGGAACAGCGAAATGGCTCCCAGCAACATCCATGCTTTCAACGGCTTGCTCCTTAAGCCTTGTTAGCCACGTTGAGTAAAGCATCCGGGGCGAGGCAGAACAAGGGCCCCGGCGACGAGTCGCAAGAAAAGCCCGGGCAGAGGGCGCCAATAGCCCCCCCGAGGTGGATGACGCAGCCCCGCAAGGGGCCGTGGATGGCGGCGCAACTCCCCAGCTGGCTATTGGCTTTTTTGTAAGTTAAAGGCGTGTTATCTTGCTGTTGCTCCACTCTGGTCTGATCTCTTCGTGGGGCCGGTTGATAGGGCAAGAGAGGGCCAGGTGGCCAGAGCGAAATGGGTATGATAAGCAGGCGGGCGATGGAGCTCAGATTCGAAGAGTACTGTGATGCGGATCTTTCCCTGATCAGGGACTATTACGAGACGACGTTTTCCCACTATGTACCGGATCTGGCCGAGCGGATCTTCGTGGTACGGGATGCCCATTGGCTGGTGGGGGCCGTGCGCCTGCGCGACGAACAGGAGTATTACCACCTGTGCGGTTTCCGGCTGTTGCCGCACTACCAGTCACTGGGGCTGGGGTCCCGGTTGCTGCAGCATGCCTGCAGCGATCTGCTGGACAAACCCGTGATCTGCCACGCCTTGCCCTTCGAGAAACCCTTCTACCTCAAGGCGGGCTTTGCCCACCTTCCCCTGCATGAACTCGACGGACCGCTTCATACCCTCTATCACCAGCAGCGCGAACAGGGTTACCAGATCGAGCTGCTGGTGCGTCAGGCGACGGCCCCTGTCTACAACTGATCCTTCGGCTTGGTCAGCAGGCGGATCTTGCCCGGTGACAGCTCCAGCCCCAGCAGATTCTCCTTGAGCCAGGCCTGGTTGGGATCCTTGTCGTCGAGCTTGTAGACGGGCTGGGTCTCCAGCCGCTTCTCCATGCTCTGCAGCAGCATCCTCAGCATGAAACCGAACTTCTGCTCCGCCGCCGCCGGCTCCAGCTTGTAGTCAATCAGCTTCATGTTGTCGAGGAAGAGCGCGCTCTGGGTCTTGTCGTAGCGCGGCCTTGCCTCATAGGTCATGTTCAGCAGCGCGTCGTACTGGGTCTGGTCCGGCAGGGAGATCTTCAGTTTCCCCTTGCCAAAGACCCTGGCGGTATCCGGACTCTGGCGACCGATCTGGACATCGCTCTGCTCGAGCTGGACATGGGCCTTGATGATGCCGGGCAACTCCAGCTGTTTGTCGACTTGCACCTGGGATTGCAGGTACTGGTTTATCTGTTGCTCATTGATGTCATATGAGCCTTGACCTAGCATGGCCAGACTCAGCAGCATAGATTGCAGGATCATGCTAACGACCTGATAGAATGGGTTTGTCCCACAGCATACCATTGTGGCCCTGCGGGATCTGCCCATGCCCTTTGTTCATAACACCAAGGAGTCGTCTTGCTCGACGGTCTGGAATACGACATTCAGTTGCTGTTCTCCCGCTTTCTTGGCTGGCTGTTGCTGTTGTTTCACACCGTGATAGTGGCGGGGATCTCCCTGCGAGTGGTGATGAAGCGGCGCCCCATCGGCGTCTCCCTCGCCTGGCTGGCGCTCATCTATGCCATCCCCTTCGCCGGGGTCGGTTTCTATGTGCTGTTTGGGGAGATACGGCTCGGCCGCAAGCGGGCCGAACGCGCCCAGGCCATGTATCGCCCTTATGCCATCTGGATCCGCCAGCTCGCCCGCCTCTTTCCCCAGCACTGCTGCGAGGTGGGCAGCAAGGCGCGCCCGCTCCATGATCTGATCCAGGGGCGGCTGGCCATGCCCATGCTCTCGGGCAACCGGATGACGCTGCTGCACAAGCCCGACACCATTATTCAGGAGATAGTGCGCGACATCCGCGGCTCCTCCCAGTCCTGCTACCTGGAGTTCTACATCTGGCATCCCGGCGGGGACGTGGACGCCGTGTGCGAGGCCCTTGTCGAGGTGGCGGCGCGCGGCGTGGATTGTCGCGTGTTGCTCGATTCCGTCGGCAGCAAGACCTTCTTCCGCTCCCCATGGCCTAAGTCGCTGCGCGCGGCCGGGGTCAAGGTGGTGGAGGTGCTGCCGGTGGGGGCCTGGCGCATCCCGTTCCAGCGCCAGGACTTGCGCATGCACCGCAAGCTGGTGGTGATAGATGACAGGGTCGGTTACACCGGCTCCATGAACATGGTGGATCCCCGCTTCTTCAAGCAGGATGCCGGTGTCGGTCAGTGGGTCGACATCATGATTAGGGTGCAGGGGCCCGTGGTGCCCCTGATGTGGTCCACCTTCGTCTGGGACTGGGAGATGGAGACCGGCGAGCGGCTGCTCGACAGCCTGCAACACGAACCCGAGGCCTGGCCGCAAACCAACTATCGGGCCCAGCTCATTCCCTCCGGCCCCTTCGTCGGCGGTGACTGCATCCAGCAGAGCCTGTTGCTGGCCATCTATCAGGCGCGCCACCACCTGGTGCTGACCACCCCCTATTTCGTACCGGACGACCCCCTGGCGGCGGCGCTCTCCTCGGCGGCGGCGCGGGGCGTGCTGGTGCAGCTGGTGCTGCCGGCGCGCAACGACTCCCTGATGGCCAACCACGCGAGCAACTCCTTCATGGAGGATCTGCTGGCGGCCGGGGTCGAAATCTACCGCTATGATGCCGGTCTGCTGCACACCAAGAGCGTGCTGGTGGACGACGACTTCGCCCTGGTGGGCACGGTCAATCTCGACAGACGCAGCCTCTGGCTCAATTTCGAGATCACCCTGCTCATCGACAACCCGGTGTTTGTTGCCGAGATGAATCAGCTGGTGCAGGGCTACATGCTGGAGGCGACCCCCATGTCGCTGACCCAGTGGCGGGCCCGCCCCTGGTACAAAAAATTGCTGGAGAACATCTTCTACCTGTTCAGCCCCTTGCTGTGACAGTCGAGAATGGGCCATGAGCCGGGATCTGGCTTGCTTGTGTTCCCATCCTCCCCGTAGAGTGCGCCTAGGCACCCGCCATAGAAAAATCAGGAGTAAGAGAGCAGATGAAAAAGACAGTGGCCATGGCTGCCGGAGCGGCATTGGTGGTGGGTGGGCTGGGCGCCTGCTGGTACACGGGCAATGCCTTCGATCGCATCCTGGGGGAGCAGATCGCCAGGGCCAAGCAGGAGAGCGGCGTCGAGATCACCTGGTTGCCCACCAGCGAGAACCTGTTCACCCGTGATGGGGTGCTCAAGGTGGTGGTGACACCGGAGACGCTGGCGAGTTTCGATCCCCAGATGGCGGGAAGCGACCCCATAGAGCTGCAGCTGCGCGTCAACAGCCGCCTGCTGCCGCTCTATATCAAGAGCAACATGCTGCTCGACACCTCGGCGGGAACCCTGGCCCCGGTCTTCACCGCCCTCGGCATGCAGCAATGGCAGCTTGGCCTGGAGTCGGCCAGCAGCCTCTGGACCATGAGCAACAGCTCCCGTTTCTGGGCCAGCGACTTCAAGGTCAAGGAGGGGCTCAACGAGTTCAGCTTCCTGCCACTGAGCGGGGATTATCGCGGGGATCTCGATGGCAATGGCCACCTGGTCTTCCAGTGGCTGGGCATGACGGTCCACGATGCGCAGAGCAAGATGGATCTGGCCCTGGCGGATCTCAAGGGCAGCGCCGACATGGCCGAGATCAGCGGCATCTGGCTCTCTCCTAACAGCGAGATGACGCTCTCCGCCCTCTCCTTGCAACTGCCGGAGAGCGTCAAGCTCTCGTTGCAGGGGGTCAGCACCAACACCCAACTGGCGGGGGACGATGCCCAGACCCTCTCCAGCCGTTATCAGATGAAGGTGGCGACCCTCAATCTGGAGAACGAGAGCGACAGTCTGGCGCTGACCCAGGGAAGTCTGGATCTGGCGCTCAAGGGGCTGGATCTGGAGGGCTATCAGACCCTGCAGGAGGCCAGCAGCCAGCGGGTGGACGAGGCGGCTATCCAGGAGGCGCTGGACAAGATGCTGCAACGGGGCGCCACGCTGGAGCTGACCGATCTCAGCGCCCAGCTCAACGGCGAGCCCGTCAGCCTGAAAGGGGAGGCCAAGCTGGCGCCAACGACCCTGGCACAGCTGATGGGAAGCGAGGAGGGGATGCAGGCCCTGTCCGGGCTGCTCAATGCCAGTCTCGGCGACCAGCTGGGCAAGGCGGTGCCGCAGCTGGCACCCATGCTGGCCCAGTTCACGGCCCTGGGTTATCTGAAGGCGGAGCCGGCGCACCTCAATGCCGAGCTCAAGCTCGACAAGGGACTGGTCACCATCAACGGTCTGCCCCTGCCTCAATAAGCGCAGGCGGACGAAAAAGGCTCCCTCGGGAGCCTTTTTGCTGGGCGTCGAACGACGGGCTGGGTTACTTGAACACCACCGTCTTGTTGCCATAGACGAAGACCCGCTCGTTCAGCACCAGCTCCAGGGCCCGGCTCAGCACGGATTTCTCCACATCCCGTCCCGCCTTGGCCATGTCGTCGGCGCTGAAGGTATGGCCCACGTGGATCACGTCCTGCTCTATGATGGGGCCTTCATCCAGATCGTCGGTGACGAAGTGGGCGGTGGCACCGATCAGCTTGACCCCGCGATCGAAGGCCTGACGATAGGGGCGGGCACCGATGAAGGCGGGCAGGAAGGAGTGATGGATGTTGATGAGCTTGCGCGGATAGGCCTCCACGAAGCTCGGGGTCAGCACCCGCATGTACTTGGCCAGGATCACGTAATCCGGCTGGTAGCCGTCGATGAGGATGCGTACCTGCTCTTCATGCTCGGTGCGGCTGAGATCCTCATGGCTCACGGCATGGAAGGGGATGTCGAACTTGCCCGTCAGCTCGGCCAGAGTGTCGTAGTTGCCGATCACCGCCACTATGTCCATGTCCAGCGCGCCGGCGTAGTTCTTCATCAGGATGTCGCCGAGGCAGTGGGTCTCCTTGGTGACCAGGATGACGATGCGCTTCTTGCCCGCCTTGACCAGACGGCGCTGGGCGCCCGCTGGCAGGGCGTCGTCGAGATCCGCCAGCAGGGTCTCGTCGTTGAAGCGACCCTCCAGTTCGGTACGCATGAAGAAGCGACCGTTCTCGTGATCCACGAACTCGTCGTTCTTGTTGATGTTGAGCTGGTGCTTGTAGCAGATGTTGGTGATCTTGGCGATGAGTCCCTTGGCGTCGGGGCAATCGGTCAGCAGTATTTTCTTTTCCATCTCTGTCATGATTCCGTTTGTGGTGTTGGCGCCCGAGTCTGCGCGGGCTGCACGTTTTTGCTGGCACTATGCCATAAACAAAATCAGAAAGGACAGCGCGCCGTGCAGCTGAGTGGCAAGTCGCCAGCGGGGGGCGGTGCACTGCATCCTATTCATCTTTGATGGGTTTTGGGCTGGTATCCTGGGTTTTTTTTCTTTAGGCTGTCTGCGCTTATTCTCAGGGCGGGGTGAAATTCCCCACCGGCGGTATCCCGATCTGACTCGGGGAGCCCGCGAGCGCCCGAGCCTGGTTTGAAACCGGGGTCGGGGTCAGCAGATCCGGTGAGATGCCGGAGCCGACGGTCACAGTCCGGATGAAAGAGGATAAGACAGATACTGCACTCCTGGCTCCCTATGGGCCGGCTGCTGCATACCTATCTCTGTCTGCCTTTCCATGCCCTGATTCTGGTCCTTGTCTTGTTTAGGAGTCTTACCATGAATCAGTCTCTACTCAGTGAATTTGGTGATCCCATTGCCCGCGTCGAAGCCGCGCTGGCCGCATTGCGTGCCGGTCAAGGTGTGCTGGTGGCCGATGATGAAGATCGGGAGAACGAGGGCGACCTCATCTTCGCCGCGGAGTCCATGACCAATGAACAGATGGCCATGATGATCCGCGAATGCTCCGGCATCGTCTGCCTCTGCCTGACCGACGAGCGGGTACGCCAGCTCGAGCTGCCCATGATGGTGGAGGCCAACTCCAGCCATTATCAGACCGCCTTCACCGTGACCATAGAAGCGGCCCAGGGCGTCACCACGGGTGTCTCCGCCGCCGACCGCATCACCACCATCCAGGCCGCCATCGCCGACGGCGCCCGACCCTCTGATCTGCATCGCCCGGGCCATGTCTTCCCGCTGCGTGCCCGCACCGGCGGCGTGCTGACCCGGCGCGGTCATACCGAAGCCACGGTGGACCTGATGCAGCTGGCCGGTCTCAAGCCTTACGGGGTGTTGTGCGAGCTGACCAAGGCCGATGGCTCCATGGCCAGGTTGCCGGATCTGGTGACCTTCGGTCGCCTGCACCGGATGCCGGTGCTGACCATCGAAGATCTGGTGCAATATCGTCAAATGCTGTCTGAACGTTCAGCTTAAGCTTCATACGAAATTGTATTAAGGGCATTTTTTGGTTACGCTTGGTGCGAACCTCATCCAGGGCACTCGTTTTTGACTTAAATTTGCACAAAAAGTGTGCGTTTAAAAAAAAATGAGGGTTTTAATGCATTTATCTGTGATGGGGCCTATCCAAACTCGTATTTATTTGTGCCATAATCACGCCGCTTGCTAAACGTCTGGCGAGTTAAAGGGAGCTTTAAAAATGAAGAAAATGTTGTTGGTAGGTGTTGTTGGTCTGTCTGCCCTGCTGGGCGGTTGTGCAAACACCAGCGAACTGGAAACTTCCGTTCAGAATCTGTCTAACAAAGTTGACCAACTGGCTCAAGATGTTAGCGCAGTTCGTGCTGATCAATCCAAGATGGCTGCTGATATCGCAACTGCTAACCAAGAAGCAGCTCGTGCTAACCAGCGCATCGACAACATGGCTACTTCCTACAAGAAGTAATCCATGCGAAAAAATGGCGCATTTTAATGCGCCATTTTTTTTTGCCTGAAATTCGTCATTTCCCTTAATTACTGCACTGCCTGCCTGAACAAGGCAATGCCGATTGCTCGGCATCCCCTGATATCTTCATCGATCAATAAAGCAGGCTGTAGAGCTTGCGGCGATAACTCTGCGCAGCCGGGTGTGCTCCCATGGTGGTCAGAATATCGAGATAGATCTTCTTGGCATCGCCAAACGCCATGTCGCGCTTGAGAATGTTGAACAGCAACGCCAGGGCTTCTTCCTGACGGCCAACTTGACTGTACTGCACCGCCAGCTCCTGGGTGAGGGCGTCGTCGTCAGGTGTCTCTGCGTGACGCTGCTCCAGGGCGCGCAGCTCCGGGCTGTCGCTGGCTTGCAGCGCCAGGGCCAGGCGGGAACTCAGGGTCTGATAGTGATCATCCTGCGCCACCATGGGGATGGTCGCGAGCAGGGCCTGCGCCTCATCCAGCAGAGCCAGATCCAGCGCCGCCTGCACCAGCCAGAGGCTGATGTCGTGACGCTCGGGGGCCAGTCGGTGGGCCTGGGTGAGATGGGCATGGGCCACATCTGCCTGACCCTCAGCCAGGGCTTGCTGACCCTTCTCGAGCAACAGTTCCTCTTCCTTGGGGGCGAAGGCGGCGAAGTACTGGCGCAGGGTGGCCTCATCTTGCGGGCCTTCCAGGATGGCCTGCTCGTCCGGGCGCCCCTGATGGAACAGCACCAGAGCGGGCAGCGCGCGCAGACCCAGCTGGCTGGCCAGGGGTTGCAGCTGGGGATCGTTCATGTCGACCTTGGCCAGGGTGACTGCGGGATTGGCCGGGCCGACCAGGGTCTCCACCAGCGGGGTCATGCCCTGGCATTCTGGCATCTGCGGGGCGTGGAAATAGATGACGACCGGCTTTTTCATGGACGCATCGATCAGTTCGGCGTGGAAGTTCTGGGGATTGATGTCGACGATCATGAGGCTGACTCTCGGAAAATGGTGTGGATCAACATGGGGTCCAGGGGCGTGGATTTCAAGCGCTCATCCAGCAGGTAGCCATTGATCTGGCGAGTCGGGGCGACGAGGCTCAGCCAGCCGCTGCCAACATGCCAGTCCAGCACCTGATAACTCCGGGTATCGAGCCGGTTGTCCAGCCGCCACCCCTCTTCCGGTACAAAGCGCACCTTGTCGAGCCCCGCGGCAATGCCGGCCCCCTGGGCTTTCAGCACCGCCTCCTTGCGTGACCAGAGCCGATAGAAGGCCGAGACCTGCTCCCGGGATGGCAGGGCAAGCAGCCACTGATATTCCTCAGGGGCATAGAAACGCCGGGCCAATGGCAGGACGGGGCGCTGGCGCAAGCCCATCTCCACGTCCACGCCGAGGGGGCCTTGCTGGCAGAGGGCGAGCACCAGCCAGTCCCCGCTGTGGCTGAGATTGAACTGCCAGTCATGGCTGATCAGGGTGGGCTTGCCGTGCTCGCTGGTGCGAAACACCAGCGCATCGGGCGGACAGCCAAGCCGCTCGGCCAGCAGGCGGCGCAACAGTATCCGGCCGAGCAGGTACTCGCGCTGGCGGCCAGGCTGGCGGATCTCGTGCCAATGGCGATATTCGTCCGGCGAGAGCTCTGATTGCAGCCCGATCAACTGCTCGGCGTCGATGAGCGCCGGTTTTAACAAATAGAGATCCGCATAGAGCATAATATTTCACTTTAAAATGAGGTCGAAACAGCGATAACGATCCGTTTTGACAGGGCAAAACCGCTACTTTTGCGATTGTATATTGTTTGGCCATGATCACATTAATCATGCAAAACAGTGCATTTCCTTGCAAAAATGTGAGGTCGATAGGGATTTTCGCTTGCCTCGATAGAATTCTTGGATATAGTCGGGTGCTGTTGCCTTATAAATTGCCCTGTCGGGCTGCATTTTAACAAGTTTCACTCTATTTGCGGGGATAAAGGATTGCGCCACCTGATGCTACTGCTGGTCGCGCTCGGAATGGTGGGTTGTGCTTCTGCACCCCAGCCCGAGGTCGCGAGCAAGATCGAGGTTTCCATGATGGAACCCGTGATTGAACCCGAAGTTTCACCCACACCAGATGTCAACGAAATCCTGACCGTATACAAAGAGTGGCGTGGCGTCCCTTACCGCATGGGGGGCAGCAGCCAGCGAGGCATAGATTGCTCCGCCTTCGCCCGTGAAGTGTTCCGCAATGCCGTCGGCATCGAATTGCCCCGCGATACCCGCTCCCAGGTTCATGAAGGCACCCGCGTTTCCAAGCAGGATCTGGTGGAAGGGGATCTGGTCTTCTTCAAGATCAACCGCCGCCTCAATCATGTGGGCATCTATGTCGGCAACGGTGAATTCATCCACGCCTCCACCCGCGCCGGGGTGACCCGCTCCAAGCTCGACAACTCCTATTGGCGCAGCAAGTTCTGGCAGGCACGCCGGATCGAGATCTGAGTCAGGCTGGACAAACGGCTCGCAGTACGGACTGTTTTTCCAACCTCACTTGAACCGGGCTCCTGGAGGCCCGGTTTTTTATGGCCTTCGTTTAGACTTTCCCTGGCCGACTCTCTATAGTGTGGCCCCCTCGACCCTCGGCAGGCCCAGCATGAAGACCCAGCACAAATCCGGATTGCACCCGCGCAATCGCCACCAGACCCCTTACGATTTTGACGCCCTCTGTCAGCGTACTCCCGAGCTGCTGCCTTTCGTGTTCGTCAACGAGCATGGCACCCGGACCCTGGATTTCGCCGATCCGGCCGCCGTCAAGGCGCTCAACCGGGCCCTGCTGGCGCTGCACTACGGCATCCAACACTGGGATCTGCCTCCGGGCTACCTCTGTCCCCCCATCCCGGGCCGGGTCGATTACCTGCATCGGGTGGCGGATCTGCTGGCCGAGAGTGCGGGGGAGGTGCCAAGGGGCAAGGGGGTGCGGGTGCTGGACATAGGCGTCGGGGCGAATTGCATCTATCCCCTGCTGGGGGCCCGTGAGTATGGCTGGCGCTTCGTGGGGTCGGACATCGACCCCGTGTCGGTCAAGGCGGCGACCCTGCTGGCGGCGAGCAATGGCCTGGGCAGCCAGATAGCGTGCCGCCATCAGGACAACCCCAAGCAGATCTTTCGCGGCGTCCTGGGGCCGAAGGAGCGCTTCGCCCTGACCCTGTGCAATCCGCCGTTCCACGCCTCGCTGGCGGAGGCGAGCAAGGGGACGGAGCGCAAGCTGCGCAACCTCGGCAAGGCGCTGACGGGGGCTCCCGTGCTCAACTTCGGCGGACAGAAGGCGGAGCTCTGGTGCGAGGGCGGCGAGGCGGCTTTTCTGGCCGGCATGATAGAGCAGAGCAAGGAGTTTGCCGGCCAGTGTCTCTGGTTCAGCTCGCTGGTGTCAAAAAAGGAGAATCTGCCTGCCGCACGAAAGGCGCTGGCTCGGGTGGGGGCTCAGGATGTCAGGGTGATCGACATGGCGCAGGGAAACAAGGTGAGCCGGATCCTGGCCTGGAGCTTCCTGGACGAGGCGAGCCGAACCGCCTGGTGGTCTGCTCCCGGCCGCTGAGGAAAAAGGGGGTGTTGAGAGCAAAAGCACCCCGAACCACGCCCTTTGCAAGCCCCGCGGTTTTCCGTCTCGTTCCCCTCGTTACAATCGTTTTTCCGCTTTATAGCTGTCCGTTTTTCCCTGCGTGTTAGTGACCACTTTCATCCCCGGTACAGTTGTACGCCGAGATTTTTTTGTACTTACCTGTGAAACTTTCATAAAATGGGACTGGTTAGACCTCTTTACAGGCTTTGAATCGAATAGGGATCGGTACATGAAAGTTGTCGATTTTCTGAAGCACAAGCGCGAAATCCTGGCGCAACACCCCTTTGAGCTCAAGGATTGGCTCTCTCCGGCGATCCGTGACTACTGGCGTGAGTTTCAGCAAAAGGCACACCTTCACCCTTTGCTGGGGCGAGTGCTGGATCTGCAGGCCGACCAGTCGCTGGTACGGCAGCAGCGCGCATCCCAGGCTCAGGCGGTCAACAGCCAGCCGACCCTGATCGAAGAGAACCCGGTTGAGCTGAGTGGCGAAGCCGCCAGCCTCTATGCCGAGCTGCAGGCCCGGATCGGGGAAGAGACCCATGTGGGTGAGTGGTTGCAGATAAATCAGGGGTTGATCGATCAGTTCGCGGCCGTGACCGGTGACCATCAGTGGATCCACACCGACCCCGAGCGTGCGGCAGCCGAGTCGCCATTCAAGACCACCATTGCCCACGGTTTCCTGACCCTGGCCCTGCTGCCCCAGCTCACCGGCTCGGTGGACGAGGCGACGCCGGAATTCCCGAGCGCCCGCATGGTGGTGAACTTCGGTCTGGAGCAGGTCCGCTTCCCTTATCCCATCAAGGTGGACAGCAACATCCGTGCCCGTACCAGGCTGTCGCGAGTCACTCCCATCAAGGGGGGGATCGAGTTGCTCAAGGAGATCAAGATAGAGATCGAGGGGATCCGCCGCCCTGGTTGCGTCATCGAGTCGGTCACCCGTATCTATTTCTGACGCCCGTCCCTCACGGCGATACACAGGCCCACTTCGGTGGGCCTGTGTCGTTTCTGGGGGCTAGAAGCTGGCGCCCAGGGTGATGATGTGACGCCACTCCTTCTCGCTCACATCCATGTCCAGGCCGTGGTAGTCGAACCAGACATCGTCCCAATCCAGCTCGCTCGACCAGGAGAGACGCAGGTGATCGTTGAAGTAGTACCTGAGCCCCAGGCTGCCGCTGACGGACTGTTTTCTGGTCAGGTAGGGGGAGGGCTGATCGACGAACTTTTCATAGCTCCCCTTGCTGAACAACTCGAACTTCTCCTCCCAGAAGGTGAGAGGTTGCCGGTAGTCCCAGCCCAGGTTGACGAAGGGGTAATTGATTATCCTGTCGTCAAAAATGTCCGAATTGCTCCACACCTCCGGCCTGAAATAGGCCCGCTCCAGACCCAGCTGGGTGATGAACTCCAGGCGGCGCCGCTTGTCATTCCAGAAGCGGTAGCCGGGGCCAGAGGCATAGTCGATTTCCAGGTAGCCCGCTTCGATCAGGTTGTAGTCGATGTCAATGGAGGAGCTCAGGAACCAGTGATCGTCGAAGAAGAAGTCGAGTTTGGGTTTTAGCTTGTATTCGTGGCTGTCGGTGATGTTGTTCGCCGTCTCGTAGATGTACTCGCCATCCAGACTGTAACGCCAGTCCAGATTGGCCAGCTCGGTGGAGACCTTGAGGTTGACGTTGTTGGTCTTCTTGGTGTTCTCCTTGAGCTTGATGTTCAGATCGCTGGTGCCGGTCAGGAGCCAGGCATTCACTTCGTCAGGAGCGTCCAGCAAGGGGATCCCCTTCTTGGTCAGCGGTTTTGGCTGCTCCTGCTTGTCCAGGCGCCAGCGCTTGATGGCATGGCGCTGGACGGTCAGGGCCTTGCTATAGGATGGCTTGATGCGGACCTGATCGTCCGTGATCTCTTCTATGGTGCCGGTCAGGCGATCGCCGTTCTGCATCCACAGTATGTCCGCCATCGCGGCTGAGCCGGGCAGCAGGGTCAACAGGAGCGCCAGCAGGGGAAGGCCGCATCTCGTCATGGTGATCTCCGGGAGGATCTTAGCCGCTGATGGGGCGGGGCAGCCCGTTCTTGTCGTCGAGCAGGGCAGTCACCCGGGCGCCGTCTATCTCGGGGGTCGCGATAAACTGCTCGACCTCGGGGGAGAGCACCAGGGGTGCCCCCTCGGCCATCTCCGCTTCGGTGCGGGATAGGGGGGAGTGCACCTCCAGCCAGCGGCGGCCATCGGGCTCGACCGCCATCTTGACCGGCTGGTTGATCACCTGCACCCGGGTACCGACAGGCACCAGGCTGAACAAGGTCTCTATGTCATCCGGGCGCAGCCGGATACAGCCCGCGCTGACCCGCAGACCGACCCCGAACTCCTTGTTGGTGCCGTGAATGAGGTAGTCCTTGTTGCCATAGCCGAGGCGCATGGCGAATTTGCCGAGGGGATTGTCCGGGCCGGGGGGCACCACGGCCGGCAGATCTATGCCCTTTTGCTCCAGCCAGGACTTGCGCACCATGGGGCCTGGCACCCAGGTCGGGTTCGGATTCTTCGCGATGACAGTGGTGGTCATCTCGGGCGTCTCGCGGCCTATGTCACCTATGCCGATGGGCAGCACCATCACCTCCGCCTTGTCCTTGGGGAAGTAATAGAGGCGCAGCTCCGGCAGGTTGATGACGATGCCCTCCCGCGGCACATCGGGCAGCAGCATCTGGGTCGGCAGGGTCAGCCGGGTGCCGGGTGTGGGCAAATAGGGATCTACCCCGGGATTTGCCTCGAGCAGCGCCAAAAAGCCAATCTGGGTATGTTTGCCGACCAGCTCCAGATGATCGCCAGGTTGGACTATGTAATCTTCCAGCTCACCGATGAGACGGCTGCCCGCCGGTGGAAGCGGATAGGTTATCGACCAGGCCGGTGTGGTCCAGAGGCTGGCAGCGGCCAGCAGCAGTGAGACGATACGGATATTGCGCATGGTTTTTCCTATCGGCAGTTCTCGAGGGAAGTGCTTCCCTCCCAAAAATGAGCGGAGATTGTCAACCAATCGACCGGGGATTACCAGCGTCAGACCGTGCTTCTCCCGGGCCGTATTGCGGCATGTCGAGGGGGATTTTCGGCCCTCAGCCCCCGGTTTGTCGGGGAAAGGGGAATAAGCCTGGATCGGCGCCGGGGTGGCCGGCCCAGGGACCAGCTCCGACACCTTGGCGTCGCATGTCGGCAAGCGAGCCTGGGCCCGGCAAGGGGAGGGCCGCCACAGGCTGACGGTTTAATAGCCAGTCGTCTGATCTGCAACGAGATTTACGTTGATTTCCCGACTCGGGTTGGGTCAATATGAGGGCCCGCGGAGAGATGCCGGAGTGGCCGAACGGGATTGACTCGAAATCAATTGTGGCAGCAATGCCACCCAGGGTTCGAATCCCTGTCTCTCCGCCATCTTTTGAAAAAGCCCGGTCGATGACTCGACCGGGCTTTTTGCATTTATTGCTCTGGCTTGGCCAAGCCATGGCCCAGCGTATCTGAGCATCAGGCCATGCTCCTGCCTAGTGCGGCTGGTGATGCAATAGCCCTGCGGCCACCATGGCTGTGGTAGCGACAGCGCTGCAGCGAGTTGAGTCCGTGCAGGCTGTCGATTCCCGAGCGCTCTGCCCGTCACGTTGGTAGATGGAGACCCCCTCCTTTATCGTCTCTTCGATCCGGATGTCGGCCAGGGTTTCCGGCTTCACCTTGAGCGGGTTTGCCGAGAGCACCACCATGTCCGCCAGCTTGCCGACCTCCAGCGACCCCTTGTCGTGCTCCTCCTTGTATTGGGTGGCCGCCCACAGTGTCTGGGCCTTCAGTCCATCCAGGGCGGAGACCCGCTGATCCGGCCCAATAGGGCGGCCGGTACGGCTGATCCGGTTGACGGTCGCATAATAGACCCGCATGGCATCAGGCAATGCCACGGGGGAGTCGTGGTGCGAGGTGAAAATCATCCCCAGTTCGCGCGCCCACCCGGTGGGAGAGATATGCTGCGCCCGCTCCTTGCCAAGCACGGAGTCACTGTGCCAATCCCCCCAGTAGAAGGTATGCATCGGGAAGAAGGAGGGGAAGATGCCGAGTCGCTGGAACGAGGCGACCTGATCCTTGCGGGCGGTCTGGGCATGGATGGCGACAAAGCCCCGATCCGGTTTGCCATGTTGCTTCTCGCTGGCCTCAATCCCCTTGATCAGCTGATCGATGGCCGCATCGCCGTTGACGTGGGTGAGCAGCTGCCAGCCGTTGCGCTGGGCCAGTTCGATATAGTGGGCGGCCTGTTCGTCGCTCATGCTGGGATAGCCCTTGTAATCGGCCTTTTGTCCGGCAGGGGGAACGAAATAGGGCTGGGTCAGCCAGGCGGTCTTGCCCTGGGGGGAGCCATCGAGGTTGAGCTTGGCTCCCGCGACCCGGAACCCGTTCAGGTAGTGGCTGGAGTAGTAGGGCGGGGCGATGACATCCCGCGCAATCTGGATATCGGGATAGGCCGCGACATCCAGGGGCAGCCTGGCTTTCTGGGCCAGCTGGTACATGGTCTTGACCGCGGAGATAGAGGCGCGCCCCTCCTGGGCCGTGGTGTAACCGAAGCTGGCATAGAGTGTCATGCCTGCCTTGAAAATCGCCTCGTTTTCCCTGTCGTTCAAGTTGGCGAACATCGGCAGCAAGGTGCCAAAGAAAGCCGTCTCCTCCAGTACCCCGTTGGGCGTCTTGCCGTCCGCTTCACGGCGGATCTTGCCCCCTTCCGGATCCTGGCTGTCGGGCCCGAATCCGGCCAGCGCCAGCGCCTTGCTGTTGAGTGTCGCGAGGTGACCGGACTGGTGAATGATGAGCACCGGGAGATCCTGTGATACGGCATCGAGCTCCTGACGGGTGGGGTGGCGCCCCTCCTTGAGCTGGGAGTCGTCATAACCGAAACCCAGGATGATACCGTGCGCCCTGTTTTGCGGTTTGGCGACCCAGTTTCGCAGCGATTGTTGCAGGGTCGCAATGCTGGTCACTGCTCCATCCGGCGGGGCCAGCAGGTTGGCGGAGAGCGCCTGGATCCCGGTGTTGAACACATGACCATGGGCATCGATAAAGCCCGGGATCAGGGTCTTGCCCTGCAGGTCGACCACCCGGGTTTCGCCATCTCGCAGCGTGAGGATGTCGGCCTCGCTGCCCAGCGCCAGAATGCGGCCATCCCTGATGGCCAGCGCCTGCGCCGTCGGCGCCGCATCATTGACGGTCACGATATCGCCACCGAGATAAATGGTCTGGGCGGTGGGGTTGGCTGGGCTGGCAGCATGGGCCGAACTGGCCGCCAGCAAGGCGATGGCGATAGGGGTGATGTTCATGTGACATGCTCCATGCCGAAAGGTCGCTGGGATGGATCACCGCAGTTGTCCAATCAGGCGCGTTGTGAAGGGAATATGCTGAATATACAAGGATATGCCCCGCTCAAATGTGACACAGCAGGGAAATTCATCTGAGCCTTAACACCCGTTCAGAGCGCCCCCTCTTCCCGGGCCTTGCCACTCCAGCATGGGATCACCGCCGTGTCTCTTGTCTGCGCAGTGACAGTGCGCAGGTCAAGCACCTGCTGCTTGTTGGCCAGTCTCAGGGCAACCCCCATCGCAGCCAAAGCGTGGCCTCGATCGGCCGGTTGAACCGTCCGTATCAAAGAAACGTTGGCTATGGCGCGCTACGCGGCTGCAGCGACCCTCCAGGCTGCGCCATGGCGGGGGTTGTCGTGTCGTCACCACCACAAAAAGCGAGGCTGACCCGGCGCCCTGATCGGGCCGCACAGGGTCAGGCACGGCTGTGTCCAGAGCAGGCCAGCCCGACGGACTGGCCTGGGGGTCAGTGACCGATAAACCAGCGGTAGTAGGGGTTGGCCCGCTCCTCTGGGGTCATCTGGCCGACCCCGCGAGCCCAGGCGTCCCTGTCTCCCTGATAGGCATAGAAGGCCACCGAGTAGAAGTGATCCAGCGATTGCCACTGGCGCTCGACCTCTCCCTTGAAGGCCGCATCCGCCTGCTGTAGCGGGGGCGGTGAGCGCAGCGCCAGCAGTTCGGGCAGCACCCGGGTGATCTCGTTGCGCCTGACCCAGGGGGCGTATTCGATGCGTGGCCAGTCATCGGTGACCGGCAGGGCGTCACCGGCAAAGCGCAGCAAGCCATCCCTGTCCGTGACCCAGGTGGCCAGCAGGGCGGCGGGTGTGTCTATGCCGACTTCGGTCAGGGCCGCGGCCACCCCGGGCTCGGCGAAGCGCGCCCTTATCCGGGGGACATCCAGCGCCAGCGGGTCGAGGGATCCTATCAACAGCATCTCGTGAAACTCGGTCGTCCACAGGGTGGCGTGAGGAAAGACCTCCACGAAGCTGCGCACCAGGGAGCGACTCTCCTCGCTGTTCTGGGTGGGCAGCGGCAACCACTGGGCCACCATGCCTCCCCGATGCAGGCGCCGTGCGGCCAGCTGATAGAAGTCACGGGAGTAGAGGTTCACCACCCCGGCCGCCGAGGGGGGTGGCGGCTCCAGGGTGATGAGATCGTACTGCTCGTCGCTGCGCAGCAGCTCCCGTCGCCCGTCCCGCAGCCTGATGTCGAGGCGCGGATCATGGACGGCATCGTAGTTGCCCTTGAAGAGGGGGGCGGCTTCCAGCACCTCAGGCAGCAGCTCGGCCACCACGGGGCGGGTCAGGCCGGGGTCGCGCAGCATGGCGCCGGCCGTGATGCCGGTGCCAAACCCGATGACCAGGGCCGAATCCGGCTGCTGGCCGTGGATCAGCAGCGGCAGCAAGGCTTGCAGCCGCATGTAGCGCAGCGAGGGCATGGCATCCCCGGTGTTCGAGACCCCCTGAATGTAGAGACGCTGGAAGCGGCGATCTCCCTGCCCCTGAGTGACGACGGCCACAGTGCCCCCCTTGCCCTCATGGTAGTAGGCAAGGTGTCCGTTTCTGGCCCCGGGCAACAGCTCGGCCAGCCGCTGTGGTGGCGTGAGCGCGCCGAGGAGGATCGTCATCAGCGTCATGGCCAATGTGGCTCCGGCCAGGTAGCGGCGAGGAGCCGGGCTCTGCCAGGTCGCAATGCAGCCAAGCAGGGCCGCCAGCACGGCCAGGAGTGCCAGGGTACGCACCAGGCCAAGGCTCGGGATGAGCAGGAAGCCGGTCAGGGCGACCCCGGCGATGCCCCCCAGGGTGTTGAGGGCCACCAGGGTGCCCACGTCCCGGCCTATCCGCGAGCTGGTGGCCGCCAGCCGCAGCGCCAGTGGAAAAGCGGTGCCGAGCAGGGTGGTGGGGAGGAAGACGGTGGAGAGGGCCACGGTGAGGAAGCGGGCACACATGCCGGCCAGCTCGTTGCCGGTCACTTGCAGGGCCCAAAGCTCCATCTGGGATTGGGCCATCACGAGCCAGCGACCGAGGCCGGCCACCTGCAACAGCGCCAGCAGGCCGGCCGCGGTGATCAGCAGGCCAAACAGGCCCCAGGGGTTCTGGATGCGCTCGGCTCGCCTCGCATAGAGCGCGCTGCCGAGCATCAGGCCGGTGAGATAGGTGGCCAGAACCACGGCGAACGCAAAGGTGCGGGTACTCATGAACTGCACTATGGACTGGCTCCAGACCACCTCGTAGCCGAGGGCTATGCCCCCGGCCACGCAATAGAGGGCGACGGCCACTCTGGCCCGGGGCGAGGGGCTACCCTTGGGCGGGGCGACGGGGAGGGGCGTGCGCGCCTTGCGACACCAGAGCCAGGCCCCGAGGGCGGCCAGCAGATTCAGGGTGGCGGCGGCGAAGGCGCTGCCATGGACACCGAGCCGGGGCAGCAACAGGAAGGCGGTCAGCAGGGTGCCGAGGATGGCCCCTGCGGTGTTGGCCGCATAGAGGCTGCCCCCGGCGCTCGCCACCCTGTCACTGGCAGGGGTCAGGGCACGCACCAGGACCGGCAGGGTGCCCCCCATCAGCACGGCGGGCAGGCCGACCAGCACGAAGGGCAGCACCCAGGCGAGCAGGCCCAGACTCGCTTCCAGGCGAGCGAACGGCTCGGCCAGGTGGGAGAGGGCCAAGGTGGCTCCAACGCCGAGCAGCGCCACGGCCAGCTCGAGCCAGGCGTAGAGGCGCACCGGATCCTGCAGCCGGTCGGCTCTGCGACCGAAATAGAGACCACCGAGGGCAAGGCCGGCAAAAAAGGCACTGATGCCGGTGGTGACGGCATAGACCTCCACCCCCACCACCAGAGAGAGTTGTTTGACCCAGAGTACCTGGTAAATCAGGGCCGCGCCGCCGGAGGCGAACAGGAGAGCGGCGGGAAGCAGCATCTTCAAAGAGGCCCGTTGACGGCAGGGTGCCTCCACCTTGTCACGGCGGTTGGCAACGGGGGAATGGGCGGCTTTGGACATCGAATTAGCCTTATCGGGCGGGACTATCCGCACGAACAGAAGAGATAAAAAGGTGCCCGCCGGGGCGGGCACCTGGCACGATACTTATTGTTTTTGGTTCATTTTTTCTTCTATTTTCTTGTCCACATCGGCCCGGATCTGGTCGATGCTGAAGCTGGCAGGACGCTGGCTGGGCGGGTAGTCCACGAAGGTCTGCAGGAACTTCGCCGCCTTCTGGGTGCCCTGGAACAGCAGGTAGTCGTTCTTGGTCAGCCAGTCATAGTACTGATCGGAGACGATGTCAGCCCGCTCGTACGGATCCATGCGCAGGTTGAACAGCTTGGGCACGCGCAGGCAGGTGAAGGGCTCGCTCCAGACCTGCAGGCCACCCGGCGCACGCTGTTCGCACCAGACGATCTTCCAGTTGTCGAAACGCATGCCCACCAGCTCGGCATCATCGTTGAAGTAGTAGAACTCCTTGCGAGCCCCCTTGTCGGCCTTGCCGGTCAGCAAATCGAGCTGGTTGTAACCGTCCAGGTGCACCTTGAAGTTCTTGCCACCGAGATCGGTGCCCTTGAGCAGTCTCTCCTTGATGTCGGTGTCACCCACAGCGGCCAGCAGGGTCGGGAACCAGTCAAGACCGGAGAACATCTCGGTAGAGATGACATCCGGCTTGATGTGCCCCGGCCAGCGCACCATGGCAGGTACCCGGTAGGCCCCTTCCCAGTTGGAGTTCTTCTCGTTGCGGAACGGCGTGGTGGCCGCATCCGGCCAGGACCATTGATTGGGACCGTTGTCGGTGGAATAGACCACTATGGTGTTGTCCGCGATCTTCAGGTCGTCCACCGCCTTGAGGATCTTGCCCACATGGCCATCGTGCTCGAGCATGCCGTCGGCATAGTCGTTGCCCGGCATGCCGCTCTGGCCCTGCATGGATGGGCGAACATGGGTAAAGGCGTGCATGCGGGTGGTGTTCATCCAGACGAAGAAGGGTTTGTCGGCCTTGACCTGTTTCTCCATGAAGTTGATGGCGGCCTGGGTGGTTTCGTCGTCTATGGTCTCCATGCGCTTGCTGTTGAGCGGGCCCGTGTCCTCGATCTTGCCGTCCGCGGTGGAGTGGATGACCCCGCGCGGTGTCGCGGCCTTGGTGAACTCGGTATCATCCTTGGGCCAGAAGGGGCGTTCGGGCTCTTCTTCGGCATTGAGATGGTAGAGGTTGCCGAAGAACTCGTCGAAGCCATGGGCGGTCGGCAGGTACTCGTCACGATCCCCCAGGTGGTTCTTGCCGAACTGGCCGGTGGCGTAGCCGTGGGACTTGAGGGCCTGGGCTATGGTGACATCACGGGCCTGCAAGCCGACAGGCACGCCGGGCATGCCCACCTTGGACAGACCGGTTCGCAATATGGTCTGACCCGTGATGAAGGTCGAGCGTCCCGCCGTGCAGCTGTTCTCCGCGTAATAGTCGGTGAACATCATGCCTTCCTTGGCGATGCGGTCGATGTTGGGAGTCTGATAGCCGACGACCCCCTTGCCATAGGCGCTGATGTTGGTCTGGCCAACGTCGTCACCGAAGATCACCAGGATGTTGGGCTTGTCGGCCGCCATGGCGGCCGAGGCCCCCAGGGCCGTCGCGATGGACAGTGCCAGCCCGGGCATCCATTTTCTTGCAAATGTCATAGTTGTATCTCCGTATCACGCTACAGTCCTTGTCCGCGACGGCGAGTGCCGGAAAGCTGATGACGGTGCGTCATCCCGAGACATCCTGCGGTCCTTCTCTACTTGCACTTACTCTACCTGAGCGACTCGAACGGATAGACACTGCGCCACTCTCTGGCCATGTCCACGACGGTCCAGTTACCCCTGTTCGCAGCACTCAACGCCTTGTCCAGGCGCCCAACCTTGCTGTTCCTGTCATAGGCCCATTCCCGTTTGGCATCGGTGTGATGCACCAGACCGGCGAAGCGCTTGCCTGCCCCCGCCATGGTCCATTGCAGCATCTGCAGGTCGCCATCCGAGTTGCCAAAGGCGAAGAGGGGGCGGCGACCTATGATGCGGTCTATGCTCTCCGGCTTGCCGACACCATCGTCGTTGTGCACCAGCTTGGGCAGACGCTGGATGCTGAGGCGACCCGCCTTCTCCTCGAAGCGGCTGCCGAGGGTGGTGCCTATCACCTGCTCGGGGGGGATGCCGTACACCTCCTCGGCGAAGGCGCGCATGAAGACCACCTCGCCCCCCGACACTATGTAGGTCTTGAAGCCGTTGGCCCGCAGGTAATCGAGCAGCTCCAGCATGGGCTGGAACACCATCTCGGTGAATCGGCGCCCCGTGGTGGGGTGGCGGGCGGTGTCGAGCCAATGCCGGGCATTCTGGATGAACTGTGCCGAGCTCATGCCGCTGTGGGTGGCGAGCACTATCTGGAGCAGGCCCGCCATGCCGCTCTTGGCCAGGGTCTGCTGATCCCCCTCCAGGGCGGCCTTGAAGGGCTGCTGTTGTTTCCATTCCGGGTGCTCAGGCGCCATCCGCTTGAGCTCGGACAGGGCAAACAGCACCTGGAAATAGGCGGGCTGCTCGCTCCACAGGGTGCCGTCATTGTCGAACACGGCGATCCGCTCGGCGGGGGCCACATAATCCTTGCCCCCTTCCGTCGTCACCGCGGTGACGAAGGCCTCGATGGCCTGGCGCGAGGGGCCATCCTGCCAGGAGGGGAGCGGATCGGCGGCCCGTGCCAGCAAGGGCAGTACGAGCAGCAGCAAGGCACACCAGCGCATGAACGACAGCATGGGGGGATGACGCATTATGACCTCCTTGTATGACGACGATGATCCGGTTCATCCAGCCCAGGATGCAGTGGTTGCAAGGCATGGGGCCGGGATCGGCGAGCGGTTGCTTCCATCATGGCCCCTTCGAGGGCCGGCACTATCTCCTCGGCGAGGCCGGCGGTGGCGTCCTCTCCCGAGGGCTTGTTGTCAAGGCCGTAGTTGAGTCTGAAGAAGGCTAGCACAGGGTGGAGGCGACTCGTCGGGCCGCTCTTCAGCAAGGGGGCAATGGCCAGCAGCCCGCTGCGCCGCCTCACCCAGAGATAGAGTCCGCCCAGCTCGGCGGGTTGCTGCCGCAACTGGGTGCGTGCGAGGCGAAGTGCGTAGTCGGGGGAGTCGAGCCAGGCGAGCCGGCGACTTGCCCGCCACCGCTGGAGGCGGCGCCACAAGGCTTGCAGCCGGGGCCGCCCCAGCCAAAGGAGGGCGATCGCCATCAGCCCCAGGCCAGCGAGCAGCACACCCTTACCAGCCAGGGTGATGCGGGCCTGCTGCCCCAGGGCGTGCAGATCCTCGCTGATGGAGAAGGGGGCCTGATAGGTGCCAGCTGCCGCGCTCAGGGCGACCTCGGGGACCGTCAGCTCCCGGGATTGGCCACTGCCTGCATCCCACCAGATAAGCCGGATGGGGGGCAGGGTGAAGTGGCCGCTCTGCTCTATCACATAGGTGACCTTGTCCTCGCGCACGCCCCCCGTGGTGCTCCCGCGGCCGTCGTCCATGGCCATGACACTGGGGGTCTGCACATAACGCCTGAGCCCCTTCACCGCCGCGAAGTGCGGCACCGGCAGCAACATGGCCTGGGCCCCCTCCGCTTCGATGCGCAGCTGACGCTGCACGCTGTCACCCACCCGCAGCGGCGTGTGAGAGCGCTGGATCTGCTGGGTGAAGCGTACCTCGTTGGCGACCAGCTGGGGTGTCTTGCCCCCATGAGGCAGGGCCCTGGCCTGGAAGCTCAGGGGCGGGCTGCTGAGGCTGACCGGCCCCGTGCCCTGCCCGGGCTGAACCTGAAACTGCAGGGGGGGGATCTCGAATGTCTGGGCAAGCTGAGGGGTGATGCGGTAGGTGAACCTCATGCCAAAGAAGGTCTTGCCATCGATCTGCTCGGTCAGATGGCTGGCCTCGCTGCTGGGAGGGGCAACCACGGCCCCCGCCAGCTGGAGGGGCGCCAGCACGGGGGCGGCGGTAAACCAGGTGTCCACCAGCAGATCCACCTCCAGATTGAGGGTGCCGCCCACGCTCACGCCGTCGGCGGGCACCAGTCTGCTCTGAATGCGGACCTCGGGCTCGGCTGCCTGGGCAAGGGCGCCGAGGCCGAGCAGCAGGATGAGCAGCAGGGCTCTCATGGGGCAGGCTCCGGCGTGCGCTCGCTGGCCGCATCCTGCAGCAGGAACTTGCGCCTGAGGAACTGGGCCGGCGAGGTGCTGAGGTTGTCGAGCCAGAGCTGATCCGAGCTGGCCTGGGGGGTCTGCTGCTGTTGCGCCTTGCCGCCCTTGGATGGGGTCTGGTCCTCCAGGGTCTGGTCGGCCTTCTCATCCGGCGTGCCGGCCTCCTGCTGATCCTCGTGATCCTGCTGGAGCGCCCGGGCCAACGCCAGGTTGGCCTTGGCCTCGGGGAAGTCGGGTTGCTGCTTCAGGGCCTGCTGATAGGCGAGGATCGCCTCCGGGAACTTGAACAGCTTCACATAGGTGTTGCCGAGGTAGAAGTAGGCATTGGCCGTGTCCAGCCGGGCCAGGCTGGCCTGGGCGAGGTCGAAGTCGGCGGCCAGGTAGGCCGAGAGCCCTTTCCAGTAGGGATCCTTGAAATGGGCCGCCGCCTCAGGGTAGTGGCCCTGCTCGAAGGCCCAGCGGCCCTGTTGATCCGGGGTGAAGAAAGCGTCGGCCAGGGCGTTGGCGTGCGCTGGCGCCGGGGCTGCGCCCAGGAGCAGCATCAGCAACACGCCCCCCAGCCAGTGCACCTGCCAGCCCCGGCGCACGCAGCACAGGGCGATCAGTGCCAGGGGCCAGCACAGCCAGTAACCGGCATCCTGCCAGTGGATCTGCTGATCATCTCCCTGGGCCGCCTGAAAATGCTGCTGGGCGTGCAGCCCAATCCAGTCGAGATCGTCATCGCCGAGGGTCAGGCTGCCCAGGGGGGCATTGGCGGCGCTGGCCAGCCCCTTGAGGGCGGCCTCGTCGAAGCGGCTCACCAGAGGGCGGCCGTCAGGCCCTGTGCGGGGCTGACCCTTCGCATCGCGGATCAGGGTGCCATCCTGGCTGCCTACCGCCAGGACCAGCACCTGAAGCTGGCTGCCCGCGAGGCGCTTGCCGATGGCATCAAACTGGCTGGGGTCGGCGCCGTCGGTCAGCAGGACCAGGGTGCCGGGGGAGTGCTCGGCGGCCAGCAAGCGCTGGGCCTCATCGATCACCCCCAGCACGTCCTTGCCGGGACTGGGCATCAGATCGGTGGCCAGCGCCTGGACGAAGGTGTCCAGCAGGGCCGGATCCTCGGTCGCGGGCAACACCAGGTGTGCGCTGCCGGCATAGGCGATGAGGGCGGTGCGGGCACCGGCCCGGCTCTGGACGAGGTCGTGCAGCTTGTGGTGGATGGCGGCGAGCCGGGTCGGCGGTACGTCATCGGCATCCATGGAGGCGGAGAGATCCACGGCGAGGATGAGCGGGGCCCGATCGTCGAGGAAATCGGGGATATCTTGTTGCCAGGTGGGGCCGGCGGCGGCCACCCCCCCCAGTACCAGCAGGCTGGCCAGCAGGTGTATGGGGTGCAGGGTGCGCTCCCTGGCCGGGGTGATGACCAGGGATGCCACCAGATGGGGGGCTATGATGCCGCGCAGCTGCCGCTTGATGTCGTGGCGACGCAGCCAGAGCAGCGGCAGCACTATCCCCGGCACCATCAGCAGCAGCCAGAGGGGGCGCAGGAAATGGAAGGCCGCCAGATCGATCGTCATGACTCCTCCTCGATACGGGAGGGGGGCGCGCGCCTGCCGAGCAGGGCGGCCAGGAGGTGGCACACCAGCAGCAACAGCAGACTGGCCCCCAACGGCCACCAGAACAGGTCGCGCTTGGGCTGGTGGCTGAAGGTCTTCACCCTATGGGGGGTCAGCTCGTCCAGGGCGGCATAGACAGCGTGCAGCGCCTGGCGATCGTCGGCCCTGAAGAAGCGTCCGCCCGTGGTGTTGGCGATCTCCATCAGCACCTGCAAGTCGACCCTGGCATCGCCGCTGGCCGCCGGATCGCCTATGCCAATGGTGTGCACCCTGATCCCCCGGTCACGGGCCAGTTGGGCGGCGTGGGCCGGGGTGATGGCGCTGCCGGTATCATTGCCGTCCGTCAGCAGGATCAGCACCTTCTCTCTCTCCCGGGTCTTCTCCAGCAGCTTGATGGCCAGACCAATGGCGTCCCCGAGCGCCGTATTGGGGCCCGCCATGCCGATGCCGACCTCATCGAGCAGCAGTTGCAGGCTGGCGTGATCCAGGGTCAGCGGCGCCTGGGGGTAGGCGCCGGTGCCAAAGACGATGAGGCCGAGGCGATCCTCCTTGCGGCGCTGGATGAAGTCCTGCACCGCCCCCTTCACCGCGCTCAGGCGATCGCTCTGGCGGCCATCCGGGGTGGTGTAATCCCGGGTCTCCATGGACTGGGAGATGTCGATGGCCAGCATGATGTCGCGGGTGGGGCTGTCATGGCGAATGGGGGGCTCGATCAGCACGGGGCGGGCGCAGGCCGTCACCAGCAGCGCCCAGACCAGCAGGTTGAGGCCAAGCTGCCAGCGCCCCCCGCCCAGGGTGCGGGGAGACTGGCCCAGGGCCTGGTCCATGGCGGCGAAGAAGGGCACGCGCAGGGCACTGCGGGCGGCGCGATAGGGGGGCAGATAGCGGTAGGCCAGCCAGGGCAGGGGCAGCAGGAGCAGTGCCCAGGGGGCGTCAAACTGCCACATGATGCTCTCCTATCCAGCGTCGGCTGAGCTGGAAGATCTCATCGATGCGACCGTGGGGGATGTCCAGCACCCGGCTGGACGGGGCATAGGCCAGGGTGAACAGATCCTCGGCAAAATGGGTGGGCAGGGGGAAGGGGGCGCTGCGGGCCAGGAATGCCATCCAGGCGTCGCCACCGAGCGGCCGGGCGCCCTCGCCGCCGGGCATGGAGATCGCCACCCGCTTGAGCAGACCGGGCAGTGCCCGCAGGGCCGCCAGACGGGATTGGGGATCGGCGAGGGAAAGACGCAGCGCCTCTAGCCGTGCCTGCGCCTCCCGGCGGTAGCGATCGCGCCGCCATTGCCACCAGCGGCGCCCTCCCCAGAGCAGGATCAGGGAGAGGACGATCAGCAGCAACAGCAGCCAGCCCCAGGTCTGGGGCAGATAGCTGACCGGGGGCGTGGGAATGGCCAGCTCCCTGAGCTGGGCTATGTCGGGGACCTGGGCCGTCATCGCGCGCTCCCGGTCAGGCGGCCGAGCTCCAGGCGCAATTGCCCCAGCACCTCCTCCCCCGTGCCGAACATCATCAGGGGCACCCGACTGCGACGCAGCAGCTCGGCCACGTCCCGCAGGCGACCGGAGAGGAAGTCGCCGAGCGGCCCATGCACCTGGCGCTTGTCCACCTGCAGCTCCCGTTGCACCGAGCCCTGGGTGATGGTGATCCTGCCCTTGTCGGGGAATTTCAGGGCGATGGGGTCATAGACCTGCATGGCGATCACGTCGTTGTGGGCGCTGAGCTGGCGCAGCAGCTGCAAGGTCTGATCGCCGGCACCGGCGAAGTCGCTGATGATGCAGATGAGGTGGTCGTGGCTGGCACTGGCGAGGCAGTGGCGCAATATCGTATCTAGCCTGTCCGGCTGGCCGGCCTCCGGCAGGGCGGCATGGAGGGCGTGATTGGCCCGGATCACGGCGGCGCACAGGGCTTCGATGCGGGCGCGGCTGCGCTGGGGGCGGATATGCTCCAGGGTCTCATCGCCAAAGACCAGGCCGCCGACCCTGTCGCCGGCATGAAACGCCATCCAGGCGCAGAGGGAGGCCAGCTGGGCCGCCGCCACTGACTTGAAGCAGTGGCGGGAGCCGAAATACATGTTCATCCGCTGATCCACCAGCAGCAGGGTCGGGCGGTCGCGCTCCTCGGTAAAGGTGCGCACGAAGGGTTTGCCGTAACGCAGGGTGGCGCGTGCGTCCAGGTGACGAAGGTCATCCCCGGGGGTGTAGTTGCGCAGCTCGTCGAAGCTCAGGCCGCGTCCCCGCAGGCGGGAGGCATGGGCGCCCGAGAGAATGCTCGACAGGGGCTGGCGGGAGAGGAAGCTGAGCCCGCGGCTGTGGTGCTCCAGCGCCATTAGCTGGGGAAGAGAGGCATATACGAAGCCATCTGGCGAGCGCAGGTCCGTCTCTGCTGTCATGGTGCTCCTTAGGCCGGAATGGCCACCTTGTCGAGCAGCCGGTCGATGACATCATCCCCGTTCACTCCGTCGGCGACGGCATCGTAGGAGAGCTGCAGCCGGTGGCGCAGCACCGGGTGCACCACGGCGCGAACGTCATCGGGCGAGACGAAGTCGCGCCCTGACAGCCAGGCTTGCGCCCGGGCGACCCTGTCCAGGCTGATCCCGCCCCGCGGGCTGGCGCCGATGGCGATCCAGCGGGCGAGATCGGCATCCACGTCGGCCGGGTGGCGAGTGGCATTGATGAGGGCCATCAGGTAGGTGTCGATGGCCTCGGAGACATGGATGGCCGCCACCTCGCGCCTCGCCGCGAAGATGACCTCCTGGGGCAGGTGGCTCGGTTGGGGATGTTCCCCCGTCTGCTGCCGATCCTCGCCCCGGATCAGGCGCAGGATGCGGATCTCGTCCTCCACCTTCGGGTAGTCCAGTTGCAGCTTCATCAGGAAGCGATCCATCTGGGCTTCCGGCAGCGGATAGGTGCCCTCCTGCTCTATGGGGTTCTGGGTGGCCAGCACCATGAACAGAGAAGGCATGGGGTAGCTCTGCCCCGCCACCGTGATCTGGCGCTCCTCCATGGCTTCGAGCAGGGCTGCCTGCACCTTGGCGGGGGAGCGGTTGATCTCGTCGGCCAGGATGACGTTGCCAAACAAGGGGCCCTGCTGGAAGCTGATCCGGTTGCCGCTGGGGGTCTGCTGGAGGATTTCGCCCCCTGTGATGTCGGAGGGCAGCAGATCCGGGGTGAACTGGATGCGGCTCATCTGCGCATCTAGGTGGGTCGCCAGTGCTTTGACGGTGCGGGTCTTGGCGAGCCCGGGCAGGCTCTCCAGCAACACATGGCCATTGGCCAGGAGCCCAAGCAGCACGTGGCGTATGGTATCGGCCTGGCCGAATACCAGCTCGGCGACATTGGCCTCCAGCTGGGTAATCTGTTCGCGTGTCGTCACCATTCCATTCCTTGGCAGAGTGAGGTTCGCTCATCGACGGCATCCCCATGGGACGACGCGATGAGCCGTCAGATCCAGACTAACAAGCTTTTTGTTAACAACTGAACAACCATAACACAGCATCTCGGCGCTATCGTAGTGAGAACATTACTGTTTCTCAATTACCCATTTGTGACGCCGAGTGCTGACGCAGACGCCTGGTTCGCGCCAGGCCAGGTCGCCAGGGGGGCGCAGAATGGGGTATGAATGCTCCCCATTCCGAGGATCATTTGGTCCAGTAGGGCTCGATGGCCAGCAGCCTGGGATCCTGCGGGGCGGCCTTGCGCATCCGCTTGACGTATCCGAAGGCTTCCTCCTGTTCACCGGCAATGGCATGCAGGTAGATCAGGGTGTAGAGCAAGTCGGGATCGTCCGGCGCCTGCGCCAGCCCTGCCCGCAGGGCGGCCAGCGCCTCCTCGCGCCGGTTCAGCTGGGAGAGCAGCAGACCCTGGTTGTAGCGGATCCGCACGTTGCCAGGCAGTTCGGCGGCGGCCTTGTCCAGCCAGTCGACCGCCTCTTCGGTCTTGCCCCGCTCCACCAGCAGCAGCGCCAGCATGTAGGCGAGATTGCCATGGTCGGCGATGGGCATCTTGTCCAGGGCGACGCCGCCGCGCAGCAGGGTTTCCGCCTCATCCAGCTGCTGGGCCGCGCTGGCGAGGGTCACCAGGTTGACCCGGGCCGGCACGAAGTAGGGATCCATCCGCAGGGCCTGGCGATACTCGTCCATCGCCTCCTGCTGGCGCCCCTGGCGCGAGAGCAGCACCGCCAGATTGAGGCGCCCGCCCGGCAGATCCGCATTGCCACGCAGGCGCTGCTCATAGTCGGCAAGCTGGCGCTGGAACAGGGCGCGATCCTCGGCGGGCAGGTGCGCAGGCGCAATGTCTGCCAGGGCCCGGATGGCCTCGTCCCGCACCGCCAGGGTCGGGTCCCGCAGCAAGGGGAGGAGGTCGTCGAGTCGCGCCATGGGGGGCGTGTTGGCAAAGCCGGAGACGGCATAGGCCCGCACCAGGGCACTGTCGTCCTTGAGGGCGAGACGCAGCTCAGGGATGGCAGGCAAGCCGAGGTCGGCCAGCTGTTCGGCCGCGGTGGCCCGCACTATGGCGGGCTTGCTCTTGTCCGCCAGCAAGGGGGGGAGCAGGTCAAGGGGAGAGCCCTTGCCGCTTTGCACGGCGTGGAAGCTCTCCCCGTAGTGGGGGGGCCGTTTGGGCTTGCCATACCAGGTGTCGATGGCCTTGGCCGTCCAGGCGGGCTCCTTGTCCTGATGACAGGCGGTACAGGCATCCGGGCTGCCGGTCCTGGCCGCCAGATCGGGGCGGGGGATGCGCAGGCTGTGGTCACGGCGCGGGTCGACCCCCATGTAGGTCTTGGTCGGCATGTGGCAGTTGACGCACTGGGCCCCGGCGCTGCCCGGCTCATGGTGATGGTGGGCCTTGCTGTCGTACTCCCTGGCCTGCAGGCTCGGGAAGCGGCTGGTCGGGGGCTGGGGATTGTGGCACTGGAGGCAGAGGCCGTTGCCCTCCAGCTTGACCTTGGTGGTGTGGGGGTTGTGACAATCGGTGCAGCCCACCCCGGCGGCGGACATCTTGCTCTGGACGAAGGAGTCAAACTCGTAAACCTCGCCATCTATCTGGCCATCCGCATGATAGAGGGAGGCCCGCAATGTGGTGGGCAGGCTCTGATCCAGCTGCGGATGACCCGGCTGCTGACCGGTCCCCAGCCCTTGACGCCGGCTGTGGCAGAAGGCGCACTGCTCCACCTGGCCCTGACTGCCGAGGGCCTTGAGGTTGACGGTCAGGCCGTAGTGACCGTCCGCCGCCTTGGCGCTGCCGCCCGCCTTGTGCTGATTGGCCCAGGTCACATGGCTCTGGCTCGGGCCGTGGCAGGCCTGACAGCCGACGGTCTGCTCGTGCCAGGTGGTGGTGAAGCTGTCGTTCTTGTCGTCGTAGCCCTTGTCGAGGGCGGTGGAGTGGCAATCCGCGCACATGGCGTTCCAGTTCTGATAACGCCCGGTCCAGTGCAGGGGATCGCTGGTGGCAAAGCGCTGGCCGGGATAGAGGGAGAACCAGCGCTGCCCGCCTTCCTCTTTCGGACGGCTATCCCAGGCCAGGGTCAGGGCCTGCAGCCGGCCGCGCGAGAGGGCGACCAGATATTGTTGCAACGGGAAGTGGCCGAAGGTGTAGAGGATCTTGACGTCTACCGGCTTGCCGTCTTCCCCCTCGAGATTGACGAAATAGTCCTCTCCCTTGCGAAAGAAGCGGGCCTTGACGCCAGCCTCGTCGAAATGGGCGTCGTTGAAATCCCCCAGCACGTTGTCAGGGGTGGCGTGGCGCATGGCCCAGGCATGGTCGGATCCCTTCCACTGGGCCACCTGGCTGTCGTGACAACCGAGGCAGCTCGCCTCGGCGGCATAACCCTCGGCCTTGGCGGCGAGCGCAGGGCGCTGACCTGGGCTGGTCGGCTCCGCTGCGGCATGGGCCAGGGTGGCGATACACCAGATCCCCCCCCAGAGGGCGGATAACAAGACTGTCATGACCCTGCGCGGCAACCCGCCTTGGTAACGCCTCTCCCTCACTGATCGCTCCTTGATCCTGTATCCCCAGGGTCTGGCTGCTTGCCTGTGTCCGGGATGGTGCTCCCCTGCCGCTCGGCATCGAGGTCGCTGGCGTGGTCATGTGTCCGACATGACTGATTTTTCTGGTTATTTAACTATCACTAAGCGCCAGGACCATCAAGCGCTAAATGGAAACCTGGCCGTGATCTCGTCACCGCAGGCGGTGACGAGGTCGTGGCGCAGAGGCTGCTGGCGGCCTTTTACCGTCAGCTTGCAGGGCATCGAGTCTGCCGACCTCTTGGCCCCGAAACGGGTCGCTGGTGTCTTCTCCTGGCGCATGGAGCAGAGGAGATCGTCTGGGGTAAATGCCAGAGGAAACAAGCCCCTGGATAGGGCAAAGGCCCCCGGATGGGGGGAGGATTCAGGCCAAGTTCAGCACGATTCCGGTATGGTGCTCGGCGTCGATGGGAGGCAACGAATGGCAAGCGAGGTGGCTGCAGGCCGAGCCCTGCCCGTTTCTCTTCAAGCCCGCCAGGGCGATGAGGAACGGCGACATGGGGTGACATCCTGATCCGGGCCTGCTCTCACGGACTACACCCATTTTCTGCCGCGCCGAGCGGCCGCCCCCATGCCGGTCCATGACCTTTTTCTGCCGCACCGGCGCCCCTCATTCTCATGCCGTCCAGGAGGACATATGACCGAAGGCCATCTGCGCAAGTGCAACCCTGCCTCTCTCATTCGCCAGATAGGAGTAGGTCTGGCGGCCGGCGCCCTCTGCTTGCTGATGTTGAGCTATGTGAGCCCCACGGCTCGGCAGGACGAGTCCGAGGTGGGGGAGGACGCTACGGATCAGGTCAGTGGCGCCGCAGCGACGTTGATCCCGTCGGCTGAGACCGGGTTCCTGCCTTCTGCTCCCGAGTCGATCGAACGGCAGGTCGACGGTGTGGCCGGCAAGCTGACCCCCATGCTGGGTATGCCGGCCAGCGGCGCCCTGCCGATCGTGGCCGAAGACGTCGTGCAGCCTGAGCCGCCAATACCTGCCCCCTCGGCGCCTCTGGTTGAGGTCGAGCCTGCCATCCCCGAGCCCGTGTCCACGCCTGCCCCGGAGCCTGTGTCCAAGCCGGCAGCGAAATCGCAGTCTAAACCAGCTACCGTGCCCGAGCCGCAAGGCAAGGCATCCGGCAAGGTCAACCTGACGCCCGCCAGCGTCCTGCACCAGAAGAACATCACCCACCTCAGCATCCAGCTGATGGGAGCGAGCAGTCTGGATGCCGTAGCGCAGTTTGTGCGCGTCAATCGGCTCGCCGATCAGGTGTGGATCTATCGCACCAACTACCATGGCAGTCCCTGGTATGTGGTGCTGAAAGGGGATTATGTCGGCCTGAGCCAGGCGCAGGCAGCCATTCGCCAGCTGTCGCCAGCTCTGCGGAAGGCACAGCCCTGGCCCAAATCCTTCGCCCAGGTGAATAGAGAATTGAAGCCATAAGCCGGGTGACAGGGGATAGGCCTGAGTGAACAGGCCTCATCCCATGGGCGTTGGGCTACCGGCGCCCTTGGGGGGAGGTGAGCGTTGGCTGACATGGGGTAGGCTGTATGCCCTCGTTCGGGATGTGCCGGACCGCTTGCTGAGTCGCACCGCCGGAGCAGCCCCTTCGCCCCTATGGCACAACGTCTAAAACACCACACCCGCGTCATTCGCGGGTGTGGTGTTTTTGGCATGTCATCTGCTCGATATCTCGGGCTCATTTCGTCAACGGAAGATAGGCCACCCGAGATCGCAGCAGAGCCTCAGCCCTTGCGGCTGGCGAGCTGGCGCAGCAGCTGGGTGCTCTGGTGCAGGCTTTGCTGCTGCACTTCGCTCAAGGGGCACTGCTTGAGCACGTATTCGGCGCTGGCCACCACCGTCTTCCAGCGCGGCGCCTTGGGCAGGGTGTCCAGGCTCAGGTATTTGTCGAGGGTGCGGGTCTGGGGGCTGGATCTGTCCATGTAGACGCGCCACAGCTTGCTCTTCTCCGCCAGCACTATCTTGCCCTTGCCGGTGCTCTGCTGCCAGGTATCCAGGGTGAGGCGCATGGTGTCCACCAGGGCCCGGCGCAGGGGCTCGTCATCCTGCTGGCGAATGAGGTTGTCCGCCAGCGATCTGAACTCCCCTCCCAGCCTGCTCAGTTCCCCCAGCAACTGGCCATCTTCGATGATGGCCTGGCGCGACAGGCTCTTGAGGGCGTTCTCCAGGGCCATCACCCTGTTGTCGTCCTGGCGCTGCTCGGTGCTGAGGGTGAGCGCGAAGGCGTGCTGACCCCCCAGGCTGATGGGCAGGGCACGGGCATTGAGCCCGTCCTTCTGGCCCGCCACCAGGAAGCTCAGATCCTGCTCCGGCCGCGCCGCCATGTCGGGCCACTGGCTCGCCAGCGGGGTCGCCAGCCACTCGTCCAGCGGCAGCCCCTCCATGGCTTCCGGCTCCTGGCCCAGCAAGCGGGCCAGGGCCCGGGAGGCAAACAGCACCACCCCTTGCTCGTCGATGAAGACCATGGGATCGGCCCCTTCCCCGAGCAGCGCAAGCAGCCGCTCCTGATCCTGATGCAGCTGGGCCTGCAGCCGCAGGCGGTGCTCTATCTCCTGCTTGAGCAGGTGATTTTCCACCAGGGAGGCGCGGCCGGCGCTGGCCTCCAGCAGGGCTTTGACCCGGGCAAACAGCTCCTCCTTGCAGAAGGGTTTCACCAGATAGTCGTTGGCCCCGGCGTTGAAGCCCTCTTCGATCTCCTTGGGCTGGTTGAGGGCGGTGAGCAGCAGCACCGGCAGCTTGTCCTTGGGATGCTGCTGGCGCAGCCGGCGACAGACGTCGAAGCCCGACAGGGTCGGCATCATCACGTCCAGCAGGATGAGGTCCACCGGCTCCTGGGCCAGCTTGGCCAGGGCGTCGTGGCCGTCGCTGCTCGGCAGTATGCGGTAGCCGCAGGGTTGCAGCAGGTGGCGGAGGATATGCAGGTTGATGGGCTCGTCATCCACCACCAGGATGAGGGGCGCGCCAGGTGGGGGCGGGGGCAGATCGTCGCTCTCCCAGTCCGGCAGTATCAGGGGCTGCTGGCGCATCAGCTGATGCTCTATCTGGCGGCTGTCGAGCGTCAGGCTGCCCGCCTTGCCGCTCGCCAGCGGCAGGGTGAAGGCGAAGGTGGAGCCGACGCTCGGCTCGCTCTCGACGAACAGCTCGCCCCCCATCAGGTGCACCAGCTGACGGGTGATGGAGAGGCCAAGGCCCGCCCCCTGCTTGCTCACTTCCGGGCTCATCTGCACCAGGGGTTCGAAGATGTGTTCGAGATGATCTTTGGCGATGCCGATGCCGGTGTCGGTCACCCTGATGCGCAGGAAGTTGCCCTCCACCAGGGCGCTCAGCACCACCTTGCCCTGGGGGGTGTACTTGATGGCGTTGCCCACCAGGTTGTAGAGCACCTGCTCGAGGCGCTGTTCGTCCGCCAGCACCGGAGGCAGCTCCGCCGGGCTGATGTCCACCAGGGTGAGGGGCTTGGCCTGCACCAGGTGCTGGCAGAGATCCAGCACCAGCCGGATCACCCCCTTGGAGGAGACGGGCTGGGGGTGGATCTCCAGCTGGCCGTAGCGCATCTGGTGGTAGTCGAGCAGATCGTCCACCAGCCGGGCCAGGCCGTCGGCGCTCTTGATGATGAGGCCGAGCTGCTTCTGCTGCCCCTCGGTCAGATCCTGCTGGCTGGCGAGCATGGACTCGGCCATCCCCTTGATGCCGTGGATGGGGGTGCGCAGCTCGTGGGAGGTGTTGGCCAGGAGCTCGTCTTTGAGCTTGTCCGCCTGTTGCAGGCTGAGGTTCTGCTTGTGGGTCAGCTTGACCTGCTGCTGCAGCTCCTGGGTCTGGCGTTCGATGAGCTCTATCTTGTCCTTCACCGAGCGCTGCATGTGGCGGAACGCCTGGGCCAGCCGGTCTATGTCGTCGTCGGTGCGCGGTATGGTGATGGGGTGCTCCAGGGCGCCATCCGCCACCTGCTCGGCGGCGGCGGTGAGGGAGCGCAGGGGCGCCGTGATGGAGTGGGAGAGCCAGCGGGAGAAGAGGATCAGCAGCAGCAATGAGCCCGCCCCCAGCAGGATCACCAGGGTTTCAAGCTGGCGTATGGGGGCATAGGCCTCGCTGGTGGAGATCTCGGCGATGAAGGCCCACTCGGTGTCGAACACCTTGACCTGGGTGTAGGCGGCCAGCACCTCGTCGTCGTGATAGGAGAGGAAGGGGCCGACCCCCTGCTCCCCGGAGAGGGCCTTGATGACGAGGGGGGTCTGCAGGGGCCGGAAGTTGGGGCTGAAGCTGTTCTCCACACTGAATTCGGGGGCCAGCCAGGCGTTGGCGCGCATCCGCTTGTCCGGGCCTATGAGGATGGTCTCGCCGGTCTCGCCGAGCCCCTCCCGCTCCGCCATGATCTGGTTGAGCTTGTCCGGGAGCAGCTCGAAGATCACCACGCCGCGCACATAGTCGTACTGCATCACGGGGGCGGCCAGATAGGCGACCACCTGGCCGGTCAGCTCGTTGCGGCCAAAGTCGGTGAACTCGAAGATCTGCTGGGGCTTCTGACCGCCGTCGAGGCGGCGCTTGATCTTGGCGAAGGTGTTGCCAAGACCGCTGGCCTGATAGGGGCCGGAGAGCAGGTTGGTGGCGAAGTTGGGGTGCTTGGTGACCGAATAGACAACGTCACCGTTGAGATCCACCAGGAAGATGTCGCTGTAGTTGGACTTGCGCACCATGTCGGCGTAGCCGCGGTGAAAGCGCTGGTGCACCCGGCCATACATCTCGTCTGCGAGGATCAGGGCGCTGATGGACGGCTCTATGTCCACCTGGCTGTCCGGCTGTTGCAGCTTGTCCCAGGAGCCGGGCACATAGCGGGCCTGGGCGCGGGCGCGGGCCTCCTGCGGCGTGGTGCCGAGCTTTTCGAAGGCCCCGGTGAAACCGTAGAAGCGACCGATACTGTTGCCGGCAAAGTCCTGCTGGGAGAAGTTGATGATCTGCTCCTTGAGGTTGCCGAAGTAGTCTTCCAGCTGGCTCTTCTTGATGTTGCGCACCGACACCAGATGGTTGGACGTCTGGGTGGTGAGATCCTTGCCGTGGCTGTAGAGGAAAAACAGGGTGACGACCAGGAAAGGCACCAGGCCCAACATGAAGAAAGCCAGCATCAGCTGCGGTCTGAGCCCACGAGGCCTGAAGATCCATTTCATGGTGTGAATTTCAATTGAGAATCCAGTTACTAAGCGGCTTGAGTTTCTGACTAAAGACTAACTATTTCAATGGCTTTATCTTAAATTCGCTCGTCGGGTCACAGGGAATGGCGGGAATTTCGACCAAGGCGTTTAAAGCCTGAGCAAACGCTCCCAAAAAGCGCTCAAAGTCATAAAAAAGGGTTGTGCCCGGGCTCGGGGTACGTATAATGCGCCTCGTTGTCAGGCAACTGGCATCATGCAGTCAGGCGGGAATAGCTCAGTTGGTAGAGCACGACCTTGCCAAGGTCGGGGTCGCGAGTTCGAGTCTCGTTTCCCGCTCCAA
>NZ_JBYTDH010000021.1:0-42574 GCF_058791175.1 Aeromonas sp. EU05-FHT14A05 | reverse complement strand
GCGGTAGTTCAGTCGGTTAGAATACCGGCCTGTCACGCCGGGGGTCGCGGGTTCGAGTCCCGTCCGCTCCGCCACTATTTAGAAAGCCCAGTCGAAAGACTGGGCTTTTTTTCGTTTCAAGCATGCCGACACTGCACGCATTTCCCCCTCGCCTCGACACCATTTTCACCCGATCATCGCCGCTGACCGTGGTTGCCGCTATAATGGCCGCCCTCAAGCAAGGTGGTGATATGAAAGCAGAATATCTACAGCGATTCGGGGGCATTGCCCGTCTTTATGGTCAGCGCGCCCTTGGTTCCTTCAGCCAGGCCAAGGTCTGTGTGGTGGGGATAGGCGGGGTCGGCTCCTGGGCGGCGGAGGCGCTGGCCCGCGCCGGTATCAACCAGATCACCCTGATCGACATGGATGATATCTGCATCACCAACACCAATCGCCAGATCCACGCCATGCAGGGGACGGTCGGTCGCCTCAAGACCGAGGTGATGGCCGAGCGCATTCGCGCCATCAATCCGGATTGCGAAGTGATCGAGGTGGACGATTTCGTTACTGCTGACAACCTGGCCGAGCATATCAAGCGGGAGTTTGACTATGTGGTGGACGCCATCGACTCGGTCAAGGCCAAGGTGGCGCTGATTGCCTTCTGCAAGCGCAACAAGATCCCGGTGATCGTAGCGGGCGGTGCCGGCGGGCAGATGGATCCGACCCAAATCACAGTGGCGGATCTGGCCAAGACCATTCAGGATCCGCTGGCGGCCAAGGTGCGATCCGACCTGCGCCGGTTGCACAACTTCAGCAAGAATCCGGCTCGCAAGTTCGGAGTGGAGTGTGTCTTTTCGACCGAGCAGCTGAGCTATCCCGATGGCAATGGCGGCACTTGTCAGGCCAAGGCGGCCAGCGACGGCAACATGAAGATGGATTGCGCCTCCGGCTTTGGCGCCGTGACGCCGGTGACGGCGACCTTCGGTCTGGTGGCCGCGTCCCGGGTCTTGAAGAAGATTGCCGAGCGGGGCGCCCGCGCCGAGAAAGAGGCCGGGAATGAAGACACAGGGTCGATTAGCGAAGCCTGATCGACCACTGAACAATGGGGGTTAGGCTGCCAGCTCCCGGATCGCCAGCACGATTGCCCTGAGCCCGTTGCCCCGTGACGGGCTCAAGTGTTTCTCCAGCCCAAGTTCGGTGAAATAGGCTTCCATATCAAAGGCCTGAATCACCTCTGCGGATTGGTGGTTGAGCGCCGCCAGCACGATGACGATCAGCCCGCGCACGATGCGGGCATCGGAGTCGCAGGCAAAGTGCCAGCAACCATCCTCGCTTTTCTCTCCCTTCAGCCAGGCCTGGCTTTCGCACCCTTTCAGGCGGTTCTCTTCCTGTTGCCACTCACCGGGCAGTGCAGGCAGCTGTTTGCCGAGCTGGATTATGAGGCGGTACTGGTTCTCCCAGCCAGGTGCGGCGGCAAACTGCTGGCGGATGCTGTCAGCGTCGGGCTCAAGGCCGATCCGGGTATAGGTTGCGAGGTCACTCATTCGATTGTCTGCCTTAGAAGAAATCACTTAACTTGTGCAGGGCCGCCAGCAGGGCTTCCACATCGTCCCGGTTGTTGTAACAGGCCAGGGAGACCCGCAGGGTGCCGCCTATACCGAGGCTGTCCATCAACGGCATGGCGCAGTGATGGCCGACTCGCAGTGCTATGCCCTGCATGTCGAGCAGGGTGGCGGCATCCTGGGGGTGGATGTCGTCCAGCAGGAAGGAGACGGCGCCTGCCCGTTGTGCTGGTTCCCCGATGAGGCGCAGGCCCGGCACCTGGCGCAGGCCAGCGACCAGATGGTCGGTGAGTGCCTGTTCGTGGCGCACCAGCGCAGCCCTGTCTTGGGTCCTGATAAAGTCGATGGCGGCAGCCAGGCCAATGGCCCCGGCGATATGGGGGGTCCCCGCCTCGAACTTGAAGGGCAGGGCGTTGAAGGTGGTGCCGCTGAAACTGACTCTGTCGATCATCTCGCCCCCCGCCTGCCAGGGCGGCATCCGCTCCAGCAATCCGGTTCTGCCCCAGAGCACGCCGATACCGGTCGGGCCGTAGAGCTTGTGACCGGAGAAGGCGTAGAAGTCGCAGCCTATGGCTTGCACATCTACCTCGAGGTGGGCCACCGCCTGGGCGCCGTCGATCAGCGTCAGGGCGCCAACCGCCTTGGCGGCAGCCACCATCCGGGTGATCGGATTGACGGTGCCGAGGGCATTGGAGACGTGGGCCACGCTCACCAGCCGGGTGCGCGGCCCCAGCATGGCCAGGTAAGCCTCCATATCCAGATCCCCGCGCTTATCCAGCGGAATGACCCGAATGATGGCGCCGGTGCGTTCGGCAATCAACTGCCAGGGGACTATGTTGGCGTGGTGCTCCAGGGTGCTGAGGACGATCTCGTCCCCTGCCTTGAGTTCGCTCATGCCCCAGCTCTGGGCCACCAGATTGATCGCCTCGGTGGTGCCGCGGGTCCAGATCACCTCGTGGCTGCGGGGCGCATTGATAAAGCGGGCGACCGTCTCGCGGGCCGCCTCGAAGGCGCGGGTGGCGCGGCCGCTCAGGGCATGGGCGGCGCGGTGCACGTTGGCGTTGTCGGCCCGATAGTAGTGAGCGATGGCGTCCAGCACCGCCTGCGGCTTCTGGGTGGTGGCGGCGTTGTCCAGATAGATCAGAGGGTGGCCGTTCACCTCCTGTGCCAGGGCCGGAAACTGGCTACGCAATTGGGCGTGCTGTTGCTGATTCATGCTCCCCTCACCTCCTCTGGAAAAGTCGGCCATGATCCGGAAAATGACGGGCAAACACAAGGCGAAGTGGCGGGATCCTGTGTCCGGTTTCGGCTGCCCGCGGGATCTCTGTTACAATGCCGCCCCTCATCATAAGCCAAGAGATCCGGCCCATGAAGCTCAACCCCAATCAGAACGAAGCGGTCAAGTTTGTCTCCGGCCCTTGCCTGGTGCTGGCGGGTGCCGGATCGGGCAAGACCCGCGTCATCACCAACAAGATCGCCTATCTGGTGCAGCAGTGCGGCTACAACGCCCGCAACATCGCCGCTGTGACCTTTACCAACAAGGCGGCGAGGGAGATGAAGGAGCGGGTCGGCCAGACCCTGGGCCGCAAGGAGGCGCGGGGGCTCATGGTCTCCACCTTCCATACCCTGGGGCTCGAGATCATACGTCGCGAGCACAAGAGCCTGAATCTCAAGGCGAACTTCTCCCTGTTCGACGATACCGACCAGCTGGCGCTGCTGAAAGAATTGACTGAGGCTGAGCTCGACAACGACAAGGACAAGCTGTCGGCCCTCATCAGCCAGATCTCCAACTGGAAGAACGACCTCATCCTGCCGGCGCGCGCCATGCGCATCGCCCGAGGGCCGGAAGAGGTGCTGATGGCCCAGCTCTACGAGCGCTATCACCGTCAGATGGTGGCCTACAACGCGCTGGATTTTGATGACCTCATCGTGATGCCGACCCTGCTGCTGAAGAACAACGAGGAGGTTCGGACCCGCTGGCAAAACAAGATCCGCTACCTGCTGGTCGATGAGTATCAGGACACCAACACCAGCCAGTACGAGCTGGTGAAACAGATCGTCGGCGAGCGGGCCCGCTTCACCGTGGTGGGGGATGACGATCAGTCCATCTACTCCTGGCGCGGTGCCAAGCCGCAGAACCTGGTGTTGCTGAACGAGGATTTCCCCAGCCTCAAGCTCATCAAGCTGGAGCAGAACTACCGCTCCAAGGGGCGCATCCTCAAGTGCGCCAACATATTGATCGCCAACAACCCCCATGTGTTCGACAAGGCGCTCTTCTCCGAGCTCGACTACGGGGTGCCGGTCAAGGTGCTGTTCGCCAAGAACGAGGAGCACGAGGCGGAGCGGATCGCCGCCGAGATGATGGGCCACAAGTTCATGAACCGCACCCGGTTCAAGGATTACGCCATCCTCTACCGGGGCAACCATCAGTCGCGCATCTTCGAGAAGGCGCTGATGACCAACCGCATTCCCTATCGCATCTCCGGTGGCACCTCGTTTTTCTCCCGCACCGAGATCAAGGACATCATGGCCTACCTCAAGCTGCTGGTGAATCCGGACGAAGACACCGCCTTCCTGCGGGTGGTCAATCTGCCGCGCCGGGAAATCGGCCCCACCACCCTCGAGAAGCTGGGGCAATACGCCAACCAGCGCGGCAAGAGCCTGTTTGCCGCCAGCTTCGAGCTGGGGCTGGAGCAGCACCTCTCCGGCCGTGGCCTCGTGGCCCTGCAGGCCTTCACCAACTGGCTGGTGCGGCTCGGCGATCAGGCGCTGCGAGGCAACCCGGTGGAGGCGGTGCGGGACATGATCAAGGAGATCCACTACGAGGAGTGGCTCTATGAGACCTCCCCCAGCCCGAAGGCGGCCGAGATGCGGATGCAGAACGTATCCACCCTCTATCGCTGGATCACCGAGATGCTGGAGGGGGACGAGCTGGAGGAGGCCATGACGCTCGCTCAGGTGGTCACTCGCCTCACCCTGCGGGACATGATGGAGCGCAACGAGGGGGAGGACGATGCGGATCAGGTGCAGCTGATGACACTGCACGCCTCCAAGGGGCTGGAGTTCCCCTATGTCTACATGGTGGGAATGGAAGAGGGCTTGCTGCCCCACCAGACCAGCATCGACGAGGACAACGTGGAGGAGGAGCGCCGTCTCGCCTACGTGGGTATCACCCGGGCCCAGACCGAACTGACTTTCACCCTCTGCAAGGAGCGGCGTCAGTATGGCGAGTCGGTGCGCCCCGAGCCGAGCCGTTTCCTGCTGGAGCTGCCCCAGGACGATCTGGAGTGGGAGAACCAGAAGAAGGTGACGGCCGAGGAGCGCCAGCAGAAGGGGCAGGTCGGCGTTGCCAACCTGAGGGCCCTGTTCAAGAAGGATTGAGAGAAGGCTAGGCCGGGGGCTCTGCGAGCAGCGGTATGATGTCGGATCCTGGCAGCGGCGGGGAGATGTGGCGCCCCTGCCCCAGGGCGCAGCCCAGCTCGATCAGCTTCTGCAGTTGCTGCTGGTTCTCTATGCCCTCGACCACCAGGGTGAAGTCGAGATCCTGACAGATGTCCCGCATGGCACGGATCAGCGCCAGATCCTTGGGGGAGTTCAGCATGCGATGGGTGAAGCTGTCATCCACCTTGATGTAGTCCACCGGGAAGTGGAACAGGGCATTGAGGGAGGAGAAACCGGTCCCGAAGTCGTCGAGGCTGATCTGGATCCCCTTGGCCCTGAGCTCATGGAGCGAGGTGAGGGAGTCGGCACTCTGCCTAGAGAGCTCCCGCTCGTTGAATTCGAAGATGAAGTAGCCGGGTATCACCCCCTCCTCCTCCATGATGTGGACCAGCGCCATAATCTGTTCGCGGCTGGCCAGGTGCTTGCCGGACAGGTTGAGCGATATCTTGAAGCGGCCGCCCCCCGAGAGCTGCAGCCAGCTCTTCAACTGCTGGCAGGTGCGTCTGAGGATCTGGCGATCCAGATCCTGAATGAGGCCGCACTGCTCGGCCAGAGGAATGAAGTCGAATGCATCCTTGAGCTCCCCCTCCTCCGTTATCCAGCGCGCCATCACCTCCAGACCGACCAGGCGGCTGTCACACAGCCTGATCACGGGCTGGAAGTAGGGGACAATCCGCCCTTCCCGCAATGCCCTGAACAGCCGCTCCTCCGGCGAGCCCGAGTGCTCCATGCAGGCGTCTGAGTACATGACGATGCGACTGCGGCCGTTGCGCTTGGCCTGGTACATGGCGAGATCGGCCTGGTGCAGCAGCTCGCTGATGTCCGTGGTCTGCTCCGACACACTGGCCACCCCCAGGCTGACGGTCACGGTCAGCTCATTGCCCTGAAGCCGGAACGGGTGGGCGATGCGGCCTACAATGCGGTTGAGTACGGGGCTGACGTCCTCCTCCTGCTGACTGTTGTCCAGATAGATGACGAACTCGTCGCCCCCCAGCCTGGCCACCATGTCATTTTGCCGGATGCAGCTCTGCAGGCGCTTGGCCAGCTCCTGCAGCAGCTGGTCACCGGCACTGTGGCCCAGGGCGTCATTGACCTGCTTGAAATGATCAACGTCGGCGAAGATCAGGGTGAAGCCGGCCGTCTGGTAACGGCGGTAACGGGTCATGGCGTGATGGAGGTGGTTCATCAGCAGGGCCCGGTTCGGCAACTGGGTCAGCGGGTCGTGCAGCGCATTGAACTGGAGTCGCCGCTCCAGCTCCTGATGATGCCTGAGTCGTTTCTGCAACCGCAGGTTGGTCTGGCGCAACTGCTGGAGCCGCTGGTTGATGGACTCTTCCGAGTTGAGTTCATCCAGCTGCTGCCTGACTCTCGTGAGCTCAAGCAGCAGGGTCAACTGGTGGCGCAGGAAGTCGAGGAACAGCCTGTCATCGGCTTCCAGGGGCTGGGCAGTATTGATGATGAGGTGGGCGAAATACTGCTGCTGCTGACGCAGTGGCAGGCTGTACCAGAACAATCCGGCCTCGCTGCGCTCTATGCTGTTGGTGCTGTGGCACAGGGCCCTGATGACGTCGTCAGCATAGGCAAGCCGCATCGGATAGAGTTTCTCCAGCCGCGAGTTGTCGAGGCGGACCAGCAGCATGTCATTGACGGCCAGCATCTGGCGCAGCACGGCCTCAAGCTGGGAAAACAGGGCATGCTGCGGCAGGTTGTGGGCCAACCGCATGATACGGCTGATTTTTTCAATCTTCTGCTGCCATTGGGGATCCCGTTGCATGAGGGGGGACGCCTGCCCCGCCAGCTGGGTGCCGGTCTGGGTTTCGTGCAGGCGCTTGGCCAGACACTCCAGCAGCAGTCTCAGGGTCGGGGTCTGTTCGGGGGCGCCGCGGGCCAGCAGCCATTGCACCTCATAGTGCTCCACCGCCTGCACGCACCATCCCTGATGTTCATCGAGCCGGGTGAGCTGTTCGGTGAGACGAGGCCCTTCACGCCCCAGTTGCTGCTTGAACGCCTCGGGCAGCCGATGTTCATACAACCAGTGCAGGCCGCCATCGGCCAGCCCCAGCATGGCAAAGTGCTGCAGGGGGCAGAGTCTGCCCAGCTGCTCTACCAGTCTGGCGTAGTCCTCAGGAGAGGCGATGCCGGGCGCGGGAAAATCCATGATGGAAGAAACGACCGCCAGCAAGGGGGGGGGATCTGGCGGTGTGAGGGGCTGGACTGACATGCAACACTCCCGAATTAACTCATCTACAAGCGTAGTCGGAAGTGATTGGATTGAAAGGGCTGCTATAGAAGCCCTTTCAACCACTTAGAGCTTGTCGATCATGTAGTGAATGGCGTTTTCGATCTCTTCGTCACTACAGGCCGCGCAAGTACCCCGTGCCGGCATCATGCCGGCCTTGCCGGTGAAGCCTTCGATGGCATGCTTGCGCAGGGTGTCGAACCCCTGGGCGATGCGTGGTTCCCAGGCGGCCTTGTCCCCGCGCTTGGGCGCGCCGGCCGCGCCGGTATCGTGGCAGGCAAAGCAGGCGCCCTTGAACACTGTCTCGCCATCCCGAGGGCCGGACGAGGCAGCAGCAGGGGCGGCCGCTGCGGTCGCAATGCCTTCCAGATCCTTGGCGGTGTAGACCTGGCCGACCGGGGCTATGCGCTCGGCGATGGCTTCCGTCGACATCTCATCGGCGGCAAGGACGGCGCCGGACAGGGTGGCGGCCGCCATCCCGGCAGCCAGCAAATAGCTCAGTTTTTTCAACACGCTCATGTACTCCCAGCAGGCTCTTATTATCCCTAGAAAACGACGGGATTATAACCGAATAGTTACAGGCATTTAAACGCTTGTGTGTGAAGTGTTAAGCAATCTGCGAACAAAGTTTCTGCGGCGGCAGGGGCAGCAGGCAAGGCAAGGGCAAAAAGAAACCCGGCTTTCGCCGGGTTTTTGCATTCAGCCGTGAAAAAGGCTGACTTGTCTCCACTCAGGATCCCGGTGCTGGACCGGGCCTTCGCACCTATCCACAAGCAGTTGTCCAGGCTTCTCAATCCCAGTTCAGGATCACCTTGCCGGACTTGCCTGAACCCATGGCTTCGAAGCCCTGCTGGAAGTCATCGATGTGGAAGTGATGGGTGATGATGGGGCTGAGATCCAGTCCAGACTGGATGAGGCTGGCCATCTTGTACCAGGTCTCGAACATCTCGCGGCCGTAGATCCCCTTGATGAACAGTCCCTTGAAGATCACCTTGTTCCAGTCGATGGCCATGGTGGAGGGGGGAATGCCGAGCATGGCGATCTTGCCGCCGTGGTTCATCTTGTCGATCATGTCCTGGAAGGCGCTGGGCACGCCGGACATCTCCAGCCCCACGTCGAAGCCTTCGGTCATGCCGAGCTCGGCCATCACGTCGGAGAGCTTCTCCTTGGCCACGTTGACGGCGCGGGTGGCGCCCATCTTGCGGGCCAGCTCCAGCCGGTATTCGTTGACGTCGGTGATCACCACGTGACGGGCGCCCACATGGCGGCAGACGGCGGCAGCCATGATCCCGATGGGGCCGGCGCCGGTGATGAGCACGTCTTCACCCACCAGATCGAAGGAGAGGGCGGTATGCACGGCGTTGCCGAACGGATCGAAGATGGCGGCCAGCTCGTCGGGGATGTTGTCCGGCAGCTTGAAGGCGTTGAAGGCCGGGATCACCAGGTATTCGGCGAAGGAGCCCGGGCGGTTGACGCCGACCCCTATGGTGTTGCGGCACAGGTGGGTGCGACCGGCGCGGCAGTTGCGGCAGTGGCCGCAGGTGATGTGGCCTTCGCCGGAGACGCGATCGCCGATGGCGAAGCCGCGCACTTCCTGGCCGACGGCGACCACCTCTCCCACATACTCGTGACCGACCACCATGGGCACGGGTATGGTCTTCTGGGCCCACTCGTCCCAGTTGTAGATGTGCATGTCGGTGCCGCAGATGGCGGTCTTGCGGATCTTGATCAGCAGATCGTTGTGGCCGAGCTCGGGAGCCGGGACGTCCGTCATCCAGATGCCGGCTTCGGATTTGAGTTTGGAGAGTGCTTTCATGACAGATTCCTCACGGCGCTGTGCCGGGTACAGAGGGTAATAAAATGGGGCCCAACCTTGGCCCCCGTTTTAATCAGCTAGCCATGTGATCAAATCACACCGAGCTCGCGGCCGATGCGGATGAAGGCATCGATGGCCTTGTCCAGCTGCTCGCGGGTATGGGCGGCAGACATCTGGGTACGGATGCGGGCCTGGCCCTTGGGCACCACGGGGAAGGAGAAGCCCACCACGTAGATGCCGGCGGCCAGCATGCGGCTCGCCATCTCGGCGGCCAGCTTGGCATCCCCCAGCATGACCGGAATGATGGCGTGATCGGCACCGGCCAGGGTGAAGCCGGCGGCGCTCATCCGGGTGCGGAAGTACTCGCTGTTCTCTTTCAACTGGGCACGCAGGGCGTGGCCATCGGCCAGCATGTCGATCACCTTGATGGTGGCCGAGACGATGGAGGGCGCCAGGGAGTTGGAGAAGAGGTAGGGACGGGAGCGTTGACGCAGCCAGTCGATCACCTCTTTCTTGCCGGAGGTGTAGCCGCCGGAGGCGCCGCCGAGCGCCTTGCCCAGGGTGCCTGTGATAATGTCGACCCGCTCCAGCACGTCGCAGTATTCGTGGGTGCCGCGGCCGTTCTCGCCGATGAAGCCCACCGCGTGGGAGTCATCCACCATCACCAGGGCATCGTACTTGTCGGCCAGATCGCAGATGGATTTGAGGTCTGCGATGACACCGTCCATGGAGAAGACGCCGTCGGTGGCGATCAGCTTGAAGCGGGCGCCGTCGGTATTGGCCTGCTTGAGCTGGGCTTCCAGCTCGGCCATGTCGTTATTGGCGTAGCGATAGCGCCTGGCCTTGCACAGCCGCACGCCGTCGATGATGGAAGCGTGGTTGAGTGCATCTGAGATGATGGCGTCTTCGGCGCCGAACAGGGTCTCGAACAGACCGCCGTTGGCATCGAAACAGGAGGAGTAGAGGATGCTGTCCTCGGTGCCGAGGAAGGCGGACAGCTTCTGCTCCAGCACCTTGTGCTGATCCTGAGTGCCGCAGATGAAGCGCACCGAGGCCATGCCGAAGCCGTGGCTGTCGAGCCCCTGATGGGCGGCGGCGATCAGATCCGGGTGGTTGGCCAGCCCCAGGTAGTTGTTGGCACAGAAGTTCAGAACCTGCTCGCCGCCCACCGCAATCTGGGCCTGCTGAGCCGAGGTGATGATGCGTTCCTGCTTGTATAGCCCTTCCGCCTTGACCTGTTCGAGCTGTTCGGCCAGGTGACGATAGAATCCGTTAGACATCCTCGGTCCTCATTGACTGTGTCGACTGTGTTATCAGGATCTTGGGCCGTGCGAGGTGCACGGACTGACGTCGTCGCGGTCGTGACGAAACCTCGACAGACCCTGGAATGGGCAACATTTTACTGCAATCGTTGCGCACCAATTCAAATTATTATGCTGATATTCAACAATTGTGAAACAGATCTCACCCTGCTGGTTGGGCCAGTTGGTGGTAGTGCTGCTCCAGTTGGCGGATCTGGGCGATCACCTGGGGCTGGACATAGGGGCGCAGCAGGAATAGCACCCGCAAGACCCCCTGATAAAGCAAGGGCTTGGTGATGCGGGTATGGGGCGCCTGGGCAATCTGGAAGGGGATCCAGCAGGTGACCACCATCTTGATGGTCTGGCCGAGATCCGGCAGGTCTTCGTCGCTGACGTCTATGATGCCACCCTCGCGCAGGCTCCTCAGCAGCGCCTCCACGGCGGCGCGCAGCTGCTCCTGGGCCTTGAGGTACTTGTGCTGCAAGGGTTCGTCGCGACTCAGGATGTCCGGCAGATTCGCGTAGAAGAAGCGGAACTGCCACATCAGATAGAAGATGGCATCCAGATAACCCATCAGATCTTCCAGCTTGATCTCGTGGCTGCGGGCCGGAGTGAAGCTCTCGCTCAGATGGCGGGCGTACTGATCGAAGATGGAGTGGATGATGTCTTCTTTATTGCGGAAGTGGTAGTAAAGGTTGCCCGGGCTGATGCCGAGATGGGCGGCAATGTGGTTGGTGGTGATGTTGCGTTCACCCTGATCGTTGAACAGCTCGGTGGCGCTGTGGATGATCCTGTCTCTGGTCTTCATCACTGATCCCTCTGCCGGGCCCTGTGCGCCGAGGTCGAATCCCCTGGCGGCCCGTGATAAACTTTTCGGCAATTTCAAATTGGCCCACTATACACAGCTTTAACAGGCAGTCACACGGGGCCATCAACGTACGCGAGGCAAACTCCATGATCGTAGTAACTGGCGGTGCTGGCTTTATCGGCAGCAATCTGGTCAAGCAGCTGAACGCTCAAGGACGGACCGATATCGTGGTCATCGACGACCTGACCGACGGCACCAAGTTCGTCAACCTGGTCGATCTCACCATCGCCGACTACATGGACAAGGACGAGTTCCAGGCGCGGATCGTCTCCGGTGACGAGTTTGAAGAGTGGGATGGCGGCATCGAGGTGATCTTCCACGAAGGTGCCTGCTCTGCGACTACCGAGTGGAACGGCAAGTTCATCATGGAGGTCAACTACGAGTACTCCAAGGATCTGTTCCACTACTGCATCGAGCGGGAAATTCCCTTCATCTATGCCTCCTCCGCCGCGACCTATGGCGGCCGCAACGACAACTTCATCGAAGATCCCAAGTTCGAGCAGCCGTTGAACGTCTATGGCTACTCCAAGCAGCTGTTCGATCAATACGTGCGCCGCTGGCTGCCGGAGATCGACTCCCAGGTGGTGGGCCTGAAGTACTTCAACGTCTACGGTCCGCGCGAACAGCACAAGGGTTCCATGGCCTCCGTCGCCTTCCACCTCAACAACCAGGTGAAGCAAGGGGACAATCCCAAGCTGTTCGAGGGCTGCGACGGCTTCCCGGATGGCGGCCAGATGCGCGACTTCATCTATGTGGACGACGTCTGCAAGGTGAACCTCTGGTTCTGGCAGAACCCGCAGCACTCCGGCATCTTCAACTGCGGCACCGGCCGTGCCGAGCCGTTCCAGAACGTGGCCGAGGCCGTGATCAAGCATCACCAGCAAGGCGCCATCGAGTACATCCCCTTCCCGGATCACCTCAAGGGTCGCTATCAGAGCTTCACCCAGGCCGATCTCACCCGCTTGCGTGGCGTCGGTTATGACGGCGAGTTCAAGACTGTCGCCGAAGGCGTGGCCGATTACATGGCCTGGTTGAACCGGGCTTGATCCCCCTCTGACGGGCGGCCCTGGCCGCCCGTCGATCGGATGCGCTTGCATGAACATATTGATGGCACTCTCCCAGCTCGAAGTCACGGGAGCTGAGGTCTATGCCACCACGGTCGGCAACGAGCTGACCCGGCGTGGTCACAACGTCTTTTACGTGTCAGATACCCTGACCAAGCCCACGCAAGGGCCCGTATTCAAGCTGAGGTTCAACAAACGCAGCATACTGCGCCGCTTCTGGCATGTGTTTTACCTCATCTATCTCATCAGGAAGCACCACATCCAGCTGGTCCATGCCCACTCCCGCGCCTCCGGCTGGAGCAGCTACGTGGCCTGCAAGCTGACCGGCACCCCCATGATCACCACAGTTCATGGTCGTCAGCCGGTGCATGCCTCCCGCAAGGCCTTCCATGCCCTTGGCTATCGGGCGGTTGCCGTTTGTGAAGATATCGCCCGCCAGATCATCGACAACCTGGGGGTGGATCCCGCCATGGTGCAGGTGCTGCGCAACGGCATAGAAACCGACAAATTCCAGCCTGTGCCTGCGCCGGATAATCCCAAGCCGGTGATCGCCATCATAGGGCGACTGAGCGGCCCCAAGGGGGAGCTCTGCTATCGCCTGCTGGACGAGGTGCTGGATCTGGACGCCAGCCAAGTCCGTGTCGTCAGCGGCACCCGAGTGCCGGAGCGCTTTGCCCGCTTCCAGGACAAGGCCGATTTCGTCGGCTATGTGGATGATGTGCCCGCCCTGCTGGCACAGTGCGATCTGGTGATCGGCGCCGGCCGGGTGGCGATGGAAGCCCTGCTGTGCGGCCGTCCGGCGTTTGCCATCGGCGAGGCCAAGGCCATCGGGCTGGTGACCGAACAGAATCTGGACGAGGCGCTGGCCAGCAACTTCGGCGACATAGGGCCCAGCGATCTGGCCATCGATTTTGCCGCGCTGAAGGGGCAGATAGCCCCTGCGCTCGCGAGCAAGAGCGCGCCGGACAGCCTGCGTCAGCGCATCCGGCAGGAGTATGACTTGCAGGAGGTGGTGAGCGGGCTCGAGTCCATCTATCAGGATGCCGTGGTCGAGACCCTGCGCCGGGAGATGCCGGTCATCATGTATCACCGCTTCATCGAGCAGGAGAGCGAGAAGGGGGTGCACGGCACCTGGCTGCCCATCGCCATGTTCGAGAAACACCTCAAGCTGATGAAGTGGCTGGGTTACGAGAGCCTGACGTTCGCCGATCTGGCAGAGAAAGGGTTTATCCACCGGCTGCAATACGGCAAGAAGTACCTGATGATCACCGTCGACGACGGTTATCGGGACAACCTCACCCGCATGCTGCCCCTGCTGGAAAAATATGGTTACAAGGCGGTGGTGTACATAGTGACCGGCGAGGATCACAATCGCTGGGACGTGGAGCATCCGACCCACCCCGATACGCCTGTGGCCCTGATGAATGGCGACGAGATCAAGGCGCTGGTGGCCTCCGGTCACGTGGAGATCGGTGGCCACACCCTGACGCACCCGCGCCTCAGCACGCTGGCTCCCGAACAGCAGGCCCAGGAGATCCGGGCCAACAAGGAGAGGCTGGAACGGCTGCTTGGCCAGCCGCTCCTGTCGTTTGCCTACCCTTACGGGGATCTGAACGAGAGCGCGAAAGCCGAGGCCTGTGCCGCAGGCTACCGCTATGCTGTGGCCACCAACAGCGGCCCCAGGGCCATGCATCGGGATCCGCTCCAGATCCGCCGGATCGCCATCTTCCCCCGCACCGACATGTTCGGGTTGTGGCGCAAGATCCGTGGCAACTATGTCTTCAGAAAATCTTGATGGGAAAATACACATTGCTCGGGATGAAAGATCAGGCCTTGTCGACGAATCACGATTTCCTCGGCTTTTTTCACGGCAAGGCGTTCAGCAGCTTCATCTTCCTGAATATTCTGGGTTACACCCTGTTCAAGGATTCGATACAGCTGATCGCCGACGTCTGCCAGACCATCATCGTCTTCGCGACTCTGCTGGCATTCTATGTGGACAGGGCTTTTTTCATAAAAAACAGAGTCTTTCAACTGCTCTGTCTGGCCGTGGTGATACAGTGCCTGAGCTGGGTGTCATCGCGATATTATGTCCATGACTATGCCCTCAAGTACCCTTCGGTGAAGTCGATGGCCTACCTCTTCTTCTTCATCGGCCTCGCCTACTGGCTGAAGGGGGACACTCGCCGCATCGTTATCACCTTGCTGACCTTCTGCGTCGGGGTGGTCTTCACCTTTGCCTACCACTCGGCCTTTTTCTCCATCTTCGAGACGGGGCTCGACGGTGCCAGGGTGGATTTCAATTACCGCAATGCCCAACATGGCTCCCTGATCGCGGGGGCCTGTTTCCTGTTTTTTGCCCTGTTGCTGCTCACCTCAAAATTCAGGAAACTGTCGCTGATCAATGGGGGCATACTGCTCGGCATAGTGCTGTTCGGCGTCTTCTCCATCATTTTGCAATCCCGCCAGTCCTGGCTGGCCATCTCGGTCTCCCTGGCCATTCTTCCCTTGCTGGGGGATGGTGAGCATTGGCCAACACGCAAGGTGGTCATGACCTATGCCATCTTGCTGGTGACCGTGCTGGCCCTTTATCAGGTCCCATTCATCAGGGAGAGGCTGCTGTCAGGCTTTGGGCATCAAGGGGATCTGCATGCCATCTTGACGGGCAACTGGACCGAGGTGCAGGATTTCAGCATAGGAGTCAGGCTGAGGACCTGGCTGGAGGCCATCCAGTGGTTCCTGGCACACCCGCTCTTCGGTACCGGCTATGGCAGTCAATCACTGGTCATTACCCTGTCCAAGACCCTGCCGGACTACATCACCCAGGAGTTCCGTCATCTGCACAACTCCAACATGGAGACTCTGGTGTGCTGGGGGATCGCCGGGTTCCTGGTGCTCTATGGCACACTCTTCACCGTGGCCCGTCAGGTGTTGTCCTGTTCGAGTTCTTCACGTTTCATCAAGATGCTGACCATCTCTTTCATCATCTATTGGCTCATCATCAACAACTTCGAATCCTTTTTCTACATGCGCTCCGGGCAGTGGGTATTCAGCGTCTTCATGGGCGCCATCTACTCGGTTGCACTGCATGGAGAACTGAAGCAGTTTGCAAGGGAAGGTCATGAAAATTTACGTCATTAGTCTGGAGCGGGCCGTCGAGCGGCGCAGTCGCGTCGAGTCCGTCCTGGCGGCCAGAGGCATCGATTTCGAGTTTTTCAATGCGGTGAATGGCTTTGAAGGTCTCCCTGAGCGGTTGCAGGCCTTGCCGGATGACCAGCACAGGATCCGTTTCAGGAGCCGACCGTTGACCCCGGGGGAGAAGGGCTGTTATGCCAGCCACTTCCTGTTGTGGGAAAAGTGCGTCGAACTCAATGAGCCCATCCTGATTCTGGAAGATGACTTCCTGCCTACCCAGTATTTTGAAGAGGTGCTGGGGACCCTGCCCAAGGTCCACGAGCAGTATGAGTATGTGAAGGTGGAACCCCAGGTCGGGTCGGCCACCGCACTGACCACCATAGACAACATGCAGCTGATGTTCTGGCACAACAACTCCTGCTGGACCACGGGTTACAGCATCTCGCCCCAGGGGGCTCGCCGCCTGCTGGCGCACAGCAAGCGGTGGCTCTGTTCGGTCGACAACTTCATCGGTGAGTCCTATCGTACCGGCCTCATCTGCACCGGCCTTATCCCCTATGCCATCTACAGTCCGCGGGACATGGGCAGCGATATCCAGAATCAGGTCGAACTGAAGAAGGTGCCGCTGGGGTTCAAATTGACCCGTGAGTTGTACCGCTTCTACCGGTTCATCAGAATGACCCTGTGGAACATGAAGCACTGCGGGGGCAAGTCATGAGCGCGACCAATAAAACCATTCACGCCATCTGGCTGGGCAACCGGCTGCCTCCTCTGGCCCATGTGTGCATCGACGACTGGCGAAAGCAGGGTTACGACTACAAGCTGTGGCTGGATACGGACCCGCAGATAAAGCGCTGGATCCAGGAGTGCACCTTTGCACGGGAGTGCTACCGACGGGGTTTGCTGGCCTTCGTGACCGATTACCTGCGCCTCAAGATCCTCGCCCAGGAAGGGGGTCTCTATCTGGATACCGATGTCACCATCAACCAGGATCCCTTCCCGCTCTTCGAGTCAGTGGCGTTTGGCGCAGGCTACGAGTCCGATCGGCTGGTCGGCACCGCTGTCATCTACGCCAGGAAAGAGTCGGTGATGTTGTCCGAGCTGGTGCGGTTCTATGAAGAGGAGATCATGTCTTCCCCCATGTACATGGGGCCCGAGATCATGACCAGACTGGTGGCAGACAAGCTGGCACAGTCCGGCGATGCCGCCCTGATCGCCCCGGTTCATTACTTTTACAACTATCAGGGGGAAGCGATTCACTTTGAGCCCGCTGCGGAGCGCTACATGACGCACTGGTTCCAGCACAGCTGGAAGCGCTCATCCGGCCTCATCTTCCTGCGGGCCAAGTCCAAGGGGTGGTCCGGATACCTCTATGAGTGGCAGAAGGAGTTCTTCCGTCTGAGGAAGTGACGACCCGACGCTGTCGACTACCCGACTGGCATAAGGTCGGGGGTCGGCTCTTCCGGTTTGCCATGGGGCTGCGTCACTTCGTCCCAGAGCATGCTCAGCTGGTGTTGAACGGCCAGGACTTCCTGCTGCGCATCCTGATGGTTGGTATCGATGAATCGATAGCGGGGATGAGAGACGGGATTGGCGATGGCGGAGTGCCCCAGGGGAGAGACTATGGTCAGCAGCGGTATGTCCAGCGCCTGCGCGATATGCCGCGGACCTGTGTCGTTGCCGACGAACAGCTGGCAGTGGGCGATGAGCCCTGCCAATTCCCGCACCGAGCGGGTCTGTATGCGGTCAAACACGCTGGTCTGCAGCGTCTCTGGCAGCAAGGGCTTCAGGCTGCGGTTGTACTCTTCCTCCCCAGGGCCGCAGTAGATCAGGATCTGGGCGTGGTGCTGCTCGATGAGCCAGCGCGCGACCTCGGCGAAACAGTCGATGGGCCAGCGCTTGTAGTGCCCAAGGGAGTTGACCCCCATGGCGATCAGCGGCCTGCCCGTATCTATGCCGGCGGCCTGCAGTGTCTCCCGTCCCCGTTGCTTCTCCGCTTCACTCAGCCAGAGATAGTAGTTGCGATCCTCCTTGGCGAGCCCCAGGGGCTTTAGCAGCGAGAACCTGTCATCCACCAGGGTGCTGTTGCCCTGATGTTCGGTGTCGTGGCGAAAGCGCACTATGCGGTTGTGGCCGAGTCGCCAGGGGAAGGAGTCGAAGCCGATCCGCAGTGTTGCCCCCGAGATGAGGCAGGTGAGCAGGCCTATCATCTGGCCCTGGCTGTTGATCACCACGTCATAGCGCTCGCGGCGAATGCCCAGCAGCAACTCTTTCATGTAGCGCCACTCGTTGCGGCGCGCCTTCTCGATGACGATCAAGCGATCTATGTTGGGATTCCCCTCCGCCATCCCCGCGCAGTAATCCATGACCAGATAGTGAACCTCCCCGGCGGGGTCGTGCTGCTTGAGGTTGTTGCACAGTGCGGTGGAGATCAGCACATCTCCTATCTGTTTGGTTTGTACTACCAGGTATTTCATGGAAGAGGCCTCGGGTGAGGTCGGGTGGAACGTCAGCGCATCAGCATATCGCACTCCCCCGTCAGATGCTGCCGCTGTGGGCTGAAAATCCGATCCAACGCACTGTGTTTGCACATATTTTCGGCGTCGATGGGGTGAGGCTGCCGCAAGCAACAGGCGCGGCCCATAGACCGCGCCTGCTGACTATCTGGTCGAAGCGGCCTCAGCGCACTATCAGGCCCAGTAGTATGCCCACCACGCCGAAGTCGGCATCGCTGAAGGTGGTGTTGGCAAAGCCGAGATCCCCCAGCACCGGCAGCAGGAACACCGGCAGGAAGGTGATCAGCAGGCCGTTGGCGAAGGCTCCCAGCAGGGCGCCGCGACGGCCGCCAGTGGCGTTGCCGAACACACCGGCCGCCGCGCCGACGAAGAAGTGCGGCACCACCCCCGGAATGATGACGGTGAGCCCCAGCAGATAGAGCAGCACCATGCCCACCAGGCCGGCGGCGAAGCTCGACAGGAAGCCGATCAGCACCGCATTGGGGGCGTAGGGGAAGACGATGGGGCAGTCGAGCGCCGGTTTGGCGTTTGGCACCAGCTTGTCGGAGATCCCCTTGAAGGCCGGCACTATCTCGGCGATGACCATGCGCACCCCCTGCAGGATGACGTAGACCCCGGCGGCGAAGGTGATGGACTGCATCAGGGAGAACATGAACCAGTGCTTGCCCTTGGCGACGCTGGCGACGAACTCGGGCCCGGCGAAGGCGGAGGTGATGAGGAAGATGATGCCCATGGTGAAGGAGATGGCCACCGGGGTGTCACGCAGGAACAGCAGGCTCTTGGGCACCTGCACCTCTTCGCTGCTGTGGGCCTTGTTGCCAAATTTGGCACCGATCCAGCCGGCCAGCACGTAGGAGCAGGTGGAGAAGTGGCCGAGTGCCACGTCGTCCGAGCCGGTGATCTGCTTCATGTAGGGGTGGGCGAGAGCCGGGAACAGCACCATGGTCACGCCGACCACCAGGCTGCCCACCGCGATGAGCGGAATGCCGCTCATGCCGCCGGCGGAGAGGATGGCCGCCACCATCATCGACATGAAGAGGGTGTGGTGACCGGTCAGGAAGATGAATTTCCAGGGGGTGAGGCGGGCGATCAGTATGTTCACCAGCATGGCGAAGAACATGATCATCGCCATCTCCTTGCCGAACGACTGCTGGGCGATGGAGACGATGGCCTCGTTGTTGGGGACCACCCCCTTGATGCCGAAGGCGTGCTGGAAGATGGCGGCGAAGTCGCCCAGCGAGTTCACCACCAGGGTGGCACCGGCCCCCAGGATGACGAAGCCCATGATGGTCTTGACCGTGCCCTTGATGCACTCGGTCACGGGTTTCTTCTGGGCAATCAGGCCGATAAGGGCGATCAGGCCGACCAGCACGGCCGGCTCCGACAGCACGTCAAACATCAGAAAATTGAAAAATTCCATGGTCAGCTCCAATCAGAGGAAAGGGGCGGCCCGCAGGCCGCCCAGAGAGTTGCAAAAGGATTAGAGTGCGCCCAGCTCGCGCAGGGCGGTGGCGAGCCTTTCTTTCATGGCGGCCTTGTCGACCATGTTGTCCAGGGAGACCAACCGGCCGTTGACCCCCATGGATTGCAACTGCTCGGCGATGTCCCGAGTGGCGATAAAGATGTCGGCGGTCTCGCTGCCGGCGGAGGCGAGATCCCGGTGATCCACCTCGGCGGTGACGCTCAGCTCCTTGAGGATGCTCTTGATGCTCATCTCCATCATCAGGCTGGTGCCCAGGCCGTGTCCGCATACAACCAGAATGTTCATTGTCATTTTCCTCAGTCGGGCGCAGGGCGCCGCTCAGTAACGCGCCAGTATGCGCAGGATGTCGTCTTTGGTGTCGGCCGCCATGATGGCCGCCACGTCCTCTTCGTTCATGAACAGCTCGGCCAGCCGGGCTATGGTCTCCACGTGGGAGTTGCCGTCGCTGGCGGCCAGGGTGATGAGCAACCGGACCGGGTCGTTGCCCTCGGAGCCGAAGTTGACCCCCTCCTTCAGCACCGTCAGCGCCAGCCCCAGCCGGTTGACGCCGTCTTCCGGGCGGGCGTGGGGCATGGCCAGGCCCGGGCCCAGCACGTAGTAGGGGCCGAGCTCCTCGTGGGAGCGAAACAGCGCCGCCACATAGGAGGGCGCTATGGTGCCGTTGGCCAGCAAGGGAGCGGTGGCGAGCTCGATGGCATGGCGCCAGTCGCGGGCTCCCGCTTCGATGGAAATGACCTCCTCGGTCAGCAATTGAGTCAGCATGGCAGTGTCCGGCTGGATGAGATGGCGCCAATCTAGCGATCTCGCCGGTGGATAACCGTGAGCTGGATCTCGAAAGTTAGCGCTACCAGATAGCGCTAACATCGATCTGTGATAGCGCTATCATTTATACCATGAGCGGGATTCATCTTGCCCCGTCACTCCGTCGAAGGAGGTAAAATCCGGCTTGAGCAAATAGTCAGTGCCGCACTTTTGCCTTAAAGTGAGTACCCGCATGCCGAGGAAGGGAAAGGATGTCAGAAGCGAAGAAACGCCGTAGCACGGGTCGGGTGACCCTCAACGAAGTGGCCCAGCTGGCCGGGGTGGGGGCCATGACGGTGTCGCGCGCCCTGCGCACTCCGGAGCTGGTGTCGGACAAGATGCGCGAGCGCATCGAGGCGGCGGTGGATGAACTCGGCTATATCCCCAACCGGGCGGCGGGGGCGCTGGCTTCCGCCACCTCCCAGACCATAGTGGTCATAGTCCCCAGCCTGGCGGAGCGCGCCTGCGGCGACATGATAGCCGGCCTGCAGCAGACCCTGCTCGCCGAGGGCTACCAGATCATGCTGGGGGACGCCCAGCACCTGAAGCGGCAGGAAGAGAGCCTGCTCAGCAACTTCCTGCAGCACAACCCGGCCGCCGTGGTGCTGTTTGGCGGCGATCCCGGCGAAACCATACGCACCCGGTTGAAGGCCGCCCGCCTGCCGGTGGTGGAGGTGGGCGCCATGGCGCGCCAACCCATCGACATGAACGTGGGGGTCTCCAACTTCGATGCCGGCTATCAGCTGACCCGTCACCTCATCGAGCGCGGCTACCGCAACATAGGTTTTCTCTGTGCCCGCCAGGAGCAGTGGATGCTGCAACAGCGCATGCAGGGCTGGCAGAAGGCGCTGCTGGACAACTACCTCTCCCCCGACGCCATCATCAACACCTCGGAACTGCCGAGCTTCAGCACGGGGGCGGCCATGCTGGGGGAGTTTCTGCTGCGCTGGCCCGAGCTGGATGCGCTGGTGTGCGTCAACGACGAGCTGGCGGCGGGCGTGCTGTTCGAGTGCCAGCGCCGCCACCTGAGCGTGCCCGGCAAGCTCGCCATCGCCGGTTTCGACGACCTGGACGTGGCACGGGCCTGCTATCCGGCGCTCACCTCGGTCAGGATCCCCTATCACCAGATGGGCCAGGAAGCGGCCGATCTCATCCTGCGTCAGCTGGCAGGCGAGACGGTGGCCGGCCTGGCCCTGACCCTGGATTTTCAACTGCAAAGGCGTCAAAGCACCTGATGGGTGACGTCACAACATCGAGAGGCAAGCATGTTCAAGGCTCTGTTACTGGACAACCAAGATGGCAAGACCAAGGCAACTCTGACCCAGCTGGCCGAGAGCCAACTGCCGGCGGGGGAGGTGCGGGTGGCGGTGAGCTACAGCTCCCTCAACTACAAGGACGGGCTGGCCATCACCGGCAAGGGCAAGATAGTGCGCCAGTGGCCGCTGGTGCCGGGCATCGACTTCGTCGGCACTGTGCTGGAGTCGGCCGACAGCCGCTACCAGAGCGGTGACAAGGTGGTACTGACCGGTTGGGGCGTGGGGGAAGGACACTGGGGCGGTATGGCCGAACAGGCGCGGGTCAAGGCCGACTGGCTGGTGCCGCTGCCGGCCGGGCTGGATGAGCGCCAAGCCATGTGCATCGGCACCGCCGGCCTCACCGCCATGCTCTGCGTGCTGGCGCTGGAAGAGGCGGGCATAACCCCCGACAGCGGTGAGGTGCTGGTGACAGGTGCCGCCGGTGGAGTGGGCACCACAGCCGTCGCCCTGCTGTCTGCGCTGGGCTATCGCGTCGCGGCCCTGACCGGCCGTCCCGAGGAGCAGGGCGCCATGCTGACGGCGTTGGGTGCCAGCCGCATAGTGCCGCGCAGCGAACTGCTGGAGCCTGCCAAGCCGCTGGAGAAACAGCTGTGGGCCGGTGCGGTCGACACCGTCGGCAGTCAGGTGCTGGCCAAGCTGCTGGCCCAGATGAACTATGGCGGCGCCGTGGCCGCCTGCGGCCTGGCGGGCGGTTTCGATCTGCCCACCAGCGTCATGCCCTTCATCCTGCGCAACGTGCGCTTGCAGGGGGTGGATTCGGTGATGTGCCCGCTGGCGCGCCGTCAACTGGCCTGGCAGCGACTGGCGCGGGATCTGCCCGCCAGCTTCTTCGCCCAGGCGGTCACCGAGATCGGGCTGGAGCAGGTGGTGGAGGCCGCCGAGGCCATCACCCAGGGTCGGGTAGCGGGGCGCACCCTGATCAGGCTCTGACCGGCACCACTGGCGAGCCCCATTTTTCTGGATAGACTTTGAAGGCCGGTGCACTATCCAAGGAGAATGAGCATGGGTACGCAGACGCCGGATTTCGAGCTCGACGATGAGTGGGAGCCGGAATCCTGGGAAGACGAGCTGGAGGAGCTGGACGACGAGGGCTGGCAGGACTATGACCCCCTCGACGATCAATGACTCCCTGTAACGCGTGCGGGCGGGCCTGGTGGCCCGCCCGATTTTTTGTGCGTTCGGCAGCATGCCCCTTGGTGGCCGGGCGAGGCTCTGGTTAGAATGAACTGCTCAAATGGCGCTGTGGGAAGAGGGATGCCCGTCAGGCCAGAGACGCCATAAACCACTCAAACAACGCCCAAGGATGATTATGCGCTCACTCGTCATCATGCTCTGTGCCACCCTGCTCGGGGGCTGTGTCTCCAACTCGGACGATCCCTGCGAAAAGGTGTGGAGCGACGTCGGGGAAGCCGATGGCAAGCTGGGGTTTGCCGATGACAGGGTGGCATTCCACCAGACACAGTGCGGCGACAAGGTGGACGTTGCCATGTGGCAGCAGGGCCGCCAGAAGGGATTGGCCTGGTATTGCCGCCCGGAGCACCTCTATCTGGCCGGGCGATCGGGGGAGGAGTACCGCGGTGTCTGCCCCAATGACGTCCAGGCCCGCAGACTGTTTGCGCAGGGTCGTCAGGGCTGGACCGATCAATAGGGCGCCCCCCTTATTCCAGACGCTTGAGCGGCGAGTTGCGGGGGACTTACTCCCCTTTCTCCTTCAGTCGCAGCGGCTGGCACAGGTACTCTTTGTCATTGGCGCTGCGGGCGCATTTGCCGCACACGAACTTGGGTTTGCGCAATATCTTGCGCAGTATCTTGAGATCGGCGGGGATCTCGTGACGGCGCCATTCACACAGCGTCTTGTGGCCCATGACGATGACTTCCTCGACAGTGAATGGGAGCGGCAGGGAGAGCAGACTGCCGGTCGGCACCCTGCTCGCTGTTCATTACTGATAAAGATACTTGGTGAAGATGAGCTCGCGTACCGCCTTCTTGCCGGTCTCTCTGACCAGCAGTTCGTTGACCTTGGCCTCGCACTCCTTGCGCAGCTCTTCCCGGCTCACCAGAGACTTGATCTGGGCCCCCGTCTTGCTGCCAATCAGGCGAATGATGGCGTCGCGGATCAGGGGGTCGTGCTGCTCCAGCAACTTGAGATCGGCGGCGTTTTCGGCCATCAGCTCCACCGTCACCCGCACATAGCCCAGGGTTTTGCCATCGCCGAGGTAGTTGGTGATGATGTCCGGATCCAGCGCGTGATAGGCGAATCCCGGCTGGACGGCGGCGGAGGCCGGATCGGCGGCCGCTTCCTCGTTGGCGAAGGCGTGGGTATTCAACAGGGTACAACCCAGGGATAACACCAGCAGAATTCTGAAGATCTTCATCTAGATGGCTCGGCAGCGACGGATGCCCCATTTTTGATGCTGCCATCGGGGCCGTCAAGCACGGATGTTCTTACAATTCGCCATTGATTTACGGATAATAAACGGGATTTTAACCTGACAACGGAAATCTCCGGATGGTGAAGCTGTGAAGTCCGAGTTGACTGTTCCCCTCATCCAGCTCGTCCCCTGGCGGGCACCCGCAGAGTGTGACCCCCCCGAGGCACTGCGCCCCTGGTTGCTGGAGGCCGACTCCATGACCCGGCGCCTGCGGCGTTACAATAGTCACCTCTCGGTGCAACTGCTCGGCAATCGCAGCGTGTCGCTGGGAGCGGACGAGCAGACGCTGGTGGCCGTTGCGGATCCCGTGGGGATCTGCCGCGAGGTGATCCTGCACGGTGACGCCGGGCCGGCCATTCTGGGCTGGACCCTGTTTGCCGAGGCGGCGCTGCAAGGGAGCGGCCTGCAGGATCTGGGGGAGCAGCCATTGGGGGAGCGTATCTTCGGTGATGCACCGGCACGGCGCGATCACCTGCAACTGGCCTGCTTCGAGATCGCGAGCAATCCCTGGTGCCAGGCCGCCACCGTCTGGGGGCGCCGCTCCCGTCTCTATCTGGGGCAGTGGCCCTTGCTGGTCCACGAACTCTTCCTGCCCTCGCTATCGTCTCATTCGCTGCCATCGCATAAGGAGCTGGAGTGAAGCTGTTAACCAAGGAGCGGGGACTGGCCTATGTGCAGTTGGCCCGCATCGACAAGCCCATCGGCACCCTCTTGCTGCTGTGGCCGACCCTGTGGGCGCTCTGTCTCGCGGCGGGCGGCCTGCCTGATCCCTGGATCCTGACCGTGTTCGTGGTGGGGGTCTTCCTGATGCGCTCGGCGGGCTGCGTCATCAATGACTATGCGGATCGCAACTTCGACGGCCACGTGAAACGCACCGCCGGGCGACCGCTGCCCATGGGCCGGGTCGACGAACGGGAGGTGCTGATCCTGTTCGCCGTGCTGGCGCTCATCTCGTTCGCCCTGGTGCTGACCCTGAACCCGCTCACCATAGGCCTGTCGTTCGCCGGCCTGCTGCTGGCGGTCTGCTACCCCTTCATGAAGCGTTTCATTCCCATCCCGCAGCTGGTGCTCGGGATGGCGTTCTCCTGGTCCATTCCCATGGCCTATGCGGCCCAGGCCAATGCCCTGCCGCCCGTCGCCTGGCTGCTGTTTCTCGCCAACCTGCTGTGGACCATCGCCTACGATACCCAGTACGCCATGGTGGACAGGGACGATGATCTCAAGCTCGGGCTCAAGTCGAGCGCCATCCTGTTCGGCCGTCACGACAAGCGGATCATCGGCGTGCTGCAACTGACAACCCTGCTCATCCTGCTGCTGGTGGGTCAGCTGATGGCGCTGGGGTCCGGCTACTACTGGGGTCTGCTGGGGGCGGCGGCGCTGTTCGTCTATCAGCAGCGGCTGATCCGGGAGCGTCAGCGGGAGGCCTGCTTCCAGGCCTTCCTCAACAACAACTATGTGGGGGCCCTGGTGCTGCTCGGGGTGATCGCCCACTACCTGTGAGCAGCCCCTGTCGATAAAAAAGGCCGCATGATGCGGCCTTTTTGTTGCTCGTGGCTGGCTCTTCTTGAGGTCAGAGCCGGTTGCCCGCCTGTATGGTGCGGCGGATCTTGTTGCTGAGCAGCGGCACTATGTTGTCGGCCAACGCCTGGAAGCGGCCGAGATCCGGCTTGCAGCCCGGATCCAGATAGCCTTCGCTGCGCAGGGTGTGGATCAGGGTGCTGAACAGCTTCTGGTCGAAGAACTCGGGGGCGTTGATGCCGTGCAGGGTGCCGAGGCGCTCCGCCATCATCAGGCCGTCCGCCTCCAGTTGCTCCGCCTCGATGTGGGGTTGGGCCAGCACCCGGGTCAGCACTATGGCGTAGCGTTGCAGCGTCTCCTGAATGCTCTCGGCCAGTAACAGCAGGCGCATCTGGTTGCCCGGATTGACCCAGTAGCCGCCGTCGCGGGCCTCGATCAGCTGCTGGCGTTGCAGCTCGGCCAGCAGGGCATCGACCAGCTCCGGCAGCTCGTCCTCTTCGTAGCGCAGGAACAGCTCTGTCTTGAGCAGCGGGTAGATGTCGATGCAGCGGGCGACGATCTCGCCGCGGGAGATCCCTTCGCAGCGCTCGATCAGGGCCGCCACCAGGGAGGGCAGGGCGAACAGGTGGAGTATGTTGTTGCGGTAGTAGGTCAGCAGGATCGCCTGATAGCGATCGAGGCTGATGATCTGCCCCAGCTTGTCCTCGCTCACCTCGAACTTGTTGAGCTCCATGGCCTGATCCAGCAGTGTCCTGGCATCCTCGTCCGGCATGGTGCTCTTGGGGCTGTAGGGCACCTGCTTGAGCAGGTCCAGATAGGTGTTGATCTGGGCCTGCAGCTCGTCCCGGGTCAGGGCATGGCGTTCGGCGGCCAGCAGCGCCAGGGCACTCAGGGTCAGGCCGTTGACGGCGGCGGCATCGTTGATCCGGGTCATCAGCAGCTCGGCCAGCTGGTTGACGGTGGGGGCCATCCATTCGGGGCGCTCCTCCCGGCCTATGCTCTCCTTCCAGTGCGGCACATGCTCGCCGAGGTAGCTGTTGAGGGTCAGCGGCTCGCCGAAGTTGACGAAGCCCCGGCCATAGTTGCGCAGCTTGCGCAGTATGCCGAGCACCTGCAGGAAGCTCTCCTTCTCCTTGCGGCTCCCCTTGAGCTCGTTGTGGTAGGTGTTCACCTCCATCACGTGCTCGTAGCCCAGATAGACGGGCACCAGGGTGACCGGCCTGTCCAGCCCGCGCATCATGGCCTGCAGTGTCATCGCCAGCATGCCGGTCTTGGGGGGCAGCAGGCGGCCGGTGCGCGAGCGACCCCCTTCGGTGAAGAACTCCACCGAGTAGCCCTTGGCAAACAGCAGGTTCAGGTATTCACGAAATACCGTGCTGTAGAGCGGGTTGCCCTTGAAGGTGCGGCGGATGAAGAAGGCGCCGCCGTGGCGGAAGATGGGGCCCGCCGGCCAGAAGTTGAGGTTGATGCCCGCCGCGATATGGGGCGGCACCATGCCCTGGTGGTAGATGACGTAGGAGAGCAGCAGGTAGTCCATGTGGCTGCGATGGCAGGGGACGTAGACTATCTCGTGCCCTTCCTGGGCGAGCTGGCGCACCTGCTCGGCACCGTTGACCGAGAGGCCGCGGTAGAGCTTGTTCCACAGCCAGCCGAGGAAGCTCTCCCCGAGCCGGATCAGCCGGTAGGAGAAGTTGGAGGCGATCTCGTCCATGTAGCCATGGGCGCGCTTCTGGGCTTTTTCGAGGCTGATCCCCTCCCGTCTGGCCTCTTCCTCGATGGCCTGCTGGATCACGCTCGACTCCAGCAACTGCTTGAACAGCAGGTTGCGGTTCGGCAGCTTGGGGCCGGTGGCCGCCAGCTGCTGGCGACTGAAGTGGGTGCGGGCCACCCGCGCCAGCTTGTGGGCGATGGCCTCGTCGGTGCCGTGCTTGTCCGCCATGTAGCGCAATGAGAGCGGCGGTGAGAAGCGCACCAGGTTTTCGCGCCCTTTCAGGATCACGATCAACGCCTTCTTGAGCCGGTTCGGGGCCAAGCTGCTGATGATGTTCCAGCCGGAGGCTTCCTCGCCTTCCCGGCCGGGGGCGCGGCCCCAGAACAGGGTGACGGGCACCACCTGGATATCCAGCTCGGGATCCTGCTTGTGCAAGTCCAGCAGCTGGTGGAACTCCTGCAGGAAGGGCAGCGGCTTGTTGCGCGTGCCAAACAGGGGAGGCGGACGATCCAGACAGACGTAGCGCGGCAGCAGCTGGCCACCCAGCTCCAGCGGCGTGAACGGGCCGGGCAGGCCGAGATCCTCGCAGCACTGTTGCAGGGTCATCAGGTCGGTGATCGAGCTGGTCTTCAGGGCATAGACTATGGGTCTTGCCGGATCCAGCTTGAGTTCCGTGATGGGATTTTCCGGCAGGCTCTTGTGATTGACCAAGCCACTGACCGGCCATTGCAGGATGGCTCTGGAAATGTTCTGTCCAAGGGACATGTGCGTCTGCTCTCCAAAAAAATGCGGCGTGAGCATAGCAAATCACCGACGGCTTGTCGCCGAGAGGTAGGATGAGTGCCTTTTCAGGATAGAAGGTGCGGGAATTTTGCGACAAGGTGGGGACAAATATCAGCAACGCCTTGCCTTGGCCACAGCACTGTATATACTGCCAGTGTGCTGTATAAAAAGACAGGTGCCAATGCTATGAAACCCCTTACCCCCCGCCAGGCTGAAGTGCTGGAGCTTATCAAGGCGAACATGAGCGAGACCGGCATGCCGCCGACTCGCGCCGAGATCGCCCAGAAGCTTGGCTTCAAGTCGGCCAATGCGGCCGAGGAACATCTGAAGGCCCTGGCCAAGAAAGGGGTCATCGAGATCATGCCCGGCACCTCCCGCGGCATCCGCCTGCTGCTCGAGGAAGAGGAGGCCGCGCCAGAAGAGAACGGCCTGCCGCTCATCGGCAAGGTCGCGGCCGGCGAGCCCATCCTAGCCCAGGAGCACATCGAGAGCCACTATCAGGTGGATCCCGCCCTGTTCCACCCGCGGGCAGACTTCCTGTTGCGGGTGCAGGGCATGAGCATGAAGAACATCGGCATCATGGATGGGGATCTGCTGGCGGTGCACAAGACCCAGGAGGTGCGCAACGGCCAGGTGGTGGTGGCGCGTCTCGATGAAGACGTCACCGTCAAGCGCTTCCAGCGCAAGGGCAGCCAGGTGTGGCTGCTGCCGGAGAACGAGGATCTCTCCCCCATCGAGGTGGATCTCTCCAGCCAGCACCTGACCATCGAAGGGCTGGCGGTCGGGGTCATTCGCAACGCCGACTGGATGTAGCCATCGAACATGCCAAGGGGCCTCCTGCGGGAAGCCCCTTCGTTTGTGCGTTTTCCCCGATCTCCTTTCCTCCCCGATCCCCGCCATTGCCGCCACCCAGATCCACCGCAAACAGTACCGCCACGCATCGTGCATTTCGGATATATCCTTTGAGAAGGCCCGCAGTGTCATGGCCGGATAACCGCCATGACCTTGAGTGTGCCGCCAGGTCAGCATGGGTAGCAGGGATGCATCACGGCTGGGGCGGTGCGGGACAGGAGAGTCGTCAGGCAGCAGGACGACTCAATACAGTCAGTACGCGACGGTGCCTGGTCTGCCTCCCGATGGCAGTCACACTGGTCGGCGTGGCCTGTTGAGCAAGGAGGACAGGTATGGCTTCAAGCTCGCCGTGGGATCCGGGTCCGGCCGCAACCGCAACCCCCGCATCCTCCATCACCCGATTCATCAAGGGCAGTCGGATGACGTGGTTTTATGCGCTCTGGGTCTATCACAAGGGCGATGGCTGGACCATCTGGCTGGGGTGCCCCAAGGACAAGATTGTCCGCCTGGTTCGTCTGTTCCGCCGCCACCACGACATAGGTTTGCCAGATGCTCCCTGGACGGCCCCGGTCATTCCGCTGCGCGCCACTATCCGGCGCCCCCAAGGGCAGCGAAGACTGCGACCCTGAGCCAGTCCCCCGAACAGTGTGTGAGCCCCACCCGGTGTGGGGCTTTTCTTTATCCCCGCCATGGCCGGGAGATAGTGGTTGTCTCCTCCCTATGGGGACCTTTCCTGACCGGGTTCCGGACTCGGGACTAGGCAGAAACGGGGCCTGGCGGGTTACAATAGCCCTTCATTGGCCCCGCCATCTGGCTGGTTGAACTAGCAAGGTTCTGTTTTATATGGTTAAACCACGTTTTTCCCTGCTGTTGTTGCTCTTCGTCGGCAGCATAATGGCGGCTTATTACTGGAGCCAACCCTCCCTGCCTGCGCAGGCGGATTATTATCCGGTAGGGCGCGACATCAATCCCTTCACCCTCACGGATGGGGATGGGAAGCCCTTCACCGCCGCCAATCTGGCGGGGCACTGGACCTTCCTGTTCATCGGCTACACCTATTGTCCCGACGTCTGCCCGACCGCCCTGGCGGATCTGCGCTCCATCTACCCGGATCTGAAGAAGATCTCGCCCAGCAGCCAGGTGGTCTTCGTCTCGGCGGATCCCCAGCGGGATGACAGTGCCCGCCTCAAGAGCTACACCGCCTTCTTCCATCCGGAGTTCAAGGCGGCGACCGGCCCCCACCGCGCCCTCTTCCCCCTGGTGCGCAACCTTGGCCTCGTCTATTCCATCGTGGAGAGCGAACGCAAGGATTACCTCATAGACCACTCGGCCTCGATCGTGCTGATCAGCCCCGAGGGCAAGCTGGTGGCCATGTTCCGTCCCAAGGTGGCCCCGGGTGAGGTGCCTCATGTGGACATGCAGACCATGGTCTCCGACTTCGCACGCATAGTGCGGCTGGCCGACGAGTGAGCCGCCTGCGCCGATCGTGCCCAGCTTGATGGCGTCCTGGCTGAGGGATCCCCGCCGCCACAGGGCCGTGTTTGCCCTAGCCCTGCCCATGGTGTTCTCCAACGTCACCACCCCCTTGCTCGGCCTGGTGGACACCTGGGTGATCGGTCATCTCGGTCAGGCCTGGTTCCTCGGGGGCGTCTCGGTCGGGGCAACCCTCATCAACCTCCTGTTCTGGCTGCTCGGTTTCCTGCGCATGTCCACCACTGGCCTGACCGCCCAGGCCCAGGGCGCCGCCAGCGCCGAAGGGCAGCTGGACACCCTGGCGCGGGCGCTCGGCCTCGCCGTCGGGCTGGGGCTGGCCCTGCTGTTGCTGGTGCTGCCTTTCTTGCCGGCCATCATAGGGCTCAGCGGGGGATCCCCCGAGGTGCAGGTCTATGCCGGAGACTATGTCTCGGTGCGGATCTGGAGCGCCCCGGCGGCCCTGTGCAACCTGGTCATCATGGGCTGGCTGCTGGGCATGCAGGATGCGCGCAGCCCCATGCTGCTGCTGATCCTGAGCAACCTGGTGAACATGGTGCTGGATGCATGGTTCGTGCTGGGGCTGGGCTGGCAGGTCAGGGGGGTGGCTGCCGCCTCCCTGCTGGCGGACTACTGCTCGCTCGGGGTGGGGCTCTGGCTGGTGAGCCGCCGCCTGCGCCATCTCCCGGCCGAGGTGTGGCAGAACGCCTGGTGGCGCTGGTGGCGATGGCCCGCGGTGCGGCGGCTGCTCGGCCTGAATCGGGACATCTTCATCCGCTCCCTCTGCCTGCAGCTCTGTTTCGCCTTCATGACTCTGCAGGGGGCCAGGCTGGGGGACGTGGCGGTGGCCGCCAATGCGGTGCTGCTCAACTTCCTGATGCTGATCTCCTACGGGCTGGACGGTTTTGCCTACGCGGTGGAAGCCATGGTGGGGCGTGCCATAGGACGGCGGGACAGGCAGGGGCTGCGGGAGGCCATAGTCCTCAACCTGGGTTGGGCCTTGCTGATCGCGATCGCCTTCGCCCTGGGGTTTGCCCTGGGGGGGCGGCAGCTCATCGCCCATATCACCGACATCCCTGCGGTGATTGCCGAGGCGAACCGCCAGCTGCCCTGGCTCATCGCCATGCCCTTGCTGGCGGTCTGGTGCTTCCTGCTGGATGGGGCCTTCATCGGGGCCACCCGGGCTCGCGAGATGCGCAACAGCATGCTGGTGGCGGTGTTTGCCGGCTTCTTCCCGATCTGGTGGCTGTGCCAGGGGTGGGGCGTGGCGGCCTTGTGGGCCGCCATGGCGGCGCTGATGACAGGGCGGGGCCTGACTCTGGGCTGGCTATGCTGGCAACTTGAGCGTGACGGCCGCCTGCTGGGTCAAGGCCGGGAACCCGCCTGACGTGGTCTCATGGTCGGCACCGCCTCTGAGGGCGCCGCGCCGACGGAGGCTAGAGAGATCCCTCATAGCCGAACTGGCGCCAGCTCTCGTAGACGAAGACAGCGACCGCGTTGGCCAGATTCATGCTGCGGCTCTGGGGCAGCATGGGAATGCGCAGCCGCTGCTCGAACGGCAGGCTCTCTATGATCTCCGCCGGCAATCCGCGGCTCTCAGGCCCGAACAGCAGGGCATCCCCCGGGGCGAACTGCGCCGCCGAATGAGCGGTGCGCCCCTTGGTGGTGCAGGCGAATACCCGCTTGGGGGCCACGGCCGCGAGAAAGGCCTCATAGCTCGGCCAGCGCTTCACCTCGGCAAACTCGTGATAGTCGAGCCCGGCCCGCTTCACCCGCTTGTCATCCCAGGCAAAACCCAGGGGCTCTATCAGGTGCAGCCGGTAGCCGGTGTTGGCACAGAGGCGGATGATGTTGCCGGTGTTGGGCGGGATTTCCGGTTGATAGAGCACTATGTCGAGCATGACGGGATCCTGATGCGGGGCTGGGGTGGTGCGAAACGGGCGCCAGCATACCCAGCGCCCGTGCCGATGAAAAGGGGTGGCTCACACCATGGGCAGGCGGATGGTGATGACGAGCCCGGTCGGATGATTGTTGCTGGCCTTGATGGTGCCGCCATGACGCTGGATCGCCTCGGCGGCGATGGCGAGACCGAGACCTGTGCCCCCTGTCTTGGCGTTGCGGGCATCGTCCACCCGGAAGAAGGGCAGAAACAGCATGGGCTGCTGCTCCACCGGCACGCCGGGGCCGTCATCCCTGATGGTCATCACCCACTCCCGTCCCTCCTGATACCAATCCACCTTGATGAACTCGCGGGCATACTTGAGCGCATTGCGCAGCGGGTTCTCCAGGGCCCTCGCCAGCAGCTCGGGCCACATCCGCAGCGATTCGGTCGGCAGCGGCGGCAGCCTGAGCTGCTTGCCGTTCTGATTGGCCTCGAACATGGCGTCGTCCAGTATGGGCTCCAGCAGATCCGCCAGCGGCAGGGTCACCGGGGCCTCCACGTGCTGCTGGACCCGGGACAGGTCCAGCAGATCCCCGATCAGCTTGTCGAGCCTGGCGATTTCGCTCTCGATCCGCGCCAGCTCCGAGCTGTCCCCCTGCTTGCGGCGGATCAACGCCTGCGCCAGCTGAATGCGGGTGAGGGGGCTGCGCAGCTCGTGGGAGATGTCGGAGAGCAGCTGTTTCTGCTTCTGGATCATGCGCTTGAGGGTGTCCACCATGTGGCTGACATGATCCGCCAGCTGACCTATCTCGTCCCGCCGCCCCAGGTTGGGGATCCGCGTCTCCAGCTTGCCTTGCGCCAGCTGGGAGACCGACTGCTGCAACTGCAGGATGGGGCGGGTCAGCCGCCAGGCCAGCAGCAGGCAGAGGGGGGTGCTGACCAGCATGGCGATGCCCAGGATCTGGATGGGGTGATCCAGGATCTGGATGAACAGGAACAGATAGGAGTTCTCGACGTTGAGCCCGAAGTAGACGTGATAGCTCTGGCCGTGGTGCTGCATCAGGAAGGGGCCGGCGATGGCCCGCTGGTGTTCGCTGCCCAGCATGGGCTTGGCCGGGTCGTCGGCATCCAGCATGAAGCGGATCACGAACTTGCTCAGCCGGGTGGTGGATTGCATCTGGCCCTTGGCATCGCGCAGGTAGACGTTGTCCACCGGCAACAGTCCGGCCGTCGTGATGGCCTGCTGCAGATCGAAATCCTGGTGCGGATCGGCACCGGCCTGCAGTGCCCGCAGGTTGTTGTTCATCCTGGCCATCTCGTGCTCGGGCAGGGGTATGGTGTTGCGGGGATCCAGGGTGGGCAGTGTCACCACGGCGGCCAGCACGAGCAGCAGCATGAACCAGAACCAGAGAAATATCTGGGTGGAGAGGCCATTGAAGGTGCGGGCCGTTTTCATGCCTGCTCCAGCCAGAGGTAGCCTCGGCCACGCACCGTCTTGAAGCGGGGCTGGCCATCGCTGCGCTCAGGCAGCTTCTTGCGCAGGTTGCTCAGGTGCATGTCGATGGCCCGATCGAAGGGCTCGAGCTTCTTGCCAAGCACCTGCTCTGACAACAGGTTCTTGCTGACGATCTGGCCCGGGCTGCGCAGCAGGCACTCCAGCAGGCCGAACTCGGTGGCGGTGAGCTCCAGCAGCTGATCGTCGCAGCGGGCCTGCTGCAGGCCGGGCTGCAGCACCAGATCCATGAAGCGCAGCTCGTCGGATGCGCCGCGCTGGGGGGAGGGATGCTGGGTGCGGCGCAAGATGGCGCGCACCCGCGCCAGCAACTCTCTGTCGTCGAACGGCTTGGCCAGATAGTCATCGGCCCCCGCTTCGAGCCCGTTGACCCGATCCTGGCTGTCGCCCCGGGCGGTCAGCATCAGCACTGGAGTGTCGTGGGTCTTGCGCAGCCTGGTCAGCATGGCGAACCCGTTGAGTCTGGGCATCATGACGTCCAGCAGCACCAGATCGAATGCCTGCTCTGCCAGTCGCAGCAGCCCCTCCTCCCCATCCTCGGCGACGGTGACGTCAAACCCTTCCAGGGTCAGGATTTCGGTGAGCAGCTGGGTCAGTTCGAGATCGTCGTCGACCAGGAGTATTTTGTTCATTCGGGGTCACTCCGTTGATTTTGCGCGCCAAACTGACGTTCGGGTCAGGGTATAATAAGTTTTTACGCGTCAGAGGAAAGCCGGTTTTGAGCCACCAACACTATTCCCGCTGGGTCACCCTCGCCAGCACGGCGGCGGTCGTCACCGCCACCCTGCTGATCCTGGGCAAGCTGATCGCCTGGTTGATGACGGACTCTTCCAGCCTGCTGGCATCCCTCACCGACTCCTTCATGGATGTGAGCGCCTCCATCATCAACCTGCTGGCCATTCGCTACGCGCTGGCGCCGGCCGATGAGGAGCACCGCTTCGGCCACGGCAAGGCGGAGTCCCTGGCGGGTCTGATCCAGTCGGCCTTCATCTCGGGCTCTGCCCTGCTGCTGATGATGCACGGTATCTCGTCGATGCTGAACCAGGTTCCCGTGGTGCGGCTCGAGGCCGGGATCTGGGTCAGTGCCGGCTCCATCCTGCTGACCCTGCTGCTGGTCAGCTTCCAGAGCCTGGTCATTCGCAAGACCAACAGCGTGGCCATCAAGGCCGACATGCTGCACTACCGCTCGGACTTGCTGCTCAATGCCGGTGTTCTGGTGGCGCTGGTGCTGGCGGGGCAGGGGTGGTACTGGGCCGATGGCCTGTTCGCCATCCTGATCGGTCTGTTCCTGGTATGGGGAGCCGTCCAGATCGGCTACGAATCGGTACAGGCCCTGCTCGATCGTCAGTTGCCAGAGGAAGAACAAGCGAGAATAATGGCGCTCTGCTGTGCCGTAGAGGGGGTGCATGGCGTACATGATCTGCGCACCCGTCAATCCGGGCCGACCCGCTTCGTTCAGTTGCATCTGGAGCTTGACGATCAGCTCCCCCTGGTCAAGGCCCATCAGATAGCCGACGAGGCTGAACTGGCGGTCCGCCAGTCCTTTGAGCGGATGGATGTCATCATCCACATGGACCCCATCTCGGTGCTGACAAAAGAACAACAAGGCACTCACCCTGAACAACAGTAGGCTGCAACATGGATGATCTGGTTGCCCAAACGTGGCAAAAAATTCAGCAGGAAGCGCAGAGCATGGCGGCCCAGGAGCCCATGCTGGCCAGCTTCTTTCACTCCACCATTCTCAATCACAGCGATCTGCGCTCGGCGCTGAGCTTCCAGCTCGCCAACAAGCTCGACAGCACCACCATGCCGGCCATCGCCCTGCGGGAAGTGATCGAGCTGGCCCTGCGCAGCGAACCCGAGCTGCTGGCCGCGGTGGCCGCCGACATCTGCGCCGTGCAGGACAGGGATCCCGCCGTCGACCTCTTCTCGACGCCGCTGCTCTACCTCAAGGGGTTCCATGCCCTCCAGGGCTACCGGGTTGCCAACTGGTTGTGGCGCCAGGGGCGTCGCTCGCTGGCGCTCTACCTGCAAAACCAGATCTCCGTGGTGTTCGGGGTCGACGTGCACCCGGCCGCGCGGATCGGCAAGGGCATCATGTTTGACCACGCCACCGGCATAGTGGTCGGTGAGACCGCGGTGATCGAGAACGACGTCTCCATCCTGCAGAGCGTGACTCTGGGGGGCACCGGCAAGGAGAGTGGCGACCGTCATCCCAAGATCCGCGAAGGGGTGATGATAGGGGCGGGCGCCAAGGTGCTCGGCAACATAGAAGTGGGGGTCGGCGCCAAGATAGGGGCCGGCAGCGTGGTGATCAATCCGGTGCCACCCCACACCACGGTCGCCGGCGTGCCCGCCAAGATAGTGGGCCGACCCGAGTGCGACAAACCCTCCCTGGACATGGATCAGTGTCTCTGATCCCCTGACCGAGGCCGCTGTATGGTCAAGCGCTGGTCAGGCTATCTGATCCTGGGGATGTGGCTGCTCAACCTGCTGCACCTCTATCTGGGATTCTCCCCCTGGCCGGCCGCCGTCGCGGCCTGGGCCGCCTCCCTGCTCACCTGGCCCTGGCTGGTGGGCGCCGCCCGTCGTCAGGCGCTGGCGCTCTACGGGGCGGCGTTGCTGCTGCTGATCTTCTCCTGGTGGCGCGGCGCCAGCCTCAGCCCCGGAGACTGGCTGCTGCCCAACATCAACATGCTCACCATGTTTGCCGCCGTCAGCACCCTCAACCTCGCCACCTCGGGTCTGCTGACAGGCACCGCCTCCTGGTCCGGGCGCAAGGGGTTGTGGAGCACCATGGCCAGCCTCAATCTGCTCGGCGCCGTCATCAACCTCTCGGTGCTCTTCATCATCGGCGATCGGCTGGAGCGCAACGGTACCCTTGAACGGCGCCAGGTCATGGTGCTGAGCCGGATCTTCTGTGCCGCGGCCTTCTGGTCCCCCTTCTTCGTCGCCATGGCAGTGGCGCTCACTTACGCCCCCGGCCTGCAGCTCTCCCAGATTTTGCCGTTTGGCATCCTTGCCGCCCTGCTGGCCATGGGTCTGACGGCCTGGCAGGTGGAGCGGCTCGGGGTGGCGGATTTTGCAGGTTATCCCCTGAGGCTGCAGACCCTGGGGTTGCCGGTGACCCTGGCGCTGCTGGTGCTGCTGATCCACCGGATCTGGCCCGGGCTCAGCATCCTGGCGGTGATCGCCCTGGTGGCCCCCTTGCTGGCGCTGCTCTTCATGCCAAACCAGGGGCGCGGGGCGGCCCTCAAGCGGCAGGTGGTGGAGCGTTTCCCCGCCATCGGCGGCCAGCTGGTGCTGTTTCTCGGGGCTGGCCTGCTGGCTGCCGGCATCAACAGTGCCCTCTCTGTCATCGACTTCGGTGCGGGTCACGGCCTGCCGCTGTTCAACCACTTCGGCTGGCTTGAGGCATCCCTCACCCTGCTGCTCATCTTCCTGGTCGCCATCATAGGCGTGCACCCCCTCATCAGCATCTCGGGGGTGGCTCCCTTGCTGTGGCCGCTGTCACCGGATCCCAGTCTGCTCGGCATGTGCTTCCTGCTGGGGTGGGGGCTCGCCACCGGTACCAGCCCGCTCTCCGGCTCCAACCTGGCGCTGGCCTCCCGCTACAACCTGAGCGCCGGGCTGCTGCTGCGCTGGAACCTGCTCTACGGGCTGCTGATGTACGGGGTGGCCTGTCTGTTGATGGGGGGCTTCATCGCCCTGCACGGCTGATGCCGGCGGCGGGAGAGGAGCCGGTTCGCAGGGGGCCGTGACGCCGCGGCGAGCGTCCCGGATCGTGGTTCCTGCCGCCTGCGAGAAAAACCGACGCATATTTAAGCAATACCGGCACGGAGGGCGCATTTTGCAACGCGCTGGCTTGTTTGTGCCGAGCGCATCAGGGTATGCTGGCTTCACGCGCTTGAATCGCCCCCTGTGGGGCATCGCAATTGAACATACAGGTATGCATATGTCACTAGAAGTCCTTGAGCAACTCGAATCCAAAGTACAATCCGCCGTCGACAACATCTCCCTGCTGAAAATGGAGCTGGACGAGCTGAAAGAGCAGAACAACAAGCTGCAAGACGAAAACCATCAGCTGCGCAACGAGCACGTTGCCTGGCAAGAACGTCTGCGCGCCCTGCTGGGCAAGATGGACCAGATGGGCGATGCCATCTGATCCTGTCTTGACTGACTGGAATGAAAGCGGGCCGCTCCTTGAGCGGCCCGCTTGTTTTGGCAGGGGAGGGGATCACAGGGCCAGCAACTGCCTGACCGTCTTCTCTATGCCGTCGGCGGCCTCGACGATGTTCTGCGCCAGCATGTAGGCCGGGGTCGAGATCACCTTGCGTTCCTGATCCACCACGAACTCGCTGACCGGGCAGTTGAGATGGCTGCCCCCCATGGCCTCGATGGCATTGGCGGCGCCCTCGTCATGACCTATGGTGGCCAGGGTGCCGGCGCCATAGATGAGGGGTATCATGGCCGGTGCTATGCAGATATAGGCCGCCGGTTTACGGGCTTCGGCAAAGCTCTGGCAGGCTTTCAGCACATCGGGCTGGATCTGGCAGTTGGCGCCCTGGACGGCGAAGTCGCACAGATTCTTGGCTGCGCCAAAGCCGCCGGGCACCAGCAAGGCATCGAAATCGGTCGCATCCAGCTCGGCCACATTCCGGATCTGGCCGCGGCAGATGCGGGCAGCCTCGACCAGGACGTTGCGGCTCTCCCCCTCGCTCACCTCGCCGGTCAGGTGGTTGATGACGTGCAATTGAGGCACGTCGGGCGCGAAGCACTGGACGGTGGCGCCCTGACGGGCCAATGCCAGCAGGCTGATGACGGCTTCATGGATCTCGGCGCCATCAAACACGCCACAGCCACTCAAGATCACGGCCACTTTTTTCATGGCAGACTCCTCGTTGTTGAAAATGTGAGCCAGGGTAGATTGTTGTACTTTTGTATGGTTATCGTTCGGCCTCCACTGGTCAAGTCATCTTGCTGTGCTAGGATTGTTTCGTTTTGGATCCTGCCTCGTTGACCCCCTTGAATTTTTTTCCACATTGATCGAGATCATGATGAAGGTGTCATGGTTTGTTTTTACGATCTCAATCAACTGTTTTATATGTGTTTTTTGTTTTTAATCCACAACTTTGCCACCATGGCACAGCCATGAGTCCATTTTTGGGCACAGAGTTATCCACAGGTCATGGGGCGGTTCGTGGCACGAATGGGAGGGGGCCAGCCCCTTGGTGTGCCGCGGGCCCTGTGGCATCCTAGCGACTGTTTATTCCTGGCAGGACGATTTCATGGCCCCTAGCAATCCCCTTATCTTGGTCGACGGCTCTTCATATCTTTACCGCGCCTTCTTCGCCTCCCAGCAGGCCGATCTGCGCACATCGACCGGTTTGCCAAGCGGCGCCGTCCGAGTGATGGCCAACATGATGCGCAGCCTGCGCAAGCAATACCCCGACTGCCATGTGGCCGTGGTGTTCGACGCCAAGGGCAAGACCTTCCGTGACGACATCTACCCCGAGTACAAGGCGACCCGCGCCAGCATGCCGGACGATCTGCGCAGCCAGGTTGCCCCCATCCATCAGATGATCAAGGCGATGGGCTTCCCCTTCCTGATGGTCGAAGGGGTCGAGGCCGACGACGTGATCGGCACGCTCGCCCGCCAGGCGACCGAGAAGCAACTGCCCGTGCTCATCAGCACAGGTGACAAGGACATGGCGCAGCTGGTCTCCGACCATGTCACCCTGATCGATACCATGAAGGATGTGAAGACCGATCGGGAAGGGGTGATCGAGAAGTTCGGCGTGCCTCCCGAGCTCATCATCGACTACCTGGCCCTGATGGGGGACAAAGTGGACAACATTCCCGGCATGGCAGGGGTGGGCGAGAAGACGGCCCAGGCGCTGTTGCAGGGGATAGGCAGCATCGATCAGATCGCCGCCAACCTCGACAAGGTCGCCGCCCTCGGCTTCCGTGGCTCCAAGACGTTTGCCGACAAATTCCGCGAGCAGGAGGATCAGGTTCGCCTCTCCTACCAGCTGGCGACCATCAAGACCGACGTCGAGCTGGAGCAGAGTCTCGAAGAGCTGCTGCTGGGCCCGATCGACAAGGAGTCCCTGCTGGCGGTCTACCGGGAGTACGAGCTGCGCAACCTGATCAAGGAGCTGGAGTCCGGTGGCGAAGAGAGCGCCGGACAGGAAGAGGCCGCTGATGACGCTGCTGCTCCCGCTACCGCCATCGAGACCGACTATAGCTGCATTCTGGAGGAGGCCGAGTTCGACGGCTGGCTGGCACAGTTGCAGGCGGCACCACTGTTTGCCTTCGACACCGAGACCACCAGTCTCGACTACATGGAGGCGCGAGTGGTCGGCGTGTCGTTCGCCATCGAGCCGGGCAAGGCGGCCTATGTTCCCTTCGGCCACGACTATCTGGGGGCACCAACCCAGCTGACCGAACAGCAGGTGCTGGGCAAGCTCAAGCCGCTGCTGGAAGATCCGACCCGCCTCAAGGTGGGGCAGAACCTCAAGTACGATCGCAACGTGCTGCAGAACCACGGCATCGATCTGCAGGGCATCGCCTTCGACACCATGCTCGAATCCTATGTGCTCAACTCCACCGCCAGCCGCCACGACATGGACTCCCTGGCCAGCAAGTACCTCGGGATCGAGACCATCTCATTCGAGGATATCGCCGGCAAGGGGGCCAAGCAGCTCACCTTCAACCAGATCGAACTGGAGCAGGCCGCGCCCTATGCGGCGGAAGATGCCGACATCACCCTGCGTCTGCACCAGACCCTGTGGGGCGAACTGAGCAAACAGCCTGAGCTGGCCAAGGTGTTCACCGAGATCGAACTGCCCCTGCTGCCGGTGCTGGCACGGATGGAACTGCTCGGGACCACCATAGATCCCAAATTGCTGCACCAGCAGAGCCAGGAGATCGAAGTACGTCTGGCGGAGCTGGAGCGGCAGGCCCACGAGCTGGCCGGGCAGGAGTTCAACCTCTCCTCGCCCAAGCAGCTCGGCGAGATACTGTTCGTCAAGCTGGGGCTGCCCATCCTCAAGAAGACTCCCAAGGGGGCCCCGTCCACCGCCGAAGAGGTGCTGGCGGAATTGGCGGAGACCTATGATCTGCCGCGCCTGCTGATGGAGCACCGTGGCCTGGCCAAGCTCAAGTCCACCTATACCGACAAGCTGCCGCTGATGATCAAGCCCCAGACCGGGCGGGTACACACCTCCTACCATCAGGCGGTGGCGGCGACCGGCCGGCTCTCATCCACCGATCCCAACCTGCAGAACATCCCGGTGCGCAACGAGCAGGGGCGCCGGATCCGGCAGGCCTTCATCCCGAGCGCCGGCTACAAGCTGGTGGCGGCGGATTACTCCCAGATCGAACTGCGCATCATGGCGCATCTCTCCGGTGACCAGGGCTTGCTGACCGCCTTTGCCGAGGGCAAGGACATCCACAAGGCGACCGCCGCCGAGGTGTTCGGTGTGGCGCTCGAGGCGGTGACCACCGACATGCGCCGCAGCGCCAAGGCGATCAACTTCGGCCTCATCTATGGCATGAGTGCCTTCGGTCTGGCCAAGCAGCTGGGGATCGGCCGTGCCGAGGCGCAGAAGTACATGGATCTCTACTTCGAGCGCTACCCGGGCGTGCTGGAGTACATGGAGCGCACCCGCCAGCAGGCGGAAGCCCAGGGCTATGTCGAGACCCTGTTCGGTCGTCGCCTCTACCTGCCGGACATCAAGTCCCGCAACGCCGGTCTGCGCAAGGCGGCGGAGCGGGCGGCGATCAACGCTCCCATGCAGGGCACGGCCGCCGACATCATCAAGCGCGCCATGATCGCCGTCGATGGCTGGATCCGGGGCATTACCGATGGCTCCATCCACATGCTGATGCAGGTTCACGATGAACTGGTGTTCGAGATCCGCGAGGAGAAGCTGGAGGAGTACATCGCCCTCATCAAGGAGAAGATGTCTGCGGCGGCTGAGCTGCACGTGCCGCTGGTGGCGGAAGCCGGGACCGGCGACAACTGGGATCAGGCCCACTGAGCCCGACCACAGTGATTGGCTAGCTATATAAGCAGAGAAGCCCGGCGCATGCCGGGCTTCTTGTTTTCGTTCTCTGTCTGTTTCAAGCCTCTTGCAGATACTCATCCTTGAGCAGGACATAGTTGTCGGCCGAGGTCTTCAGAAAGGCAATCTCTGCCGGCTTGAGCGGCCGTGCCTGCTTGACCGGGTTCCCCATATAGAGGAAGCCGGATGCGAGCCGCTTGCCCGGTGGCACCAGAGAGCCGGCGCCTATCATCACATCATCCTCGACGACCACCCCATCCAGCAGTATGGCCCCCATGCCGACCAGTACCCGGTTGCCTATGGTGCAACCGTGCAGCATGGCCTTGTGGCCCACGGTGACGTCTTCCCCGATCAGCAGGGGATAACCATCGGGATTCGCGGCGCTCCTGCGGCTGAGGTGCAGAACGGTGCCGTCCTGCACATTACTGCGGGCGCCGATATGGATATGGTTCACATCCCCCCGTGCCGCCACCAGGGGCCAGATGCTGGCATCGTCGCCGAGCACTATGTCTCCCACCAGGGTGGCGCAGGGGTCCACATATACCCGTTTGCCCAGTTGCGGGCGTTTTCCTTTATAGGATCTCAGTCGCAAGTCCATCTTGGCCTCCTCAATTTTCTGGCCATTCTAGCAATCCCGAGTCCGTTTCTGTGGATAAGTTTGTACAAAAGCTGTGGTTGGCTATGAATAACTAGAGAAAGGCCTGTTTTTGAAGATTTATTGCCACTTTTTGCAAAAATGGGCTTGCCAGAAAGTTTCAGCTCCCTATAATGCGCCTCCATCGACAGGGCAAGCGGCAACGCAGAAAGCCAAGTCGATAACCTC
>NZ_JBYTDH010000020.1:0-66616 GCF_058791175.1 Aeromonas sp. EU05-FHT14A05 | reverse complement strand
CCGACGGCGGCAAGACCTGGAGCGCCACCTTCACCCCGGATGCGAACTTTGAGGGCACCGCCTCGGTCGCCGTCAAGGCGCAGAGCTACACCGATCTGGCGGGCAACAAGGGCACCGGCGGCAGCGACAGCGCGGCCACCGACACTCATGCACCCAATGCCCCGACCGTGGTCATCGTGGATGACGTGAACAACGACCAGATGCTGACCAAGGCCGAGATCGGCAACGATCAGATCCAGGTGCGTGCCGGGGTCAACCATGCTGATCTCGTTGCGGGTGGCAAGGTGACGCTGACCATCAACAATGGCGCCGTCAGCAATACGGTTGAACTGACGTTGAAAGCCGATGGCACGCTGCAATCGAGCAATGGCAAGAGCTATGGCTATCAAAACGGCACCATCAGCTGGACTGAAGCGACCCCGGGCAATGGGAAATCGTTGACGGTGACCGCGACCCAGACCGACCAGGCGGGCAACACCTCCCTGCCGGGTAGCGATACTGCGCTGGTATTGGCAGTCCCCGTCACTGCCGGCGGCTACGCCAGTGGTGCCGAAGACAGCGCGCTTTCCCTGAAATGGGGTGATTTCAAGGCCAGCGATGCCGATACGCCAGATACTCAGCTGTCGATCAAGATCACCTCACTGCCAGCCGATGGCTTGCTTCAGTACAAGGATGCTGACGGTAAATGGCAGACAGTGACACAGGCTCTGGTTAATAGCGGGCTGACATTCAGCAAGGGGGATATTGATGCGGGCAAGCTGCAGTTCTTGCCTGATCTTCATGAGTCAAGCTCGGCTGCGGGCAACAATGGTGGGGCTTCAGGCAACAAGCTTGGCGATTATGCCGCCTTCGATTACCAGGTCAGCGATGGTGTCAATTCCAGTGACAACGCCAAGTTCGTTATTGATATCAAGCCCGTCGTTGATGGCGTGACACTCAAGGTTGAGCTGGTGAGTGGCGGTTTGACCCCGGGTGCGGCGAAAGTGGAAGAGATCCTGGACTCCTTGCAAGGCAAGAATCCATCATCGAACCCGACCGGGGGGAATGATTATCTGGTTTCCAGCAATGGCAACTGGGTAGATGGCGGGGCTGGCAACGACACGATCAAGTTCGGCAGCGGGACAAGCTTCCAGGCTATCGGTGGGGCCGGCAACGACACCCTGATCGGTGGGGCTAACGTCAATGAGCACCTGATTGGCGGTGACGGAGATGACATTCTGATCGGTGGCAAGAATGCGACGTCCTCGGTCAAGCTGCAGGGGGATGGGGGCAACGATACGCTCATCTCTCAAAGTCTGAAGGCAACCACCTCCTATTACGGTGGTGATGGCCAGGATGTTGCCTACATGCCCGGCTCTATGAAGGCGCTGAAACTGATCATGACCGGTTTGCCCAACAGCTGCGACTACCGGCTTGTCTATACGGACCCTGTCACTGGGGGGGTGACCAACCATGACTTCTACAGTGTCGAGATCCTCTATCTGCAAGATGGCAAGTACGAGTTTGAGGGTGGCCAGCTGAGCAAGGTTGCCGACCTTGCAACCCTGAAGATAGATGCTGACTTGATAGACACAGACGGTAGCGAGCGCTTTACCGAGCTGACCATCAAGGGACTGCCGCAGGGGGCTGAGCTCTCCGGCGGTACTCTGCAGGCTGACGGCAGTTGGAAGGTGCCAGCCAGCATGCTGGATCAGGATGGCAAATTGTCGCTGCAGGTTGAACTGCCGGTCGGTAGCCAGAATATCAAGGTTACCGTTGTGGCGGGTTCACAAGAGTACGACATGAATGGTCAACCTATCTCGGGTGAAGTGAAATTTACCGAGGCAGACGCCGGCTTCATGATCAAACCGGCCAATCCGAATGGTGACAACACAGTTGATGGTGGCGGTGGTGATGATGTGCTGCTGGGGGATATAGGTGGCATCAAGGCGTCGGTCGAGCCTGGCAAGAATTACAATGTCGCCTTGATTGTGGATACCTCAGGCAGCATGAAATATGGCCTGAATGGGAATCAGGATCCCAGCTCAGGTCAGGATCGGATGACACTGACGATCAATGCACTGAAAGTATTGGCCAACCAGCTTGCCAGCCACGATGGCGTGGTCAACGTGACGCTGATCGGTTTCGCCGGGTCGGCCAGCAATATGTTGAAGATCGAAGATCTCAACTCGGCAAACCTGCAGACGCTGATCAACAAGATCACGACCCTGTCTGCCAATGGGGCGACCAACTACGAGGATGCCTTCATCAAGGCGACCGAGTGGTTCAATACCAAGCCGGGTAGCGGGACAGGCCTGAAATTCGAAAACCTGACCTACTTCCTGACCGATGGCGATCCCACTGTGCACAACGGCGACTCCTCGTCTGGTGGTACCACGAATGATGCCGACATGCAGAAGGCAATCGATGCCTTTACATCTCTGTCGGGGTTGAGCGAGGTCAAGGCGATTGGCATAGGTACCGGTGTGACGGAGGGTAACCTGAAGTATTTCGACAATACCCAGGTGACCGGCCCGGGGAGCCAGTATGGCCAGTCGCAAATATTGAATGACTTCTCGAATAATAGCGGTGTGTGGAGAGCGGGCAGTTGGGGTAAAGCTGGCGATAGCTCCGGCACCGTTGCGAGAGACAACGACAAGATTGAGTTGACTGATAAAGCCTCTTCCGGTGCGTCGATCTTTACCAGTGCAACACTGGCGGTCGCTGCAGGTAATGGCATCCGCTTTGATTTGTCTACAGATAGCGATTTTTCTTCCGGTGACAGCTTCTCAGTGCAGCTACAACGCTGGAATGGCTCGAGCTGGGTCAATGTCGGCAGTGCCGTGAGTGCGACCGGGACCATCAACAGTGGTCCTCTGGCCGCTGGCGACTATCGCTATGTCTTTACATTAAATGATATAGATGATGGTTGGAGTTGGGGTCAGGGTTGGGATAACACATCGGCCACGCTGGTGATTGATAACCTCACCAAGGTGACGGACTACCCGCCGATCGGTCAACCCGACATTATCACCAAGGCCGAAGATCTTCAGGCCGTGCTTGTGGGTGGCTCGGTGACGAATACTCCCGCAGAGGTTGGTTCGGATACGGTCAATGGCGGTGCAGGCAACGACATCCTGTTTGGCGATGCCATCAACACCGATTATCTACCCTGGGGGGCGGCGGGCAATCCGGCTAAGCCGACGGACTGGGTCAATGGCAAGGGGCTGGATGGCTTGACCCAGTTCCTGACCTTGAAGAACGGGTATGCACCCAGCACCGTAGAGCTGTACGAATATATCAAAGCCAATGCCAAGTCATTTGATGTGGCGGGTGATACTCGTGGCGGCCATGACAAGCTGTATGGAGGCCTGGGAGACGACATCCTCTTCGGCCAGGGGGGTAACGACGAACTTTCCGGTGATGCAGGCAACGACACCCTGTACGGCGGGACCGGCAACGACGTGCTGAGCGGCGGCCTTGGCAACGACATCCTGATCGGTGGGGGTGGCGACGACATCCTGAAGGGGGATGCGGGATCCGATACCTTCACCTGGCTGAAGGGGGACACGGTCGCAGGCTCCGTTGCCAAGGACTATGTCGTCGACTTCTCCAAGTCGGAAGGGGACAAGCTGGATCTGAGCGACCTGCTCGACAGCGATGGCAGCAAGAACCAGACCACCCTGAAGAGCCTGCTCTCTGTGTTCCAGGACAGCGAAGGAGTGCACCTGCAGGTGAAGGAGAGCAGCGCGGCACCTGTGACCCAGGAGATAGTGCTGGTGAATCACACCTTCGACACTCTGACGGGAGGAGCGGGATCCACGGCCAATCAGGTCATCGACTACATGTTGAACAACAATCTGCTGGATATCGACAAGTAACCCAGCCAGATGGACACAAAGCGGCAGAGCAATCTGCCGCTTTTTTTATGTGCGTCATTCGGTCTGTGGGGTGGAGGAAAGAGGGGGCAGCCAAGGGGAGGGGGCGCCGGTCCTGTGTTGCCGCATAAAAGAAGGGCGCCACCTCGAACGAGGGGCGCCCCGGGGTCATCCGCATTGTGTGCTCAAGGATCAGGCATTGACCTGGGCCAGGCGGGAATCGCGTTGAAAGCAGTTCACCAGCAGCAGCAGGGTGGTGACGCCGACGGTGCCGAGCACCAGCCAGGGCAGCCAGGGCTGGCCCTGGGCCATGGCGTAGTCGTGCAGGGCGCCGCCCCCCACGTACCCCGTCATGCCACCCAGCGCCAGACCAAGGCGACTGAAGCCCATGTAGCTGCCCCGCGCCCCCGGCTGGGCCAGTTTGGTCATCAGGGTTTCCCGCGCCGGCTCGGCGATGACGATGCCGAGATAGAAGCAGGCGAGCAGCAGGAAGACAGCAGGCAAGGTGGTGGCAAAGGCCACCAGCCCGATGCCTGCCGTCATCAGCAGCACCCCCGCCATCAGGCGGTTTTCCAGCTTGAAGTGGCGCTCGCCGTAGCGGGCAAGGGGGTAGAGCAGGGCCAGGGAGATGGCCGTCTCCAGGGTATACATCCAGCCCACCGCCGTGGTGCTGCCCGCCATCTGCTTGACCAGGATGGGGAAGATCAGCATCACCTGTACCCAGAGCGCGTAGTAGCCGCTCAGGATCAGCACCAGCCGGCAGAACGCCTTGTCCGCCAGCACCTGGCCGAGGCCTGTCCGGATCGGGGTCGGCCGCAGGGAGAGCTTGTAGGGGGGCAGGATCAGCAGGTTGCACAGGGCGGCGCAGACGAACAGACCGGCTCCCAGCAGGCAGACATATTCAAAGTCGAAGTTGAGCAGCCAGCTGCCGAGCAGGGCCCCCACCACGGCGCCGGCGCTCTCCAGCATCATCAGCAGGGAGATGTAGCGGCCGCGCTCCCGCGGGCGGGTGAATTTGATCACCAGGGCGGCGCGGGGGGGATCGAACAGGCAGCCGCCGAGCCCAGAGATGATGCAGGAGACAATGAGTTCCAGCCCGCTCTGGGCATAGGCCAGGCTGGCAAAGCCCAGCGCCCGCAGCAGCATGCCGCAGACAATGAGGGGGCGAGCCCCGAACTTGTCGGCCAGCGAGCCGCCGAAGACCCCCAGCCCCTGCTGGGTCAATTGACGCAGCCCCAGCGCCAGCCCGACCACACCGGCGGCCCAGCCAAGCTGATCCACGAATCGCAGGCTGATCATGGGCATCACCACGAAGAACCCCAGGATCACCAAGAGGGAATCCAATGCCAAGAACCACCGCCCCAACCGCCTCGCCCGCTCCACCATGACCCTTATACCCCTGCTTGCTTCGATGACATTATTTGTTGTGTACTCATTATCCGAATGGCGCCGTCACCAAACAGAGCCAAGGGCGACGATAAGTCCCTGACTCGCTGGCGTTCTGCCATTTCACGACGATTGATGCTGCTATTCTGGTGGGGCTCCAGATATAGTGGTAGCCGACAACTGGCTATATTTCATATTGGATTTGGTTATGGCTGTGACACTCGATGATTTGCAATTGCTGCTGGATGTGGCCAACCGTGGCAGCTTCAGCAAGGTGGCGGCCATTCGCGGCTGGTCACAACCCATGGTGAGCCAGCGGATCGCCGTGCTGGAGCAGGAGCTGGGACAGTCCCTGTTCCGCCGTCACCGCCGTGGCGCCACCCCCACACCGGCCTGCGAGCAGTTTCTGCCGGCGGCCACCAGTGCGTTGAGTGCCCTGGAGGGGGGGCGACTGGCGATGCAGGGGGCACCGGCCCTGCCGCGGATCCGGCTCTCCTGTCTCCCCTCCCTGACCACTGTGGTGTTTGGTCCCCTGCTGCTGGCCCTGGTGGACGAGGCCTTCGAGATCCGCTGCAGCACGGATCACTCCGGTGTCATCATGCAGGAGCTGCTGACCGGCGAGACAGACGTCGGCTTCATCCTCAAGTGTCCCGCCATCGCGGGCATCCAGCTCGAGCTGCTCTATCGCTCCCCCATCATCGCCGTGGCCTGCGCCACCCATCCGCTGGCCGGACGGCAGGGGCTGACCCTGCAGGACATCGCCAACGAGCGGCTGGCCCCCCAGCAGTGGGGCACCGGCTGTGACGAGCTGATCCTGCAGCTGCGGCTGCTGCGCCAGGTGGCGAGCCCGCTGCACGCCATCCAGCCCGCCAGTGCGGCGCGGGAGCTGGCGCTGGAGCATGGCTTCATCACCCTGATGCCGGCGCTCGCCATCACCCGGGATCTGGAGTTTGGCCGTCTGGTGAAACTGGATGTGACGGATCTTCCGCCGGATCACTGGGATGTGATGATGGCCTGGCGCAGCGGCAAGCGGCCCAATCCCGCCAAGGAGCGGGTGCTGGAGGCGGCGCGCACCCTGGCCCGGCGCTGGTCGGGCAAGCCCGCATGAAAAAAGCGCCGGACAAGTCCGGCGCTCTCCCTTCACTGACATTCGGGATCAGTAGCTGGCCTTGAGGCTCACCCCCGAGAAGGCACTGAAGCCGCTCAACTGCACGTGCCAGGTGCCCGCCTTGGGCGAGTTCAGGGTGCAGGTCTCGGCGTTGCCGCTCTTGTAGGGGCGGCAGTCATAGCTGCTGCTGGTCGGCACGCTGCCGAACTTCACGTAGAGATCTGCATCCCCGCTGCCGCCGCTGCTGGTCACCACCAGCTGGCTTCTGCCGGCGGGCACCTCGATGGTGTAGTTCAGCTTGCCCCCCTTGGTGGCGGTGAGATTGGTCACGGCGACCCCGTTTTGCAGCACGTTGCCGGGTTGGGGCGTGGCGCCGCAGCTGGCGTTGACCCCGACCGCACTGAAGGCAGCCGCCACGTCGCTCAGGCTGTAGCCGAGATCGGTGGCCGCCCTGGTCACGCCGCAGGCACCCTGGTCGAAGGTGGTGTTGGGGCCCCAGTAGAGGCGGTTGGCCAGCACGAACACCTCGAATGCCTTGCGGGTTTGCCAGCCGCTGGTGTTGGCCAGCAGGTAGAAGGCGCGGTTGTAGACCCCGGAGCTGTGGTGCACGTCGATGCCGTCATAGTAATCGCTGGCATGGCCGATGGAGCTGCCGTCCCGGGTCGGATCCTCGAAGTAGCGCAGGGAGCCGTTGCCCTTGAAGATCTGGGCCCCCACCAGCCAGTCGTTGCTGCCCTTCATGTAGTTTTCTGCCGCTTCCCCCGCCATGTCGGAGAAGGCCTCGTTGATGCCGCCCGACTGACCCGAGTAGACCAGGCCCGAGTTCTGCTCGGTGAAGCCGTGGCTCACCTCGTGGGCCGCCACGTCCAGGCTCACCAGGGGGTAGAAGGTGGTGGCGCCGTCGCCGAAGGTCATCTGGCTGCCGTCCCAGAAGGCATTCTCGTAGTTGCGGCTGTAGTGCACCCGCATCTTGAGCTTGAAGCTGAGCGGCGCCGTGTTGTACCAGTTACGGTACATGTCGAACACCACGTTGCCGAAGTAGTGGGCATCGTTGAGGGGGGAGTAGGCGCCGTTGATCTCCTTGACCGTGTTCTCCGGGCAGCTGAACTGGTGCACCGCCCCCCCACTGGTGGCGTGGTTGAGGTTGATGGTGTCCACGTTGGTGCTGCTCATGCGGCAGCTGTCGTCCACCTTGAGGGGACCAAAATCGGCGCCATAGAAGTACTTGCCGGTCTTGACGTTGCCCCCCGGGCCTGTGGCGTCCTTGTGGTTGATCCCCTCCCAGCGCTTGAGCTCGCTGCCGGTCTGGGCGTCGATCATCACGAAGGGGCGGCTCGGCTCCTTGCTGGCGGCGAGCCAGGAGACCAGATAGACCAGCCTGGCCTGACCGGTCTCATCCTGCATCACGAACAGCTTGACCTGTTCGTTGCTCCCCTTGGCGCCGCTGCGGGCCTTGAGGGCGGCATCGCTGGCAGAGAGGGCGACGGCCGGGCCCGTCAGGTCGGCATCTATCTTGCGCAGCATGGTGCCGGACACCTGGTTGACCTGGCCCCCCAGGGCCTGATCGGCCACCAGCACCTGGCCCCACACCGGAATACCCTGCCAGGTCTGCTCATAGCGTATCCGCTGCTGGCCATTGGGCAGCGTCACCGCCCGCACCTTGCGAAACTCGCCATCCCCTGCGGCGAGGGCGCCGATCCTGGCGGCGCCGCTCACCGCGCCGGGCAGGTCGGAGACCTGGTTCACTTCCACCTGTTCTGCCGCCATGGCGGCGCTTCCCCAGCAGGCCAGCATGACGGCCAAATAGACTTTGTTCATCTCGTCTTTCCTTAGTCGATGAAGATTACACGCCGGGTCCGTTGCCCGGCGCTCTTACACTAGTGCGCCGGTCTGAAATAACTGCCTGTCATTTGTGACAGAGCAGCATAAAGGCGTAGCAGATCTGACTGTTGCCATCCGTGGCTGCTGAAAGTCGTCATTAACCTGGTGACTTGTGCCAATGAAAGGGCTGATTGCTGCAAGGCTGAAAATAGTGCCCAAATGGGCACATCCATATGGGGATTGCCTGCCGGTGAAAGGCACCGAAAGTCCTTGGCAAACAAGGGATTGATTGACTACATTGGCTCCCATGACGGCGGGTGCCGGACCAAAGGCGGGGGAGGAGCAATGTTTTCATGGCAACTGGATGACGAGCTGGCGCTTCTGTTTCTGCAACCCGACATGGCCAGCGAACTCTTTCGCCTCTGCCAGCGTAATCGCGACTATCTCTCCCAGTGGCTGCCCTGGGTGCCCCATATCCAGCAGCCCTCTGACAGCGCCACCTTCATTCGCCACGCCATCGAGAAATTTGCCCGGGGCGAGGGGCTGACCACCGCCATCGAGTATCAGGGGGAGGTGGTGGGTGTCATCGGTTACAACCAGATCGATCAGGGGCTGGCCAAGGCCAGCATCGGCTACTGGCTGGCGGAGCGCTGGCAGGGCAACGGCATCATCACCCGGGCCTGCCAGGCCCTGATCCATCACGCCTTCGAGGAGATGGGGATGGAGAAGGTGGAGATCAGCGCCGCGCTGGAGAACGAGCCCAGCCGGGCGGTGTGCGAGCGGCTCGGCATGCAGCAGGAGGGGATCACCCGGCGGGCGGAGCGGCTGGCGGACAGGGTGGTGGATCACGTCCACTACGGTCTGCTGCGGGATGACTGGCTCAGGCTGCGGGAAAGGGATCACTGATGGGGTCCAGGCCCTGCCAGGTCGCTGGCGCCATGCCTAGCCAGCATGGGGAGGCACAGTGCTGACCCTGCCCCATATCACCACGGCCCGCACCCGGCTGACCGTCCTTCCCCCGGAGCGGGCCGAGTTGATGCTGGATTTCTACCTGCGCAACCGCACCCATCTGCAGCCCTGGGAGCCGAGACGGGACGAGAGCTTCTATACCCTGGGTCACTGGCAGGGGCGGCTGCGCGACGGTTACGGCCAGTTTTTCGACGGCAGTGCCGTGCAACTGGTGGCGCTCGATCCCAAAGGGGAGCGGGTGCTCGCCACCTGCAACTTCACCCACATCATGATGGGCATGTTCAAGGCATGCCATCTGGGCTATGCCATCGACCAGGCCCATGAGGGGCAGGGGCTGATGCAGGAGGTGGTGACCGCAGGCATCGACTACCTGTTTCGGGAGCGCGACCTGCACCGCATCATGGCGAGCTACATGCCGGTGAACCGGCGCAGCGGCGCCCTGCTGGCGCGTCTCGGGTTTGAGCGGGAAGGCTATGCCCGGGACTATCTGATGATCAACGGCCGCTGGGAGGACCACGTCCTCACCGCGCTGCTCAATCCGGCTGGTTGAGGAGTCGGTGGCTTTCTCCGGGCGGGGCCAGTCCCTCGTCAAGCCGTTGGCGCAGGCCGTCCCGGATCCTGGTTATCCAGGTTCTCTCGGCTTTTTCACGGCAAGATCGCACTATCTGTATGCCTCTCATACCCCCGACCCCAAAAGCGTGTAAAATTGCGCCCTGAATTTTCCCGGCCAGCAGCAGCTGGTCGCGACTCCATACATGCAAGGCTGACATTGTGACAGAAGTAGATAGATTCGCGGACATTCGCCCCTATCGCGATGACGAAGTGCCGGCTGCCATCGAGCGGCTGATCCAAGATGACGAGTTTATCGGCGCCATCGCCAAATACCGTTTCGGTTCCCTGATGAGCTGGCTGGGCTGGGCCATTCGCCCGCTGATCCGCCAGTTCCTGCGCCACAAGTGGGCCAAGGTCAGCACCGTTCATCAGGTGCAGATGGGGGTGACCCGTTACATGAGCCGCATGATAGCCACTTCCACCCAGGGGGTGAGCTTCTCCGGCCTCGAGCATCTGAAGAAGGAGCAGGGCTATCTGTTCGTCTCCAACCACAGGGACATCGCCATGGATCCGGCGTTCGTCAACTGGGGGCTGCACACCCATGGCTTCGACACCGTGCGCATCGCCATCGGCGACAACCTGCTGCGCAAGCCCTGCGCCACCGAGCTGATGAAGCTCAACAAGAGCTTCATCGTCAAGCGCTCCGCCAAGGGGCCGCGGGAGATGATGAAGGCCCTCGGCGAGCTGTCTGCCTACATAGGCCAGTCGGTGCACGAGGGGCACTCCATCTGGATCGCCCAGAAGGAAGGGCGCGCCAAGAACGGGGACGACAAGACGGATCCGGCCATCCTCAAGATGTTCTACGTGGACGGCAAGAAGCAGAAGATCGACTTCGTCGACTACATGCGCAGCCTCAACATAGTGCCGGTCAGCATCAGCTACGAGCTGGACCCCACCGACAAGGCCAAGGCGCGGGAGCTCTACGAGAAGTCGGTCAACGGCAGCTACGAGAAGGGCGAGTTCGAGGACATCGAGAGCATAGTCGCCGGCATCGTCGGCCAGAAGGGGCGGGTACATGTCTCCTTCGGCGCCCCCATCACCGAGGGCTTCAGCGATCCGGACGAACTGGCCGCACTCATCGACAAGGCGATCTGGAGCAGCTACCGCCTCTTCCCGGGCAACTACCTGGCCGCAGATGTGCCCGGCAAGGCCAGCACCATAGAGCAGACCGCCTTCCTGACCCGCCAGTCGGAGGTGCCGGAAGAGCACAAGGCCATCTGGCGTGCCATGTACGCCAAGCCGGTGGAGAACGCCAGCAAGGTTTGAATGACGCCGATTCGGTGAAAAAAACGGGAGCAGATGCTCCCGTTTTTGCGTCTGGTCAAAGTCGGTGGCAATGGAGTAGTGAATAATATTGTTTCAACTGGTACGATCATCGGGTGAATGAGCGGGTATCTCTTGGCAAGGGGCGGGCGACTGTGCAACAGTGACCCGGCGCCAACAAGACGAACCAGGCGCTCTTCGAGTCTGCACGGATGGCAGACGACGCTGAATAAGGACCTTTAGGGGTCCTTTTTCATTGATGGACAAAGATAGACGGCAGATATACCTAAGGATGCGAACCCCATGATCACCGGCAGTCTGGATACCTTGCAACGCACCCCCTTGCCCGCGCCCCTGGCCCGCATCATGGCCGAGGTGGTGAAGAGCCTTGCCCACTGGCGTGAGGCGCCGCTTGGCAAGCAGGACATAGACGGCCTCAAGCTGTTCTGCCTGGTGAGCGAGGCGCTGACCGAGCCGGTCGCGGATCGCCGCGGCGAGTTTCATGAGCAGTATCTGGACATCCAGCTGCTGCTGCGGGGGGAGGAGTGGATCGGCGTCGGGCCCCATGCCTATGTGAGCGACGGCGCCGATCATCCCCACCCCGATCTCTGGTTCGTCGATGACGACCAGACCAGTTATCTGGCGTTGCAGCCCGGCGACTTTGCCATCTTCTGGCCGGGAGAACTGCATCGCCCTCTCTGTACCCTGACCACCCCGGGCTTGGTCAAGAAGCTGGTTGTCAAGGTTCACCAGTCGCTGCTGACCTCGGTCTGAGCCGCAGCGCCGGATGCCCGGGCGCCTGCCACGACAGGGCCGCCGCTCGGTCCGTCCCGAATCGATGATTCGACGAGTGTGCCTGCCGAAAGGTCGGCGCCAGAGAGTTTGAAAGGATAAGCGCGCCAGGCCCAGAGTTGGCGGTCGGCGCCAGAGAGTTTGAAAGGATAAGCGCGCCAGACTATGAGTCGGCGCCAGACAGTTTGAAAAATTGGGCGCACTTTCCTGCGACCATAACGCCCCCGGCAGGGGAATCCCATCCACTTCTGGATGACACGACACTGTCGGCATAAAGCCGAAGCACAGGAAGATGTAGAACATGAGCAAGTTGGTATTGATCCTTAACTGCGGTAGCTCTTCCCTGAAATTTGCCGTAATGGACGCCGAAACAGGTGAGGACATGCTGTCCGGCCTGGCCGAATGCTTCAATCTGGATGACGCACGTATCAAATGGAAACTCCACGGAGTCAAGGGCGAAGCCATGCTGGGCGCCGGTGCCGCGCACCAGGCCGCCCTTGACCACATAGTGGGTCACATCCTGCCCCAGGATCCGACACTCGCCGAGCAGCTGGTCGCCATCGGCCACCGCATCGTGCACGGTGGCGAGCAGTTCTCCCGCTCCGTGCGCATCGATGATGGCGTCATCGCCGGCATCGAGGCCGCCATTCCGTTCGCCCCCCTGCACAACCCGGCGCACCTCATCGGCATCCGCGCCGCCCTCAAGGTCTTCCCGGCCCTGGCCGAGAAGAACGTGGCCGTGTTCGACACCGCCTTCCACCAGACCTTGCCGCAGGAAGCCTACCTCTACGCGCTGCCCTACAAGCTCTACCAGGAGAACGGCATCCGTCGTTACGGCGCCCACGGCACCTCTCACCGCTTCATCGCCGAAGAGACCGCCAAGGCACTGGGCAAGCCGCTGTCCGAGCTCAACATCATCAACTGCCATCTGGGCAACGGTGCCTCCGTCTGCGCCATCCGAAACGGCGAGTCCGTCGATACCTCCATGGGCCTGACCCCGCTGGAAGGGCTGGCGATGGGCACCCGCTCTGGCGATATCGACCCTGCTGTCGTCTTCTTCATGCACGACCAGCTCGGCTACAGCGTGGACGAGATCAACCAGGTGCTGACCCGCGAGTCCGGTCTGCTGGGCATGACCGAGGCGAGCAGCGACTGCCGCTACGTCACCAGCAACTACGCCACCGACGCCGGCGCCAAGCGGGCGCTGGATGTCTTCACCTACCGGGTGGCCAAGTATATCGGGGCCTATGCCGCCGCCATGGACGGTCGTCTGGACGCCCTGGTGTTCACCGGCGGGATCGGCGAGAACGCCGCCATGGTGCGCGAGATGGTGCTGGCGCGGCTGGCCCTGTTCGGCTTCAAGATCGACAAGGAGGCCAACAACGCCGCGGTGTTGGGTGGTGAAGGCCCCATCACGGCCGAAGGCAGCCGCCTGGCCCTGGTGATGCCCACCAACGAGGAGCTGGTCATCGCTCGCGATGCCCTGAGCCTGGTCGGTTAGGCCACCTCGCAGCGAATCAACGCCCGGCCTCTGCCGGGCGTTGTCGTTTCGGGGCTCGTTGAGCAAGCTGTCATTTGACATGGGGGGCCAGATACGTACCCTGACCGCAGTTTCACGTCGCAGAGGTAGAGATGAAGGAGATATTTTTCAACTGGTTGTCCGGTCTCGGGGTGGAGGTCACCGCCATGATGGCGCTGGTGATCGCCCTGGGCTTCATCGTGCTGACCGGGTTGGCACTGCACCTGGTGCTGCACCGCATCCTGCTGGTGCGCCTGGTGGGGCTGCTCGGCAAGACCAAGCAGGTGTGGCTGCCGCCCCAGTTGCAGCAGCGGCTCTTCTACCGGCTCGCCCTGGTGCTGCAGGGGGCCGTGCTGCTCGGCCAGGCGGAGATCTGGCTGCCCAGAGAGTCCGACAGCCTGCAGCTTATCGAGATGCTGGCCCAGCTCTGGATCCTGCTGTTCCTGCTGCTCGCCCTGTTTGCCCTGCTCGACTGCCTGCTGTCGGTGAGCCGCCATACCCGGCTCGGGCGGGATCTGCCCCTGCGCGGCATCTTCCAGGGGGTGAAACTGGTGGCCAGCATCCTGGTCGGCATCCTGATGATAGCCCTGCTGCTCGGCAAGTCGCCGCTCTTCCTGTTCAGCGGCCTGGGGGCCATGACAGCGGTGCTGATGCTGGTGTTCAAGGACCCCATCCTCGGTCTGGTGGCCGGGATCCAGCTCTCCGCCAACCGCATGCTGAGCGTCGGTGACTGGCTGCAGATGGACAAGTACGGCGCCGATGGCGAGGTGACCGACATCGGCCTCACCACGGTCAAGGTGTCGAACTGGGACAAGACCATCACCACCATTCCCACCTATGCCCTCATCTCCGACTCCTTCAAGAACTGGCAGGGGATGACGGAATCCGGTGGCCGGCGCATCAAGCGCAGCGTCAACATCGACATGACCAGCGTGCGCTTCCTGACCGCCGAGGAGCAGTTGCAGCTCAAGCAGGCCAGGTTGCTGGCTCCCTATCTCAGCCGCAAGGAGCAGGAGCTGAGCAGCTACAACCAGCAGCTCAGCGACGCCATCAGCTGCCCCATCAATGGCCGTCACCTCACCAACCTCGGCACCCTGCGCGCCTATCTGGATGCCTACCTGCGTGCCCACCCCGGCATTCGCAAGGACATGACCCTGATGGTGCGCCAGCTGGCACCGACTTCCGACGGCCTGCCGCTGGAGATCTACTGCTTCACGGCGACCACCGCCTGGGCCGATTACGAAGGGATCCAGGCCGATATATTCGACCATATATTCGCCATTATCGGGCAATTTCATCTGCGGTTGCATCAATCCCCAACCGGTTATGACATGCATGCCTGGAAGAACGGGTGATTTGATTCTTGTTGCAGGATGAGGCCAGGGGAAAACGCCATATTAATCATCGACCCGTCACCACGTGTCGGTTGAAATTTGCGGTGCAGAGGAGAAAAATGGCGGCCTTCTCTTCGCCCCGGGCGCGCACGCCCCGGCCAGAGTGCTGAATCACCCCAATATCACAGGAAAGTTATGAAGCTCCTCCACAACACGGCGGCTGCACTGTGCTGCAGCCTGCTCCTGACCGCCACGCCCGTGCTTGCCGTCGAATATGCCCTGCCTGCGGCCAACAGCCGCCTGGTGGGCGAGAACCTGGAATACGTGGTGCCGGCCGAAGAGGCAGGCCAGCCCCTGGAAGCGGCCGCGGCCAAGTTCCAGCTGGGATTGACCAACATGCTGGAAGCCAACCCCAAGGCGGATCCCCTGCTGCTGCAGGCGGGCGAGAAGCTGGTCGTGCCGCACCAGCTGATCCTGCCGGATGCCCCCCGCGAGGGCATAGTGCTGAACGTCGCCGAGATGCGCCTCTACTACTACCCGAAAGGCAAGAAGGTGGTGGAAGTGCTGCCCATCGGCATCGGCCAGCTCGGCACCGACACCCCGGAAGACTGGGTGACCAGCGTGCAGCGCAAGAAGGCGGGCCCGACCTGGACCCCGACCGCCAAGATGCACGCCGAGTACGCCGCCCGTGGCGAGACCCTGCCTGCGGTCTGGCCGGCCGGCCCGGACAACCCCATGGGGCTGTTTGCGCTCTACATCGGCAAGATGTACGCCATCCACGGCACGAATGCCCAGTTCGGCATCGGCCTGCGGGTGAGCCACGGCTGCGTGCGGCTGCGTAACGACGACATCGAGTACCTGTTCAAGCAGGTACCGGTCGGCACCCGTGTCCAGTTTGTGAACCAGCCGATCAAGGCCTCGGTCGAGCCGGATGGTCGTCGCTATCTGGAAGTGCACCAGCCCCTCTCCCGCAGCCAGGAGGAGTTCAACTCCAGCCTGCCGGCACCCTTGCCCATGTCCACTGCGGTGACCCGTTTCATCGCCCACGCGGACAGCGACTCCCAGCTGGTCAAGCAGGCCCTGGAGCAGCGCAGCGGCATGCCCATCGCCATCAACCGCTGATCCGGTTGCCTTCGATGTCGAGCCCCGGCCAAGGTCGGGGCTTTTTTATGATGCGTAAAGGAGGGTAAGTCTTTGCAGTGTCGGGATAAAATCCGGCCTAACCGCTCTTGATTGGTTACTTGATTAGGTGTGAAACGTTTTCTCTGTGTTTTTTATTTGTTAAAAGTGGTTGTGATCAGGCGATCTGCTGATTAATCTAGGCCGGTTTTTTAAGGAAGAGCCCGTCGCGAGAACGGGTACAAGAGTCACATAACGGAGTTTTGAATGACAGCTAGCACCCCAATGCTCATCACCTTTCTGGTGTACATCCTGGGTATGGTCCTGATCGGCTTCATCGCCTATCGCGCCACCCAGAACTTTGACGACTACATTCTCGGCGGCCGCCGCATGGGGAGCTGGGTGACCGCCCTCTCCGCCGGGGCCTCCGACATGAGCGGCTGGCTCCTGATGGGCTTGCCGGGCGCCGTCTTCATCGGCGGCATCTCCGAGAGCTGGATCGCCATCGGCCTCACCATAGGTGCCTACTTCAACTGGCGCTGGGTGGCCGGTCGGCTGCGGGTTCACACCGAGAAGAACCGCAACGCCCTGACCCTGCCGGACTACTTCACCTACCGTTTCGAGGACAAGAGCCGGGTGCTGCGCATCCTCTCCGCCCTGGTGATCCTGCTGTTCTTCACCATCTACTGCGCCTCCGGCGTGGTGGCCGGTGCCCGCCTGTTCGAGAGCACCTTCGGCATGAGCTATGACACCGCCCTCTGGGTCGGTGCCGCGGCCACCATCACCTACACCTTCTTCGGCGGCTTCCTCGCGGTGAGCTGGACAGATACGGTGCAGGCCACCCTGATGATCTTTGCCCTGATCCTGACCCCTGTGTTCGTCATCATCGCGGTCGGTGGCATCGACACCGCCATGGTGCAGGTGGCGGCGCAGAACGCCAGCAACCTCGACATGTTCAAGAACCTGGACTTCATCGCCATCATCTCCCTGATGGCCTGGGGCCTGGGGTACTTCGGCCAGCCCCACATACTGGCGCGCTTCATGGCGGCGGACTCTCACCACTCCATGGCCAGCGCCCGTCGCATCAGCATGACCTGGATGGTGTTCTGCCTCGGCGGCGCCGTGGCCATCGGCTTCTTCGGCCTCTCCTACTTCTCCACCTTCACCGAGCAGGCCGCCGGCGTCACCGGCAACCCGGAGCGCGTCTTCATCGAGCTCTCCAAGATACTGTTCAACCCCTGGATTGCCGGCGTGCTGCTCTCCGCCATCCTGGCGGCGGTGATGAGCACCCTGAGCTGCCAGCTGCTGGTCTGCTCCAGCGCCATCACGGAGGATCTCTACAAGCCCTTCCTGCGCAAGAACGCCTCCCAGAAAGAGCTGGTGTGGGTCGGCCGCGCCATGGTGCTGGTGATCTCTCTCATCGCCATCGCCGTGGCCGTGAACCCGGAGAACCGGGTGCTGGGGCTGGTGAGCTACGCCTGGGCCGGCTTCGGTGCAGCCTTCGGTCCCGTGGTGCTGCTCTCGGTGCTCTGGTCCCGCATGACCCGCAATGGCGCCCTGGCCGGCATGCTGGCCGGTGCCCTGACCGTCATCGTCTGGAAGCAGTTCGGCTGGCTGGGTCTGTATGAAATCATCCCGGGCTTCGTCTTCGCCACCCTGGCCATAGTGGTGTTCAGCCTGCTGGACAAGGCCCCCTCCAAGGCGATGCTGGATCGCTTCGACGAGGCCGAGCGCGAGTTCCAGGCTCCCCCTGTCTCGGCTGAGCCGGTCATGGTGAGATAAATCACGCACGCTGAATAAAAAAAGCCCCGCAACTGCGGGGCTTTTTCATGGGCGGGGCGGCTTATTGGCCGCTGACGCGGCACTGCAGGGCGGCTTGGTCATAGCGTTCCAGCCTGGCTTCGTTCCCCTTGGTCAGCAGCGTGAGATTCTGCCCCTCGTAACGGGCGCCGCTGGCGCTGGGGGCTTCGAAGGCGAGCACCTGCGACTGCTGCGTCCCCTCGCTCAGGTTGATCACGGCGGCGGGCCGCTTGGCCTCGTTGTAGAAGTAGGTCGAGAGCCGGATCCCGCCGTCGCACTGGTAGTCTACCGGGCTTGGCACCCTCAGCTGACCCCCCTTTATCTGCAGCTCTGTGATGCGCAGCTGGTAGCTCTCCTCCACGCATTGGCGCGAGTCGCTCTCTTTCCAGCACTCGTTGCGCCCCTTGATCCAGCCACGCTGCATCGCCTTCTCCGTCTTCTGCTGCTCGGCCGACAGCTGGCTCATCGCCTTGGGGTAGAGGGCGGCGAGTTCGTTATCAAGCGCCGCCAGCCCGGCGTCCTGGCAGACAAGCTGCTCGGCCGCGCTGTGGGCCTTGGCACAATCAAAGGAAGGGGTGGCGGCACTGGCCAGCAGCGGCATCAAGGCGAGGGTGCCCAGCAACATCTTGGTCATCGAAAAGGCTCCAGCAAGAGGGGATTCCCACTTACTACAGCACAAGGGCGCCGGGGCGCCGAGGACTTTTTCACCCCAGGCTCCCTTGCCCGCCTCTTTGGGCAGCGCTGCCGACAACAATGGTCATCAGGGTCGCCGACGCCCTGGCTCAGGGTCGCCGCCGCATCAGCCGCTGCGCATCACTGCGGGCCGCGGCGGCGGTACGGCCCAGCCAGCGCTGTCGCTCCCGCTCGCTGGCGGTATGGACAGGCCCCAGATGCTGGCGATGGGTCAGCCGGATGCCGCAGAGCCCGAGCACCGGCTTGGCGAGGGTGCGCTCGACGGGGGAGCCCAGCCACCAGCGGTAGTACCAGACAGGGCTGTCCATGGTGAGCAGCAGGCGCGCCGTCTTACCGGCGAGCAGGCGCTCGGGAAGCGCCTTGCCCTTCTGATAACGAAAGGCAAACCCCGAGAGCAGCACCCTGTCCAGCAACCCCTTGAGCCGGGCCGGCAGGTGGCCCCACCAGAGGGGGGCGACGATCACCAGATGGTGGGCCTGCTTCAGGCTCTGCTGCAATGCCTGCAGATCGGGCTCGAGGGGCTGCGCCTCGTCATAGCCATGGTGCAGATCCGGCTCGAAGGCGAGCTCCCCCACGTGATGCAGGGTGACCTCTGCGCCGCCCTCCTCGGCGCTGCGGGCATACTCCCGGGCCAGGGCATGGCAGAGGCTGTCGGGTTTGGGGTTGCCGTTGATGATAAGCAGCTTGGGTGTCATGGCGTGGCTCCTGATGAAGTGAGCCCCCATTACACCCCTTGTCCCATGGGACAGAGTCAAGCCACCTCGTGCGCCCGCCCTGCATCCCTCTGATGAAGCTGCGATTCGGGGTCGCGCGGGACGGGAGCGCCATAGCGGCAGGGGTGCTGCGCCAGCAACTCGGCGCACTGGGTCAGGGATTGATGCTGGCGTTGCAGCCTGGCCACGTCGGCCTCGATCTGCGCCAGCTTGCCCGCGATAAGCTGCTCCACCTTCTGCCAGGGAAACTCGGCGAGGCTGGTGAGGCCTGCCAGCAAGGGAACCAGCTCCCCGAGCTTGCAGCCGAGCTGCTGGGCCTCGCGAATAAAGCCGACCCACTCCAGATCCTCGGCCCGGTAGACGCGGTACTTGCCGCGCCGCCTGGGCTCGGGCAGCAGCCCGAGCTGCTCGTAGAGACGGACAGCCTTGGGTGTGGTGCCCGCCAGCCGGGCAAATTCGCCGATATACATCTTGCTGCTCGCAAAGGTTGTTCGAGTAGGGGCTCACTATAGGCCAGTGGCAGGGGGGATTGAATCCCCATGGGGGAGAGGCGATTTGGATTGACAGTGTAGTGGTCTAATCATCCCGGGATGACAGGGGACACCTACTTTGCCAAACAAGTCTGCTATCGAGATAATGGGTGTCCTAGGATTTTTACCAATATGAACGAATTTGATAGCTTTATTATCTTTATTTTAAGCATCACTAATGCCATGTAATTGAAATCGCTTTAAAACACCGTCCTGGGATGTAACGCGAGTAACGATTGCATTGAGTGGTTCAAATATTCCTCGAGCCACTTTCCCAAGATTGTCGGCCATAATCTCCTTTTCGTAGTCATTAAGGTCGTTAATTGGCGAAAAACCATGTGAAATAGAGTCAATATCTTCAATAAAGCGTCCTGTTCCAGTTCTTGCGTTGAACCTACTCACTGCGACAGGAATGACTTCGCTATAGGGGTCTACAATTTCAGTTTCAAGGTGGCTCAAAGTGGTTTCATCGAATTTTATAATTGGAGTTCTGCCTAGCATCATCACTGTAGAGTAACCTTGATGTTTTACTGGGAGATGAGCAGATATCAATGCACTTTCGAGACGTTTATGGAGATCATCATTTTGTTGCATTAACGCATTTAATTTTTTCTTTGCTTTTCTATTATTAAGAACGAAAGGTATTCCTAGTAGGCTGCAGAGCATATATTTAAGGAGGTCATATAATCCATTTTTCCCCAAGTCTGTCATCAGTGATACTGTTTGAGCATCAGTGATAATCATTTGAATAATCTGATCATAGGAACCTATGGAGGCTCTCTGAAGAACCATTTTAAAGCCTTTTGCTGCAGGGGCTTGTAGAATGATTTCTTCTTTTAGGAATGCATGGATGGAAAGGAGCAAGAACTCTGAGATAGCCGCCAATGACTTCGCTCCGTAGTACATATCAAGTCCGTCAAACTCTCTAGCGCCCGTGTCATATTTAATTCGAAAACTATATTCCATGTTTAATTATCATATTGGTGAGGTTATTACAGCTAACGTTGGTAGCAGAGGTACATCGTCAGGAGCATCCCTTGCCTGCTCTTTTAGCTACTCTGATAGCCAAATTTTTCTTTGAGCTCTGATAAGAGAAAAACTTTAGGCGTCACTCTGACCCCCAGCTGGTTTTCAGTAGCTGGAAACTTATTGAAAATATCATTAATCTGTTCTTTTGTTAACAAGGACTCATCTTCCATTACAATGGCAAAAATAATTTGAAAATTCTTCCGGTTGAATTTCTTCAGTTTTTGAGCAAGTGCTTTCAAGCCCTTCTCGAAAGTCAAAATGTTTATCCGATTCCTTACGTACTTTATTTCGATAATATAAGCCTGATTCGCCGATACAAACATTCCATCCATTCCTGTATCGCACCCTGCCCCAATACTCACGTGGCGATTTATTGATACATTATATAATGTCTCGAGCTCTCTAAAGGCAAGCTCTTCTGCCAAAAGAATTGACTGCATTAACTGATTGTTGTTTTTAGGTTCAGGTTTAGTTGAATTTGTTTTTGTTATATCACTCTCATTCTCTCTGATTTCTTTGACCTCATGTTCTATCTTTCTTTTTTGCTCCTCTGGTGAAAGAATTCTTATAAAACCTTCGTCATTTCTGAAATCTGAAGGTGAATATAGCTTTGTATGGTGCTTGCTTACCAACCATGTGAAAGAACCCAGCACAGAAAAAGGGAAAATTGCCAAGAACCAGACAAGGACCGTTTTGTGGCTCTCAAGCAATGATTCACCTGAAGCACCAAGAACTAGGCCAGCTATCCCATAAACAAGTACAATAAATAATGCGATTATGCCAAGTGGGTTTTTTGATAACGTTGTTGCCGTATCTCCGAAGTTTTCCATCAGACTCCTTGTTTTTCAGCTAACAGTGATTAGATGGAAAGCGGTACTGATCTGATAATTGAGCTTTCCGCATAACCATGTAACGACTTTATCACCGTTACGTAAAATTTACTTTAAATCATAGTGTTGCCGGCTTGGTGTGCGCCTGTCCGTATTCGCATGACTTCCTCTTTTGGTTCTATGATCACGCCTGCATCAAAATACAGTCAATAAGGAAATCAGGGCATCACTATGTTGGGCAAGGCGTAGCCACCTCGTTGCACCATGGCAAGGTCCATATCACCGGTGTTCTGTTATTTGCTAAAACCGAATTTCCACTGACCCCGCACTGCGTGTTGCCTCGCCGTGATATACAGCTTCGATATTATTGCCATCGGGATCGAGCACAAAGGCGGCGTAATAGCCGGGGTGATAATTGCGCTCCCTGGGAGCGCCGTTGTTCTGGCCGCCGTGGGCCAGCGCCGCCTGGTAGAAGCGATCCACCGTAGCCCTGTCTTTCGCCTGGAAGGCGAGATGATGACGACCGGTCAGCACCCCGAGTGCCGCCGGGCTGTCGATTGAAGTGACAAAGAGCTCGTCAGCCCAGAAATAGCCGTCACCGCTGCCACCCAGTGGAATATTGAGGGCGGCCAGAGTGGCACTGTAAAAGCGCTGGCTGGCAGCCAGGTCTTTTACCACCAGCTGGAGATGGTCGATCAGTCGACCCCGATGCAGTGTTTGCGTTTCCATGCACAGCTCCACTCAGAAATTTTTGGACAAGAAACAGCTCTGATTGCTGGTTATCGCTTTTAGGCAAGCTACCGCCCCTGAATGTCAGCTTCCAGTGTGCTGCTATTTGGCTGCGCTTGGGGGATGGCGTGACTCATGGGTGACTCCAACGAGGCATATATTGCCATTCGGGTATGCTAGCGAGGGTGGCGCTGAGGGGAAGGGCAGGGTGATGGATTTTCGGGCGGGATCAAAGAATGAGTCGTTATGGCAAGGGGAGTGGCGGTGTAGTCGAGCTGTGAGAGGGGGCTATGCTCCCTCATTGGGCCGGTTGCCTCCTTTAGGTCAGCACCAGGGTTTGGCGGCAGCTATAGCCGCTCGTGAAGGGGAAGGGCTGGTCGCCCTTCCTTACGCCAGTGCCAGTTGCTGGCGGCTGCGCCACAGCCGCTCGTGGAAGAAGAAGACGACTGTGTTGATGGCAGGTTCGATCAGTGCCATCACGCCGCCGGTGAGCAGCTCGCCGCTCAGCAGGTAGGCGACGGCGAAGGCCACCGAGAAGTGGACCAGGGCGAAGCTGCTGGTCTTGGCCTGCAGGCTGTGATCGGGCTTGAGCTTGTGCCAGCCAAGGTCGTGGAAGTAGAAGGCGACCGTGTTGACGGCGGGCTCGATCAGGGCGATCAGGCTGGCGGTGAGCAGTTCGCCGGTCAGCAGATAAGCCACGGTGAAGGCGACACTGAAGTGCAGGATGGCGAAGCTGATGGTCTTTTTCATGATGGTGTCTCCTCTGGCGATGAAAGCAGTATCACCCAGAATTACATCAAATGAAAACCATTCTCATCTATCGGCTAAATAGAAAAAGCCTATCGACCGAGGTCGAAGCCACCAGATTGGGAGTTGCCTGGGGCCACAGCGGCGCTAGAGTGTGCCTTTTGCCATGAAAAAGGAGCTTTCATGACCATCAATGCCAACATCTATGTGCTGTTCATCCTGCTGCTGATGATCCTTGTCGGCGTCGTGGCCTGGCGACTGGCCCGGCGCAAGAGCCGCCACCCCGCGCTTGTCACCGTCCTGTGCGTGCTGCTCTGCCTGGTACCGCCCTTCGCCCTGCTGGCGCTGCTCATTCTGGCGCTCTGGCGAGATATGCCCGTCAGGGCCTGAGGCAAGCGGCGTCATCCCGGCAACGGCAGACAGAGAAAAGCCCCTTTCGGGGCTTTGTCATGTTTGCGGTCGGTAAGGGGTTCAGTCGGCTGCCTTGTTGAGCCACTCCACCCTGTACTGGGCGCCGGCACCCTGGGCCAGCTTGGCGCACAGGGGTTTGAGGAAGGCTTCGATCTGCTCGTCCAGCATCCAGGGGGGGCTGACGATCAGCATGCCTGAGCCGTTCATGCCCCAATCGGCGGTCTGGCCGGCCACTTCCAGCTCCGCCACCAGGACGTTGCCGAAGTTTTCCCGCTTGATCGCCTTGAGCATGTCGCGGGACTTGTCCGCCTCTTGCCCGAGGATGGGATACCAGAGGGCGTAGATGCCGGTGGCCCAGCGCTTCTGCGCCTTTTTAAGGGTATCGACCACGGCGAAGTAGTCTTCTTTCAGCTCATAGGGCGGATCGATGAGCACCAGTCCCCGGCGCGGCGTCGGCGGCAGCAGGGCCACCAGCCCCTCGAAACCGTCGCGGTGGTGGACGGCGACGCGGGGGTCATAGCCCATGTTGGCGCGAAGGTCCTCCACCTCGTTGTTGTGCAGCTCCATCAGCGCCAGCTTGTCCTGATCGCGGGCGAGACGGCGCGACAGCTCCGGCGAGCCCGGGTAGTAGTGCAGCTCGCCGCTCTGATTCATCTCCTCGATGACGCCAAGATAGGGGGCCATGGCGGACCATTGGGCTCGCTCGTCCCACAGGCGGCCGATGCCGTCGGCGTACTCCGCCTTCTTCTGGGACCAGTCGCCGCGCAGGTCGTAGAGACCGCCGCCGGCATGGGTGTCCAGCACGATGAAGGGCTTCTCCTTCTTCTTGAGGGACTCGATGATCAGGGCCTGGACGGCGTGTTTCAGCACGTCGGCATGGTTGCCGGCGTGAAAGGCGTGGCGGTAGCTCAGCATATTAGGTCTCTGAGGGGGCCCTGCTGGGCACCCAGTAACGATAGATAGTTCAACAGGTTGTGGCTCTTGCCACGAAACAGGGAGAGGCCGCGCAGGGTCTGCAGCAGGACCCCCTGTTGCAGCCGCTCCAGCTCCAGCTCGTGGGCCAGCATGGCCTGGTACTCCTCCTCGGCCAGCCGTGCCTTGGCTTGCTGGCGCAGGGTGCGCCAGGGGAGCAGCACGGCCTCGGTCTGGACCAGGGCCGGTTGCAGATCGGTGAGGTCGACCGGGATGCCGAGCAAGTCCAGATGATGCAGCAGGAGCGCCAGATTGACGTTGCCACCCTGGCTCTGCACCTCGAGCCAGTCCTGGCTGCGCTGGCCATAGACCTTGCCGCTCCAGTGCCAGAAGCCGAGCGGCGTCGGCAGCTCGTGCACGGCGACCCGCTCGCTTGCCATCAGCTGTTCGTCACGCAAAGAAGGCCTGCTCCATGGTTTCCAGCTCCTCACTGAGGCTCATCCACTCCAGCTCCACCTCTTCCAGCTGCTCCTTGAGGGGGCCCTGGGACTTGAGCAGCTCGGAGAGCTTGCCCTTGGCGCTCTCTTCGTAGATGGCGGGATCGGCCAGCTGGCTCTCGATGTCGCCAAGCTTGCCCTGCAGCTTCTCCATGCTGGCCTCGAGCTTCTCCAGCTTCTGGCGCAGGGGCCGGGTCGCTTGCCGGAACTGGGCCTCGAGCCGCTTCTGATCCTTGCGCGCTACCGCCGAGTTGGCGGAGACGGGGCCGTCCACCGGCTTGGCGTTGGCCTCTTTCTCCTGCTCGCCGAGCCACTTGTGGTAGTCGTCCAGATCGCCGTCGAACGGTTCGACCCGGCCACCGTGGACCAGGTAGAAGTCATCCGTGGTGGTGCGCAGCAGGTGACGGTCGTGAGAGACCACCACCATGGCGCCCTCGAAGCCTTGCAGCGCCATGGTGAGGGCGTGGCGCATCTCCAGATCCAGGTGGTTGGTCGGTTCATCCAGCAGCAGCAGGTTCGGCTTTTGCCAGGTGATGAGGGCCAGCACCAGCCGCGCCTTCTCGCCGCCGGAGAAGGGGGCCACCTTGTCCAGCGCCTTGTCGCCGTGGAAGCCGAAGCTGCCGAGGTAGTTGCGCAGCTCCTGCTCGGACTTGTCCGGCGCGAGGCGAGCCAGGTGATCGAGGGGGGTATCGTCCAGGCGCAGGGTTTCGAGCTGATGCTGGGCGAAGTAGCCGATGCTGACCCCGGCGCTCACTTCCAGCTTGCCCGAGAGCGGCGCATTGGAGCCCGACAGCATCTTGATGAAGGTGGACTTGCCGGCGCCGTTGCGCCCCAGCAGGCCGATGCGCGAGCCCGGCACCAGGTTCATCTTTATCTTCTCCAGGATCACCTTGTCACCGTAACCGGCGCACAGGTTCTCCATGGCGATGAGGGGGGTCGGCAGGGCCGAGGGCTCGCGAAACTCGAAGCTGAACTCTGAGTCGGCGTGGGCGGGCAGGATCTTCTCCATCCGCTCCATGGCTTTCAACCGGCTCTGGGCCTGACGGGCCTTGGAGGCCTTGTAGCGGAAGCGGTCCACATAGGCCTGCATGTGGGACATCTCCCGTTGCTGCTTCTCGTACATGGATTGCTGCTGGGCCAGCTGCTCGGCGCGCTGCAGCTCGAAGTCGGAGTAGCCGCCGGTGTATTCGTTGAGCTTGCCGTTCTCGATGTGGATGATGCGGTTGATGACCGAATCGAGGAAGTCGCGGTCGTGCGAAATAAGGACGAGCGTGCCCTGATAGCCCTTGAGCCACTTCTCCAGCCAGATGACGGCGTCGAGATCCAGGTGGTTGGTCGGTTCATCGAGCAGCAGCAGATCGGAGCGGCACAGCAGGGCCTGGGCCAGGTTCAGGCGCATGCGCCAGCCACCGGAGAAGCTCCTTACCGGCGAGTCGAGCTGATCGCCACCAAAGCCCAGCCCGTGCAGCAGCTCGGCGGCGCGGGCGCGGATGCTGTAGGCGCCTATGGTGTCGAGCCGGCCGTGCAGCTCGGCGACCAGGAGGCCATTGTCATCCGCCTCGGCCTGGGCCAGCTGGGCTTCCAGGGCGCGGAACTCCTTGTCGCCATCGACCACGTATTCCAGCGCGGAGCAGTCCAGCGCCGGGGTCTCCTGGGCCACGCCGGCAATCTGCCAGCCGGCGGGCAGGCTGAAGCTGCCGTTGTCGATGGCCAGCTCGCCCCGCACCAGCGCAAAGAAGGTGGACTTGCCACAGCCGTTCTTGCCCACCAGGCCCACCTTGTGGCCGGGGTGTATGGTGGCGGACGCGTTGTCCAGCAGCGTGCGGCCGCCGCGGATCAGTTCGATTTGACTGGCAACTATCATGGATGGATCTGCTTGGCTCAATGAAGGGGAGAAACTGGCGCGGATCTTACGTGAAATGACTCGGATTTGCACTTGAGGCAGGGGGAGATGGCTGGCTGCGGCAAGAAAAACGTGCCATAACAGAGACATCTGTCAGGGGGCAGGAGGCTTCCATGTTGATTAAAGAGATCATGACGACCCGGGTTGCGACCGTTTCCATGGATGACAGGCTGGGTGTCATCAAGGCGATCTTCGAGCAGGCCCACTTTCGCCACCTGCTGGTGCTGGAAGATGACGTGCTGGTGGGAGTCATCTCGGACCGGGATCTGCTGCGCGCCCTCAGCCCCTATCTCGACACGGATGCCGAGATGAACCGCGACACCGAGACCCTCAACCGGCGGGCCCATCAGATCATGAGTCGCCAGCCCATCACCATCTCTCCCGACTCGTCCTTGCCGGAAGCCGCGGCCATCATGCTGGAGCAGCATGTCTCCTGCCTGCCGGTACTGGAAAACGGCGCCCTGGTCGGCATCGTCAGCTGGAAAGACCTGCTGCGCGTCATGCGGGACTGGCAACCTGTCTGAGGCGTTCCTGGGAGCGACTGGATCCCGCGTCGCCAGGTTTTCATTGACTCTTCCTCGATACAAACGTCTGCCATGTCGAGATATGGCATTTCTGTTGTTCTGACATTTTCATTTTTATGGTTTAAAATTCCGCATTAACCTGTGTTTGTGACACTTAGTGTCGCGATAAACGGGATAAATAGAGTATTTCTAATTAATCGACCCCAGCTTCAGTTCCCATCAAGGTTCGCAGATCTACCCTAGGTCATCGGAAATGAACCCGATTCAAAATGACAACGACCGAGCACAGGTCTGGTTTACACCTCAGAGGAACGAACAATGAAAAAGACAGCATTGACGATGGCCATCTCCAGCCTGCTGCTGGCCGGTGGTGCACAAGCTTCTACCGTTTACAACCAGGATGGTACCAAGCTTGACATCGGTGGCCGTGTTCAAGGCATGTACTACGGTAGCGACAACGACGACGAGAGTGGCGATCAGAGCTACCTGCGTCTGCGCATCGGTGGTGAGACCCGCATCAACGAAGAGACCGTCGCCAACGGCTTCGTCGAGTACAACGTACCGACCAACAGCTCCGACAACGAGCTGCGTTATGCCTACGTTGGCATCAAGAACGATCGTTTCGGCGCCTTCAGCTACGGTCGTCAGGACGGTCTGATTGCCAAGGCCGTTAACGATTACACCGACGTTCTGCCGGAGTGGGGCGGAGATGGCCTGGGCAAGGGTACCGAAGTCTTCGGTACCGGTCGTACCAACGGCCTGGCTCAGTACCTCTACACCTTCGACGGCCTGGTGCTGGGTGCCCAGTTCACCGGTGAGAACGAAGCGCAGAACGAGAGCGCGTCCAGCTGGACCAGGGGCTCCGAAGAGGGTTACGCCCTGTCTGCCAACTACAACTTCGACATGGGCATCAGCCTGGGTCTGGCCTATAACCAGGCTGGCAAGACTGCCGATCAGGCTGCCAACGCCAACTTCGGTGGCAGCGAAGACGCCAAGCTGACCGCAGTCGGTATCAAGTACAACGCCAACAACCTGTACGCTGCCGCGACCTACGCCTACGGCGAAAATCACGTCTATGTGAACCAGGCTGGCAACGACGGTTATGCCTCCGAGAGCAACGGTTACGAAGCCGTGGTTCAGTACACTTGGGGTCAATGGAAGCCGTCCCTGGCGTATAACCGCCTGGACGTGAAAGATTCCGACCAGAACCTGGATGACACCCTGACCGAGTACGTGTCCATCGGTGCCTGGTACAACATCAACGACAACTTCGATGTCTACGTTGATTACAAGGCCAACCTGCTGAACAGCGACGGCACTGACGGGTACAACAAGTTTGGCCAGAACACCGACGACGTCGTTGGCGTGGCCATGCAGTACCACTTCTAAGTCGTTCCCTGACTGCCTACTGTATTTTTTGACCGGCCGCCTCGCGGCCGGTTTTTTTATGGGCGCAACACCAGATGTGCCCTTTCTCGGCCATCAGGCCAATCCCGGGTTCAGCATTCTCCCCTGCTGGTCGATAACTCTCTTTGTCGGGCCGATGGAGATGAGGGCTGCTGGCAAGGGGCTATGGGGTGAGGATCACGCCCCGCGGTCAAGATCCTATCTTTTCTCGACCCTTTTCATTATTTCTATAGAGACTTGCGTTGCTCCTGCCGGGGGAATGCGGGTCTGGTTGGCATGCTGGCGCCCCTCTGGCGGGGCGGCACTCGGAAAACGGACGTAAGGGCTTTATATGGCGAGCATATTGGATTCAGTGGATCAACGTACCCAGCTGGTGGGGGAGAATCGCCTGGAGTTGCTGATGTTCCGGTTGGGATCCCAGCAGCTGTTTGCGATCAACGTCTTCAAGGTGCGGGAGGTGGTGAAGCTGCCCCATCTCAACAAGATGCCGGGCTCCCATCACAACATCAGCGGGGTGGCGAACATCCGCGGCGTCTCCATTCCCGTCATCAACCTGCGCGGTGCCATCGGCATGCGCCCCATGGCGGTCGACAACGAATCCAACCTCATCATCACCGAATATAACCGCACCATTCAGGGATTCCTGGTGGGGCAGGTGGCCCACATCGTCAACATGACCTGGAAGGACATATTGCCGCCCCCCCGTTCGGCGGGGCGCGCCAACTACCTCACCGCCATCACCCGCATCCCGGAGGGCGGGGTCGACCAGATTGTCGAAATCATCGACGTGGAGAAGGTGCTGGCGGAGATCATCACCTATGACATCCGCATCTCGGCGGAAGTGCTGGACAAGGAGATCCTGCCCCAGATGCAGGGGCGCCGGGTGCTCATCGTCGATGACTCCAGCACGGCACGCAATCAGGTGCGCGAGACCCTCGCCCAGCTCGGCCTCGAGGTGATCGAGTGCCAGGATGGGCTGCAGGCGCTCAAGCTGCTCAAGGGGTGGTGCGATGCGGGCAAGAAGGTGACCGACGAGATCATGCTGATGATCACGGACGCCGAGATGCCGGAGATGGATGGCTACCGCCTGACCCACGAGGTGCGCAGCGATCCGCGCATGGCCGATCTCTTCATCACCCTCAATACCTCACTGAGCGGCAACTTCAACGAGGCCATGGTCAAGAAGGTGGGATGTGACCGCTTCATCTCCAAGTTCCAGCCTGATCTGCTGGTCGGGGTCACCCAGGAGCGCATGCGCCAGATCCTGGGAGCTTGAACCCGACTCAAGGGCTTATCGCCTCAAGCCAGCTCGATAACAGAACACCCGCCTTGGCGGGTGTTCTGTTTTGGCGGGCAGGAGGCCAATGCCGTCCCCTGGGGTCACTGGGTCAGCAGGGGCTCGATAAAGCTCGCGACCCGGTCGCGGATCTGCGGTTGGGCTTCGGCCGTGGGATGGAGGCCATCGTTCATCAGGAGTTCAGGGCGAAGCGCAATATCATCGATAAAGAAGGGCATCAGCGGCAGGCCATTGGCCTGCGCCAGTTCCGGGAAGATCTGCTCGAACTGGCGCAGATAGCGTGCACCATAATTGCGGGGCAGCTGGATCTGGGTCAGCACCGTCTTCACCTGCTGTGCCTTGGCAAGCGCCACCATCTTGGTGAGGTTGTCACGGGTGATGGCGGGGGCGAAGCCGCGCAGGCCATCGTTGCCACCCAGCTCGATCAGTACCCAGTCAGGCTTGTGCTCCTCGAGCAGGGCGGGCAGGCGAGCCAGCCCCCCCTGGGTGGTTTCACCGCTGATGCTGGCGTTGATGAGCCTGTGCTCGCCACCCTGCTGTTGCCACTTCTCGTTGAGCAGGGCAGGCCAGCTCTGTTCGGCCTGCATCTGGTAGCCGGCACTCAGGCTGTCCCCCAGTACCAGCAGGGTTTGCGCCTGGACCGATGAGATCCAGCAACACAGGCAACTCAAGACGAACAAGACACGGGTCATGCATTCAACTCCCAGGATCTATTGTCATTACAGGTTAAGGCAAACAGGAAACGCATCATGAGTTCAACGCCCATTATCACCGTCAGGGGGCTCGGCAAAACCGTTCGCCTCGGCCAGGAAAGTCTCACCATCCTTGAAGGGATCGATCTGCAAGTCAATACCGGCGAGACGCTGGCCCTGGTCGGCGCCTCCGGATCCGGCAAGTCCACCCTGCTCGGCCTGCTGGCCGGACTCGACCTGCCGAGCAGCGGCGAGATAGAGATCCTGGGCCAGTCCCTGACCCGGCTGGACGAGGAGGGGCGGGCCAGATTGCGTGCCGAGCAGGTGGGGTTCGTGTTCCAGTCCTTCCTGCTGCTGCCCACCCTGAGCGCCCTGGAGAACGTCATGCTGCCAGCCGAGCTGCGCGGCGAGACCGACTGTGAGCCCAGGGCCCGCGAGCTGCTCACCCAGGTCGGGCTGGCCGAGCGGCTGCACCACCTGCCGCCGCGCCTGTCCGGGGGGGAGCAGCAGCGAGTCGCCATCGCCCGGGCCTTTATGACCCGCCCCAGCCTGCTGCTGGCGGACGAGCCGACTGGCAACCTCGACAGCAAGACGGGGGAGACGGTGATCGAACTGCTGTTTCGTCTCAACCGCGAGCACAACACCACCCTGGTTGTGGTGACCCACGATCATGAGCTGGCCCAGCGCTGCCAGCGGCAGCTGGTGATGGCGGCGGGACGGCTGGAGGCAGATGCGCCAGCATCCGAAGCCACCTTGGCTCCCCGTGTCAGGGAGCTGTCATGAATCAATGGAGACTGGGTTTCAAGCTGCTGCGCCGGGAAGGATTCAGCGGGGAGCTGTGGTTCTGGCTTGTGCTGGCGCCGGGCATGGGGAGCAAGTCATGAGTCAATGGAGACTGGGTTTCAAACTGCTGCGACGGGAAGGGTTCAGCGGGGAGCTGCGCTGGTTCGTGCTGGCGCTGGCCCTGAGCGTGGCCTGCGTGCTGAGCGTGGCCCTGGTGGCGGATCGGCTGGATGCGGGACTCAAGGCCTCGGGCCGCGACTTCATCGGGGCGGATCGGGTGCTGCGCTCCGCCACCCCGGCGCCCGAGTCCTGGCTCGCCCAGGCGAAGCAGGAGGGGCTCCTCGTCCAGACCACGGTCAGCTTCAACAGCATGCTGTTTCATGGCGACGGCCTGCAGCTGGCGTCCATTCGCGCCGTGCCGAGCGACTTCCCCTTCTATGGCAAGCTGGAGCTGATGCCCCAGCGCGCCCCTGCGCCCGGCGAGATCTGGCTCTCCGCCCGGGTGATGCAGTTGCTCGGTGCCAAACTCGGGGACGAGCTGGAGGTCGGCAACACCAGATTGACGGTGGCGGGGGAGCTGGGCCAGGAGCCGGATCAGGGCTTCAGCCCCTTCCAGATGGCGCCAAGGGCGCTGATCCACAGTGCCGATATCGAGGCAACCGGCGCCCTCTTGCCGGGCAGCCGCCAGCAGTGGCGCTATCTCATCAAGGGGCCCAGGGAGGGGGTCGCCCGCTATGAGCGCTGGCTCAAGCCCAAGCTGACGGCGGGGCAGAAGCTGATCAAGCCCGACGATCAAGGTTCCCAGGTCGGCAAGTCCCTGGCCAATGCCGAGCGCTTCTTCCGCCTGGCGTCCCTGGCCGGCGTGCTGCTGGGGGCCCTGGCCATGGGCATAGCGGTGCGTCACTTCGCCGAGCGCCAGACCAACATGGTGGCGCTGCTCAAGACGCTGGGGGCGTCGCGGCGTACCCTCTGGCAACTGATGGGGACGCTCCTCGCCTCCCTGACCCTGATAGGTGCCCTGATCGGCCTGGTGGCGGGGAGCGCCATGCAGTGGCTGACGCTGCAACTGCTGGGGGATCTGCTGCCAGCTGATCTGCCGCCGCCCTCCTGGCGCCCCTTTGCCCTGGGTCTGGCGGTCGCCTTCTTCATCACCCTGCTGCTGGCCTTCATCCCCTTCCTGCGCCTGCTCAAGGTGCCGCCGCTGCGGGTGCTGCGCCGGGAGCTGGAGGCGGGCATTCCCCCCTGGCTGACGGTGCCCGTGGGCCTGCTCGGTCTGTTCGCCCTGGTCTGGGGCTTTACCGCCGATGTCAGGCTGGCGCTCGGTCTCATCGGGGGCATGGGGCTGCTGATGGTGCTGCTGGCGCTGCTGGCCTCCGGGCTGCTGCGACTCGGTGGTCGGCTCAAGGGGCCCCATGCCCTGCGTCTGGCCATCAGTCACCTCTCCCGCGAGCGCGGCAGCGGCCTGTTCCAGCTGGCGGGCTTTGCCTTGGCGCTCATGCTGTTCGGGCTGCTGTGGGCGGCGCGGGTCGATCTGCTGGATGATTTTTCCGCCCGTCTGCCCGCGGATGCCCCTAACCGCTTCCTGGTCAATGTGGCCGACGGGGAGCGCGACGGCATACTGGCGGATCTGCACCAGGCCGGCGCCATCACCTCGGACTTCTACCCCATGGTGCGCGGGCGTCTGACCCGGATCGCCGGTCAGGCGGTGGGTGAGGATGCGGCCCGGGAGGGGGTGAACCGCGAGCTCAACTTCACCACCACGGCGACCCTGCCCCCCGACAACCAGGTCACCTCGGGCCAGTGGCTCGGCGGCAAGGGGGAGGTCTCCGTCGACGAGGTGCTGGCGGGCCAGCTCGGCATCGCCCTGGGGGACGCCCTCAGCTTCACCATAGAGGGGCGCAGCTTCGAGGCCAGGGTGACCAGCCTGAGGTCCATCAAGTGGGACAACATGCGGCCGAACTTCTACATGATCTTCTCGCCGGACGTGCTGGCCCCCTTCTCCCAGACCTGGCTTGGCAGCTATCGCCTGCCGCCTGAGGGACGCAGCGCCGAGGTGGAGCTCATCCGTCGCCACCCCACGGTGAGCCTCATCGACGTGGAGGATCTGATAGGGCGGCTGACCCTGGTCTCGGATCAGGTGAGCCGGGCGCTGGGGCTGATGCTGGGGCTGGTGACGGTGGCCGCTCTGCTGGTGCTGCTGACCCAGACCCAGGCCAGCATGGCCCATCGGCGTCGGGAGCTGCTCTTGATGCGCACCCTGGGGGCGGGCAGCAAACTGCTCGAGAAGATGCTGCGCTGGGAGCTGGTGGCGAGCGGCGCCCTGGCGGGGCTGTGCGCCGCCATGGTGGTGGAGCTCTGCTCCTTTGGCCTGCAGTGGTGGTGGTTCGATGGCCAGTGGCAGTTCCACTGGGCCATCTGGGCCGGCTTGCCCTTGCTGGGGGCCCTGCTGGTGACCCTGGCCGGTCAGGGCATGCGCCGCCAGCTGCTGGCGGGCACCCTGAGCGACCGCCTAAGAGGCCTGGGACAGGGGCTGCTCTGACGGCCGCTGGCGAGGCACTGAAAGTAACAATCCCGACCCAGGTCGGGATTTTTCATGGTGGTTTCAGCGCGGGGGCAGCAGCAGGTTGCCGAGGGCCTCGGGGAGGGCCGGATAGGTGAAGTGGAACCCCGCCTCCTGCAGGCGTGCGGGCAGGATCTGCTGGCCGGTGAGCAGCAGATCCGCCGCCTCGCCCATCAGCAGCCGAAGCACCCGGGCTGGCACGAAGAAGAGGTGCGGGCGATGCAGCGTGCTGGCCAGGGTCTGGCTGAACTGGCGATTGCTGACCGGCTGCGGGGCCGTGCCATTGAAGATCCCCTCGCACTCGTCGTGCTCGAGGAGAAACAGCATGGCCCGCACCAGATCCTGCACGTGGATCCAGCTCATCATCTGGGTGCCCGGGCCCATGGGGCCACCGAGCCCCAGCCGATAGGGGGGCAGCATCCTGGGCAGAGCGCCCCCATCGGTGCCGAGCACCAGGCCGATGCGCACTATGCAGACCCGGGTCTGGGGGCTGCGGGCCTGCAGGGCCAGCTGCTCCCACCGCTGGCAGAGGCGGTGGGTGAACTCGTCGTGGGGATGGTGGCAGCGCTCGTCCAGGGGCTCATCCCCCTGGCGGCCATACCAGCCGATGGCGGAGGCGCTCAGCAGCAATCTGGGGGGCGTGCTGGAGAGCTTGACGAGATCCACCAGTTGCTCGGTCAGCAGCCAGCGGCTGTTGCACAGCAACTGCTTGCGGGACTCGCTCCAGCGGCCACTGGCGATGGGCTCCCCGGCCAGGTTGATGACGATGTCCACGTCATTGAGGTGGTCCAGCCGGTCCAGGTTGTCCAGCAGAGTGACGTCATGGCCAAGCAGCTCATAGGCCCGGCTGCCCTGGCGGGTCAGCACCACCACCTCGTACGCCACCTTGAGGTGTGCCACCAGGCGGCGGCCGATAAAGCCCGTTCCCCCCGTGATCAGTATCTTCATGTGCTGCCTCCCTGATGGCTGTTGGCTCTACTCTAGAGGTTGGGCACTGGATGGACAAGCTCCTGTTTTTATGAGCATTATAAATTCATGATGGCGCCACCTCGCGTGCCTTTCACCAGGGTGCTGGCGCTGGCCCAAGGCATGGGCGCTGAATGGGGAGGGGGGCTTGCCTCCCAGAGCGGGTGCCATCTGGATTTCACCCGAGCGCATCATCATTGCTTGCCAAGCGGGCAGCAGCGGGTAAACTCGCCTGCTTTTTCGCCGTGACCATGAGGACGGTTATGCCATTTCGTCGTTTAAGGGTGCGTCAATTCTATGTCCGGCTGGCCTGTGCCCTGCTGGCGGGTCTGCTGCCCATGGTGCTGGGGCTCGCCGTCATCACCTGGCAGACCGCTGCCGGAGTGCAGCAGGATGCGGTGGAGCGGCTGCAACATGCCAGGCTGATGTTCGACCGCACCCTGGACAACGCCCAGCTGGCGGCATCGGCCCTTGCCGGCAGTCTGAACAAGCCCTGCCTCGAGGTGGTTCAGGGGCTGCGGGATCAGGTGGCGACGGTGCCGGATGTGCGCAGCGTCAACCTGGCAGAGGGCTCGACCATCTACTGCACCTCCCTCTATGGCCCGGTCAGCGGGGAGATCCAGCTGGGCGACTACGTGGGTGGCAAGCTGGATCTCATGAAGGGCAACCCCGTCACTCCGAATCGCCCCCTCATCGTCTACCGGGAGGAGATGGGCAGGTTCAGCGTGCTGGTGGGGATAGACGGCTACTACCTGCTCAACATTCTGGACATGCTGAGCCGCAACTCCCCCCTCGGGCTGGTGGTCGGCCAGGAGATGCTGCTGCGGGACAGCCAGCTCACCGACCGCCTCATCCCGTCGGACAGTCCGGGCTACCTGGAGGAGGCCTCCGGCAAGTATCCGTTCAAGGTGGTGACCAGGGTATCGGTCGATGAATACAGGGCTCACATCTGGGACTACTCCAAGGTCGGCATCATAGTCTATCCCCTGCTGAGCGTGCTGTTCGGGGTGGGGATCTTCTGGCTGATGGGGCGATCGACCTCCCCGACCCAGGAGCTGAAGCGGGCGCTGGATCAGCAGGAGTTCATCCCCTATCTGCAGCCCGTGGTGACGGGGAAGGATGCACACTGGAGTGGCTGCGAGGTGCTGATGCGCTGGCAGCATCCCCGTCAGGGGATGATCTCGCCGGATCGCTTCATTCCGCTGGCGGAAGACAGCGGCCTCATAGTCCCCATGACCCGGCTGCTGATGGCCCAGGTGCGGGAGACCTTTGCCCCCCTGGCGGATCAGTTGCCCGGGGGATTCCACTTCGGTTTCAACATCAGCGCCAGCCACTGCAAGGATCTGAGCCTGCTGGACGATTGCCGGGACTTCATCGACGCCTTCCGCAACAACCCCATCAAGCTGGTGCTGGAGCTGACCGAGCGGGAGCTCATCGTCGCGGACGAGACGACAGACCGGCTGTTTGCCGAACTGCATCAGCTCGGCGTCTTCATCGCCATCGACGACTTCGGTACCGGCCACTCCAGCCTGACCTATCTGCAGGCCTTCCAGGTGGACTTCCTCAAGATCGACAAGAGCTTCGTCGGCATGATTGGCTCGGATGCCCTCTCCAGCCACATCGTCGAGAACGTCATCGATCTGGCGACCCGGCTCGGTCTGCTGCTGGTGGCGGAAGGGGTGGAGAACCAGGTGCAGGCCGATTACCTAAGGGAGCGCCAGGTGGATTTCCAGCAGGGCTACTTCTATGGCAGGCCCATGCCGATGACGGCCTTTGCCAGTCTGCTGCCCACCCAGCAGCCCCCGTCAGCCTGAGGGGCAACGCCAAGGGGCTCGGTGCCCATGGCTTGCCCGCCCGCTGTTCGCCTGCTGACAAGGGCTGAGAGCGAGGCATAAAAAAAACCAGCGACCCGGGTCGCTGGTTTTTTTTCATCCCCAGAGGGCTCAGAGCATGCGGGACAGGGCGCGGCAGAGGCGCTTGATGCCCTCTTCCGTGGTGGCCTCATCCACACAGGAGAAGCTCAGGCGCAGGGTGTTCTGGATCTCGGGGCGCACATAGAAGGGGGCGCCGGGCACGAAGGCGACCTTCTCCTTGATCGCCTCGTCGAACAGGGCCATGGCGCTGATGCTGGGCGGCAGGGTCAGCCAGAGGAACATGCCCCCCTCGGGGCGGGTGTAGCTGACGCCGGGCGGGCAGTGACGGCTCAGGGCGGCCTCCATGGCGGCGCGCTGGCGGCCATAGACCTCCTTGATCTTCTCCAGGTGAGCGTCGAGGGAGTGATCGGTCAGGAAGCGGTACAGCACCTGCTGGCTGAAGGCGTTGCTGTGCAGATCCGTGGCCTGCTTGGCGATGGTGACCTTCTTGCGCAGCCAGTCCGGCACCAGCATCCAGCCCAGACGGAAGGCGGGCACCACCGTCTTGGAGAAGGAGCCGAGCAGTACGGTATTGTTCGGCGCCAGCTTGGCGATAGGAGGCAGGTGCTCCCCCTCGAAGCGCAGCTCGCCGTAAGGGTCGTCCTCCACCATCAGCAGATCGTGGCGCACCAGCCGCTCGGCCAGGGCCTCGCGGTTGGCACGGCTATAGGAGACCCCGCTCGGGTTCTGGAAGTTCGGTACGCCGTACAGCAGCCTGGCGCTGGAACCCTGCTCCAGCAGCGCATCCAGCGCGGCCAGATCCAGTCCCTCTTCCCCGAGCGTGATGGGCCTGAAATTCGGTTGATAGACGGAGAACGCCTGGATGGCACCCAGGTAGCCCGGCTCTTCGATGATGAGATCCTGCCCCTCGTCCACCAGTACCTTGCCCAGCAGATCCAGCGCCTGCTGGGAGCCGCTGGTGATCAGGATGTTGTCCGGGTTGACCTCCATGCCGTGGCGGCTCTGGTAGCGATCGGCGATGTACTGGCGCAGCGGGGCGAACCCTTCGGTGGTGGCGTATTGCAGCGCCGCGGCGCCCTGCTCGCGCAGCACGTCCTGGCAGGCTTGCTCGATGGCCTTGACCGGGAACAGGTGGGGATTGGGCAGGCCGCCGGCGAAGGAGATGATCTCCGGATTGGCGGCGACTTTCAGGATTTCACGGATAAAGGAAGGCTCGACCTTCTCGAAGCGCTGGGCAAAAAACGGCTGCATAGGGTTCTCTCTGACTAGGTGGCGGTCGCTCCATTCAACCGCCAGGTTATCCGTTTGTATCAGATTTCAGAAATGAGGCAATGGCTGTCACAAAAATCCATAAAAAAGGGCAGGTTTGGCACCTGCCCGAATTTTATCGTCTCTACCCTGGCCGGGGGCGCCAAAACCCCTGCCAGGCGTTCATCTACCCTGAGCCTGGAGCCCGGGCTCTTTCAGCTTGAAGAGGCAGTTCATCGGCTCGGTACTCAGAGCCCGGGAGCTTTCAGGAAGCTGATCATCAGATCCGTGTTGGCACCGAGTTGCTGCTGGACCCGGCCCGGGAACAGTTCGGCCATCTTGTCGAGGCGGTCGTGCTCCGTGTGCCAGATCTTGCCCCACTGGGTCTCGCTGTCCCGATCGCAGGCGCTCTTGCCGGCCTCGTCGTAGCAGTCCCACAGCGCCGGGTTGGTGCTCTGGGAGTAGCCGTCATAGCCATCCTCCCCGTTGATGGTGAAGTTGGTGGCCTCCACATAGGCGATGGGCACCCCCAGGCAGGCAAAAGGCGCATGATCCGACCAGCTGCCGGTCTCCCCTTCCGGGTAGCCGTCGTAGCTGGGGTGAATGGCGAACGGGGTGGCGCTCTGCTTGGAGATCGCCAGCAGGCGATCGCGCACCTTGGGATCGAAGCTGTAGCGGCCCGGCTCGGCGCAGTTGTACTCGGCCACGTCGGAGTGGGCGGAGTGGACGTAGACGATGTCGCCCCCGGCGATGGTGTCGTAGTTCACCATGGCCAGCAGCTTGGCGACGGCGTCGTTGTCCAGGCTGGCGGCATAGGCCTTGGAGCCGTTGAGGCCGTTCTCCTCCGCCCCGAAGAAGGCGAAGCGCACCGTGTAGGGCAGGGTTTGATCCTTGAGCGCTTCGGCGACTGCCAGCAGGGCCGCGACACCGGCGCCGTTGTCGGTGGCACCTTCAGACCCCTTCTTCTCGCCTGTGCTGTCGTAGTGGGCACCGATGAGGATCACCTTGTCACTCTGGCCCTTGAGCTCGGCGACCAGGTTCTGGGAGTGCTTCTCGGTGCCGCTTCGGGTGTAGCTGAAGGGCTGGTTCTGCACCTCGTAGCCCCAACCGGTCAGGTGGTCCTGGATCCAGGCGGCGGCGCGGGTCTCGGCCTCGGTGCCCGTGGGTCTGGCACCTATGCCTTCGGCACTCGAGCTCAGCTGCACCAGGTATTCATAGGCCTGGGTGGCAGGGGCGGGGGGCTGGGAGTCATTGTCCGAGGGGTTGCACCCGGCCAGCAGGGCCGAGATGGCGAGGGTCAAAAGGGCTTTTTTCATACTGCAATCCTTTGTTGTGTATGGTTTTATTTTTCCGCGTCAGGATGCACCTGACGCCCCGCAGATTCTGTGAAGGGGGTGGCATTTGTCAACCGCAGTGGCGGAATTGGTCAGTCAGGGGGGATTTGTTTTGCGAAACACTTGCGCCTTGGGCCTATCTTGGGATAATTCGCTCCCCTGTTTTTGCCGATTGATGAAATAACGAACCACCCAGGTCGGCCTAAACCCGGATTGACCCCGGTTCTGTTACCCGGATTGATGAAATAACGAGACAAATATGCCTGTGACCCAAGATGTATTTAACGAAGACGGCAAGTTCATGCGCAAGATCCGCAGCTTCGTCCGTCGCGAAGGCCGCCTGACCAAAGGGCAGGAGAAGGCCCTGGAAGAGCTCTGGCCGGTCATGGGCATCGATTTTGCACCACAACCCCTGGACATGGTGGCGCTGTTTGGCCGCGAGGCCCCTGTGGTGCTGGAAATCGGCTTCGGCATGGGCGCCTCCCTGGTGGAGATGGCCAGGAATGCCCCCGAGAAGAACTTCATCGGCATCGAGGTGCACTCCCCGGGCGTGGGGGCCTGCCTCGGCACCGCCCAGGAAGCGGGCGTCACCAACCTGCGCGTGATCTGTCACGATGCGGTAGAGGTGCTGGAGCACATGATCCCGAACGGTTCACTCTCCTGCCTGCAACTCTTCTTCCCGGATCCCTGGCACAAGAGCCGCCACCACAAGCGCCGCATCGTACAGCCGGCCTTCGCCCAGGACATCCGCCAGAAGCTCGCCATCGGTGGCGTTTTCCACATGGCCACCGACTGGGAAAACTACGCCGAGCACATGCTGGAAGTGATGAGCGCCGCCGAGGGGTACGAGAACACCTCCGCCACCGGCAACTGGGTGCCCCGTCCCGACTGGCGCCCGCTGACCAAATTCGAGCAACGTGGCCATCGTCTGGGCCACGGGGTCTGGGATCTGATTTTCAAGCGTGTCAGCTGAGCTGGCACGTCAACTCCGTATCCACTAACTTGAGGAGCTATCATGGCCAATCGTAGCCGCCGTCTGCGCAAGAAACTGCGCGTCGATGAATTCCAGGAAATGGGTTTCGACGTCAGTTTCAACTTCCCGGTCGGCACTGCCGAAGAGACCATCGATGCGGTAGTCGATGCGATGATCGATGAGGTTGTTGAACCCCGTAAGCTGGCCTTCGCCGGTTCAGGCCACCTGGCCTGGGAAGGGATGATCTGCACCCAGCAACTGGGCAAGTGCACCGAAGAGGACCGCGCCGCCGTCAAATCCTGGCTGGAAGGCAAGGGGATGGAGGCCGTGGTGGTCACCGAGCTGTTCGATCTCTGGTACGGTGAGCCGGCCTGATATCAGACTGCCTCTCGGGCAGATAGAAAATCCCGCCGCCGGCGGGATTTTTGTCGGTGAGCCTCGCCTCACCTCGTCTCATCTCATGGAATCGTCGATGGTGTTGTCATCCGAATTACTGGCCAGCATCCTGGAAGAGGTGCGCCCGCTGCTCGGGCAGGGCAAGGTGGCCGATTACATTCCCGCGCTGGCGCAGGTGCCGGCGGACAGGCTCGGGATCGCCGTCTGCACCGTGGAGGGGGAGCTGTTCACCGCCGGTGACGCCTGCGAGCCCTTCTCCATCCAGAGCATCTCCAAGGCCCTGAGCCTGACCCTGGCGCTCACCCTCTATCAGGAGGAGGAGATCTGGGCCCGGGTGGGCAAGGAGCCCTCAGGCCAGCCGTTCAACTCCCTGGTGCAGCTGGAGTTCGAGCACGGCATTCCTCGCAACCCCTTCATCAATGCCGGCGCCCTGGTGGTGAGCGATCTGCTGGAGACCCGGCTCACGGCCCCGCGCCAACGGACCCTGGAGCTGGTGCGTCGCCTCTGCGGCAATCCGGCCATCATGGCGGACCAGGTTGTGGCCCGCTCCGAATATCAGCACGCCGCCCGCAACGCCGCCATCGCCTACCTGATGAAGGCCTATGGCAACTTCGAGAACGAGGTGGACAAGGTGTTGCAGAGCTACTTCAATGCCTGCGCCATCCGCATGAGCTGCGTCGATCTGGCCCGGGCATTCATCTACCTGGCCAACCGCGGCGTGCCGCTCGGCGAGAGTTCGCCGCTGCTGCCTGCCCGCACCACCAAGCAGGTCAATGCCCTGCTCGCCACCTGCGGCCTCTATGACGAGGCGGGCGACTTCGCCTACCGGGTCGGTATGCCGGGCAAGTCCGGGGTGGGTGGCGGTATCATGGCGCTGATCCCCGGCGAGCTGGTGGTCTGCGTCTGGTCCCCCGAACTCAACAAGGCGGGCAACTCCCTGGCGGGCACGGCGGCGCTGGAGCTGCTGGCCGAGCGCCTCGGCCGCTCCATTTTTTAACTTTGTTCACTATGCATCGAGACAACATCATGAAACGAATGACTGGACTGTGGCGCAGCGGCCTGGCCGCCCTGCTGCTCTGGTGTGCCTGGCCCGCCCTGGCCGCCGAACTGCCCCCTCTCTCCCTGGCCGATGCCAAGGCGAAGCAGGCTGTGATCCTGGATACCCGCCCCAGCTACTTCTACCAGGGCTGGCCCATGGCGGGCGAAAAGCAGGGGGGCCACGTGGCCGGCGCCGAGAACCTTTCCGCCGAGTGGAAATACAGTGACGAAGAGTGGCCCAAGGCGCTCGCGAGCAAGGGGCTGAAGGCCGATCTGCCGGTCGCCCTCTACGGCGCCCCGCGGGAAGTGGCCGAGGTGGCCCGTCTGCTGCGCCAGCAGGGCATCAAGCAGCTGTTCGAGCTGCAGGGCTGGCAGAGCGCGCCGCGCGAGCACCTGGCCCGCTGGCAGCAGCTGGTCTACCCGCTCTGGCTCGCCGATCTGCAGGCTGGCAAGCCGGTGGCGGCAGCCCCCAAGGGGGACTGGAAGCTGTTCGAGGTCGACTGGGGCTCGCCCAAGGCTTACTTGCTGAGCCATATCCCGGGGGCCGGTTACATCGACACCAACCGCCTGGAAGAGGAGCCGCTGTGGAACAAGGTCTCTGACGAAGCCCTCAAGCAGCTGCTGCTGGAGAACGGCATCCGCCACGACACCACCGTCATCCTCTATGGTCGCAACACCATGGCGGCGGCCCGTGCCGCTCACCTGATGATGTATGCCGGGGTGGAAGACGTGCGCCTGCTGGACGGCGGCCTGGATGCCTGGTTCGTGCAGCACCTGCGCACCGAAACCGGCCTGGCCAACAAGTTTGAGCCGGTGAAGGAGTTTGGTGTGGCCATTCCGGCCCATCCCGAGTACTACACCAGCCTGGATCAGGCCAAGGCGCTGCTCAAGCAGCCCGATAGTGCTCTGGTCAGCGTACGCACCTGGGACGAGTTTGTCGGCAACACCTCCGGCTACAGCTACATCAAGCCCAAGGGCGACATCCCCGGGGCCAAGTGGGGTCACGGCGGCGTGGATGCCAACAGCATGAGCGACTTCCACAACCCGGACGGCACCATGAAACCGGCCCGCGAGATCCTCGCCATGTGGGATCAGTGGAACATAGAGCCGACCCAGCAGGCCGCCTTCTACTGCGGCACCGGCTGGCGCGCCTCCGAGGCCTTCTTCTACGCCTGGCTGATGGACTGGAAGCGGATCAGCGTCTACGACGGCGGCTGGTACGAGTGGAGCTCAGACCCCAAGAACCCCACTGTCACCGGTGAGCGCAAGCCCAAGGGCTGATCGCAGAGACCCATGTGCCAGAAACAAAAAAGCACCTTCATGGAAGGTGCTTTTTTTATCTGCGACGGGCAGTCACTTCATGTCAGAAGGAGGCGACGCTGCTCTGGCTGTAGAGCCCGTACTTTCTGGCCAGCATCTGGCCGCCGTCCCGAGTCAGGGGGACCCAGCTGATGGTGCCGCTGTCTATGGTGGACTTGAACATCATCAGATCGAACGGGATTGTGATGTAGAGCCCCTTGGTAAAGCTTCCCTCGCCATACTCTTCTGCCGACACATTGGTGAAGGTGGCAAAGAAACCGGCGCTGATCCCCGAATCAAACTGCTTGGCGAAGTTGACGGTGGCGCCATAGTCCCCCGCCAGGTAGCGACCCACCGAGATCTGGGCCGTCACCTTGTCCAGAAACTCAGGCTGCCAGTAGGTGGTGACATGGCCGGTCGCCACCTGATAGTCGGCCAGTTGGAGAGTGTTTTCCCAGTCCCGCTGCCTCACCAGGTTGATGTCTGCCCCTATGGCCCAGGTTTGGTTGAAGGGGCGATACAAGGTTTCACCACCGACCCCGGCGTACATCATCTCCAGATAGCCGCCATAGGCCTGGGCGTACCAGGCATCATCATATTTATCCATATGGGTGAGCTGAAGGTTATTCAGGAGCACATCCGAGGAGGTGACATATTCCCGGATCCAGGTTCTGACCCGGGGCAGGGCCTCGCCGTCGGGTGGGGGGGCCGTGTAATTGAACTTGTCGTAGTTGTTGAACAGATTGAAGAAGATGGTGCTGCTCAGCCAGTTGCGTTCGGTCATGTACCAGTCGGTATTGGCATTCAACCCGACCTGATACATGTAAAAACTCTCTGAGCCTCCGATGGACTGGTTCAGTTTGGGCACAATCTTGAAGCTCCATGAGTGGGGTTCCGCCTCATGGCGCAGTTTCCCTGCTACCTGGGTCGGCGCCTGACGGCTGACTTCGATCTCCTGTGTCTGGCCGAGAGGAAGGTCGCTGTTGGCGCGGCGTACGGAGTCCAGATCGACGCGGGTCTCCTGCAGTGGCATTCCTTGCTTCTGCTCGATGATCCGCAACTGCTTCACCGACGCAGGGACCTCATTGACGGCGAGCATGGTGGCCCTGTGCTCGCCTTGAGCCTGCTCCCGGAAGCGGGTCTGCTCACCCACCAGGGTAAGGGTATCGTCATCACCGTAGAGGGAGACCTCTTGCCAGCCTGCATTGGCGGCAAGCTGAGAGGACAAGTCCTGCCAGTCCACTTCATTCAGAGAGGCAGTTTCGCTGACCTGATAGGCCGGAACCGGGGGGTCCATGAGTTTGGGCAGCGACAAGGAGGGATCGTTGAAATTGGTATGCAGTGTCACCCCCCACATCAGCGTATTGCCGCGCTGATAGCTGAGGTGCATGTCGAGAGCATCATAGGGCTGGTAGACTATGCCCACATTGATGGGGGTGCTTTGTGTTATGACGCCCGCCGACTCGTGACTGTAGTCATTGCCATCGTATTCAAGCTTCAACCTCAATGGTTGCCAGGGCGTCTGGTACTCGATCCCGCCAAAGAGTGCGGCAGGTCCATGGAACAGGCTGCCAAATTCAAATTTGCCACCACTGCCAGAGAAACTGTCGTCGCGCTGGCACCAGGCCTCACGGGCTTCACAGAAGGGGTTCTTGATATTGCCGCTCTGCCCCATATTTCCCCATGCCATCCCGAGGGTGAAATCCAGGTTCTTGTAGCGTTTGCTGGCGACTATGTACTCGCTGTCAAAGAGTCCGGTCCCCATGACATCGCGAAGTCCGACAGAGACATGAGGTCGCCAGGTGGATTCATTCCAGAGTCTGGCTTTGACATCCAGCCCCTTGTCTTTATAGGTTTGATCGCCACTGAAGCTCTCATCATTGCTATACAGGCGGGTGCGAATGTCGGTGTATCTCAGGGTGGCTTCCAGCCAGTCGAATGGCTGCATGGAGATAGACCAGCGTCGATATTCCTGGTTATCCATGTAGTTGAATGAGAACTCACCTTCTGGGGCCATGCGTGCCGTCGGCATCTGGAGCAGACCTACGCCACCAAAGTCACTCTGGGTGGGGAGGGTTGGCGAGAAGCTGTCCGTGTTGGCAAAAGCGATGGGGGAGGCAAGCAGCGAGAGAGTGGCGATTCTGGTCAGCATTACTCGGGTATCCGATTAGCAATCATGTCGGCAATACGGAGATTGATGTTTTTGAATTCGTCGGGCAGCAGATCCGGATCGAAGCCGGCAAACAGTGTAGCCCCTGGCATGGGTTCGATATGGTATTCATTCCAGACGGCCACGGGTGATAACTGGACGCTGCCATCTGGCTGAATGAGATAGACCTCGCCCGGGTTGGCTCCGGCCAACAAGCTATGGCCTTGCCAATATTCAGCCAAACCTTTTCCATATTCATGAGGCAATGACTTGCGGCTATTGATTAGCCCCATCAAATATAAACGGGACGGCCGAGGAGAAACATAGAGTGAGTAATTTCCGGCCAAACGAGGGTTGTTGCCTGGTTCAATTCTGCTGAGATCGGGATCCAGCTTTATGTCAATCCGGCCTGCCACGTCGAGCTGATCCAGTTCTCGCAGCAGTTGCTGGGTGGCCTGAACCAACCCCCCTTGATGCACTCTCATCCAGACAATCTGGAGTGCTTTCAAATCGCTGAGCAGCTGATCTTTGGCCTGTTGTACCGACGCCTCTTCGGTGGGAGATGAGATGATGGCAGCAGGCCAATAAATGTCATCGGGCAAACCGGGGGCATTCAACAGCTGTTCAAGACGCTGGCTATCCGAAAGGGAGATGGTGGCACCATTGACATTACCGAAGACTACTTTAGTAATGCTGTCAGCGTGAAGCAAGGGCACATAGCCTATCAATAACGAGAGTATTATTTTTTTCATGATGCGTAAGGCTTGGTAAAGACCATCTCTATGGTGCTGTTGTCAGGGCCTAACTTTTGAATTGTTTTTCTGACCAAGCCAGATTTTTTGTCCAACCAGTAATAATTCTTCCATGTTTGACCATCTTTTATCGACTGCACTGTTTCCTCATAGAGGGAGGTCACAATGATGGCGCCGTTGATATCCAGGTCTTCATCCGCCAGCTGTCGGAATAGACTGTGCATGCTTCTCCCGCTGCGGCGATTTTTTTCCCATTCAGCGCTGTAACTGAACCGCACACCCGAAGTGATGGAAGATTGGGATAATGGATCTGTCATCGAGTCTGCAAAGTAATCAAGATCATTATCCAGCTTCAGTGTTCTGGTTATACGACCATGTTTGGTTACAATCATGCCTCTGTCGCTGCTGACCCATGACAGTCGATTATTCTCTGCAAATGCAAGAACGACAAATATTCTGGGCCTGTCATCGACTGTTACAAATGCACTGGCATAAGGTAGATTATTGATTGCTTCTGGGGTGATGGTTATTTCTTCATTCCCGGAAAAAAGAAATTTAAGTTGCTGATAGCTATCAACGTTGTTGTCTGCACAGCCAAACAACAACATTGATAGCACTATGAAAATGCGCTTAGTTAGCATGCAAGCATCACTGAATAGATAGACATGAAAATAAAGACTGCCCTGAGGCAGTCTTTAAATCTTAATATCAACGAGCTGTGCTGGTCACAGTCGAGGTGGAGCTGTTGCTGTTGCCGTCGTCATTGCTGGCAACGGCGACGGCAACACCAATGGCAGCAGCAGCGGCTACGCCAACGGCCAGAGCACCTGCGGTGATGCCACCGACAGCAGCGCCAGCAGCACCGGCACCGGCAGCAGCGCCACCGGTACTAGCACCAGCGCCTGCAGCTACTGTTTCTGCAGCCATGGTCGGGGCGGACAGCGCCAGCAGGGCAGTCATAATCAAAACACTCTTCTTCATATATTTCCCTTATAAAATCAGAATAGTCGACGATCGTTCTATTCTATTATGATGGCAAGCCATCGTTTTTGATCAGTTTGCATCCATTATCTTTTATCATGACGGAATGCAAACCGAACCAAAACTATCATCACTCCCAACATGCCGCCCAACAGTGCACCCAAGACAACAATCAGTGCCCGTTTTGGTTTTATTTTTTCTTCGGCTATGACGGCAGGATCAAGGACCTTAAAAACGTATTCCTGATTGACTTCGGCGAGCATCAAGGTCTTGGTCTGCTCTTCGATCAGTTGATAAAAAACCTTCTGCATATCGGCGACGGAGGTTTTGGATAACTGCTCGGTCAGATAGGAAATATTGCGCTTTGCCTCATCTTGATCCCGTTGTTTCATGGTGTGGTTGAGATCATTGATCAGCCAGTCCACCCACTGTTTGGCCAGTTGCGGTGAATAAAAGTCGATGGTGACAGTCAATAACTCAGTTTTGGGATCGCTGTTGAGGGTGACTAGATTCTTGAAAGCCTTGATCAGTTCCCAGTCGCTGGGTATGGGTGACTTGCCCGGAGGCACCTCACGCACCCACTTCTGCGTATCAACATCGTAGATTGAGGGGTCGATGATCAAGTCACCGGTGGCTTTATCCATGCCGGTGGCGGCGATCAGAGGGACAGCCAGCTGGTGCCGGCGGATGAAATCCCCAAGAAACAGCCGTGATTTGCCCACTTCAATGGCTATCGAGGCCTTATCCCCGCCTTTGTTGCCAAGATCGACGCCAGCCAGGCTGGCCAGCCCGCCGAAGCGGGAGGCCAGCGCGGAGAGCCCGCCACCTTGCTGCTCAAGGGAGGGGGTCAGCAAGGCCTCGGCACGATAGATATTGGGGCTTAAGAGTGCGAAGGCGACGGCGAGGCAAGTGGCAATGACGGTGGTGGAAAAGATCCACCACTTGCCATGCCACAATGCAATCACCAGTTCCCGCAGGTCAATTTCATCACTCACCGGAGACATATCTCTCGGTAAGGAAATGACATTCACTTTTTGTGCTTCCATTATGATGTAATGAGTCCTATGGAATATAAAATGATGCGTTCAATGGCATTATTTGATTGCGGACCAGGCTACGCCCAACTGATACATGATCTGTGTGGCGGAAGACATGATGCTCAGGTTATCCAGATAATCAGAGTCCACCGGCACTATGATGGTGTCACCAGGTTCAAGATTTTTTCGTCCACCAAACCAGCTATCATTGGGTAACATCACACTGCCATTGGCCTTTATCACATAGACGCGATCGGTATCGGCTTGCTTCTTGGTACCACCGGCGAGACTGATGTACTCATTGATGCTGGTGTTCTCTTTATAGATATGTGAAGAGGGGAATTGCACCATGCCTGCGATGGAGACCACATTCTGCATGGTCGGGATATATAATTTATCGCCATCCTCCAGCAATATATCTGATTGCTTTTCTCCGGAGAGCAAGGCTGGCATATCTATGGTCATCCGCCCAATGGCCTTGCTGTTCTCCAGTTGATTCACAACCGTCATGGCTTCGGCAGGAGAGCTGCTGTAGTTGGCAATGGTGCTCTGCCTGCGCAGCGTCATGGTCGATATCTCTTGGCGAAGTTCATCCCGCAGCATCACCAATCGCTCCTCTTCCTGCTGGCGCAGGGCTTTACGTGCAAATATTGCACCGTTGGGATTGGCGTAGGCAGTAATGCCACCCACCCGCTCGATCAGATCGTGCAGGCTTTCTCCGCGACGCACGGTGTAAGTGCCGGGGAATTTCACTTCACCGAAGACCTGGACGGTTGCCTCTTCCCGCCACTGGGGATGGGGCAGAACGTTGATATTGTCTTTGGATTGCAGGAGGGGCGAACTGTACGGGCTATTGGCTGTGTCCAGAGAGTATCGCTCATTCTGGACCAGGATGCTGTCACCACGCTCATTGACGCGGGATAGTTCGACAATGTTGGCCTGCTCATTGAACCCGCCGGCGGCGAGAATGGCATCGGACATGCGACTGCTCTCGGTCAGTGGGTAGAGGCCCGGGTATTTCACTTCCCCCCTGACTTCCATTATTTTGACCGGCTGGCCCTGAGTCGACTGCGCTTTCAAGCGCTCGATGACTGGCGCCAACAAGGCTTGTCTGGAGTCAGCCACAACGGCATCTGTTGCCGTTTTATCGGAAAGTGAGGAGAGCTTGACCTGACTATCGGTATTCAATTCATCACTTTTGACATTGGCGCCGGTGGATGCATCTGTGCGCATCATGGCTGCGTTGCTCAATTCTTGCGACTTGGTTCCGAGATCTTTTACTTTTGTATTAGTCGCCGCAGTCTCTCTGAGGCGGTCAGTAGCATCGTTGCGGAACACCAGCACCTGATCCCTGGCCTGAAGCAGGACATCATCCTTGCCGCCGGGGTGTTGCAGGGCATTGCCCAAATTGAATTGAATCACGCTGATATTACGCTGGGAGTCAATCTCTCTGACCACCAGAGCGTAACTCAAATCGGTAGCCGAAATGAGGTCTCGCTCAACACTCTGCAATATAGTGCTGACTCGAGTACCGGGAGAGAAGCTGTAGACGCCGTCACGAACGACTGCACCTTTGACCACAATGGCCTGGCTATATTCGGTGCTGCTCGGTTTGACCGATATCTTGTCCCCGTCCCGAATACTGAAAAGGCGATCATGGGCGTTGGCCAGTGTCAGGTTGAATACCCTGAGACCGCTATCGGAGTGGCGCTCTACGGAGACTTCTTGCAACGCGGCGGCTTTGACGCCGCCAGCCAGTGCGAGTACATCCGCCAGCGGCGCCGAATTTCTCAGCTCGTAAATGGCGGGGCGCTTGACCAGCCCGTTGATGGCGACCTCACTGCCCTTGGCAGGAACAAACACTGTATCTCCGGCCTGTAAACGGATGTCTTGGCTGGTATCACCCCAGACAAGCATCTTGTAGAGATCCACATCTATGACGTTTTGCCCTGCGCGTTTCACCTGGATTTTTCGCAAGGAGCCGACTGTGTCTATGCCACCAGCGGCCTGCAATACCTGAGTCACGGTCGCCATGCCACTGACATTGTAAGCGCCCGGGCGGTAGGCGTCTCCCATGACAAACACCTGCATGGAACGCATTGAACCAAAGCTGATGAAGGAATTTACACCTATCATCTGCTCCTTGATCCTGGATTCAAGGTCACTTCTGAATTGCTGGAAGGTTAAGCCACTGGCGGAGATAGGGCCGAGACTGGGAAAATCAATAAAACCTTCCCGGCCGACACTCAAATCATAAACCGCATTTTCTTTGCCGTAGAGTTGAACATGAATTTCATCTCCAGGGCCAATAACATAGTCATCCGCAACAGGCATGTCGGTAATAGGAGCATCCAGGATGGGCTCACCGGCAAATACATTATACCCAAATGGTTGCAAATCCCCTGGCTGTGCCACTCCGGCAACGAGGGGGCGCTGGGATACCTGGCTATAATCCAGTTCACGTGGTGCGGCAACAGGAGCCGATGGTGTGACAGGGGTAATAGCACTGGCACTATTTAGCTGTTCAGTGGATATACCATACTGCTTTGCCAGAGCCTGTTGTTCTGCCGGTGGCAGACGCTTGAATTGCTCCATCATCTGCGGGCTTATCTGCGGTGCAGCGAATATATTCAAACTAATCGCAGCTAAAATCCATGACGCTGTTATAACTTTCATTTTACGTAAAGCCTTGCAATGTGTTTGTTTTGACTGCTACAAGTGATCGACATAAATTAAATCATGCTCACTCATAAATTTAAGTGGATGATCTTTTTATGTGATATTTCCTGTAAAAGGATTGGGCTTTCTCATTGCAATATCTGTGTATGAATTCTTATGTTTTATTGTTGGCAGTTAATTTAACTGCTCACTGACTCGTGTACTGTGCAATCAGTACGGGTTGTGACCACCATATATTGGCGACATAAGGGCATCACACAAGCAGCATCAAATTGCTGCTCTGTCACAGTATTGTGAATTGACTCAATGAGGGGCTCATCGTGGTGTCCATCTGGACTGGAGGTAAAACAGACATAGCTACCGCATCCGAATGACATATCGGCATGAAATGTAATTTTTTTGTTATGGATCTTGATCGCCAGACAGAAGGTGTCGCATCCGATGGGGCGAAAAAGATGAGTTATTGATGGATTTAGTAATTAGGTTGCCATTTGAATTCAGTGTCGGAATCTATCAAAAGCGTATTTTTTTGCAACATATATCAGACAATTCTCAGTCTGAATGTCGGATGATTCTCAATCTCTGATTTTTTGAGTGAGAAATGATGCATTGTGTAGTCAACTTGTTTCTTTTGTGGTGTTTCTGTGTTTGTTTTTTTGTGTGATCTTTTTTTGTTGAATCTGAATGGAAGTACTTGCTTGGGTGTTGACTTTAAATTTCATTTTCTATCCATCTGTTTCTCGTCGCGACGCGGCCCTGAATCCGCCTGAGCTAGGCTTCACTTATGAACCTAGTGGTGAGAGTGAAGGGGGGGGATAGGCAATGAAACGACTGATGATGATCCTGGTGTGCATGCTGGGGCTGGTGGCGTGCAGCTCCCAATACATCATGAGCACCCGGGACGGGAAGATGATTACCACCGACAGCAAGCCCAGGCTGGATGAGGACACGGGCATGTACCGCTACTACGACGAAGAGGGGCGGGAGATGTTGATCAACAAGGATGACATCACCCAGATCATGGAGCGTTGAGACGCACGACGAGCAGGGCTGCCCGCGGGCAGCCCTTTTTGTTTCAGCCCGTCAGCTCCCCCACCTGGCGGTTCACCTGACCGGCGAACAGCTGGTGGAAGCGGGAGCCCGGATTGGCCAGCAGGCTGACCGGGGAGCCCTGCTCCACCACTGTGCCAGCCTCCATCACCACCACCTTGTCCACCGACAAGAGCGGCTCCAGATGGTGGGCTATCACCAGATAGCTGGCCTGTGGCCGGTAGCGATAGAGCAGCTCCGCCATCTTGCGCATGCCGCCGTGGCTGAGATCCGAGGTCGCCTCGTCCAGCACTATGAGGGGGCGGCGCGACAGCAGGATGCGGGCGATCACCAGCAGCTGGGTCTCGCCGGCGGAGAGTTGCAGCCGGTCGAGATCCTCGTCCAGCCGACCGGCGCAGCGCTCGGCCAGGCCGACCCGGGCCAGCGCCTGCTCCAGCGCGGCGTCGCTCTGCTCGCTCAGGGGGGCGAGATTCGCGCGCAGGGTGCCGAAGAAGGTGAGGGGGATCTGGGAGACGGTGTCATAGAGTGCGCGCACCGCCTCCGGCGCCAGGGCAGAGAGCGGCTGATCGCCGTAGTAAATCTCTCCCTGGGAGGCCGGATACATGGCCTGCAACACCCCGAGCAGGGAGCTCTTGCCTGCCCCGGTACGCCCGCACACCCCCACCTTCTCGCCGGGGGCCAGCTCGAAGTTGACCCTGTGCAGGGCCCACTGGCTGGCGCCCGGGTAGCGCAGCCCCAGGTTGTCGAAGCGCACCGCCGGATGGGGGGTGGCGAGGGCCTCTCCCTCCTGGCGCTCTCTCTCTATCTCGCTGTATTCACGCACCCGCTCCACCGCGTTCATCACCTGCTCCACTTCGGCGAAGGTACGGATCAGGGAGTTGAGCATGGCCGAGGCGGTGAAGGCGTAGGTGATGGCCACGGCCCCCAGCAGCGGGCTGTTGCCAAAGGCCACCATCAGTGCCACTGCCCCCACCAGGGCGGCGGAGAGCAGGGTCTGGTGCATGCCGAGCCAGCGGTTGATGGAGGTGGTGGTGTACCAGCTGCGCAGGTTGTTGTCATAGTGATGCAGCACCTGATCCAGGGCGAAGCGCTCGGCCCCGGCCAGACGCAGGGCGGGGGCGCCGCGAATGGTCTCGCTGATGCTGATGTAGAGCGGGGAGCGCAGCACCGAGGACTGGCGCCGCAGCTTGAGCTGTACCGCCCGGTAGCGCCGTTGCAGCACGTAGAGCGCCCAGCCCACCAGGGGGGCGATGAGCAGCAGCAGCGGCATGTTGATGCCGATGACCACCACCTGCAGAGCCACAGAGACCAGCATGCCGAACAGCCCCATCAGCATGGACAGCAGCACCTCCTGGGCCTCCCCGAGATCCCGGTCGAAGCGGTTGAGGATGCGCCCCTGGGGCACCTTGTCGAAGAACGCCATGGGGGCGCGGCTGATGCGGCCCAGCATGCCGTCGAACAGGGTCCAGGCCAGCTTGAGGCCGAGTTTGTAGTTGATGACCCGCACCACCATGATGCAGACCAGCGATCCCGCCCCCAGCAGCACATAGATGCCGAGCAGGGTATTCACATCGCTCACCTCGGCCTTGCCGCCGAGCCAGAGATCCGAGGCGATGCGCAGCCCCTCCTGACCCAGGGTGAGCAGCAGGGCGATCAGGATGGCGCCGGGGGCGGCCAGGCGCTGCCACATGAAGCCGAACAGCCCCCAGTCCACCTTGCCCTCCACCACCTTCTCCTCGCTGAACTGCTCCGCCTCCTGGGGAGGGACCGGAGGAGTGGGCTGCGGGTGCTGGATGAGATCCGCCAGCTGGTGGGCGTCTAGCTCCACCAGGCGGCCCTGCTCGATGCGGATCACCCGATCGCAGTGGGCCAGCACATCCGGGTCGTGGCTCACCAGCAGCCGGGTCGGCCCAGGCTTGAAGGCGAGCCCCTGCTCCAGCACCTGGGCCGAGACCATGGGATCCAGCGCAGACAAGGGGTTGTCCAGCAGCAGGATGTCGGCCTCTGCATAGAGCGCGCGGGCCAGGGCGACCCGCTGCTGCTGGCCGCCGGAGAGGCGGGTGCCGAGCTCACCCACCAGGGTCTGATCCCCGTGGCTCAGCAGCCCCAGATCCGTGGTGAGGGCGCAGGCACCGAGCACCCAGTGGTAGCGTGCCTCGTCCCAGGGTTGGCCGAACAGAATGTTGTTGCGGATGCTGTCGTTCATCAGCCAGGGCTTGTGGCCCAGATGCGCCACCCGGCCGTTGCGACGGACAACCCCCTCAAAGCCGTTGTCAAAGCCGGCGACCAGGTGCAGCAGGCAGCTCTTGCCCGCCCCGGTTGCTCCTGTGATCCCCACCAGTTCCCCCGGCTCGATGTGCAGACCGACCCCCTGCAGCACCGGTTTTTGCTGGTGCAGGGCGGTGACCTCTTCCAGCCGCAGGCTGCCGACGGGCAGGCTGGGATCGCCGAGATCCCGATGCTGCTCCGGGCTGCTCAGAAACTCGCACAGCCGGTTGAAACCGGTATTGAAGTTGATCAGGGTGCGGATGAGGTAAGGCAGCCGCATCATGGGGATCCGCAGCACGGCGAACAGGGCTATGGTGGTGAACACCTGGGGCAGGGTCAGGCTCTGGCCCGAGGCCAGATAGGTGGTGAAGGTGGCGAGCGTCACCAGCAGCGGGGTGCTCATCATCAGGAAGCTGTTGATGGCATCGAGCTTGAGCACCCGGCCGAGCACCCCCAGCTCCTGCTGGCGCTTGGCGTTGGCCGCCCGGGTGAAGAAGGCGCCGAGGCCGTTCTGGCGCACCAGCCGCAGCTTCTTGATGTACTCCGCCAGTATGCCGTTGCGCTCGTCCTGCTGGCGCTTGAGTTGCTGCTCCTGCTGGTTCATGCGGCGCACCACCCGGGTGGAGAGCAGCAGCAGCAGGGTGAGCACAGCGAAGCCCACCAGACCGGCGCTGCCCACCTGCCACACCAGCAGGGCTATGGTGCCCGCCAGTTGCAGTGCCATGGTGAGCGGCATGGCGGGATCGGCCAATATCCAGGTGATGTCCCACACGTCCCGGTTGATGAGGTTCTGTACCCGGCCACCGGCCCTGTCATCGAAGCTCTTGCCGCCGAGCTTCATCACCTTGGCGAGCAGGGATTCGGCCAGCAGGCGGCGAATGGGGACGTGCATCTTGAGCGCCAGCTGCAGGGAGTGCTCCGCCAGCATGCCGGCGGCGAGCACCGAGGCAAACAGGGCGAAGGCGAGCAGCAGCTTGTGGCCGGTGCTGGCATCGGTACCGAGCTGGGTCATGCTGTGGTTGAGCAGCCAGGGGCTGGCCAGGGTGGCCAGCATGCCGATCAGCTGCAGCAGGGTGAGCAGGCCGATACGGCGACGGTAGTGGCGCCAGATAAAGGCCATGATGGGCCAGGGGCGCACCGGCGCAGCGGCGGTGAGCGCGAGGAAAACATCGGCCCGCGCGTCGCGCCTGTCTTCCGGCAGCAGGGGGTAGAGATCGTCGAGACCGACCTGGGGCTCGGTCAGCCCCTTGCGTTGCAGCGGGCCCGTCCAGTGATAGAAGAGGCGGCTCAGCCAGCCGGCCGAGGTTTCCGGATGATCCAAAGGGTGTCCTTGTTGTTTTGTGTTGCTTCCGACAGGGCGGGGCGGCTCATGGGCCGCCCTCGATATTCTTTTTATGGCGGGCTCGTCGCCCGAGCAGGATCAGCGATCCCGATTCATGCGGATGAGCCTGTCCAGGATCTGCTCGCCGTCGACTCTCAGGCCGTTGTGCTCGTACTCGTTGGTGATCCAGGCGCGGCTGTTGCCAAGGCCCTTGAGGGTGTCGCGGCTGTAGTCGAACTCCACGTACATGTCCTCGGCATAGACGGCGCAGGCGACCGGCACGGGGTTCTTGGCCAGTTTCGCCTGGTCGTAGAGGGGGCCCCAATCGGCCTTCTTGGCCAGCAGGTGGGCGGCCTCCTTGAGCGGCATCAGCTCGCGGAACTGCTCGAACATCCAGGGGAAGATCATCTCGCCGGTGAAGGCGAAATCCTTGCCGGGCGCCCAGGCCAGGGCCGGAAACTCCCCCCTGACCCGCTCGGCCGCCCAGTTGCTTGCGCTCCCCTCGCAATAGATGGACTCGTGCAAAATGGCGAACACCGGATTGGTGTTGAACGGCTGCATGGCCTGCACCTTGTAGAGGAAGGCGGGGTTGATCCGCTCGCCGATGAAGGCGTCCTCCAGCAGGTAGTAGAGCTCCTCGAAGGCGCCGCTGGCGCCGAGATCCAGCCCCTGCTGCTGCAACTGCTCCACCGTCAGGCGCTGGCCGTTCGGCAGGCGCACGTCGTGGCGGTGCAGGTGGGTCGCCAGCCGGTTGGCGATGGCCTGGGCATGGGGGAAGCGGGTGAAGAAGGCGCGGTTCTTGTCCGCCACCCGTTGATAGGTGGCGCGGTAGATCTCGTCCGCGCTGCGACCTATGGGGGCCACGCCGCCGGTGAGGTAGACCTCGTGCAGGCTGTCCGGGAACAGGGAGAGGTAGGTGAGGCTGCAAAAGCCGCCGAAGCTCTGGCCAAGCAGGCTCCAGGGCCGGTCCGGGCTCAGGGTCTCGCGAATGTATTCGGCGTCCCGCACTATGCTGTCGGCGCGAAAATGGCCGAGATAATCCGCCTGCTCCCCCGGGGTGAGCCCGGCCAGCGCCTCGGCGCTGATGGGGCTGGAGTGGCCGGTGCCGCGCTGATCGAGCAGCAGCACCCGAAACTCCTGCAGGGCCCGCTTGATCCAGCCGCCGCTCGCGGTCGGGCGCGGTGCGCCAAAGCCCGGCCCCCCCTGCAGATAGAGCAGCCAGGGCAGCTCGTCATCCAGCCTGTCCTGGCGACAGAGGGTGCGGCCAAACAGGGTGATGCTCTCCTCGTCATCCGGTTTCTGGTGGTTGAGGGGCACGGTGAAGAAGTGTGGCTCGCAATGGATGCCATCCAGCACATAGTGCAAGGGGCTGCTCATCTGGGGTCTCCCTGGGATCGGAAATCGTCGGCCTCATCATAGCCCCGGCTCGCAGACGGGTCACGCCGGTTTTCCCGATATTGAGCGGCCCCATAACGAGGCCCTCTCCCGAGCGCCCGGCCGCTTTATTGTTGCGGACCGATTGACCTTGAGCTGAACCGGGATCAAGATGAGCGGCCTGCCGAGGAGGGCAGGGGAGCTGGACACAACAGGATGAGGTGGGCTCGATGAAGCCGCGATGGATAAGGTTCAGAAAGAGAAGAAAAGAGACGGATCCTGAGGGCGTGCTGCAGGCGGGGTTGCTGGTATTCAGCGCCACCTGCGGGGCGACCCTGTTGCTGGCGGCCTGTAACGGCGGCTAGCAGCCATGAAAGGCCCACCCGACAGGGTGGGCCTCTTCATTTGTCTCCCTTTTCCAGCAGGGGTGGACCGGCCTGGAGCCCTTTGCCGGCGCGGGTTTGCGGTAGTCTGATACCTGCTGCTATGGTCAATTTACGACGGGATCCACAGAGGGAGGCGATCATGAATAGTCGTGAACGGGTACTGGCTCATTTGGCCACAGATCACCGGGTTGCAGGATTGACCGCTGGCGAGGCTCTGGCCGGTATCAGCCACTCGATGAGTTCGCTCCTGCTGCAACAAGATCAGCACTTCTTTCGCTCTCATGCCGATGATCCTTGTCACGAGGTCGCCCGGGCATGTTCTGCCGGCCATGTCTGGCACGGTGACGAGAATCGCTATTAGGGGATGACATTTCGGGAAGGGGAGATGCAGAAAGGCCCGCTCAGATGAGCGGGCCTTTCGAATTTGGCTCCTCCTGCTGGACTTGAACCAGCGACATACGGATTAACAGTCCGCCGTTCTACCGACTGAACTAAGGAGGAATTATTGGTGCCCAGAGACGGAATCGAACCGCCGACACGGGGATTTTCAATCCCCTGCTCTACCGACTGAGCTATCTGGGCAACGGCGCGCATTAAACCCTTTCTGCGCCGAGGTGTCAACCGCCGGGGGCAGATTGTGGCATCGTTCGCTCGATAACCGAACAATCGGCCCTGTTTCATCCGTTTTTCCGCCCTGTCGTGCCGTTTTCATGGGCAACCCGGGCAAAAGGGGGGGGGGCGGATTCCCCCTGGACGGGCGTCATGACTCAGTGACGGCCATGACCCAGGCCCATCATAGGGGCGAGCCGATGAGCGGGCGCCTTGCTTCTGAGGGTGTGTCATTCAAGCGAGTTCTGTCATGCTCCCGGGCTGACCCTCTGTCATCGGCACCTCCAGGGTGGGAAACACCGATCCCCAAAGAGCCTGCAATCTGTCTTGCTTGCCTCAAGCCGGAGGGGACTGTGCCTGTCAAAGGCGGGTTATTGCACGTTTTGACCTTTTTACGGACACCCCCCTTTGGTGGGGAGCGGGCAAGGCAGTTATCTTGGTTCGCCGCATTGAGCCCGTTGCGCTCTGCGGGTATGCTTTGCCGCAACCATCCCCTGGCGGCGACCCGGGCCGACGCGGCCGCAGCGTGCCTGCCAGCAGGGGCTGACATCCATCCAATACCGCCTGGGGTTTATATGAGTATCAACATGCAAGAGTGGCGCGACGAGACCACCGCCATCGTCAACGAGCTGCTGGCCGATGGCAGCAATCCGAGTCTGGACTACGAGATTGAGCACCACTTTGCCTGCCAGGACTTCGATCTGCTGGAGAAGGCGGCGGTCGACCTGTTCAAGGCCGGCTTTGAGGTGACAGATGCCGAGGAGATGGAGCTGGACGATGGCGCCACCATCTTCTGCTTCGATGCCACAGTGGAGTGCAAGCTGGATATCGAGACCATAGTGGCCGACATCGAGAAGATGCTGCCTATCCTGGAAAAATATGGCGTGGACTACGACGGCTGGGGCACCTACTTCCAGGAGTAAGCGCGCCAGAGTCGATGTGCCAGTGTGCACCGTCTGCAAACACAACAAGGCCACCCTCGGGTGGCCTTGTTGTTGGCGGTGTCTCAGGCCGGCAACTGGTAGTTGCGGGCAAACTCGGCGGGGGGCAGGGGGCGGCTGAACAGGTAACCCTGCAGGCGATCGCAGCCCGCCTGGGCCAGCCAGGCCTGCTGCTCCACGGTTTCCACCCCTTCGGCGGTGATCCTGATGCCGAGTTCATGGCCGAGCCCGATGACGGAGCGCACTATGGCGGTGGTGGCCTGGTTGCTGGCCAGCCCCTGGGTGAAGCTTCTGTCGAGCTTGAGGGTGGCCACCTGCAGCCTCGGCAGATAGGCGAGGGAGCAGTAACCCGTGCCGAAGTCGTCGATGGCGAGCTGGAAGCCAGCCTCGATGAGGCAGGCCAGGTTGCTCTCTATCTCGTCGGCATTCTCCATCAGCACCCCTTCGGTGATCTCCAGCTCCAGCTGCCAGGGGGCCAGCCCGTGGCGCTCGATGCAGTCGAAGATCTGCGGGCAGAGTTCGGGGTCGCGGAACTGCAGCGGTGACAGGTTGATGGAGAGCACCAGATCCGGCGCCGCCACCTGCCAGCGGGCCAGCTGGGCACAACCCAGCTCCAGCATCAGCTGGCCGAGCTGGCCGATGAGCCCCAGCTCTTCCGCCAGGGGAATGAATTCGTCGGGGGAGATCATGCCGAACTCAGGATGAGGCCAGCGGCAGAGCAGTTCGGCCCCGTGCAGCCGGTTGCTGTGGGTGCAGATGATGGGCTGGTAGACGGCGGTCAGCTCGGCCGACTTGATGGCCAGCGGCAGCTGGGCGGCGATGTGCTGACGGCGCTTGAGCTTGGCGTCTAGCTCGGGGTCGAACAGGGTGCAGTGCTGCTGCTGGCGCTTGCCCTGGGCCAGGGCGGCTTCCGCGTGGCTCAGCAGGCGCTCGGCCTCCTTGGCCTTGCCGTGGGCGATGCCGAGGAAGACCGGGATCTGGATCCTGTGCTCCTCGACCTGGTAGGGGGCCATCAGCTCCTGTTGCAGGTTGCGGCTCCACTCATCCAGGGAGAGGGGAAGCTCGGGCAGCAGCAGGGCGAAGTCATCGGCGGCGACCCGGCAGAGCAGGGACTGGGGCGGCGCGAGCCGTTGCAGGCGGCGCGCCACCTGGCTGAGCAGCCGGTCGGCGACCCGGATGCCGAAGCGATCGTTGATCTCGCGAAAATGTTGCAGATCCACCAGCAGCAGGCTGGCCTTGCGGGCGCCGAGGTGACGGCTGGTCTGCAGGAAGTGGGAGAGCTTGAGCAGGCCGGTGAGGCTGTCGTAGTGCTGCTCCTGTTGCAACTGGGCCTGGGTGGTGCGCAGCCCTGTGATGTCGCGGCTCAGGGTGAGGATGCCGAGGGAGTTGCCCTCGTCGTCCGGCACCTCGACCCGGGTGACCTCCAGGTGGCGCCCCTTGCCCTGGGCATCCACCACGCAATATTCCCCCTGTCCCAGGGTCTGCTCGACGGGCAGGCGGGGGGGCACTCGCCGACCCAGGGCATCGCTTGCCGTCAGCCCCATGAAGTCGAGGAAGGCCTGATTGCAGTCGATGAGCACGCCCTGGTGATCTTCGAGGCGAATGAGATCCGGAATGGCGTCAAGCAGGCGGCGTTGCAGCAGCTGCTGCTGGCGGAAGGTCTGCTCCAGCTCCTTGCGCTGGTCGATGGCGCTGACCATGGCAAAGAGGGCGAGGGGGTTGCCCTGCTCGTCATAGAGCGGCACCTTGTGGATCTCCATCCAGTTGGCGCCGGCGCCACCGTGGCAGTGCAATTGCTGGTGCAGCAGGGGCTTGCCTTCGGCCAGCAGGCGCCCGTCCTCCTCGCGAAACAGATCGCCCCAGGGCATCTCGGCGTCCGTCTTGCCGATGAGGTCGCTCGGCTGCGGCAGCCCGGCCTCCCGGGCGAAAGCCTTGTTGGCAAACAGGTACCGTCCGGCCGTATCCCGGCAGAAGATATTCATGGGTAACTGGTCGATGATCTGCTGCAGCAGCGCCAGGGAGAGCGAAGAATTCACGTGAGCACTCACGGGGGAGACTTCGAGCAAATCTATGATAACAGGTCAGTTTTGTAAAGCTTGGGTTAAGAATCCGCCATTTATGAGGATCCCTGCTGACAGTCTGTGTCGTGATCGCCATAATAGCCGCCGGTTGGCCTATGGCCTTATGGACGAGAGAAGCAGCATGAAGAAGATAATGGGGGGCGCCCTGGCCCTGTTGATGGTGGGTTGTGCCAGTGACAACAATGGTGGCGAGCAGTACCGCTATACCCCGCCGGTTGCCAAGGCGACCAACAACACCCAGGAGATGGCAATTCCGGTGGATCTGGTGTGGGCCCGCGCCGAGAAGTGGTTTGGCGATCACGGTCTGAACATCGAAAACAGCCAGCGTGGCTCAGGTCTGATGACCGCCAACGTCGAAAACTCGGCCGAGGGGCTGGAGTGGCTGGATTGCGGCACCATGGGTTCCAAGGTCGCACTGGGCAACCCCAATCTGCAGATCAACCTGATCATCACCCAGAGCGGCAACAACAGCGTGGCGACCGTCAACGTCAAGGGCAACACCCAGCTCTACTTCGTCGAGTCCTCCGGCGAGCGCGTGCTGGCACCCTCCATCACCCCGGTGTGCGTCTCCCGTGGCAGCCTGGAACAGAGCCTGTTCTCCACCCTCGGCAATTAAGTCGCGCCGAGTGCCAGCAAAAACCCCGTTGCCTGCAACGGGGTTTTTGTTTTTGGCCCGCTAGCCGGGCAGGGCCGGCCAGCCCTGCTGGCGAAAGCGGCCAGGCGCCATCCCGCTCGACTGCTTGAATGCCTTGGCAAAGGAGGCCTCCGACTGATAGCCGACCCGCTGCGCCACCTCGCCGAGGGGGAGTTGATCCGGGTGGCGCAGCAGCTCGGCCGCCCGCACCATCCGCACCCGCACCATGAACTCCCAGACGCTGCAGCCCAGCCGCTGGCGAAAGTGGCGAAAATAGGTGGCGCGGGACATGGCGGCCAGCGCCGCCAGTTCATCCACGCTCCAGGGGTGAGCCGGGTCGGCCAGCATGGCCTGCAGCGAGCGGCCCAGCCTGGGGTCTTGCAGGGCGCCGACCAGCCCGAGCGCCCCGTGTGGATCGCTGGCATGGGCCCGCAGCCCCATGGCCAGCAGCACCTGACTGAGGGCCGTCAGCACAGCCCCCGAGCCCTGCTGTTCGCGCAGCAGCTCCTGGCGGATCAGGCAGAGCACCAGACTCAGCGCCTGCTGCGACTCGCTGGCGAGCAGCGGGATGCAGAGCGGGCTGGGCAGGGCATCCAGCAACAGCGGCCGCAGCGGTCCCTGATAGCGGTACTCGCCGCACAGAAACTCCACCTGATCGCCGCCATCGCCCCTCTGTGGCAGCAGCCCGTCGCCCGGCTCGGCCAGGGTCAGGGGGTCGCCTTCCCGCCAGATGGTATGAGGCTCGCCACCGGGCAGCAGCAGCAGATCGCCCGGGCGCAGTGCCACGTCGTCTCCCTGCGCCGTGGTGACCCGGATCTCTCCCTTCATCAGCAGGTGAAACGGCATCACCCCGGCCGGGCTCTGCGCGTGGGGCAGCCTGAAACCGCCGCGATAGAGGCAGCGCACATCGAACGTGCCCTGGATGCCGGCCTGGCTGATCAGCTGGTCTATCTGGTTCATGATTCTATTTGACTGTTATTTGCGTCTTTAAAGTATTAAACGACTCAAGTCTCGATGCAATACTGGCTTCATCGAGCAGGCAGGGGCCTGTTCTGTCACACCGGAGAGTCAAAATGCAAGACTGGGATCAATACCGCAAACAGTTGATGGGCCGCGTCATGGAGCTGGGCACCCTGAGCCCGGATACCCTCAAGGGTTATCAGCAGCTGTCGTCCGCCGGCAGCAAGAGCGGCGTACTCGATGGCAAGACTCGCGAGCTGATCTCGCTGGCGGTGGCCGTCACGACTCGTTGCGATGGCTGCATCGCCGTCCATGCCGATGCCGCCCTCAAGCAGGGGGCCAGCCGGGCGGAGATTGCCGATGCACTGGGGGTCGCCGTTGCCATGAATGCCGGGGCTGCCATGGTCTATTCAGCCCGGGTGCTGGACGCCATCGACCGTTGAGCCTGGATGGGGCGGCTCTGACGCCGCCCTGCCGCCAGGTTGTCGGTCTGCCGGCCAGTCCCTGCTGGTCCCAGCAAGTTGAGTGACCCTGCCTACCTTTGCCACGCCCCACGGGCGTGGCTTTTTTGTCTGCGGGCTGGCCTGCCGGCCATGGTTTGCGCTTTCCAAAAACAAAACCCCCGGCTGGGCCGGGGGGATGGATGCTTATCTCAGGGGATCAGGGCTGGAGTGCGCTGTCACCGTGAAACAGCGCCCGCTCGCCGGACTTGAGCACATAGCCCTTCCAGGGGAAGAGCTGGTAGGCCCCTCCCTGCCAGGACCAGTTTCCCTCCTCGCCCTGGCGGTCAAGGGGGATCAGCTCGCCGCTTGGCAGAGTCAGCTCGGCCTTGCTCTGATCGGCGTTGAACAGCACGAAGGCGCTGCCGGTCTCGGTGGCCTCGAGGGATTGCAGGCGTACAGCCTGTTCGAACAGGCGTACGCACTGGCCGAGCAGGGGGGACCACTGGTAACCGGCGCTGGCACGGCAGCCGTGGGCATCCTGATCGTTGCCGACCAGCTGGGGAGTCTGGGTGCTGCAGGCCGCCAGCAGCAGGGAGGCGGCCATCAGAGTCAGGGTTCGCATGCTCACTCCTGCTTGTCTTCGAGATTGTCCCGTTCGATCACGACGTTGGAGAAGCCCAACTCCTTGAAGTAGTTCTCCCTGTAGTCCTTCACGCTCTTCTTGTCGCGGCGGCACACCTGGGCCAGCTGGGCCTCCATGGCGTGGAAACTGGAGAGATCCAGCCCCTCGGCCGCGGCGATGGCGTCGTAGATGCTGTTGAACTTGTCGTTGGCGTAGCCTATCTCTTTGGCCTGCTTCTTGTAGGTGTAGGTAATCTTAAACGCCACTGGGGTCTTCCTTCTGTTTGGCCTGTTTGCGTTGAACGTAGAGATAGAGGCTCTCTACCTTCTCTCGCGCCCAGGGAGTCTTGCGCAGGAACTTCAGGCTGGACTTGACGCTGGGATCCTCGGTGAAGCAGCGGATGTTGATCTGCTGTCCCAGGGCTTCCCAGCCGTAGTGCTCGACCAGGGCGGTGACGATCGCCTCCAGGGTCAGCCCGTGCAGCGGGTTGTTTTTCTGCGAGCTAGCAGGCTTCGACTGGTCACTCATGCCTGCTCCGCCAGCTTGGCAAAAGGCTGACCCATGCGGGTGGTGACGCCGTTGGCCAGGTGGGGGTCGAAACCGGCCAGCATGCCCGGGCCAAACAGGCAGACTACGGTGCTGCCGAGCTTGAACAGGCCCATCTCGGCGCCCTTTTGCAGGGTGATGGCCTCGTCGCCGCTGTAATCCCAGCGCACCACTTCCTTCTGCTTGGTCGGCGCTATGTTGCCAGCCCAGATGGTCTCGATGCTGGCGACGATAGTGGCACCAACCAGCACCAGCGCCATGGGGCCGTGGGGGGTGCGGAAGGTGGCAACCACCCGCTCGTTGCGGGCGAACAGGTTGGGCACGTTCTCGGCGGTGAGCGGGTTGACGGAGAAGAGATCCCCCGGCACGAACACCATGCTCTCCAGCACGCCGTCCAGCGGCATGTGGATGCGATGGTAATCCTTGGGCGCCAGATAGATGGTGGCAAAGTCCCCATCCTTGAACGGCGCCACCAGATCCTCGAAGCCGCCCAGCAGCTCGCGGGCGCTGTAGTCGTGGCCCTTGGCCTGGATGATGCGGCCTTGGTTAATGGGGCCGAGCTGGCTGACGGTGCCGTCCACCGGCAGGGCCAGGGTCATGGGATCCTCGACCAGGGGGCGGATCCCCGGCTTGAGCTCGCGGGTGAAGAAGGCGTTGAAGCTCGCGTAGTGGGCCGGATCTTCGTGCAGTGCCTCGCTCATGTCGACGCCGTACTGCTTGATAAAGGCCTCGATCACCCGGGTGGTGAGGTTGCCAGCCTCAGCGGCGGCAAGCTTGCCGACCAGGCGGGAGAGGGCGTGTTTGGGCAGGCAGTATTGACCGGCAATTTTCAGGTTGTCAGTGATGCTCATGATCTTCATCTGCTCTTTCTAAAAAGAGGGAGGTTGATTGGGTCACAGCCGGGCTTGTTGCCGACCGTGGCGGGCTTCCTGCATGGTTTCCAGGATGCGGTGATAGTTGTGGAAGCGGTCAGGGCTGATGGCGCCACTGCTGACCGCCGCCCGCAGGGCGCAGCCGGGATCGTCCTTGTGGGTGCAGTCGCGGAACTTGCAACTGCCGAGGTAGTCGCGAAACTCCACGAAACACCAGGTGATGCGATCGGCTTCCAGGTGCCAGAGGGCGAACTCGCGGATCCCGGGGGAGTCGATGAGATCGCCGCCGCTCGGGAAGTGATAGAGCCGCGCCGTGGTGGTGGTGTGGGTGCCCAGCCCCGAGTTTTCGGAGATCTCGCCGGTGAGCACGCCGAGCCCCGGCATCAGGGCGTTGGTCAGGGACGACTTGCCCACCCCGGACTGGCCGACGAAGATGCTGATCTTGTCGGTCAGGGCGGCCTTCAGCTCATCGAGCCCCTCGCCGCTCTCGCAGCTCACCAGGATCACCGGGTAGCCGAGCTTGCGGTAGGCGGCGAGCTGGCCCTCGACCCGGGTGCGGGCCGCCTCGTCCAGCATGTCGACCTTGTTCAGCACGATGAGGGGGGCGATTTCCACATCCTCGGCGGCCACCAGGTAGCGGTCGACTATGTTGGTGGAGAACTCGGGCATCACCGCCGAGACGATGACTATCTGGTCGATGTTGGCGGCGATGGGCTTGACCCCGTCGTAGAAGTCCGGCCGGGTCAGCACGGAGTGACGGGGATGCACCGCCTCGATGACGCCGGCGGTCGCGGCATTGAGGCCGGGACGCCACACCACCTTGTCACCGCACACCAGGCTGTTGATGCTGCTGCGCCTCAGGTTGCTGCGGTGTATGGTGCCGTCGACGGCTTCCACGTCCGCATGCTGGCCGAAGCGGCTGATCACCACCCCTTCGATGGCCGGGCCAAACAGGGTGTCATCCACCACAGTGGTGTGATCTTTTTGCAGCCGCCGCTCGCGGTTGGCCTGAACGCGCCTCTGTTGACCCAGATTGAGTTTTGCTTTCTTTGCCACTCGATTCGCCAGTTTATGAACAGATCCAAAGCCAGTATGATACATGCAAATTGGCAAAATTCCGCCATTCCTCCCAATAGAGAGAGCAATCATGACAGTCAGCGCGCAGAACCTGGTATGGATCGACATGGAGATGACGGGGCTGGACCCCGAAGAGAACGTGGTTCTGGAGATTGCCACCATCATCACCGACAAGGATCTGAACGTGCTGGCACAAGGGCCCGTCATCGCCATTCACCAGAGCGATGAAGAGCTGGCCAAGATGGACGAGTGGAACGTCAACACCCATACCAAGAGCGGGCTGGTGGCCCGGGTCAAGGCGAGCGAGCACGACGAGGCCCGTGCCGTGGCCGAGACCCTCGAGTTCATCCGCCAGTGGGTGCCGGAGCGCACCAGCCCCCTGTGCGGCAACAGCATAGGCCAGGATCGCCGCTTCATGGTCAAGCACATGGGCGAGCTGGAAGCCTTCTTCCACTACCGCAACGTCGACGTCAGCACCATCAAGGAGCTGGTGCGCCGCTGGCAGCCGGAGCTGCTGGAAAAGTTCACCAAGAGCGGTTCCCACCAGGCGCTGGACGACATCCGCGAGTCCATCGCCGAACTGCAGTTCTACCGCAGCCACGTCTTCAAAATCTGAGTCCCCGGCAAGGGGTTGCCGTCGCCCGGTTGCTAAAATCGGCAGTTCGGCCAGCTTTTGAGCGAACGGCTGCACAGTGACAAAAAAGCCCTTGCAATTGGAATGACTGCTCTTATAATTCGGCTCCCGTACAGTAGCGCAAGCAACCAAATGCTGTACGGCCGTTTTAAGGTAGTTGCGGGAATAGCTCAGTTGGTAGAGCACGACCTTGCCAAGGTCGGGGTCGCGAGTTCGAGTCTCGTTTCCCGCTCCA
>NZ_JBYTDH010000019.1:0-70744 GCF_058791175.1 Aeromonas sp. EU05-FHT14A05 | reverse complement strand
CTCAGAAGTGAAACGCGGTAGCGCCGATGGTAGTGTGGCATTCGCCATGCGAGAGTAGGACACTGCCAGGCACCCAATTAAACAGCGCCGTGCACATCACGACGTTGGCCGAGAGGATGACACCTCAGTAAGCGGCAGAAGATTTAGCGAAAGCTAACCGAATGCGGAGCGGTAGTTCAGTCGGTTAGAATACCGGCCTGTCACGCCGGGGGTCGCGGGTTCGAGTCCCGTCCGCTCCGCCACTAATTTGAAAGGCCTTCCCTTACGGGAAGGCCTTTTTGCTATGCGCCTTCAGCACGCGAGTGAGCAAGCCCAGTCAACAGACTGGGCTTTTTCGTGCCTGCAATCTGACGGTGATGAGGGGCGAGCAGGGGCATAGAGGGGCTTGTTCGAGGCTGTTAAAGTGGGTTGACGGTTGACCTAATATGCGTAAAAGAGATAAGCAAAGCGCTTTTTCTTTCTTCCTGATATATGTGGAAGGCGGCATTCTGTACTCAACCCAACGATATGGAGTATCACCATGAAATTGCGAATGACCGCCCTGACCCTGCTCTCTCTGCTGGCACTCGGCCAGGCCAATGCGGCCGAGGTGCGCCTGCTCAACGTCTCTTATGATCCGACCCGCGAGCTGTTCCAGGAATACAACAGCGCCTTTGCCAAGGAGTGGAAGGCCAGGACGGGGGATGATGTGGTGGTGAGCCAGTCACACGGTGGCTCCGGCAAGCAGGCCCGTGCCGTGGTGGACGGCCTGGAGGCGGACGTGGTGTCCCTGGCGCTGGCCTATGATGTCGATGCCGTGGCCAAGGCGGGTCTTACCGCCAGCGATTGGGAGGGGCGCCTTGCCAACAATGCGTCTCCCTATACCTCCACCATCGTCTTCCTGGTGCGCAAGGGCAACCCCAAGCAGATCAAGGACTGGGGCGATCTGGTTCGCAAAGATGTCGCCATCGTGACCCCGAATCCCAAGACCTCCGGCGGTGCGCGCTGGAATTACCTGGCTGCCTGGGGCTATGCCCTGAAGAAGAGCGGCACTGAAGAGGGAGCCAAACAGTTTGTCGGCGATCTGTTCAAGAACGTGAAGGTGCTGGATTCCGGCGCCCGGGGCGCCACCACCAGCTTCATCGAGCGGGGCCTCGGCGACGTCTTGCTGGCCTGGGAGAACGAAGCCCTGCTGGTGCTCAATCAGCCGGGGACCAGCGACAAGTTCGAGCTCGTGGTGCCCTCGCTCTCCATCCTGGCCGAACCCCCGGTTGCCGTGGTGGACAAGGTAGCCAAGAAGCACGGCACCGAAGCGGTGGCCAAGGGCTATCTTGACTACCTCTATTCCGACGAGGGGCAGCGGATCATCGCCAAGTACCATTATCGCCCGAGCAACCCGGTGATCCTCAAGGAGACATCGGCCCAGTTCCCGCAGCTGGCGCTCTTTACCGTCAAGGATCTGGAAGGGGATTGGGACAAGGCACAGAAGAAACACTTCGCCCAGGGCGGGCTGTTCGACCAGATTTACCAACCGGGCCGCTAACGGTGACGGGTCCCTGTGACAACAGATAGGAGCACCATGATGAACAAGATCCTTCTGGTTCCCGGTCTGCACAACAGTGGGCCGGATCACTGGCAGAGTCGCTGGCACCAGCAATTTCCCCAGTGGCAGCGGATGCTGGGTCTGCCCTGGGACAAGCCCGACCTCACGGTCTGGAGCGCCAAGCTGGCGAGCAAGCTCAGAAGCCGCCGCAGCCGGGTCCACCTGGTGGCCCACTCCTTCGGCGCTTTGACGGCGATTGCCGCCGCCCGGCTGCAACCGGACAAGGTCTCCTCCATCCTGATAGTGGCGCCTGCGGATCCGGCCCGTTTCGGCATCCCGGACGAGGCGCTGGCGGGCTCCATCAAGGTGTCCGCCCAGCTTGTCGCCAGCCGCAACGATCCCTGGATGAGCTTCGAGCGGGCCGAGTATTGGAGTCGCCAGTGGCAGGTGCCGCTGTTCGATGCCGGCGAGGTGGGCCATATCAATGCCCAGTCCGGTCATGGGGAGTGGAGTCAGGGGCTCAACCTGCTGAACACCCTTCATCACAGGGCCGAGATGGTGGTGGATCCCGCCTCGACCGAATGGGGCAGGCGGGCTGCCCTCAGCTTCCGCTGATCCGCTGACCCTCTGCCCATATGACAAGGAGAGTTCCCGCAAGATATCAGACAGGCTCGCCACCCTGATCCCATAGTGACTGTCTCCACAGTTCAGGTTTCACCGCTCCGTTTGTTAGGTCTTTTATTTATATAAAAGACCTTTTTTTCTATTTATCGCTCTAAAAGCCCTGGTTTGCCGTTGTTAGATAAAAAAGTGCTTAGCAAAGGCGTTATTGGTGTTTGTTGTCACTGGCGGTCGTGAGCAGAATCAGCGTATGGAAAGTTTTTATAACAAATGGATGTGTTATGCGATTAAGTTCTTATTCCGTCCTCCCTGGTCTGGGGCCGACCCTGGGCTTCAGTCTGCTCTACCTGAGCATACTGGTGCTGTTGCCCCTCTCGGCACTGGTGTTGTTCGCGGTCAACAACCTGACGGCCGCCGAGTTCTGGCAGGTGATAGGTTCCCCCCGGGTGCTCGCCTCCTTTCGCCTCAGCTTCGGGGCCGCCTTTGTCGCCGCCCTGCTCAACAGCCTGTTCGGGCTGATCCTGGCCTGGGTGCTGGTGCGTTACAGCTTTCCCGGTCGCCGCTTGGTGGATGCGCTCATCGACCTGCCGTTCGCCATGCCGACTGCTGTCTCCGGCATTGCCCTGTGTGCCATCTTCGCCCCCAACGGCTGGATAGGTCAGTGGGTTGCCCCCTTTGGCATCGAGCTCGCCTACAACCCCATAGGGGTGGTGATCGCCCTCACCTTCATCGGGTTGCCGTTTGTGGTGCGCACCCTGCAGCCCGTGCTGCGAGAGGCGGAGACCGAACAGGAGGAGGCCGCCGCCAGCCTTGGCGCCAATCGCTGGCAGACCTTCGCGCGAGTGTTGTGGCCTACCCTGATCCCGGCGCTGCTCACCGGCTTCGCCCTGGCGTTTGCCCGCGGGGTAGGGGAGTACGGCTCCGTCATCTTTATCGCCGGAAATTTGCCGATGGTGTCGGAAATCGCGCCGCTGATGATCATGAGCCACCTGGAGGAGTATGACTACGCCGGTGCCTCGGCCATCGCCTCCATCATGCTGCTGATCTCGTTTGTTTTGCTGTTGTTCATCAACAAGTTGCAGGCCTGGAGCTGGTCTCGCATCGGAGGGAGCCGGATATGAACGCATCCAACGCAAGCCTGGATCTGGCCCTCGATGGGGCGCCTGCCACTCAGGTACGCCAGCCTGCCGTGACCCGTGAGCCCGCCTGGGTGAAGTGGCTGCTGATCAGCGTCGGGCTGGGCTGGTTCGCCGCCCTGCTGTTGCTGCCGCTGGCCACCGTCTTTATCCAGGCCCTGAGCCCGGGCCTCGCCTTCTTCTGGCATGCCATCAGCGAGCCGGATGCCCTGAGCGCCCTCGGCCTGACCGCCCTGGTGACCCTCTGCTCCGTGCCCCTCAACCTGCTGTTCGGGCTGGCGGCCGCCTGGGCCATAGCCCGTTTCCGCTTCCCGGGCCGGCAGCTGCTCGTCACCCTCATCGATCTGCCGTTCTCGGTCTCGCCCGTGATAGCGGGCCTGATGTTCGTGCTGATGTTCGGCAGCCGCGGCTGGTTCGGCGACTGGCTGAGCGAGCACGACATCAAGATCATCTTCGCCACCCCGGGGATCATATTGGCGACCACCTTCATTACCGTGCCCTTCGTGGTGCGCGAGCTGCTGCCCCAGATGGAGGCCCGTGGTCCGGAAGAGGAGGAAGCCGCCATCATGCTAGGGGCGAGCGGCTTGCAGATGTTCTGGCGGGTCACCCTGCCCGGCATCCGCTGGGGCCTGATGTACGGCCTGCTGCTCTGTACCGCTCGGGCGGTGGGGGAGTTCGGCGCTGTCTCCGTGGTCTCCGGCCACATTCGCGGCCAGACCAATACCCTGCCGCTGCACATCGAGATCCTCTACAACGAGTACCAGACCGGTGCCGCCTTCGCGGTGGCGAGCCTGCTGGCCCTGTTCGGGATCTTCACCCTGCTGGGGGAGACCCTGCTGGCCCGGCTGCGTGCTCAGCCCACCCAGTCCCATTGATATGGCCTGGTCTGCCTGCTGGCAGGCCAGCCCGGATAACCATGAATCCGGTTTAACGGTTTAGAGAGGCAGCCATGAGCATTCAGGTACAAGGACTCAACAAGCATTTCAATCAGTACGCGGCCCTGGCCGACATCAACCTCGATTTTCACGACGGCGAGCTGGTCGCCCTGCTCGGTCCCTCCGGTTGCGGCAAGACCACGCTGCTGCGGATCATCGCCGGGCTGGAGCAGGCCGACAGTGGCAACGTCATTATCCGCGGCGAGGATGCCTCGGATCTCCACGTGCGCGAGCGCAACGTCGGCTTCGTGTTCCAGCACTATGCCCTGTTCAGGCACATGACTGTGTTCGAGAACGTGGCGTTTGGCTTGCGGGTCAAGCCGCGTTCCGATCGGCCGAATGAAGCCAGCATCCGCGCCCGGGTCAAGGAGCTGCTGGATCTGGTGCAGCTCAGCCACGTGGCCGAGCGCTACCCGACCCAGCTCTCCGGTGGCCAGCGCCAGCGGGTCGCCCTGGCCCGCGCCCTGGCGGTGCAGCCCAAGGTGCTGCTGCTGGACGAGCCGTTCGGTGCCCTCGACGCCCAGGTGCGCAAGGAGCTGCGCCGCTGGCTGCGGGAGCTGCACGACGAGCTGCACGTCACCAGCCTGTTCGTGACCCACGATCAGGAGGAGGCGCTGGAGGTGGCGGACAGGGTGGTGCTGATGAACGCAGGGCGGGTCGAGCAGATCGGCACTCCGGCCGAGGTCTATGACCAGCCCGCCACCGCCTTCGTGCACAGCTTCCTCGGCAGCGTGAACCTGTTCCGCGGCCGGGTGGCCGGGCAAGGGCTTGGCATAGGTGAGCAGCAGCTGGGCGGCCCCATCAGCTCCCAGCTGGCACAGGGCAGTGCGGCCATCGCCTATGTGCGCCCCCACGAGCTGGAGATATTGCCGGCGGATGCACCGGGTGGCATCAGCGCCACCATCACCCGTCTGATGCCCATGGGGCCGCGGATCCGGGTGGAGTTGCGCGGGGATGGCGAGACCAGGGGGGCTCACTACGAGGCCGAGCTGAGCAAGGAGGCCGCCCGTGCCTTCGCCCCCGGCCAGGGGGTGCGTCTGGTGGCCCGACATGCGCAGCTCTATCCCGACTACCAGATTTGAGGGCGAGCGCCCAAGACGAGACTCTTTTCAGGCTTGCAGCCGGACTCTGATCCGGCCACCCAATAACAAGAGGGCGGTGGCAGCATCCACCGCCACTCAGCGCAGGAGGCGATGAGGTGAATTTTCAGCAATTACGCATTATCCGGGAAGCGGCGCGGCGGGATTACAACCTGACCGAGGTGGCCAATGCCCTCTTTACCTCCCAGTCCGGGGTCAGCCGCCATATCCGCGAGCTGGAGGAGGAGCTGGGGCTCGCGCTCTTCATCCGTTACGGCAAGCGGCTGCTCGGCATGACGGAGCCGGGCAAGGAGCTGCTGGTGATCGCCGAGCGCATCCTGGGGGACGCCGACAATATCCGCAAACTGGCCAGCACCTTCGCCAACCGGGATTCGGGGCGGCTGCTGGTAGCGACCACTCACACCCAGGCGCGCTATGCCCTGCCCCGTGTGGTGAAGGCGTTTCGCGAGCAGTTCCCCCTGGTGCAGCTGGAGCTGCGCCAGGGCAGCCCGGAGGAGATAGTGCGGCTGGTGCAGACCGGCGAAGTGGACATCGGCATCAGCAGCGAGCAGCTCGACAAGAGCGAAGGCGTGGTCGCGTTTCCCTACTACCGCTGGCACCACAACATAGTGGTGCCGGAGCAGCACCCCCTCACCGCCGAGCGGGAACTCACCCTGGCGGCCCTGGCCCATTGGCCCATAGTGACCTATCAGGCGGGCCTGACGGGGCGGGTGCGGGTGGATGAGGCCTTCACCGAGGCGGGGATACATCCGCAGATCCTGCTGACCGCCCAGGACTCCGACGTCATCAAGACCTATGTCGAGCTGGAGATGGGGGTGGGCATACTGGCGGACATGGCGTTCGATCCCCAGCGGGACAAGGGGCTGGTGCAGCTCGACGGTAGCCGGCTGTTTGCGCCGCACACCGCCTGGATCGGCCTCAAGCAGGGGCAGTTCCAGCACAACTTCACCTGGCAGTTCATCCAGCTCTGCAACCCCGAGCTGGCGCTGGCGGAGATCCAGGCCAGGGCCATGAGCAACGAGCCCCTGCTCGATTACCAGATCTGAATGGGGCGCATGGTCTGAGAAAGCAGGGAGCCCTTGGCTCCCTGCTTGCTTAATCGAGGCTTCAGCCAGGCCCAGAGCCTCGTTCATTGGTTAGCGCTCGCTCTGGGGACCCAGCATGCGATACAGGGTGCGATCCCCCTTGATCCTGTGATGGTAGAGGGCGGCGGCCACGTGCAGCAGGACCAGCGCAGCCAGCGCCAGGCAGCCGAGGCGATGGACGCCAAAGAAGAAGGCGTTGATCTCCGGTGAGCCGATCGGGTTGGCGACCGGGTAGAGCCAGAACAGGGAGTAGCCCTGCTCCAGCATCAGGAAGCCGCTCAGCAGCACCACAAACATCAGGCCGTAGAGCAGGGCGTGCGCCAGCCTGGCGGCGGGATGGTGAGGCTGGGTCTGATCTTCGGGCAGGGGCGCGCGCCAGTGCCGCCAGCCCCAGCGCAGCAGGAAGAGCGGGGTGATCAGGGTCGCCATCGACATGTTCAGCACCGACAGAAACTGAAACAGCCTGGGGTGGCTGTCGATCACCAGGTGCATCAGGTAGCCCGCCAGGGTGGCGTAGAGGATGACGGCGGCCATCAGCCAGTGCAGCAGGCGGCTCAGGGGGTCATAGTAGTGTTTCGTCATGGGATTTTTCCGACTGGGGCCCAGGGTGCAGAGAGGCACAGGGAGCCCGGATGACAGGCACAAAAAAGAGGCCGCTCGGGCCTCTTCTGCTTGCGGGGGATCAGTTCACCAGGGTCCAGGCATCCTGCCAGTTGGTGCCCACGCCGGGCTCATACTGGGTCGCCGTGCTGGTCCAGATAGTGCACCAGCCGCTGTAGGGGTAGGGCTTGCACTGGTAGATCTTGCCATCTTTCGGCTGCAGCACCTTGGTGCCTGCTGCATAGGATTTGAGTCCCTCCGGGAAGCTGTACTGGTAGTCACCGCCGCTGGCGGGATCCTTGAACATCAGGTCCAGGGTCTGCTGCAGGGGGGCACCGCCCGCCTTCGGCTTGCCCTCGATCACCAGCTGGTGGTGGCCGGCGCTCAGACCGCCGACCGCCATGGTGAAGCTCTGGCTGCTGTCCTTGATGTCGGCGCCGGTCTGGCCCTTGGCGGCGCCGCCATGGTCATACAGGGTGTTGGTGACCGCGAGATCCCCCTCGGCCGTGACGGTGAAGTTGAGGGTGACCTTGCCGTTGTCGAGCAGGTATTCGCTCTCCAGCCCGCTCACGCTGATGCTGTTGCCCACCGGGGGTTGCTGCTGCTCGAGCTGGACCTCGACCCGCTGCAGGTTGCTGCCCGCCTTCAGGTAGACCGGGTTCTGGCCGTAGACCGGGTTGAACTGACCATCTGTGCCCTGCTGGCCTGCGCGGATCTGGCTCTGCTCGGCGTTGATCCTGGCGGCCAGATCGTGGGCCCAGTTGTTCTTCTGACCCTGCTCGGCGGAGCCTATGGTCAGCACTGTCTGCAGATCGGTGCGCTCGCCGTTGGCGTCGAATACCCGGGTCTTGGCCTTGTCGCCGACCACCAGATCGGTGGAGGGGTAGATGGTCCCGCCCTGGCTCCAGGTCAGCGGCGGCTGGGTGCCGCCATCGAACTGGGCGTCGATGAGGTTGTAGAAGCTGTTGGCGGTATCGCCCACCTCCCAGACCCCGAGGATGACCTGGTAGCCGGTGCGCGCCGGCAGGGTGCACTGATGGGTGACCTGCTTGGGCGGTTGCACCATGCCCCCGTCGATGACGCAGAACGGATTGAGATCGAAGGAGTCCCTGGTCAGGGGCTGGCTCGGGTTCCACTCCTGCTTGGTGAGGTAGTAGCGCCAGTTGCGGGTCACGTGGTTGGCGGTGAAGGTCCAGCCGATGGCGAAGGGCCCGGCCTGCACCTGGCGTTTGGTCCAGCGATCGCTGGTCTGGACATCGAGTTCACCGAATTGCGGATGCCCGGCCGAGGCGATCTGGCCGTCGGCGGGGCCGCCATCGGGGAAGCCGGACGGCGCCTCCAGGCTCTGGGGCTCCCATTGAATGGCGCCACACTGGCTGTTGCCGCCGGTCTTGCACAGATAGTTGCGCCCTTCCGGCTGGCTGATGTAACCGTGGGCGAGCACGCCGCCGCTGGCCAGCAGCGCCAGCGCCGCGGCCACATGATTGAGTTGAATTTTTGCTGCCATACATTCCTCTGTTCGGTGATGTGGGCAGTCAAGTTGGCAGGGGAATTCCCCGTGACACACCTGGGTGTGGCAACCCCGCTATCCTGGACGACATGTCTTTAGACCGGAGGCTTTGCGTCCTGGCCTTTCAACCAGTTTGCCAAATGACTACATAAAGGGTCAGGGTGCCGCCCTTGAGGACGGCGCCACCATGATGGCTTCTTTTGATTAAATTATTAAGTGTAAATCTTTACAGCTTGACCTCATCGGAGTAGAGCAAACACTTAACACTCTGTTTTTAAAATTATATTTAATTCATCAAGTTGGGTTTTGTTTCGCCAGCTCAGTAAAAAGATGCAAAATCGCGACATTTTTCATCAATGAAAAAATCCCCTGCCGGCGAGGCCGGCAGGGGATGGGACTGTGTCAGACGGTCAGTGGTGCGGGTACTGGTCTGGGCGGCGGGTGGACGAGGGGCGCGGGGCCTGACCGGGCGCCAGATCCCGGGGGAGGCCATTGCCGAGCCTGAACACCGCCAGCCGCTCGTCCAGGCTGCGCGACAGTCCGGCCAGCAGCTCGCTCTCCTGGGCCAGCTGGGAGGCGGCCTGGGACATCTCGAGCGCCGAGTCGTTGATGCCGTTGACGTTGCGGTTCATGTCTTCCGCCACCATGCTCTGCTGCTCCGCCGCCGTAGCTATCTGGGTCGCCATGTCGCTCACGTGCTGGATGTGGTTGACGATGAGGGAGAGATCCTGCCCCGCCTTCTCGGACTGGCCGACGCTGCTCTCCGCCAGCTTGCGGCTGGCATCCATGGCGCTGGCGGCGGTCACCGCCCGCTGCTGCAACTGGGTGATGGTGCTCTGGATCTCCTCGGTGGAGTGGCGGGTGCGGCTGGCCAGCTGGCGCACCTCGTCGGCCACCACGGCGAAGCCGCGACCCTGCTCGCCGGCCCGGGCCGCCTCTATGGCGGCGTTGAGGGCCAGCAGATTGGTCTGATCCGAGATGGCGCTGATGACGGCGGTCACCTCCCCTATCTGCATCACCCCCTCCTTGAGTCGATTGACCTGATGGGTAGCCTGCTCCACCTCGGTGGCGAGCGCCTGGATGCCGTGCACGCTGGCGTGGACGTCTTCGTTGCCGAGCCCGGCCTCGCTGGTGGCGTCCCGGGTGTCGCGGGCGGTGTTCTCGGCGTGGCCCGCCACATCCGAGATGGTGGCGCTCATCTCGTTCATGGCGGTGGCGAGCTGGGCCAGCTGATCCCGCTGGCTGTTGACCGCCTGGTTGGTCTGCTCGGCGGAGGCGGCGATGCGCAGGGCGGCATCCGCCACGTTGCGGGCCCCCTGGCTGGCTTCCAGCAGGGCGCGGCGAATGGCGTCCAGCCCCTGATTGGTGCTGGTGGCGACGGCCCCCAGCTCATCCTTGCCATGCACCGGGATGCTCACCACCAGATCCCCGGCCGCCACCTGGGCCATGGCCCCCTTGATCTCGGCGAGCGGCCTGACGATGGAGCGGCTGATGGCCACTCCAAGCCACCCCATCAGCAGGATCACCAGCAGGGTGGCCCCTCCCATCAGCTCATACTGGGACCAGATGGTGGCCTCTATGTCCTGCAGCAGCACGCCCGAGCCCAGGATCCAGCCCCAGGGCTGGTAGCCGGCCACCAGGGACATCTTCTGGGCCGCCTCGCCGGAGGGGGAGAGCCACTGGTACTCCAGGCGGCCCTGATGGCCGCCCTTGCCGAGATCCACCATGCGCTGCCAGTGGGATTCGGCGGGTGTCCCGCCCATCTGCTGGCCGACCAGCTCGGGCTTGGCAGGGTGCACCACCACCCGGCGATCCTCGTCCAGCACGAACAGATAGTTGTCCCCATCGAAGCGCATGCTGTCGAGCATGGCCTTGGCTTGTGCCTGGGCCTCTGGGGCGGGCAGGGTGGCGGCCAGGGTCTGGATCCGGCTCATGGCGAGATCCAGCACCGCCTGCAATCTGGCTTCCCGCTCACTCATCAGGTTGCGATGCAGGGCACTGGCGGAGATGAGCAGCAGTGCGATGAAGCCGACCAGCGCTACCGAGAGCAGCAGCATCAGTTTGCGACTCACGGCGATATCACCGAGCTTGAACATAGTCTTTTCCTTCTTTCCCGTGCGGATCTGGTGAGGGCCAGTCAGCTGGCTGGCCTTGATTGTTTTGCGTTTAACATTTATTTAACTTTCAAGAGGTTGTGATGGTTGATTGCCAATTGAGTGTGTTGGCAACCAGTATAGCCAGCAGACAGAAACCCTCGCTTTTGGTAGCGTGGTCTGGCGCATCCCGGCGCACCATTTGCCGGCTCTATTTGCAGGAAGTGTGAATGAGTTGGCATTTCACCAAAAAGGAGTGGGCGCCCACGTGGCCGCCCCATAACAAGAGGGAATTTATGAGTTCCATTGCCAGGAATTACTTGAACCAGCTCAACGCCGACTACCTGCGAGTACACAGGCGCAAGGAGGATCTCTTCTGGTCCACCTACATGGGCATCAGCGACGATCAGGCCGGCTTCACCGCCGCCGAGCAGGCCTACAAGGCGTTCTGCGCCGATCCTACTCGTCTGCCGGTGCTGCGGGAGATGCTTGCCCAGGCCGAGGAAGAAGAGCTCAAGCGCGGTCTGGGAGGCTGGACAGCCTTCTTCGAATGCAACGTCATCGAAGACCCGGCCGCCGCCGCCCTGATGGACGAGCTGGTGGCCGCCGAGGCGGATCTGTTCGCCCGCCGCAAGGGGCTCAGGCTCACCCTGCTGGACGAGCAGGGCCAACAAGTGGCCGGCAGCCTGCCCGCCGCCAGCACGGCGCTGGCCGCAAGTAGCGACGAGGCGGTGCGCCAGAGTGCGCTCGCCATGTTCCACACCCTGGAGCAGTGGGTGGTCGGCAACGGCTTTCTCGAGGTGGTGGCCCTGCGCAACCGCTTCGCCCGAGCCATGGGCTATCGGGACTACTTCGACTACAAGGTGCACAAGAACGAGCAGATGAGCCCAGAGCAGCTGTTCGCCGTGCTCGACGACTTCATCGCCCGCACCGAGCAGCGGGTGCACCAGAGCCTGGCGGAGCTGAAAGCCGCCAAGGGGGAGGCGGCCCTGCTGCCCCACAACCTGAGCTACAGCGTGAGCGGCGACGTGACCCGCCAGCTCGACCCCTATGTGCCCTTCTCCCGGGCGCTGAAGGATTGGGTCCAGAGCTTCCGCCGCCTCGGCATCCAGTATCGCGGCGCCACCCTGACCCTGGATCTGCTGACCCGGGAGGGAAAATACGAGAACGGCTTCTGCCATGGTCCTGTGCCGAGCTTCTGGCAGGAGGGGGAGTGGGTCCCGGCGGTGGTCAACTTCACCAGCCTGGCGGATCCGGCCCAGGTGGGCAGCGGCTGGAGCGGCCTCAACACCCTGTTCCACGAGGGGGGCCATGCGGCGCACTTTGCCAACGTCACCGGCAACGCCCCCTGCTTCTCCCAGGAGTTTCCCCCCACCTCCATGGCCTATGCCGAGACCCAGTCCATGTTCTGCGACAGCCTGCTGGACGACGCCGACTGGCTCAAGGGCTACGCCAGGAACGCGGCGGGGGAGGCGATTCCCGACGATCTCATCAAGGGGATGATAGAGGCGCGCCAGCCATTTCGGGCCTTCAACGAGCGCCAGATAGCGCTGGTGGCCTACTTCGAGCGGGATCTCTACGCCATGGCAGAGAGCGAGCGCACTCCCGAGGCGGTGCTGGCGCTGGCCCGCCGCTGGGAGCGCCAGATCCTGGGGGTGGAGAGTCCGCGTCCGCTGCTGGCCATTCCGCACCTGCTGAATCAGGAGTCGGCCTGCGCCTATCACGGCTACCTGCTGGCGCTGATGGCGGTGGAGCAGACCCGAGCCTACTTCCTGGCGCGCGACGGCTACCTCACCGACAACCCGCGCATCGGGCCGGATCTGGCCGCCCACTACTGGGGGCCGGGCAACGGCATGACCCACGATGAGACGCTGCGCAGCCTCACTGGGGAAGGCTTCAGCGCCGCTCCCCTGGCCGAGGCGTGCAACCAGAGCGTGGCACAGGCGTGGGCGACGGCCGCAGCCTGCATGACGGCGGCGAGCCAGCGCCCGCCGGCAGGGGGGGGGACGCCCCTCGACGCCCACATCCGGGTGATGCACGGCGCCGAGCTGATAGCCGACAACCTCGAGTCGGAGACCCGCATGCTGGCCGACTTCGAGGCCTGGATCCGCCAGCATTATCAGGGCGAGCCCGCCGCCGCCCGGTGAGGCGCGCCTCGACCAGCAAGCCCTGCCCATCGGCAGGGCTTGTTCATTTCAGCGGGAAGCAAGTTAGCTGAGGCGAGATCTTTGCCGCGGTTGTGGGCGGGGCGCAAGATGCGTCTGTTTTTTGCGCCATCTATCTGTTTTGGCTATTAATTATGGTGATGCGCAGAGGCTTTGGCTGAGCGCTGGCGAGGCGGGTCACAGATATGTTTCTCTGGATATATTGAGTATTCACGGCGATCCCATATCATGGCGCTCGCTCGCCGCCAGAGAGTGGCGACATTCAGATGATTAGCTAAATACAAAGCCCTGAAGGCTTGTCGAGGGATGGAAATTGAGAGCCGTATTGTTGTGTTTGCTGGGGCTGTGGCCCGCATTGAGTTTTGCCACCCTGTCCGCCGACATGGTGGTGGTCAAGAAGTCGAGCTATAGCCTGACCCTGATGAAGGATGGCAAGCCGGTCAAGCGCTATTGGGTCGCCCTGGGTCCGGCTCCCAAGGGGCACAAGCAGCAGGAAGGGGATCAGCGTACCCCGGAAGGGCGCTACACCCTCGACTACAAGAAGAGCAATTCCGGCTTCTACAAGGCTATCCACATCAACTACCCGAATCTGGACGACATCAAGCGTGCCAACGAGCTGGGCGTGCGCCCAGGCGGCATGATCATGATCCATGGTCAGCTCAACCGCATGGGGGATCGCAGGGTACAGCCGTCCAACTGGACCAATGGCTGCATCGCCGTGCTCAACCACGAGATGGACGAGATCTGGAACGCCGTCGAGCCTGGCACCCCCATCATCATCGAGCCCTGATCCTCGCCCCTCACGCCCGCTGCCCAGTGGGCGTTTTATTTCCGCCCTGGATGGCGTGACAGCCCATCCCGCGCCGTGCTAGTTTTTCCGGCTCGCGTTGGAAGTCACAAGGATGATCCCATGATGTCAGGAACGAGCCTCCCCGCGCCCGAGCGCACGGGGGGGCTCTGGTGGCGCGCCACCCTGGATATTATCCCCCTCTCCATTTCCGTGATCCCCTGGGGGATACTGTGCGGTGCCCTGGCGTTGCAGGCGGGCCTGAGCCCGGTGCAGGCCCAGCTGATGTCGCTGCTGGTCTATGCCGGCGCCGCCCAGCTCTCGGCCACCACCCTGTTCGGGGCGGGCACCCCCTTGCTGCCCATCATGGGTTCCACCATGGTCATCACCTCCCAGCATCTGCTCTACGGCTTCACCTTCCGCCGGGACGTGCTGCCGCTCTCCCTGCGCTGGCGCGCCAGCCTCGCCTTCTTCCTGACCGACGAGATGTTCGCGGTGGCACTCAAGGACAGGGAGCGCCACGGCGTCTTCAACCCCGCCTATGCCCTGATCGCGGGCTTCGTGTTCTACCTGTTCTGGAACCTGGCGACCCTGCTCGGCATCGCCGCCGGCCAGTACATCGAGGGGCTGGACAAGATGGGGCTGGACTTTGCCATCGCCGCCACCTTCATCGCCATGACCATACCCGCCATGAAGAACCTGCCCATGGTGGCGGCGACTGTGGTGAGCGGCGGCACTGCGCTGCTCACCAAGCCGCTGCTGGCGGAGATCCACATCATCATCTCGGCCCTGGCTGGCATGGTGGTGGGCTATGTATTGCACCGGATGAGGAGATGACCATGGGCTGGCTGATGATTGGCCTGCTGGCCCTGATCACCTTCTTCAACCGCTTCGCCTTCTTCTCGCGGCTGACCCGCTATCAGCCCGGTGCCGAGATGGGGGCCTTCCTCAGCTTCTCGGCCCAGTCGGTGCTGACCGCCATCTGGCTGCCCATCGTCTTCAGCTATGAGCCGGGCAAGGGACTGGAGTGGGATCCGGACTACCTGGCCGCGACCCTGCTGGTGACGGTGCTGACCCTGCTGCGGCTGCCGACCCTGGTGGTGGTGGTGGTCGGCATGGGGGGCTTCTTCCTGCTGCGCTGGCAGGGGGGACTGGCGGCGCTGCTGCCCTGGTTGGGTTGAGCCGTGATCCGACATAACGGATGTCTCTATCAGACATCCGTTATGTTATGAATGTCACTTCAAAAAAGGCCTCTCGAGTGTGAGGATTTAGGCATCATCCGCCAAGGAGTTTCCCATGTCCCTCACCGCCAGCTGCCAGCGCATAGTGCGCGACCCCCTGCTCTCACCCGCTCAGAAGAGCCATGCCCTGGCGCTTGCCGCCGAGAATGCGCTGCCCTATCCCGCGCTGCCTGCCGAGGTGGCCGAGGCGATGGCGCAAGGGGTGCTGTGCGACATGTTCGAGGGACATGCCCCCTACAAGCCACGCTATGTGCTGCCGGACTACCAGAAGTTCCTGCGCCAGGGCTCCTCCTGGCTGGAGCTGGCGCCGCCACGGGATTTCGACGAGGCCCTGGATGCCCTGCGCATCCTCTATCACCATGTGCCCTCGGTCACCGGCATGCCGGTCTGGCTGGGGCGCCTCGATCACCTGCTGCTGCCCTTCGTCGGGGAGCTGGATGACGAGACGCTGTATCGCAAGCTGAAAGGCTTCTGGATCTACCTGGACAGGGTGCTGCCGGATGCCTTCATGCACGTCAACCTAGGCCCCGACGACAACAGGATCTGCCGCCTGATCCTGCGCATCGACGGAGAACTCAAGCAGGTGGCGCCGAACCTCAGCCTGTTTCACGATCCCGCATCGACCCCGGACAGTCTGCTGATGCAGGGGGTGCAGAACATAGCCCTGTGCGGCAAGCCCCACATCGTCAACTACCCGATCCACAGGGAGACCTTCGACGAGCGCGGCTTTGGCATCGTCAGCTGCTACAACGCCCTGCCGCTCGGGGGCGGCGCCAATACCCTGGTGCGCCTCTCCCTCAAGGGGATGGCCGAGCAGAGCGCCGACCTCGAGGAGTTCATGACGCGCTGGCTGCCCCACTACTGCGAGCAGGCCTCCCGGCTCATCGAGGCAAGGGCCGCCTTCCTGCACGAAGAGTCCGGCTTCTTCGCCAGCTTCCTGGTGGAGGAGGGCTTGATCGAGGAGGCGCGTTTCGTCCCCATGTTCGGCATCTTTGGCATGGCGGAGGCGGTGAACCTGCTGATGGATAAGGCGGGGCTGCCCGGACGCTATGGCCACGACGAGGGGGCGAACCAGCTCGGCCATCGCATCTCGGCCCGGCTCTCGGCCTGGGTGACGGCCCGGCCCCAGCCCCACGCCTGGGGCGGGCGTGCCCTGCTGCACTCCCAGGGCGGGCTCAGCCTGGACCAGGGGGTCACCCCCGGGGTGCGCATCCCTTATGGGGAGGAGCCGGATCCCGCCAGTCACCTGCTGGCCCTGGCGCCGCACCACGGCTACTACCACTCCGGGATCAGCGAGATCCTGACCCTGGATCCCACCATACGCCAGAACCCGCAGGCGCTGCTGCAGCTCTGCAAGGGGGCCTTCGCCCTCGGCATGCGCGAATTCAGTGCCAACGTGGCGGACAGCGATTTGGTGCGGGTGACCGGCTACATGATCCGCAAGAGCGACCTGGCCCGCTTCGCCGCCGAAGGGTCGCGGTTGCAGACCACCTGCCTCGGCGCCGAGGCGAGCGAGCTGACCGGGATCCGCCAGCGGGCGCCGCGGGTGCTGGGCCTTGAGGCAAGCCTGTGTGACTACTGAGGATGACAAGGGGAGGCGCACGGCGACGGTCAGTCGCTGGCTGCCCTTCTCCTGCGTGGATGGGCCGGGCAACCGGCTGGTGCTCTTCCTGCAGGGGTGCAACTTTCGCTGCCCTGGCTGCCACAACCCCCACACCATAGGGCGGTGCGATCACTGTGGCGACTGTGTGCCCGGCTGCCCGAGCGGGGCCCTGACGCTGGTCGAGGGCCGCCCTGGCGAGAGAAGAGTGCGCTGGCAGGCGTCGCTCTGCACCGATTGCGACCGCTGCCTGGATGCCTGTCCCCGCAGCGCCAGCCCCAAGACCCACCCGATGTCGGTGGCCGAGGTGCTGGCCCTGCTGCGGCGCTACGGCCCGCTGCTCAACGGCCTCACAGTCTCCGGCGGCGAGGCGACCACCCAGCTGCCGTTCGTGATCGCGCTGTTTGCGGCCATCAAGGCCGCGCCGGATCTGGCCCACCTGAGCTGCCTGCTCGACAGCAACGGATCCCTTGGCGAAACTGGCTGGCAGCGGCTGCTGCCGGTGCTGGACGGCGCCATGATCGATCTCAAGGGGTGGTGCGAGTCGGTGCATCACTCGCTCACCGGCCAGGGCCGCGAGCGGGTGCTGGCGTCACTGCAACTGCTGGCGCAGGCGGGCAAGCTGGCGGAAGTGCGGCTGCTCCATGTACCGGGGCGCACTGATTTCATCGATGCAGATGGCAAGCTGGAGGCGGGCCTGGCCAGCTTTCTGCAAAGCCTGGGGCCCGTCCCCATTCGTCTCAACGGCTTTCGCCATCACGGGGTGCGCGGGGAGGCGACGCTCTGGCAGGAAGCCGCCATGGAGGAGCTTGAGAGGTTGTCCAACGCATTGAAGGTGAAAGGATTTGGCCCTGTTTCCCTGCCGCCGCTGTGACGGGCGCCGAATGTTCTGCCTCCTGAGACCCGATATGACGCAACTGTGAAGTCTGTCTATTTGGTGTGCGCAACGTGGCGGCTAGAATGGGAAAACCGCCCACCATCAACAGATACCCATGAGTGAAGCCAACTCCATATATCGAGTGCAGTTTATTTGTCACAACGAGCGTTACGAGGTCTATGTCAGGGACGTGAATCAGGGCCAGCTGTTTGGCTTCATCGAGATCGCGAACTTCGTGTGGGACAACCACACGGCGCTCATCGTCGATCCCAGCCACGAGAAGCTCAAGAGTGAGTTTGCCGACGTCAACCGCACCCTGATCCCCATGCACCAGGTGCTGCGCATCGATCAGGTGCGCAAGCAGGGGGCTGCCCGCATCACGGAGCTTGGCAACAACGTCGCCTCCTTCCCGAGCCCCATCTACACCAAGAAGCCCTGAGCCCCCCGGGCACTCTCAGGCACCCAGCTCCCGTGCGAGCTGCAGGATCCGCTGGCGGAACCAGTGCAGGGCGGGATCTTCCCCCAGGGGGCCGTACCACACCAGGCTGTGGGTCACGGCGCCGTAATCGAAGGGGACGGGCCGGCTCACCAGCCCGGACGGCCTGGCCTGCCCGGCCCAGCCGTCGATGGCGGTGAGGATGAGATCGCTCTGGCGCAGCAGGGCGGTGGCACTGCCAAAGTCCGGCAGGGTCGCACCAATCTGGCGCCTTACCTGGCGCTGGGCCAGGCTCTGCTCGAAGAAGGGGTCGGCCAGCTCGCTGTCGCGAATGACGATATGGCGCCAGCTTAAGTAAGCATCCAGATCCCAGGGCTGATCCTGCGCCGGATGATCCGCGCGCAGCAGGCAGACCAGCTTGTCTTCCCACAGCGTCTCCCATACCAGGCCAGGCTGGCTGGGCAGGGGCTGGCTCTGATCGTGGGGCAGGATCACGAAGTCGAGCTTGCCCGCCGCCAGCGCCGCCAGTCCCTGCTGATCCTTGTTCCAGATGACGGGCACCAGCCCGGGCACCTCCCGCATCAATTTCCCCAGCACGGGCCCCATGGGCCAGATCATGCTGCTCTCCCGCATCGCCAGATTCAGCTCCCCCTGCCAGCTGGCGGGGTTGAAGCCCTCCGGACTGGTGAGGCCGTTCAGCTCGCTCAGCAGCCGGCGCAGGCTGGGGCCGAGCCGCTCGGCAAAGGGGGTCAGCAACAGCTGGTTGCCCTGGCGGTAGAGCAGCTGATCCCCCAGCAGCTCCCGCAGCTGGTTGAGGGTCTTGCTGACGGTGGAGGGGGTGGTGCAGAGACGCTCGGCGCTGCGGGTGACGCTCTGGGTGTCCAGCAGCAGGTGCAGGGTCACCAGATGGCGTCCGCCGAGGCGTGAGAGCGCGATGAGATCCATGAAACCTCCCGGGATGAAGCCCGTGCGGGCGAGGATGAGGGGGGCGTCTGCCCTTCCAGCCGGAGCAAACAAAAAGCCCCGCCTGAGCGGGGCATGGGGCTTAACCCTTGAGCACGGCGGCCATGGCATCCGCCACGTAGTCGACGTTGCGGCTGTTGAGGCCCGCCACGCACATGCGGCCGGAGCGCACCAGATAGACGGCGAACTCCTCGCGCAGGCGGTCCACCTGCTCCGGCGTGAAGCCGGTGTAGCTGAACATGCCGCGCTGGCTGATGAAGTAGCCGAAGTCGCGGCCCGGCACCTTGGCGCTCAGCACCTCGAACAGCTTCTGGCGCATGGCCTTGATGCGGGTGCGCATCTCGGTCACCTCGCCGACCCAGAGGGCGTGCAGCTCGGGCTGGCTCATCACGGCCGCGGCTACCTGACCACCGTGAGTGGGGGGGCTGGAGTAGTTGCGGCGCACAGTGGCCTTCATCTGGCCCAGCACCCGGCTCGCCTCTTCGGCATCCTGGCAGATGACCGACAGACCGCCGCAGCGCTCGCCGTAGAAGGAGAGGTTCTTGGAGAAGGAGTTGCTGACGAAGAAGCTGACACCGGCGGCCACCATGGCGCGGATGGCGTAGGCATCCTCTTCCAGCCCGTCGCCGAAGCCCTGATAGGCGATATCCATAAAGGGGATCAGGTTCTTCTCGACCACCAGGGCGATCACCTGGTCCCACTGGGCGCGGGAGAGATCCACCCCGGTCGGGTTGTGACAGCAGGGGTGCAGCAGCACTATGCTTTTCGCCGGCAGGGTGCCGAGGCAGTCGATCATGGTGTCGAACTGCACGCCGCCGGTGGCCGCGTCGTAGTAGGGGTAGTCGTGCACCTTGATGCCGGCCCCCTCGAACATGGCCTTGTGGTTGTCCCAGGTCGGATTGCTGACCCACACCTCGGAGGTCGGGAAGTAGCGCTTGAGCAGATCGGCGCCGATCTTCAGGGCGCCGGAGCCGCCTATGGTCTGGATAGTGGCGATGCGACCCGCCTTGACCGCCTCGTGATCGGCGCCAAACAGCAGGTGCTGTACCGCGGTGCGGTAGTTGGCGGCCCCTTCCATCGGCTGATAGGGGCGCGGCGCCGGCGCGGCTGCACGCTGGGCTTCGGCCTGCTGCACCGAGGGCAGCAGCGGAATGCGGCCCTGCTCGTCGTAATAGAGGCCGATCCCCAGGTTCACCTTCTGCTCGCGGGTGTCTTTGTGGAAGGTCTCGACGAGCGTGAGTATGGGGTCGCCAGCATAGGCATCGACGTGTTCAAACATGGGGGGTCCTTGAAGTTGACTGTCCAATTTTCGCCGGCCCTGGGCCGGGGCCGTTATCATGGCGTAATCTGGAAGTGGCCTCAAGTTGTTCGGCATGGCGGCAAGGATGACAGCTGTTGTCGTAGCAAGCGGGCGGCGTGGTTCCTGCAGAATCTGCCAGCCATGACATTAATCCCCCCCATTTTGGCCGCTGAGGATGCCTTTTATAGTGTCACTTGGATAACATTGTCGTGCATATGGCACTCAATCATGAGAGTCACCCGGTTGCCAGGAGCTCATGCAGGGCCACCTGAGACAAGTGATCAGTTGCATAATAAACCGAGAATTTTCTGACAACACATTGCAGTGTGCCTGGGTCCCGTTGCGGGGCCCCACCATAACGGGTGACCCATCGCCGATGACTCGACACGTTTCTAATGCCTCTTCCCCCTGGCTGGACTGGCACGGCCTGGGTGGCTGGAATATCTATTTCCTTGCCAAGTTTGCCCTGCTCTGGGCGGGCTACCTCAATTTCCATCCCCTGATCAACCTGGTGTTTGCCGCCTTCCTGATCTTCCCTCTGCCCCGGGCTGGGCTGCGGCGCATCCGGCACTGGCTGGCACTGCCTGTCGGGGTGGGGATCTTCTATCACGACACCTGGCTGCCGGGCATGGAGAGCATTCGCGCCCAGGGGGCGCAGGTCTTCTCCTTCACCCTGGATTACTGGCTTGAGCTGCTCGGCCGCTTCATCAATTGGGAGATGGTCGGCGCCGGCTTCGTGATGCTGACCCTCTATCTGTTCATCGCCCAGTGGCTGCGCTTCACCCCCTGGATCCTGCTGGCCCTGCTCTGGCTGTGGCTCTCGCCCCTGGTGGGGGATCCCTTTGCTTCGCAGGCAACCCGGGTCGCCAGCACCGACAAGGGCCGCGAGCCGACGGCCGAGCCTGAGGACAAGCAGGTATCCATGGCGGAGCAGCTGGATCAGAGCGCGCCGCCGACCAACCAGAATCTCAATGCCTACCTCGACAGCTTCTATGCGCAGGAGCGGGACAGGGTCGTGGATTTCCCGCAGCAGTTGCCAGCGGATGCGGCCCCCTTCGACGTGCTCATCATCAACATCTGCTCCCTGGCCTGGAGCGACGTGACGGCCAGCGATCTGATGGCTCACCCCATAGGTCGCCACCTGGACCTGATGTTCAAGCACTTCAACTCGGCCACCTCCTACAGCGGCCCGAGCTCCATCCGTCTGCTGCGGGCCAGTTGCGGACAGACCAGCCATCAGGGGCTCTACACGACAGCGCCCAGCCAGTGCCTGCTGTTTGACAACCTGGCCCAGCTCGGGTTTGAGAAGCAGGTCGCCATGGATCACTCGGGGGCATTCGGCAACTACCTCAAGGATCTGCAGCAGTATGCCAGCCTGGATGTCCCCCTCATGAGCAAGGAGGGGATGCCCCACGATCTCGCCTCCTTCGATGGGGAGCCCATCTATCGGGATGATGCCCTGTTCGCCCGCTGGCTGAGTGAGCGGCAGAAGAGCAAGGCCGAACGCAATGTGACCTTTTTCAACCTCATCGCCCTGCACGACGGCAACCGCTACGCGGCCACCCGCCAGATTGCCCCCTACAAGGCGCGACTGCAGACCCTGCTCGATCAACTGGATCAGTTCCTCACCTCGCTGGAGCAGTCTGGTCGCAAGGTGGCGGTGATCCTGGTGCCCGAGCACGGGGCGGCCATCGCCGGTGACAAGATGCAGATGGCCGGTCTGCGGGACATCCCCAGTCCCAGCATCACCCAGGTGCCGGTCGGGGTTGCCCTGATCGGTGCCAAGGGCGGCCATGGAGCGACCAAGGCCATAGACACACCCAGCAGCTTCCTGGCCATCTCTGAGCTCGTCTCGCGCCTGGTCGGCGGCAACACCTTCGGCAGTGCCACCATAGATTGGGACGGGCTGCTCAAGGGATTGCCCGAGACGCCAGCGGTCTCGGAGAACCAGGGCTCGGTCGTGCTCGAATATCAGGGCAAGTACCACATCAAGCTGGGGGAGGGGGACTGGGTCCCCTATCCCCTATGACACCGGAGGCTGAGATGCAGAGTGAACGGCGACCCGTGACGCCCACCCCCTTCGGTGTGCCGGTCGAAGGCGGCATGATGAGCGATGTGGCCATGGTGCAGCAGGCCTTCGGCGTGAGCCTCTCCTATCAGGACATCGCCTTCAGGGAGCGGCTCGTCGCCTTGCGCGAGCGCTTCCCCCTGCTGGCGGAGCTGGAGATGAGGGGGCCTGAATGAATTGCGTTGCCCTGCAAGGGATCCGTGGCGGCGTGGGCACCAGCTCCCTCGTCGCCGGCCTGGCGCTGGCGGCCCGGGAGCAGGGGGCCCGGGTGCTGGCGGTGGATCTGTGCCATGACAACCTGCTTGGCATCCATCTGGGGTTGCCCCATGCCGATGCCAGGGGCTGGAGCCGGCTGGCGGATCCGGCCCGGGAGTGGCGCTCGGCACTCTATCACTATGAGGAGGGGCTGGATCTGCTGCCCCATGGCGGCCAGCCGGGGGCATCCGCAGGGGAGTGGCTGCAGGCCCTCGACGGTTATGATCTGGTGCTGCTGGATCTGCCCCTGGGTCCGGCTCCCGCGCTCCCTTGCCGGCTGCTGACCATAGTCAATGCCGATGCCAACTGCCATGTGCGGCTCCACCGCCATGCCTGGGCGGCCGGGGAGCGATTGCTGGTGACCCAGTTCAGCAGCCGCCGGGCCCTGCAGCAGGATCTGCTGGATCTCTGGCAGGCGGCCGGCCTGCCCCTGCTCGGCCTGCGGCTGCACCGGGACGAGGCGATGGCCGAAGCCATGGCCGCCAAGCAGCCGGTGGGCCGCTATGCCCCCACCAGCCTGATCGCCCACGAGCTGGCCTCCCTGGCCAGCTGGTGTCTGGGCGCCGGGGGCGACGACCCATGCTAGCCCGGCTGTTGACGCCGACGGCGAGCCTCTGGTGCTCCCGGCACTACCAGGGGCTGCGCCGCCAGGGCGGCTCCCGGCTGGGATCCGCCGGTCTGACCCTGGTGTGGCTGCTGGCCTGGACCCTGTTCCCCCTGGAGCGCCATGGCTGGCAGTGGGTGCTGAGCCATGCAGAGGGGCTCTATCCCCACCTGGCCCGGCCCCGGGTCGGGGATCCCCTGCGCATCCTGTTGCAGAGTCTCTGGATCATAGTGCGCCGTCCCAGGCCGATTCCCCTGCGCTGGCCCGCCTCCTGGCAGCGTGCCTGGCAGTGGGGCACCCAGGCCCTCGGCCGCTTCCTGATCCGGCAGGAAGAGAAGGGGCTGGCGGCGGCCAGGGCCACCCCCAGGGAGGCGCGCTGGAAGAGCGTGCTGCTGTGCGCGGTGGCCGGCACCCTCTCCCTGCTCTGCATCACCCAGCCATTCACCCTCGAGGCCCAGCTGGTGTTCGTCATCATGCTGATGGGGATGGCCTTCATCCTGCGCGCCGTGCCGGGCCGCTACCCCATGCTGATGATGATGGTGCTCTCCCTCACCGTCTCCTGCCGCTACATCTGGTGGCGCTACACCTCCACCCTGGACTGGTTCGATCCCGTCAGCCTCACCTGCGGCCTCTTGCTGCTGGCCGCCGAGACCTATGCCTGGATAGTGCTGCTGCTCGGCTACTGGCAGACGGCCTGGCCGCTGAATCGCCCCCCGGCGCCCTTGCCGGCGGACCCGGCACAGTGGCCCAGCGTGGATCTGATGATCCCCACCTACAACGAGGATCTCGCCATCGTCAAGGGCACAGTCTACGCGGCCCTGGCCCTCGACTGGCCCGCCGACAAGTTGACCGTCTGGCTGCTCGATGACGGGGACAGAGCATCGTTTCGCGCCTTCGCCGAAGAGGCGGGGATCCGCTATGTGGCGCGGCCGACCCACGAGCACGCCAAGGCCGGCAACATCAACTACGCGCTCAGGCAGGCGAGCGGGGATCTGGTCGCCATCTTCGACTGCGATCACCTGCCGACCCGATCCTTCCTGCAGATGACGGTGGGCTGGTTCTACCGGGATCCCAGGCTGGGGGTGGTGCAGACTCCCCATCACTTCTTCTCCGCCGATCCGTTCGAGCACAACCTGCAGCGGTTTCGCAAGATGCCGAACGAGGGGGCGCTGTTCTACGGCCTGGTACAGGATGGCAACGACATGTGGGACGCCAGCTTCTTCTGCGGCTCCTGCGCCGTCATCAAGCGCTCTGCCCTGGACGAGATCGGCGGCATCGCGGTGGAGACGGTCACCGAGGATGCCCACACCTCGTTGCGGCTGCACCGCCTTGGCTACACCTCCGCCTATATCCGCATCCCCCTGGCGGCGGGGCTGGCCACCGAGAGTCTCTCAGCCCACATAGGGCAGCGCATCCGCTGGGCGCGCGGCATGGTGCAGATCCTGCGCCTGGACAACCCCCTGTTTGGCAAGGGGCTCAACCTGGGGCAGCGGCTCTGCTACTTCAACGCCATGCTGCACTTCCTGTCGGGCATACCGCGCCTCATCTTCCTGACGGCGCCACTCGCCTTCCTGATCCTGCACGCCTACATCATCTATGCCCCGGCGGCGGCCATTGCCCTCTACATGCTGCCGCACATCTTCCACAGCGCCCTGACCAACTCCCGGCTGCAGGGCAAGGTGCGCCACTCCTTCTGGGGGGAGGTCTACGAGACTGTGCTGGCCTGGTATATAGCCAGGCCGACCACGGTGGCGCTGTTTGCCCCCCACAAGGGCAAGTTCAACGTCACCGCCAAGGGGGGCATGACGGAGGAGGTGTATCTGGATCTGTCGGTCTCCAGGCCCTATCTGATCCTGATCCTGCTCAACCTGTGCGGGCTGGGCTACGGCATCTGGCGCATCTGTACCGGCCCGGCCGACGAGGTGCTGACCCTGATCCTCAGCATGCTGTGGACCCTCTACAACATGACCATACTGGGCGGGGCGCTGGCGGTTGCGTTCGAGTCGCGACAGGTGCGCACCAACCCCAGGGTGGAGATGGTGATGCCGGCGGCCATCAAGCTGGCCAACGGCCACCTCTACCCCTGCACCGTCAAGGACTACTCCAATGGCGGGGTCGGCGTCCTGCTCGAGGACGCCCTGCCCCTGGCCGACAAGGAGAGGGTCTGGCTGCTGCTGCGCCACGGCCAGCGGGAGCAGGCCTTCGCCGCCAAGGTGCAGCGGGTGTTCGGCCGCAAGCTGGGGCTGGAGCTGGAGCCCATGGAGCAGGCCCAGCACATCGCCTTCATCCAGTGCACCTTCGCCCGGGCCGACACCTGGTCCCTGTGGCAGCAGCGCCTCGGCAAGGATCGCCCGCTCCACAGCCTGCTCGACATCACGCTGCTTGGCTGGGGAGCCTACTGGCGCCTGGCGCGCACCTCACCCATAGGCTTTGTTTGTATCCTGCTTGAGAAGCTGGCTCGCTGGCTGCTCTCTTTCGTTCCTCGTCGCGTCTCGCCGGATTTCCGGTCCGGGGCTCCGACCACACAGACAGTGAAAGGATGATGAAACCACAACGCTACCTTATCCCTCTCCTGCTGATGACGCAGAGTGCGCTGGCCGCCGAGGCCGGCGGCCCCTTGCCACCGGTGCCCGCGCCGGTGCGCAGTCAGGACCTGAGTTTCGAACAGATGTCCTCCTCTCCGGGCACCCTCTCCCTGCGTGGCAATGCCCCTGACGGTCAGGCGGACTTCACGGTGCGGCGGGACGAGGTGGTCACCCGGGCCAGCCTGGATCTCGACTTCACTCCGTCCCCCTCCTTGCTGCCGCTGCTCTCCCAGATCAAGGTCTACCTCAATGACGAGCTGATGGGGGTCACCGCCCTCACCAAGGAGCAGATGGGGGAGCGTACCCATGCCCGCATCGAGCTGGATCCGCGCTACGCCAAGGACTTCAACCGGATCAAGGTGAGCTTCGTCGGCCACTACCAGAAGGTGTGCGAGAACCCGGCGAGCGATACCCTGTGGCTCAACGTCAACCGGGACAGCAAGTTGAGCCTGCAACTGCAGACCCTGCCGGTGCGCAACGAGCTCTCCTTCTTCCCCATGCCGTTCCTCGACGTGCGGGACAATGGCAAGCTGATCCTGCCCATGGTGTTCAGCGGCACAGTCCCGCTCCTGCAACAGCAGGCGGCGGCCGTGCTGGCCTCCTGGTTCGGCACCAAGGCCCAGTGGCGGGGCCAGCACTTCCCGGTGCTCATCAACCAGCTGCCGGATCGCAACGGGGTGATCTTCGCCACCAACGACGCCCGTCCCGACTTCCTGGTCGACTACCCCAAGGTGAAGGGGCCCACCATCGACATGATCAGTTCCCCGGACAACCCCTATGTGAAGCTGCTGCTGATCCTGGGACGGGATCAGCAGGATCTGCTGACCGCGGCCAAGGGGCTGGCTCAGGGGGAGGTGCTGCTGCGCGGCCAGAGCGTGCTGGTGGACGAGGTGAAACCCCTGGCCCCGCGCCAGCCTTATGATGCCCCCAACTGGGTGCGGCTCGATCGCAAGATGCGGTTCGACGAGCTGACGGACTATCCGGGCCAGCTGCAGGCGACGGGCAGCCGGCTCTGGCCCATGAGCCTGACGCTGCGGCTGCCGCCGGATCTCTATCTGCTGGGCGCCAACGGCATCAAGGCGGATCTCAAGTACCACAACACGGCACCGATCCAGCGGGATGGCTCCCGCCTGGACGTGGCGGTCAACGGCCAGTTCATGAAATCCTTCCCGCTCGAGCCGGGTGAGGCCAAGAGCGAGCAGTTGCTCACCCTGCCGCTCTGGTTCGCCGCCGATGACGACGCCACTGTGCTGCGCATGCCCGGGCTCAAGACTACCCAGTCCAACAGCCTGAGCTTCTCGTTTGAATATGCCAGGGAGATGAAGGGGGGCAATGAGAACGGCCGCTGCGATCTGGTGCTGCCCCCCGCCCACCAGGTGCGCATCGACGAGGGCTCCACCATCGACTTCAGCGGCTATCGCCACTTCATCGAGATGCCGAACCTCAAGGCGTTCGCCTATGCGGGCTTCCCGTTCAGCCGGATGGCGGATCTTGCCGACAGCCAGGTGGTCATGCCCGCCAGGGCGCACCCGGCGCAGATCACCACATTGCTCGATGCGGTGGGAGCCATCGGGGCTGAGACCGGTTATCCGGCCCTCTCCCTGCGAGTCCTGGATGACTGGGAGCAGGCCCGTACCGCCGATCTGGATACCCTGCTCATCGGCACCCTGCCCGAGGAGTTTCAGGGGGATCTGGCGCCAGACGCCCTGCTGCAGGCCACCCGCAGCTGGGTCAACGAGCCGACCCGCCAGCACCAGGGGGATCTGCTGCACAGCATGGCCGATCGCCAGCCCCAGGCCAGGGTCGGCATGACGGGCAACCGCGCCATCGCCGTCATCCTGGGCCTGCAGTCGCCGACCCACGAGCAGCGCAGCCTGGTGGCCCTGCTGGCCGACGGTCCGGCCGGGGTCAGGCTGCTCAACGAGACCCTGCAAAACGCCACCCTGCGCGGCCAGGTCGCGGGCTCTGTGGCCATCATCCGGGAGTCCGGGGTGAAGAGCCTGGAGGTCGGGGATCGTTATGAGGTGGGCTATCTGCCCTGGTGGGAGCGAGTCTGGCAGCTGTTTGCCGAGTACCCGCTGCGCCTCGCCGGACTGACGCTGCTCTGCATGCTGGTGCTGGGCTGGGGCCTGCGGGTGCTGCTGGCCGGTGCCAGCCGTAGCCGCCTGAAGGAAGATTAAGAGATGACTCAGATGAAAAAAGCCTGTGGTGCCCTGCTGCTCTGGGCCCTGTGTACCCTGCCTGCCCTGGCGGCCTGTGACTGGCCGGCGTGGCAGCATTTTCGCCAGCACTACATCAGCGAGGAGGGGAGGGTCATAGACCCGGCCGACGGTCGGCGGATCACCACCTCCGAGGGCCAGAGCTACGGCCTCTTCTTCGCCCTGGTCAACAACGACAGGGAGACCTTCGCCCGCCTGCTCGACTGGACCGAGCGGCGACTCGCCCGGGGGGATCTGACCGGCTTCCTGCCATCCTGGCTGTGGGGCCAGCAGGAGGATGGCAGCTGGGGCGTGCTGGATGAGAACAGCGCGTCCGACTCGGATCTCTGGATAGCCTACAGCCTGCTCGAGGCGGGGCGCCTGTGGGACAACCACAGCTACGAGTCCATCGGCACCCTGCTGCTGCGGCGCATTGCCCGGGAAGAGGTCGCCACCGTCCCCGGTCTGGGCCCTGTGCTGCTGCCCGGCGCCCACGGCTATACGGGGGAGGGGCGCTGGACCCTGAACCCGAGCTACCTGCCGCCCCAGCTGCTGGCTCGCTTCGCGGCGCTGCAGGGGCCCTGGCGCGAGATGCGCGGGCAACTGCCGAGGCTGCTGCAGGAGAGCGCCCCCCGTGGTTTTGCCCCCGACTGGGTGGACTGGCAGGGGGAGAAGGGGTGGCAGGTGACGGCCGACAAGGGGCCCCAGGGCAGCTACGACGCCATCCGCGTCTACCTCTGGCTCGGCATGCTGAACGACGAGGATCCCGCCAAGGGGCCCCTGGTAGCACACTTCGCCCCCATGCTGGAGAGCACGGCGACCCTCGGCGCCGTCCCCGAGCGGGTCGACACCCAGAGCGGCCAGACCCAGTTGCGGGGACCGGTCGGCTTTGCCGCCGCCCTGCTACCCCTCTCCCAGGGGCAGCCGATGCTGGCCAGCCTGCGTGAGCAGGTGAAACAGCATGGCGAGCAGGCCGACGCCTATTACGGCAGCGTCCTGACCCTGTTTGGCGCAGGCTGGGATCAGGGCCGCTATCGCTTCGCCGCGGACGGCACCCTGCAGCCAGGCTGGAGCGAGTCATGCCAAGCAGATTGACCCTGGGTTGCCTGCTCGCCTGCCTGATGAGCGGCAACCTGGCGCTGGGGGCGGTGCAGCCGGTGGACTGGTTGCTCGAGCAGGTCAGGATAGGGGAGGCCAGCGGGCGTGAGGATCTCGTCAGCAACAGCCTCTACTCCCTCTCCCTGGTGGAGCCCAATCACCCGGAACTGCTGGCGGCCCAGGCGCGCCAGGCCCTGCGTCAGGGCAAGATCAAGGAGGCGAAGGCGCTGCTGGCCCGGCTCGGCAAGCTGGCGCCGGACTCCCCAATTTACCGCCAGGGCATGGCCAATCTCGCCCTGAGCGACTCGGCCCAGCGCCAGCAACTGCAACAGGCGCGGCTGCTGACCAATGCCGGCCGGCTGGAGGAGGCCGAGCGCCTCTATCGCTCCCTGTTCGTGGGGGATCTGCCCCCGAATCTCGACGTGGCGGTGGAGTATGCCCTGCTGCAGATGCGCATGCCCGCCATGAAGGCGAAGGGCATGGCCTCGCTGGAGAGCCTGAACCGGCAATATCCGGGTGAGCCACGGGTGCGCAGCGGGCTGGCCCGCCACTACCTGGCCGACGGTCGGCGCCTGCAGGCCCTGGGGCTGCTGCGGGAGATGGCGAAGGATGACAACAGCCGTGGGGAGGCGGCGGAGATCTGGCTGGCGGACATCGAGGCCATGCCGGTCGGGCCCAGTAGCATCGACGAGTTGAAGCAATACATAGCCCTCTTCGGTACCGAGATGGAGGCCGACAAGGCCGAGGCGCTGCTCGCCACCCAGGAGGCGCAGTGGGCCTCTCCTGCCTATCGCTCCCGACAGCTGGCACTGGCCCGTACCGCCAGTGGCGGAGCCTCCATCGCCGAGCTGCAGCGGGCCCTCGCCGCCAATCCTGGGGATCCCGACCTCATGGGGGCCCTGGGTCAGGCCTATTCCCGCCACGATCAGCGCGCGCTCGCCATCGCCCAGTTCGAGCGGGTGCTGCGCCATCCCGATGTGACCGACAAGGAGAAGTGGGCCAGCCTGCTGGCCACCAACCGCTACTGGCTGCTGGTCAACCAGGGCTCCCAGGCCCTGGAGCAGCAGCAATGGGAGGTGGCGGCGACCCGCTATCGCAGCGCCATCGCCCTGGATGGCAAGGAGCCGGAGGCCTGGCTCGGATTGGGGGACAGCGAGCGGGGCCGTCATCGCGACGGCGAGGCCGAGCTCGCCTATCAGAAGGCCTTCGCCATGCCGGGAGCCCGTGATCGGGCTCTGGCCCGGCTGTTCGATCTCTACAAGGGGCAGGATCCGGCGCGGGCGCTGGCCCTGCTGGATCAACACGGCACCCCGGCCATGCAGGCCGAGGGCAAGCGGCTCAAGGCCGAGCTGTTGCAGGAGCAGGCCGATCAGCTCGACAAGGCCGGCAAGCTGCCCCAGGCCCTGGCCCAGCGCCAGGAGGCGCTGCGGCTGATGCCGGATGATGTCTGGCTGGCCTACCGGGTGGCCACCACCCAGGCCCGACTCGGGGATGTTGCAGGCGGGGAGCGGCTGCTGCGGGGGCGGTTGGCGGCGCAGCCACAGAACGACAGCCTGCGCTACGCCACTGCCCTCTACCTGTCGGGGCAGGATCAGTCGCCCCAGGCCCGCGCCGTGCTGGCCGAGGTGCCGGCCACGCGCTGGTCGGCGGACATGCAGGCGCTGGATCGCCGCCTCGCCCGTGGCGAGCTGCTGGCCAACGCCAGGCAATTGCACCAGCAGGGGGATGAGGCGGGTGCCGAGCGCCTGCTGCAGCCGTTGCAGCCCGATGACGAAGTGACTCTGATGCTGGCCGAATGGGCCGCGGAGCGCGGGGACGTCGCCGGGGCCGAGCGCCATTACCGCGCTGTGCTGGCACACGCCCCCCAGCACCCCGAGGCCAGGCTCGGCATGGCCGAACTGGCTCAGGCCAGAGGCGATCCGGCAGAGGCTCGCCACTGGCTGCCGGCCTGGCCGGTCAGCCCCTTGCCCCCAGACGAGTTCAACTACTACCGCCGGGTGGCAAACCTCTATCAGGCGCTGGGGGAGGGGGAGACGGCCCGGGCCATCTTCACCGGCTACGAGCCCCTGGTGTCGACACAGCCCGCCTCCCAGCAGACGGCCCTGTTCTGGCGGGACGCCGCCCGTCAGCGCTTCGCCAATGGCGACGCCGAGGGCGCCCTGGCGCGGGATCGCAAGGGACTGGTGGCGGCGGGCCTGGCCCCCGGGGAGGATCTGGATGGGGGCGCCCTGACCGCGCTCGCCCGCAGCCGCGACGGCGAGGAGTGGCTGGCCTCCGGGCTGCGCGGGGATCTGGACAGTCACTATCGGCAGAGCCAGACCACAGTCTCCCTCGACAGCGACTACTGGGGATCCAGCGGCACCGGCGGCGTCTCCGATCTGCGGGCCCTGACCCAGATGATGCAACTGGACACCCCCCTGGCCGGCGGCACCGCCTTTGGCCGCCTCGAGCTGGTGGACATGGATGCGGGCCAGCTGCCGGCCTCCCCCTACCGGGAGGAGTTCGGCACCTGCGCCGCCCGCGACTGCCGGGGAGGGGAGCACCAGCAGAGCCGGGGCACCACACTGGCGGCGGGCTGGCACAAGGGGGCCTGGGCCTTCGATCTCGGCACCACGCCCCTCGGCTTCGAGGTGGTGGACTGGGTCGGCGGCGCGACGGTGACGGGAGACTGGCGCGAGCTGGGGTGGGGGCTCACCCTCTCCCGGCGGCCCGTCAGCAGCTCGCTGCTCTCCTATGCGGGCACGGTGGATCCGGGGACCGGCATCAGCTGGGGCGGGGTGCGGGCGAACGGGGTCCGCCTCGATCTCAGCCATGATCTCGGGGGGGCCGTCGGCTTCTGGGGCAGCGCCCAGCAACACCTGCTGACGGGCAAGAACGTGCCGGACAACTGGCGCACCCGGCTCATGGGAGGGGGCTACTACAAGCTCATCAACGAGACGAACCGCCGGGCCAGCGTGGGGCTGAGCAGCATGCTGTGGCATTACCAGCAGGATCTGAGCGGCTATACCCTGGGTCAGGGGGGCTATTACAGCCCGCAAGGGTACTTCTCGATCTCGGTGCCGGTCAGCTACCGGCAGCGCACCCCCGACTGGTCATGGGAGCTGGGAGGCTCGGGATCCTGGTCCCGCTCCCGCACCGACGACAGCCGTCGCTACCCCCTGGAAGGCCTGCTGCCCGCCGGTTTGCCGGACAGGAACGAGCCGGTGCAGGGGGGCAGCAGCAGCGGCTTCGGCTATACCCTGAATGCCGTGGTGGAGCACCGCCTGACCGAGCACTGGCGCATCGGCGGGCGGATCGACATCCAGCAGGCGGATGACTATGCCCCCAGCCATGCCACCCTCTTCCTGCGCTACACCTTCAAGCCCTGGCAGGGGGATCTCGACATGCCGCCAAGGCCGTTGACCCCCTACGCAGACTTCGACTGACTCCTGCGCCCGGCTTGCCCGGGCGCCCTTATTTCAGGTAGGAGCGCAGCACCCTCACCACCTGGTCCAGATCCTCCAGCCGCTCGGCCGGGGTCGCCTCCGGTGCCCCCAGGTGCTCGCGCATATGGCCTTCCAGCACCTCCAGCATCAGGCCGTTGACGGCGCCGCGGATGGCGGCAATCTGCTGCAAGATGGCGGCGCAGTCGGTCTCCTGCTCCAGGGCACTCTCCAGGGCACCGGCTTGTCCCTTGATGCGTCTGACCCTGGCCAGCAGCTTCTTCTTGTCGTGAACCGTGTGTGACATGCAGGATCCTCTCGCGCGATAAAACTATACTGGGGTATAGTATATTGCATTGTCGCTCTCAGGAGAAATCCATGTCATCCCTCGCCTCATCCCACTGCCAGCAACCCGTCGTTCATGAAGGGAATCCGCTGGCGGAACAGAAGACCCGCTGGGCCGTGCTGCTCACCCTCGTCATGATGGTGGCGGAGATAGGTGGCGGCTGGTTCTACAACTCCATGGCGCTGCTGGCGGATGGTTGGCACATGAGCTCCCATGCCCTGGCCCTCGGTCTCTCCGTCGTGGCCTATCGCGCCGCCCGCCACTTCGCCCGGGATCACAGATTCAGCTTCGGCACCTGGAAGATAGAGGTGCTGGGAGGCTTCAGCAGCGCCCTGCTGCTGGTGGGGGTGGCGGGCCTGATGCTGTTCGAGTCGGTGGCCCGGCTGCTGGATCCCAGCCCGATCCATTATCAGCAGGCGATCGGCATCGCCACTGTCGGCCTGCTGGTGAACCTGGCCTGCGCCTGGCTGCTCAAGGACGATCACGGCCATCACCATGGTCACGACCATCATCACGGTCATCACGACCACGAGCACTCGCATGATCACCACCACGGCCATCAGGATCTCAACCTGCGTGCCGCCTACCTCCATGTGCTGGCGGACGCGGCGACCTCTGTGCTGGCCATCCTGGCGCTGGTGGGGGGCATGCTGTGGGGCGCCGACTGGCTGGATCCCCTGATGGGCATAGTGGGGGCCGTGCTGGTGGCGGTCTGGGCCCGGGGGTTGCTGCGGGACACGGGACGGGTACTGCTGGATGCGGAGATGGACGCTCCCCTGGTGGCGGAGATCCGCGAGGTGATAGCCGAGCTGCCTGACGTCGAGATCCACGATCTGCACGTCTGGCGGGTGGGGCAGGTGCAGTATGCGGCCGTGCTCTCCCTGCGGATGGCGGTTCCCATCCCGGCACAGGCGATCCGCGAGCGGCTCGCCATCCACGAGGAGCTGGTGCATCTGACCATAGAGATAGCGCAGGGATGAGGCCGGGCCCCGGGGCCCGGCCTCAGTGTGGCGGGCGCTCGTGTTCCCCCTTGGCCTGATCCTGCCAGAGGGAGCCCAGCATCAGCTTGAGCAGCAACCCCGGGGGGTCATCCAGCAGTCGACCCGGCTCCAGCAGCAGGTGGCCGTCGGCGCGAAAGCCCAGGCTGGCGTGGGTCTGTCCCTCGTCATCCAGGATCTGGATGATGCCGACCAGGGTTCCCCGCTCACCGGGCTGACAGCGCAGCCGCAGCTCGCGAGGCTCGCCCAGCAGGGTGAAGGCCCGGCAGAGGGGCGGCGTCTCTTCGTAATCGGGCCAGCTGAAGAAGTGATACTGCTCGGCGAGTCCCCCGGCCTGCTGGCAGAACTGGTGGAACAGCTGGGCAATTCCCTGATACTCCTGATCCAGCCGCTTTGCCTGCTCCTCGATCCGTTTCATAGGCCATGGCTCCTTGCTATCCATTTGATCGGAAATTGATTTTTCCGGCATGAACCCCTCTCTTTGCTGGTATGGGCCCAAAGCGGGGGCGAGTCTGTGAGCGCGATCCAATTTTCGTTATGAAAACGTTATCTTGTTGAATCGGGTTGGTTTTTTTTGCCCGGTCGCTCACATTTACAACAATCTCCGCTGATTAATATGGCATCGCTCGGCTACGACCGGGTACCTCGAGTATCGAGACCAACTACAGCGGGAATTATAAAAAAATGGATATGAAAAAGACCAAGGTGGCGCTGGTAACAGCCTCACTGCTCGCGCTTTTGTCAGGCTGTAACGACAACAGTTCTTCACCCTCCACCCCTCCCACCCCCCAGGATGAGCCCGTCGCGCGCCTTCCCAATGTCCAGCCCCCGGCCGAGCTGCTGGTGGCCGGTCCCGACCAGGCCGTGGTCGCCCTGGTGGATACCCAGAGCAGTGCGGCGCGCGGGATCACAGGTCCCTTCGCCAGCCACAGTCTGCACCTGTGGAACAACGAGGCCTGCGGCGCAACGTCGGCGGGCGGACTCAACACAGGTTGGGATGACGCCAGCAAGACCCCGGCGGCGGCGGACAGCTTCGGCCCGGCCTGGGTGGTGCCGCTCGCCAAGATGGAGGGCTGCATCAACTTCATCGCCCGCAACGGCGATCTGGCGAACCTGACCGGCAGCGACATGAAGGTGGTCTTCAGCGATCACCCGGATCGCACCGTGGCCATAGTCGCGGGCAAGAACGAGATCTTCGGCAGCCGGGCCGAGGCCTTCACCGCCGCCTTCGGCGTGGCGGGGGCCAGTGCCCACCTGATCGACGGCAACACCCTGATCTGGCAAGGGGGCAAGGACAAGCCCTATGTGCGCCTCTACTACACAGAGTCCGGCACCATCACCGCCAACAGCGAAGGGGTATTCGATTTCCCCTACCTCAAGCTGACCCCGGCCAGCCTCAGTGCCGAGCAGCAGGCCAAGTACCCGCACCTCAAGGATGCCGCCGCCTTCGCCCTGCCCGCCGGGAAAGATCTCAAGCCCCTGCTCAAGGGTGAGCTGGTGGCCATCGGCACCGATGCGGACGGCATCCTGCAGGGGGCCACCCTGGTGCAGAGCGCCGGTGCCCTCGATGCCCTCTACGCCGAGGCCGCCACCAAGCTCGCCTACGGCGCCATCGTCGAGGGGGGCAACGTCACCTTCCGGCTGTGGGCACCGACCGCCAGGTCGGTCAAGCTGGCACTGTTTGACGAGCAGCACAACTCCCTCGGCGAGCGCGCCATGACACAGGACGAGGCCAGCGGCAGCTGGAGCCTGCAGGGGGGCAGCGACCTGGTGGGCAAGTACTATCGCTATGCCGTCGAGGTCTATCACCCGGTCAGTCGCAAGCTGGAATCCTACCAGGTGACCGATCCCTACTCCCTGAGCCTGGCCATGAACTCCGAGTTCAGTCAGGTGGTGGATCTCGATGATCCTGCCCTCAAACCCGAGGGCTGGGACAGCCTCAAGGCCCCCCACAGCCAGGCCAATCCCGCCGACATCACCATCTATGAGGCCCATGTCCGGGATCTGACCGGCAACGACGACTCCACCCCGGCCGAGCACCGCGGCAAGTTCCTGGGGCTGACCGACACGGACAGCGTCCCCGTCACCCACCTGAAATCCCTGGCCAAGAGCGGCGTCAGCCACCTGCACCTGCTGCCGGTGTTCGACATCGCCACCGTCAACGAGGATCCGGCCAGGGTGGCCAACATAAGCGATGACTTCAGCAAGCTGTGCGAGGTCAATGCCGAGGTCAAGAACTCCAGGTTTGCCAGCCACTGCGGCGGCGGCCAGACCATAGCGTCCGTGCTGGAAGATCTGCAGGCCAGCGACAGCAAGGAGAACCCGGTTGTGCAGGAGCTGTACGGCTATCTGCGCGGCGTCGACTCCTTCAACTGGGGCTATGACCCCTACCACTACACAGCGCCGGAAGGCTCCTACGCCACCAATGCGGAGGGGACGGTCCGGATCAAGGAGTTCCGCGAGATGGTCAAGGCCATCAAGCAGAACATCGGCATGAACGTGGTGATGGACGTGGTCTACAACCACACCAACGAGGCGGGTCTCGGCCCCAAATCCGTGCTCGACAAGATAGTGCCCTGGTACTACCAGCGCCTCAATCCGGAGACCGGCTCGGTTGAGAACTCCACCTGCTGCTCCAACACGGCGCCTGAACACGCCATGTTCGCCAAGCTGATGGATGACTCCCTGGTCACCTGGGCGCGGGACTACAAGATCGATGCCTTCCGCTTCGATCTCATGGGTCACCACCCGAAAGATCAGATGGTGCAGGCCCTGGCCGAGGTGAAGAAGGTCAATCCGGACATGTACTTCTACGGCGAGGGGTGGAACTTCGGCGAAGTGCAGGATGACAAGCGCTTCGTGCAGGCGACCCAGAAGCACCTGGCCGGCACCGGCATCGGCTCCTTCTCCGACCGGCTGCGGGATGCGGTGCGCGGCGGCAGCCCGTTCGACGGCGGCGACGCCATCCGCAAGACTCAGGGCTTCGGCAACGGCGCCTTCGTGGATGTCAACGAGGTGGACGGCGTCGATCTCGCCACCGCCCTGCATCAGTCCGACCTGGTGCGCCTCGGCATGGCGGGCAACCTCAAGGAGTTCGTGCTGACCGACAAGGACGGCGTGCCGAAGAAGGGGGCCGACATCGACTACAACGGTCAACCAGCGGGCTATGCCCAGGATCCGACCGAAGTGCAGAACTACGTCGACAAGCACGACAACCAGACCCTGTTCGACAACCTGGTCTACAAGGCGCCAGCAGGAGCCGATCTGGTGCGGATGCAGGGGGTGTCGCTGGCCACCGCCATGCTGGGGCAGGGGATCCCCTTCACCCACGCCGGGGTCGAACTGTTGCGCTCCAAGTCCATGGAGCGGGACAGCTACGACTCCGGTGACTGGTACAACAGGGTCGATTACAGCCTGGGGGACAACAACTTCGACAAGGGCTTGCCGCGCAAGGACAAGGACGAGGCCAACTACGCGCTGATCGAGCAGGTGCTCGACCAGCACGCCAAGCCGGGCTCGGTCGAGATGGCGCAGATGGTGAGCTTCTACCAGGAGCTCTCCGAGCTGCGTCAATCCTCCCGTCTGCTGCGTCTTGGCAGCGGGTCTGAGGTGATCAAGCGGGTCGACTTCCGCAACACCGGGCCTGAGCAGATCCCGGGCCTCATCGTGATGAGCGTGGATGATGGCAGCAAGGCCGGTGCGGATCTGGATCCCGCCATCGACGGCCTGGTGGTGATGATCAACGCCACCAATGCCCCCCAGAGCATCGGCGACTTCCGTGACGGAGACGATCAGCCCATCGATCTCTCCGGCATGGTGCTGAGCGGGAAACATCGCGGGGTCGACAGCATCGCCAGTGGCGCCGCCTACGACAACGGCCAGCTGACGCTGGGAGCCTGGTCTGCCGCCGTCTTCGTCAAGCCGCAGAGTGGCGCCCAGGGCGCGGGCCTGCCGGTAGGCAAGAAGACGGATCTGAGCACATTGCCTCCCTTCGGTGACACCGCGGTCTATCTAAAAGGCTTCCTCGGGGAGTGGGGCGAAGCGAACCCGATGAGCTTCACCAGCAACTTCATGTACGAGTTCACCACCGAAGTGGCAACCGACAAGCTGGGCTCGACGGAAGTGAAGATCGCCGACGCCAGCTGGGGGCCGGTCAACTACGGCAGCTGCAACGCCGGTGACAAGCTGGTGGTGGGCACGCCGCTGACCCTTTGCAAGGGGGGAGATACCGGCAATATCGGGATCGATCTGGCCAAGGCCGGTACCTACAAGTTCGTCTTCACTGCCATGAACAAGGAGAAGCCCACCCTGAGCGTCAGCTACACCGAGCCGGTGCAGGGCTGCAAGGTGCTGGATACGGTGGCGGGCAACCCGCTGGGCTACAACCTGTTCGTCAAGGGTGAGCTGTCCGGCTGGAATCCCCAGCCTCAGTACCAGCTGAGCTACAAGGGGATGGAGGGGGATCTCGCCATCTATCAGGTCGCGTTCAACTACACCGGCACCACAGAGTTCAAGGTGGCCAACGAGGACTGGAGCAAGGAGTACCTGATCAATGGCGGTGGTGAAGTCCAGGCCGAGACAGGCTATCCGTTTGCCTTCTCCCAGCCGGCCAGCGCCAACAACAAGATCACTCTGCCGCAGGGTCTGTGGAGCGTGCTGGTGAAGGTGGATCCGGCTGCAGCCAAGCCGGGCACTGCCGTGATCCAGGAGTGCAGCGCCAAGTAAGCCTTCCTATCGAGCCCGGGGCTGACTCGGCAGCCCAGGGTTGAATTCCACCTCGCCAAGGGTGGGATAAGCCGAGAGAGTAAGAACAAGGCGCGGACTGCCATCATCAGCCGCGCTTTGATTTTTTGGGCAACGCCTCGGCGCCCGCATAAAGAAAAGCCGCAACCCAGGGTTGCGGCTTTTTGTTTGCGCCTGTCCGGGCCAAGTGCCTCAGCGCTTGCGCAGCAGGCGCAGGGCGTTGGCGGTGACCAGGGCGGTGGCGCCGGTGTCGGCCAGCACGGCTATCCACAGACCCGTGATGCCGAGCAGGCTGGTGACCAGGAAGATGGCCTTCAGTCCCAATGCCAGGGCGATATTCTGGTGGATGTTGGCGAGCGCCGCGCGGGAGAGCCGGATCATGGCGGCAACCCCGCCGAGCTGGTTGTGGGTCAGGGCCGCGTCGGCTGTCTCCAGCGCCACGTCGGTGCCACCCCCCATGGCGATGCCGATGCTGGCCCGCTTCATGGCGGGGGCGTCGTTGATGCCATCCCCTATCATGGCCACCTTGCGGCTGCTGGCGAGCAGGCTTATCTCCTCCACCTTGCCTTCCGGCAGCAGGCCGGCGCGCCAGCCCATGCCGAGCTCGGTGGCGATCGCCTCGGCGGCACGGGGGTTGTCCCCGGTCAACATGATGCTCTGCAGGCCGAGCTGGTTGAGCTCTTGCAGTGCCGCAGCCGCGTCCGGCCGGATCTGATCCCGCAGCGCCAGCAGGGCACTGGGCGTCTCTCCCATCCGGCAGAGCAGGATCACCGTCTTGCCCTGCTGCTCCAGGGCGGCGATCTGTGCCTCGAGCGCCTCGTCCAGAGAGGGGACCCGACTCGGGGCCAACAGTTGCCAGAGGGCGCCGTCGATGCGCCCCTCCACCCCCATGCCGGGGAGGGCGCGCAGATCCCGGGCGCTGGCCAGGGCCAGCCCCTGCTCGGTCGCGGCAGCCACCACGGCGCGGGCCAGAGGGTGATGGGAACCCTGCTCTATGGCGGCGGCCAGGGCCAGCAGTTCGGCTTCCGGTCGGCCATTGAGGCTGACCAGCTCGGTCAGCTGCGGCTTGCCCAGGGTCAGGGTGCCGGTCTTGTCAAACGCGACTGTGTCTATATGGGCCAGTCGCTCCAGGGCCGCACCGCCCTTGATCAGTGCCCCCTGCCGGGTGGCGGCGGCCAGGGCCGAGGTGACCGCCGCCGGGGTGGAGATCACCAGGGCGCAGGGGCAGCCGATGAGCAGCAGCGCCAGGGCGCGGTAGATCCATTCATCCCAGCCCTGGCCGAAGGCCAGCGGCGGTACCAGCATCACCAGCAGGGCGACCAGCATCATGGCCGGGGTGTACCAGCGGCTGAAGCGGTCGATGAAGCGCTCTATGGGGGCGCGCTGGCTCTCGGCCTCCTCGATGAGGTGCAGGATGCGGTCGATGGCGTTGTTGCCGGGCTCGGAGACCACCTCGAGGCGCAGCACCCGATCCGCCGCCAGACTGCCGGCCGGCACCTTGTCCCCCTGACGGCGCTCCACCGGGATGGACTCGCCGGTCAGGGCGCTCTCGTCAAAGGCGCCGAGGGGGTCGAGCAGGCGGGCATCCGCGGGCAGACGGGCACCGGGGGCGATTTCGATGATGTCGCCCGGGCGCAGCATCTCGGCGGCCACCTCTTCCCGTACGTCACCTTCTGCTGTGGTACGAATGCGCAGCGCCTGGTCGGGCACCAGGGCCATCAGGGCGGTGACCCCGGCACGGGCACGGCCGGCGGCGTAGGCCTCCAGGTGTTCCCCCAGCATGAAGAGCAGCAGCACCATGGCCGCCTCGGCGGTCTCCCCGAGGAAGAGGGCGCCGAGCGCCGCCACCGTCATCAGGGTCTCGATGGCAAAGGGGGAGCCGCTTCTGGTCAATGCCCAGGCCTTGCGGGCGACGGGCCAGAGCCCCCAGAGTGTCGCCAGGGTAAAGAGCGGCTGGCCGAGCTGGGCCGGCAGCAGGGCGGCCACCCCCATCAGGGCGCCCAAGGAGAGGGGCTGCCAATACTTGCCAAGGCGCGTCATCAGGGGGCTGAGCCGTTTGTCATCGCGCTCTGTCGCCTGAGTGTTGCCCTTGAGCCGGAAGCCTGCGGCCAGCACGGCAGCGGTGACGGGGTCGGGGGAGAGGCCGGGGGCGAGATCCACCACCAGCTTCTCGGTGGCGAACAGCACGCGAGCCTGGGTGACACCCTCGACACGGTTGACGGCCGTCTCTATCTTGCGGGCGCAGCTGGGGCAGTCCATCCCCAGCACCTGCCAGCTGTGGCGGCGACTGTCGCGGGTCGGGGCGGGCAGAGGCCCCTCGGCCGCCGCTCCATGGCCGCGATGATCATGGTCGTGCGAATGAGAGGGCTTGGCTCCGGCGTCACGGCCCCTGGGGGGGTCTTCATCCCCGGGCCCCTCGTCTACCCCGTGCGCCTGGTGATCCTGGGGCGCCGGGCTGGCGCAACAACTGGCAGAGGCGACCTTGTCGCAGCAGTGGCTGTCGTGCCCGTGCTCGTGTTGATGGGGGGCGGCCTTGCCGATGGCCTTGATGGGGGCGGCATGGGAATGGCTGCAGCAGGATTTGCTCATGATGAGTCCCTCTTGAGTGGATCCCGCCCCTGCGGGATCGCCTATGTCTGAGCCCAGTGTAAACCTTGGTGTTAAGTCCAAGGTCAAGCCCTTCTCTTTCCCGCCTCGGCGGGGCGGACGAGACAGGGTGGCAACAAATCCCTCATGTTAGCGGGTGTTTGTCCCCTGCCGCTGGGCCTATACTGGGAACCCTGGATCCCCCATCGATAATCAAGGACCTAACATGAGCAATACCGTCACCCTGCAAGGCAACCCCGTCTCCGTCTCCGGCCACTTCCCCGTTGCCGGCGAGCAGGCCAAGCCCTTCTCCCTGGTTGCTGGCGATCTGTCCGATGCGACCCTGGCGACCTTCGCCGGCAAGCGCAAGATCCTGAACATCTTCCCGAGCGTCGACACTCCGACCTGCGCCACCTCGGTGCGCAAGTTCAACGAGCAGGCCAGCGCTTTGAACAACACTGTGGTGCTGTGCATCTCCGCCGATCTGCCGTTCGCCCAGGCCCGTTTCTGCGGCGCCGAGGGTCTGGACAAGGTGGTGAACCTCTCCACCCTGCGTGGCGTCTCCTTCCTGCAGGACTACGGCGTGGCCTTCTCCTCCGGTCCCCTGGTAGGCCTGGCTGCCCGTGCCATCGTGGTGCTGGATGAGCACGACAAGGTGCTGCACAGCGAGCTGGTGGCCGAAGTCGCCGACGAGCCGAACTACGCCGCCGCCCTGGCTGCCCTGTAAGTTTCGTCTTGCGCTGATTGCCGACGGCCTGCCGATGCAGGCCGTTTTTATTGCGGGCGCAGTGACCCTCAAGGTTGAGGTGATCAGACTCGTTGACCCATATTCCCCTGCTTCTTCTCACCGGCCTTTTACTTATGGGGTCAGGCTGGCTAGACTTCGCCTCCCACTTCTTCCTGCCGCGTAGCCCCATGACTTTTAACGAACTCCACCTCGATCCCGCTCTGCTGGCTGCCTTGCCTGCCGAGCTGCACACCCCGACCCGCATCCAGCAACTCGCCATTCCGGCGGCATTGGCGGGCCAGGATCTGCTGGCCCTGGCCCGGACCGGCAGCGGCAAGACACTGGCATTCGGCCTGCCACTGCTGCAGGGGCTGGACGCGGCATCCGACCGGGTGCAGGGGTTGGTGCTGGTGCCGACCCGGGAGCTGGCGACCCAGGTGAGCGCGGCGCTGCAAGGGGTGGCCGAGGCGCTGGGACTGCGTCTCCTGACCCTGTGCGGCGGGGTGGCGCAGGAGCAGCAACAGGCCGAGCTGGCCCTGGGGCCCCAACTGCTGGTGGCGACCCCGGGGCGACTGCGGGACTTGCTGGCCCAGCGGCTGCTGGGCCTCGGCAAGCTGCGCACCCTGGTGCTGGATGAGGCGGATCGCCTGCTGGAGATGGGCTTCTGGCCCGATATCCAGTGGCTGATGAATGCCATGCCGACCGAGCGGCAGACCCTGCTGTTTTCCGCCACCCTGCCCCCCGAGCTCGAGGCCCTGGCCACCGGCTTGCTGAATGAGCCGGTGCAGGTGGAGGCGGATCCTCGCAACAGCGTGGCCGACGACATCGAGGAGCGGCTCCATCTGGTCAACAAGAGCAGCAAGGTGCCTGCGCTCATCAGCCTGCTCAAGGGGCAGGCGTGGTCCCAGGTGCTGGTGTTTATCAGCGCCAGGGACGATGCCGACGCCGTGGCCAGAAAACTCGCCAAGGCGGGGATCGCGGTGGCGGCCCTGCACGGCGAGAAGGATCAAGAGGCGCGGGAGCAGGCGCTCAGCGATTTCAAGGGGGGTAAGGTGCGGGTGCTGGTGGCCACGGATCTGATGGCGCGGGGCATCCACGTGGAGGCGCTGCCGGTGGTGATCAACCTGGACCTGCCTGCCAATGCCCCCGTCTATGTGCACCGCATCGGTCGCACCGCCCGCGCCGGGCAGAAAGGCCTCGCCCTCTCCCTGGTCTGCCACGGGGAGGCCGAGACGCTTGCGGCCATCCGTACCCTGACCGGTCGCGCGCTGCCGCTGGAGGAGCTTGAGGGCTTCCCGGTCACCGACCAGCCTGCGAGCGGGGAGGGCAAGCGGGCCCCCCGGGACAAGCAGGCGAATCGCCGTACCCAGGCCAAGCGCAGCGTCAAGCAGTTCAAGGGCAGGGGCTAAGTCCAAGCCTTCTGCTCGCCCAACTGGTCAGTATCAAATAGATACCGTTTCGCTATGCTCCATGGGTTTCACCATGGAGGGATGACGAATGACCAGTCTGGTAATGGGGCCCTTGCTCGGGCTCGAATCAGAGACCCAATACAGCCTCTGCTTCATGACGGAGGCCGGTTGCAAGAGCGCGGCCGTGAGGATCAACGGCGAGGTGCTGGCTGCCAGCAAGCAGGCGGATACCCCGAAAGGCGCTTTCTGGCGGCTCGTCTGGCAGGCGAGCCCCAAGAAGGCCGGTACCCCCATCGACTATGAGATCCTACTGGACGACAAGCCTGCACAAGATCTCGGTGGGTACGATAAATGGCAGTTTTATCTGCCGGGGAAGAAAGAGAATGTGCTGATAGGCTACGCCTCCTGCAACGGTTTCTCCGATTTCAAACTGCTCACCTCCACCCCGGCCCCCTACGCCATGTGGGACAAGCTAGCTGCCGAACACAAGGCCCATCCTTTCTCCCTGCTGCTGATGGGAGGCGATCAGGTCTATGCCGACTCCCTCTGGACCTCGGTACCGACCCTGAAAGCCTGGAACGAGCTGGATCGGGTGGACAAGGTCAAGCGCAAGGCGACCCGGACCATGGTGGAACAGCTCGATCGCTTCTATTGCGAACTCTACTGCCGGCAGTGGAGCCGCCCCGAGGTGGCCACCATGCTGGCCCGGGTGCCGAGCGTCATGATGTGGGACGATCACGACATCTTCGATGGCTGGGGCAGCTATCCCGCCGACTTGCAGGGCTGCGAGGTCTATCAGGCCATCTATGCCGCCGCCGCCAAGTATTTCCGGCTGTTCCAGCTGCGCTCCGCTGCCAATGTCTCCCTGCTGGATCCTGTGCACCTGACCCATCACTCCTGGCGACTGCGTTTTCGGGGTTACCAGATCCTGGCGTTGGACAACCGGGCGACCCGCAGCCAGAACCAGGTGATGAGCCGGGAGCAGTGGGATCAGATCAACGGGGCGCTGGCCGATTGCGGTGAGGGACACCTGTTGGTCATGACCGGGGTGCCCGTGGTCTATCGGGATTTCTCCTTCACCGAGGCGGCGTTCGATGCGACCCCCTGGGAGGAGGAGCTGACCGACGATCTCAAGGATCACTGGCGCGCCAAGTCACACCAGGGGGAGCGGGCCCGCCTCATCATGCGGCTGCTGGACAATGCCAGACTGCGGCGCCAGGCCGTCAAGGGCGAGAATCAGGCGATCCCCAAGACCCTGATCCTGTCCGGGGATGTGCACGTGGGTTGCCTCGGGGTGATCCAGGACCGGCGGGGGGAGGGGGTGATGAATGTGCACCAGCTGGTCTCCTCCGGCATAGTGCATCCCTGCCCCACCCAGTTCCAGTGGACGGGGATCCTCGCCATGACCAACGACGATCCCGAATACCTCGACGAGAGCCGACTGATCCGTGCCGAGCTGATCAAGCCGTTCGGCGCCCCCGTTTATCTGCGCACCCGCAACTTCGCCACCCTGCAGATGGGCAGCGACAACAAGCTGTGGGCCAACTGGCATTGCGAGAACGATCTGGCCGCCAGCTATCCACTGGCCTGATGCCGGGGAATTGCGAAGGGCCCTGACGGGCCCTTTTTCTTGTCGAGATCAGATACCCCAAGCCGTTGCCTGCTCAGGGCTGGTCCTGCGTCTGGGCGAAGAAGTCGCGCCGAAACTGGCCGAGTACCGCTTCCCTGTGCTGCTGCCAGCTTGCCTCGTCCATGTTGCCCCGGCTGGCCATCAACTGCTGCTCCAGCTCGGCCAACTGCTGCTGGTAGTGGCCGCGCTGATCCAGCTGCTGCTGGCGGGTGGCGGCAAACTGCACGGTCGCTTCGGCCTGCCCGGTCGGCAGGAAGTGGCGGGCCAATGTCTCCAGCTCCTCATCCCCCCACAGCTGGCGCGCCTGCTGCAACCTGGCATCCGGGTTGAACAGATCCGCCGTCAGATCCGGGTGATCCGCCGCCCACTCATCCTGCAGCCGGGTCAGGGCCGCCAGCCGCTCGGCCAGCGGCAACTGCTCGTTCTCCTGCGCCAGCTGCTCGAGTGCCTGGGCGTAGCGCCCCTGCAACCGTGTCAGGCTCTCCCCCTCACTCATCCACTGGGATTCCAGCGCGATCAGATTGGCGAGCCGCTCGCTCAGCGGCTGATCGCTGTCCGTTATCTCGCTGGCGAGCTGGTGGTTCATTTCGTCCGGCATGGCCCGCCAGCTGGCGGGCAGTGGCCCGGTGGTGATGGGCCCTGAGGCGGCAGTCTGGCCGGCAGCGGGCGCCAGCGGCGCCGATGTCTGTGGCGATGGGGCAGCGGTGACAGAGCTTGGCCTGCTTGCTGGCACTGGCTGGTCCGGATCATCCCGCCCGCCGAGGTTGAGCAGCAACAGCGCCAGCACCGCCAGGGCCAGAAAGCCGTAGCGGCGCTTCATCGGCTGATCTCTCCCTTGACCGGGAAGTGATCGGAGAGGTTGCTGGCGGGCCAGAGGCTGCCATCGCTGGAGCGCGGGATCCAGACGCTGTTGAGGTTGTGACTGGCGGCGCCGTACTCCCGGCTCACCACCAGATAGTCCAGGTACTCGACGTTGGCGCCGCCGGAGAGGGGCCCGCCGGCGTAGGGGTTGAGCCTGGGATCGAAGGTGGCCTCGGTGTAGCCGCCATAGCTGGGCTCATGAGCGTTCAGGTTGGCCAGCATGTTGGCGTAGTCGTCGGCGAACTTGCGCTTGTTGACGTTGAAGTCACCGCCGTAGATGACGGTGTCGCTGGCCGGGATCTTGAGGCTGGCGGCCAGGGTGCGGATCTGGCCGAACTGGATCTGGCGCAGCCGTCTCGCCTCGTCTGTGTCGAAACTGGCGGTGTGGGTGGCGAACAGGTGCCAGGCCTTGCCCCCCTTGATCACCTCGGCGTACATCACCCCCTTGTCGGCGAAGCAGTCGGTGCCGGTGCACTGGGGATAGACCAGCTGGGCCTCGCGCACTATGGGGTAGCGGCTGACGATCACCACGCCGCCGTCGTGGATGTTGACCCCCGGCTTGTCGAGCACCTTGGTCTGGTAGGGATACTCTTTCGCCAGCGCCTGCAGGAAGCCCTCGCGACGGCCATCGAACACCTCCTGCAACAGCAGGGCGTCATAGCCTTTGAGGTGCTCGGGCAGCAGCGCCAGCCGCTCGCCGATACTGGCGGCGATCACCGGCAGGGCCCAGACGTTGTAGCTGGCGACCTTGAGCTTGTCCTCCGCCGGCTCCGGCTGCTCCTCTTGCCGGGCGGGCGTCAGCATATAGTGCAGATCGTCATAGCGGCCGGTGAACTTGGCGGCAAAGGCCAGCTCCTGTGGCCCTGCAACGCGATGGATCACCCGATCGCTCTGCCAGCCGGAGCCGTCTGCCGGCGTTTCGCCGCCGTGCTGCAGGGTGCTGTTCCACCAGGTGCCCTCCATCTTCTGGTTGAGGCGATAGGTGTCGCCGCTTGAAGTGGTGACCCGGGTTTCGAACAGATAGCTCTTGCCCGCCTTCACCCCCTCGTAGCGATTGAAGCTGAGCACCATGGCGCTCTCCCAGGGGCCGAGCTCCGTCCTGTGCTGAGTCCACTGGCTGCCCGCCTGCAGCTCGCCGGAGCCGCTCTGGTGGATCGTCAGTTGCAAGGGCTCGGGGCCGTTGTTGGTGAGGTAGACATCGGTATCGGCCAGCGCCTGCAACGGAAACTGGCTGGCCAGCAGCAGGGCGGCATAGCTGAGGGGCTTGTGCATCATGAAGTCCTTCTTGTCGAGGCACGCTGGAAAGTGACAGTTATGGCGGGCGTTGGGGTTATTTCATTTACATTTTTGTTACAAATAAATGAAAGGCCCCATATGGGGAGGAAGAACCAGGGGGAGGGAGCACATCCGGATAGGGTTGGCGGCCGAGACATAGCAGCGCGTCCGCAGACGCGCCTGGCTACACGGGGGGCAAGCTCAGTCGTGGAACTGATTGATCAGGCGGGAGAGGTTTTGCAGCCGCTCTACCAGCAGGGTGATGCCATCGAGGGCCTGCCTGCTGTTGTCGGCGGTGTGGCTGGCCAGCTGGTGGATCTGGTGAATGCCCTGATCCAGGGTGCTGGTCACGTCCGCCTGCTGGCTGACGGCCTGGGCTATCTCGTCGCTGGTGTGGGTCACCTGGGCCAGCATCTGGTTGATCTGGTCGAGCACCTCGGCGGTGGCGCCCATGTGCTGCTGGCAGAGGGCCGAGGTCTGGGCCCCTTGGGTCATGCCGTCTGAGAGTTGCCGGGTGCTCTGCTGCAGCGCCCCTATCATGTCGCTGATCTCGCCGGTGGAGCTGCGGGTCTTCTGGGCCAGCGCCCGGATCTCGTCGGCCACCACAGCAAAGCCACGCCCCTGCTCGCCGGCCCGGGCCGCCTCTATGGCCGCATTGAGGGAGAGCAGGTTGGTCTGATCCGCAATCTGCCCGATCACCTCCAGGATCCCGCTGATCTTCTGGCTGTCCTGGGTCAGGTGCGCCAACACCCCCTGACTGGCGTCCAGCTCCTGGTGGAGTCGGTTGACCGAGGCGCGGGTGGTCGCCAGCGCCTGCTGGCCGCTGGCTGAAACCTGCTGCACCTCGCTCACCAGGGCGTTGGCCTGATGGGCGTTGTCGGCCACATCGCGGATCGACTGGCTCATCTGGGTGATGGCGGCGGCCAGCTGTTCGCTCTGGGCCCGCTGCTGCTGCAGGTGGGTGTCTATGGTCTGGATATGCCCCCTGTCATCCTCCGCCGCCTGCAGTATCTGCTGGTTGGTGTCGGCGCTGCGCCCCACCACGGCCCTGAGCTCGGCCTTCTTCATGCGCAGCAAGAGCTCGATGGCCGCCAGGCTGTCCTGACGTCTGGCATAGAGCACCTGACAGAGGGGGGTGCCCAGCTCCTCCCCCGCCATGGCCAGCAGCCGGGTCAGCCGCCGTTGCAGATGCCAGCCATGCCCCATCTGGGCCAGCAGGCAGAGCAGGGTGAGACCACCCCAGGCGGCCTGGCCCGTCATCAGGCTGGCCCCCATGCCGACCAGGGCGGTGCCCGCGAGCAGCAGGCCGAGTTGCCCCGGCTCCAGGGTGAAGCGACTCTGCCAGGGCAGTGCCTTGCCCGCCCGGATCCGGGCATAGAGCCGCTCCGCCCAGGCGATGTCGTGATCCTGCGGGCGGGTGCGCACCGACTGGTATTCGATGATCTGCTGCCGTTCGTTGAGGATGGGGGTGACATAGGCATTGACCCAGTAGAACTGGCCGCTCTTGGCACGGTTCTTCACCAGCCCCATCCAGCTCTTGCCTTGCTGCAGCCGCTGCCACATGTCGGCGAAGGCGGCCCTGGGCATGTCCGGATGGCGTACCAGGTTATGGGGAACCCCTTCCATCTCGGTAGCGCTGTAGCCGGCCACGTCGCAGAAGTGCTGGTTGGCATAGGTGATGTGGCTGGCGGGGTCCGTGGTCGAAATCAATGATATGTGATCGGGGAAACGGATCTCCCCTTCTTGCCGGGTAGTGGTCATGTGCGCATCCTGAATGAGCCAAGTAACTGATAAATTTGTTTTTATTGTGTGTTGTCGTTACGGCTTCATTGTAGGGGCGACCCAAGTGGTTATCTTGGCTTGGGTCAATAAATCAACACTATGGCGACTGAAAAAAGGAGTAGATGAAGGGCGACGTCGGGGCGGGGTCAACTGCGGGGGGTGAAGTCGTGGATCTCCCCCGTCCGGGGCTTGAAGCGGGGATCCTGGCTCTGGTCGCGGGAGACCCAGGCCATGGCCTGGCAGAAGCTCTCCTGCTTGGCGAACTCGTCACGGGCCTGATCGATGGCTCGCTCGGCATTGCGCCGCTCCATCTTGCTGGCCTTGCGATCGCTGAACTGTTTCTGCTGGCTCAGCATCCATTCGAGAAAGGCCTGGCGGCATTGGCTTTCATCGGCGGCCTTGGCGGGGAGAGCAAACAACAGGGCAAGCAGGAGCAGACAAGGCATAGGGAGATCTATCTAACGGGCTGATGGACGAAGAGAGGCGGCATTTTATGCCGGGAACTTGAATGGGTACAGTGGGAAGAGGGGGCCAGCCGGGCTGGCCCCCGAGGGATCAGTGTTTGACGAGGTAGAGCTGGCGGCTGTAGGCCACGTCTTCCGGGTTGTTGATGGGATAGCCCCTGAGCCAGGGCTTGATCAGACGGGCGTTGGTGTACTGGTAGATGGGGGCGATGGGCGCCTCCTCCTGCAATATGGTCTCGGCCTCGTCGAACAGGCGTGCCCGCGCGGCGGGATCCTGGCTGCTGGCCGCCCGGGTCAGCAGGGCGTCGTAACCGGGGTTGGCGAAGCGGGCCATGTTGCCGCTGTGGTGGGATCCCCACAGACCGAGGAAGGCGGAAGGATCGTTGTAATCGGCGACCCAGGAGGAGCGGATCACCTCGAACTGGCCGCTCTGGCGGCTGTCGAGGTAGGTCTTCCACTCCTGATTGGTGAGCTCGACCCGGGCCCCCAGCTTCTGCTTCCAGAGGTTGGCGATGGCCAGCGCCATCTTCTTGTGAATTTCAGCCGTGTTGTAGAGCAGGGTGAGCTTGAGGGGCTTGTCCGGGCCATAGCCCGCCTCTTTCAGCAGCGCCCTGGCCTTCTCGTCCAGCGCCTGCTGGCTGCTGGTGGAGAGCAGGTTGGGCTTGGGGACGAACCCTGAGGTCACATCCGGGGTGAAGTGGTAGGCGGGTTTTTCCCCTGTGCCCAGCACCTTGTCGGCGATGAGCGCCCGGTCGATGGTGTAGGAGAGCGCCTGACGCACCCGCACGTCGTTCAGGGGGGGCCGCTGGGTGTTGAAGGCGTAGTAATAGGTGCCGAGCTGCTCCGGTGTATAGACCTCCCCCGGGATCTGCTTCATCAGCTTGTGGTACTGCTCCTTGGGGAAGGACTCGGTGATGTGCAGATCCCCCGCCAGATAGCGGTTGGTGGCGGCACTCTCCTGATTGATGGGGACGAAGGTGACCCGGGTCAGCACCGTATGGGCGCGATCCCAGTAATAGGGGTTAGGGGTCAGCTCCAGCTTCTCGTTCACCACCCTGTGGCTCAGCACGAAGGCGCCGTTGCCCACCAGCTTGCCCGGCTGGGTCCACTGGTTGCCGTATTGCTCCATGCTGGCCCTGTGCAGGGGGGAGAGGCTGGGGTGGGTCAGCAGGCTCAGGAAGTAGGGCACCGGCTGGGAGAGGGTCACCTGCAGGGTGTGCTCATCCAGGGCTTGCACCCCGAGCGCCTCGGGAGGCAGCTTGCCCTCGACTATCTCGTCCACCTTGTCGAAATGGGCCAGCTGGGCAAACCAGGCGAAGGTGGCGGCCTCCTTGGGATCCACCAGCTTGCGCCAGCCATAGACGAAATCGCTGGCGCGCACCGGATCCCCGTTGGACCAGCGGGCATCCGGCCTCAGGTGGAAGGTGAATCTCTGGTTCCCCTCGTTATCCCAGCTTGCGGCCACACCGGGCAGCACCTTGCCGTCCGCCCCCTGGGTCAAGAGCCCCTCATAGAGGTCTCTGAGCACTTGCAGCTCGGGCAGACCGACCAGTTTGAGCGGGCTCAGGCTGGTCGGTTCGTCCTTGAGATGACGCACGACGGCCTGTTCGGCGGCGAGTTGGGTGCCGGCCGGCACATCGGCGGCCTGGGCACAGACACAGCCCAGCAGGGCCAGCAGGGGGCTCCATCCTTTCATGGCGAATCCTTCAAATTGTGTGAAGCGGGGAGAAAACTCGGCGAGAATTCATCGCCGGCAGACGGGGAATCATGATATCCCCTTTGCTGGTCAGACCGCCAGAGTGAGTCCCATGATATCCGGGACGGCAACCCTATGTACGCCCGCCCCGAGTGCGGGCAGAGGAGCAAGCGATGAGAGTATGGATGTTATTGGCCTGTGTGCTGAGCCAGGGGGCCTGGGCACTGGCCCCTTGCGAGCAGACCAGCCAGGTGGGGCGCTGGTGCGAGGTGAGCATAGATCAACTGCATCCGACTCAGGGCGGGGTGGGGCAGTTGCAGGTCGATACCACAGTGGCTGAGCTGGCGGACAAGAGCGAGAAGCAGCTCGACAAGCTGATGAAAAAGAAAGAGATACCCGTGGTCATCGCCCCCGATGGCGGCTACTGGCTGGTGGACAAGCATCACCTGACCAAGGCGCTGTGGCAACAGGGGGTGAAGGCGGTGAGGGTCAAGGTGATCGCCCGCTTGCAGGACAGGGCCAGTTTCTGGAGCCAGATGCAGAACAACCACTGGGCCTGGCTCAAGGATGAGCGGGGTCAGCCGCTCACCCCGGAACAGCTGCCCGGCCATATCGGCGAGCTGCCGGACTATCCCTACCGTACCCTGGCGGGCCTGCTGCAGGATGCGGGCTACTTCAGCAAGCAGGATCAGGTCTACTTCGTCGAGTTCGCCTGGGCCAGCTGGCTCGGCCAGCAGATGGCCTGGCAGCCGGTCAATGCCGCCAATCTGGCGGATCGCCTCGCCGAGGCCAAGCGCCTGGCCTGCAACAGCAAGGCCAGTGCCTTGCCCGGCTATCCCGGCAAGCAGTGCCGCCTCAACCCGCCGCGCAGCGGCAGCTGACGCGGGATCAGGAAGGGGCGCCCAGGCGCCCCTCGTCATTCTCCCTGACCGGCACCTTGCCAGCGGGCGGCGGCCTGCTCCAGCAGGGCCACCTCTCCTTGCTGGATCAGCGGCAGCAGGGCCTGCACCTTGTCATCCGGCCAATCCCACCAGGCGAGCGCCTGCAGCCGGGCAATCTCGTCGTCGCCAAAGCGCATCCGCACCACCCTGGCCGGGGTACCCGCCACCATGGCATAGGGCGGCACATCCTGATTGACCAGGGCCCGGGCGGCTATGATGGCGCCATCCCCTATGGTGACCCCCGGCATGATCATGGCCTCCATGCCGATCCAGACGTCATTGCCGATGCGGGTATCACCGGCGGGTCTGTAGCTGCGCTTGAGCGCCGCCACTTCGGCAAACGGATAGGTGCTGATGAAGTCGGTATTGTGGGTGTGGTTGCCCCCCATGATGATCTTCACCCCGGCGGCGATTTGCACATAGTCGCCGAGATGGAGCCTGTCTATGTGCCAGAGGGGGTCCCAGCCGGTGTCGGCTGAGCGGCTCCAGCGGTCGCCGTGCAGGTAGCGCACGGCCTCCTCTTCGAAGGGGCCGTCCCAGGCGCCCGAGTAGTAGCTGTGTCGCCCCTTGAGGCAGATGTTGGGATTGGTCACCGTCAGGTGCAGGTACTCGACCTGCGACCAATGCTGGCAGAGGGTCATGGCTCTGTTCCTCGTTGAATGGATAGGTATTGGATGCGCGGATTGGCGCAGCTAATGGATCCAGACCAGCAGGCGGGGCACGCACAGGGTGGAGCAGCCCAGCGCCTGGGATGAACGGGGTCGTTGCATGAGGAGGGGTTCCCGACAGAAGAGGTCAGATGGTAAGGGATGGGGAGGGCAATGCCAAGCAGAGGGGCTCTGCTGGTCAAAACCTGCACAAAGGGTCTGGTTGATATTTATTCTCGATTAGCCATGATACAGGCTCCACTCGTATCGGCAGGAGAGAGGACAATGACGAATCAGAACTGGCAGCGTTACATGCTGGAGGCGGAGAATGCCCTGGGCATGGGGGCACTGGGCACGGCCATCTGCCTCTATCAGCAGGCCCTGGGGGAAGTGTATGAGCTGGCGTCCGGGGATCTGGACGAACTGGCCAGCATGCGGGTCGCCACCTGTCACCGCATGGCCGACTTCTGGCGCGCCATGGAGGAGCCCGCCTATGAGCTGCGCTACCTCAAGCTCGCCTCCGAGCTGGTCACCGCCCTGGTGCCCCAGTGCCCGAACCGGGAGTGCGAATCCCTCATCAGCGAGCTGGGCTGCTGCCGCGCCGCCCTGCTCTCCTTCTTGAAGCGCCACCCCAACCCCGATATCGCCAGGTTGATCCAGGTGCAGGACAAGGTGCAGGGCTGCGAGTTGATAGGCCGCTTCCGCCTCAACTAGCGGTTGTGCGCCCGAGCCGCCGTGCGATGCGGCCCTGGGCTTCCTCCCCTTGCAGGGCGAGGGAGAAGGCGCGGGCCTCCAGATCGATGATGAAATGCACCGCCTGCCTGAGCTCCTGCTTGAGCAGCGCCTTGTTCTTTTGCAGTGCCTTGGGCGCTTTGGCCGCGAGCTTCAGCCCCTGCTCGCGGGCGAAGGGGAGCAGTTCCTCCACCGCCAGCACCCGGTTGGCCAGCCCGAGCCGCAGCGCCTCCCCGGCGTCTATGGCCTCCGCCAGCAACAGCAGCTCCGCCGCCTTAAGGTGCCCCACGGTGCGGGGCAGCAGCAGGCTGGAGGCAAACTCCGGCACCAGCCCCAGCTCGACGAAGGGCAGTTGCAGCCGGGCGTTCTCCCCCAGATAGACCAGATCGCAGTGCAGCAGCAGGGTGGTGCCTATGCCCACCGCCGGGCCGCCCACGGCGGCGATCACCGGCTTGGGGAAGTCGGCCAGGGTGTGGAGGAACTGCAGGATGGGGTCATCCGCTTCCAGACTGCTCTTGCCCATGAAGTCCGCGAGATCATTGCCCGCGGTGAAGCACTCCTGCTGCCCTTGCAGCAACACCACATGCACGCTCTCGTCCTGGGCGGCCTGCTGAAAGGCCTCGGTGAGGGCCAGGTACATCTCTGTGTTGAGGGCATTGCGCTTGTCCGGCCGGTTGAGGGTCAGGAGGAGCAAGCCATCCTGCTGCTCGGCCAGAATTGTGAGGGCCATGTCTGAATCCTTGTGTTCGGGGGCTGCCAAAAGCTTGCCATAGGGGTAAGCTTCGCTTCATTTAACAACATCATAAAAGGATCTCAACCATGTTTAAACGTGCGTTTTATTCCAGCCTGGCCCTGCTGCTGGCCGCCCCCGCGCTGGCCAAGGTCGAGGCCGTCGACGGTTATGTGCGCCTGCTCCCCCCGGGTTCGCCCAACACGGCGGCCTTCATGGTGCTCAAGAATGACGCGGACAAGCCGGTGACCCTGACGGCTGCTGTCTCCCCTGACGCGGGCCGTGCCGAGCTGCACACCCATCTGCACGAGAATGGCGTCATGAAGATGCGCCAGGTGGAGAGCATCGAGGTGCCGGCAAAAGGGGAAGTGGCGCTCAAACCCGGCAGCCTCCACATCATGCTGTTCGAGGTGCGGGATCTCTCTGAGGACAGGCCCTTCCCCCTGACCCTGACCCTGGACGATGGTCAGACCCTGAGCCTGAGTCTGCCGGTGAAGCCGGTCGAGCCGATGAAGGGCATGCAGCACTGACATTAATGGACGCTTGTTCAGCTTTTTGCTCTAGGTATTCCTTGCTCACCGGGTAAAATGAGGGTCTTTCCAGTCCATAATGGAGCTATGTAATGAAGAAGACCCTGATTGCCGGCAGCCTGATTGCCCTGTTCAGCCATGCAGCCATGGCCGCCGATGACTGGCGTTTCGCGGCGGGTGCCGATATGTGGAACTCCCAGGGGAGCGGCCAGGTCAGCGGTGTCGGTGCCGATGGCAGCTATGACGACAATTACAACTGGAGCGGCTACCTGCAACTGGAGCACGGCATCTTCCTGCTGCCGAACGCCAAGTTCGAGATGTCCGATTTCAGCACCAGCGGCGGCTCCTTCAGCAACGATCTGCTGGCCTATGATCTGAGCCTCTACTACCGCCTGATGAACAACGACCTGTTCCAGCTCGATCTGGGTCTGACCGGTCGTCGCTACGATGGCGACTTCAACACCCAGCACTACTCCTACGACAAGGACGTGCTGATGGCCTACACCGGTGGTGAAGTGCGCATCCCGGGTACCGGCTTTGCCGCCTTTGGTGATCTGCGCGTGCAGGATGCCGACAACTATGACTACCGCCTGGGTGGTTCCTACAAGTTCTCCACAGTGCCGCTCAAGATCCGTGCCGGCTGGCGTGAGGCCGAGATGGACTTCGACCGTGTCGACCAGAGCATCGACGGCTGGTTCATCGGTGGCGAATTCACCTTCTAATCTGACGAAGGGTGGCGATGGGCCACCCGGACGTGTTTGACGGGCAAGGGTGAGGAAGGAGAGATAATGGGCCATATCATAGTGACTGGCGCGGGCTCCGGCCTTGGGCGCGCTCTGACAATCGGACTGGTTGAGCGCGGTCATAGGGTCTCCATGATGGGGCGCCGTTATCACAAGTTGCAGGAGCAGGAACAGCGACTCGGCAGCGCCGTGGTCGGCATCGCCGCCGATCTGTCCCACCACGAAGAGGTGGAGATGGCCTTCGGTGCCGCCGTGGCCTGGGGTGGCTTGCCTTCCCTCGTGATCCACTGTGCCGGCGTCGGGGAATTCGGCCCTGTCGGTGTCTACACCGCCGAGCAGGTGCGCCGGGTGGTGGAGAGCAATCTGGTCTCCACCATACTGGTGGCCCAGCAGACGGTGCGACTCATCGGCGAACAAGGCGGGGTGCTGGCCAATGTGCTCTCCTCCGCGGCCCAGACCGGCAAGGCCAACGAGAGCCTCTACTGCGCCTCCAAATGGGGGATGCGCGGCTTTCTGGAGTCCCTGCGGGCCGAGCTGAAAGGCTCTCCCCTGCGGCTGGTGAACCTCTACCCGAGCGGGATCCGCAGCGAATTCTGGGACAACTCGGATCATGTGGACCCGAGCGGCTTCATGACCCCGGAAGACGCGGCGGCCTATATGCTCGACGCACTGGAGGCGAGAAGCAGCTGCCACGTGACCGATCTCTTTATCGGTCGCAACGCCTGAGGCGATCTCCTGCCAGCAGGCTCCCGTCGTTCACGAAAGCAGAAACAAAAAGCGCGCCATTTGGCGCGCTTTTTTCATTGATGTGCAGTGCTAAATTATCTTCTTGCCTGCCTGTCTTTACGCCGGGCCATCATGGATTTGAAGGCGGGTAAATTTAATGCCGACATGGCATGAATGAGTGATGATGCATGTCGGCACATATTATTTCCGAGCCGCATATTCCCGCAGGAAGGATGGGATCACCTGTTTTGGCTTCTTGCCAAGGGTCAGCAGCAATTCAAAATCCGGGTCGATAATGCCATATCGACACGCCAGCTCTTCCAACAAGGCAAGCCAGAGGTGGGCCGTCACCTCGGCATCCGCCAGGGCGCGGTGAAACACCCCGTCATTGGGCAGGCACCGGTATTGCACCAGGGTACCTAGCTTGTGATCCGGGGCATCGTGAAACAGGCGCCTCGACAGCAGCAGGGAACAGGCGAACTGCCCGCAGTATTGCGCCGGCAATCGCTCTATTTCCGCATCCAGAAAGCGCTTGTCGAAGGAGGCGTTGTGGGCGACCAGATTGTCATCACCGATAAAGTCGACGAAATCCGCCATCACCTCGTTGCAGGGGGGAGCCTGTTTCAGCATGGCATTGCTGATCCCGGTATATTGCTCGATGAAGCTGCTCACGTTGAAGCCCGGATTCATCAATGCCGAGAAACGCTCACTGATATGGCCATCCTTGATTCTGACTGCACCGATCTCGATGGCTCTATCCCCTTGTCCGGGTGAAAGCCCTGTGGTCTCGAAGTCGAGCACGACAACGGTATTGGCTGAGGCGATGGACATAACTTCTCGGGCAAGCTGGGTAAAGAGCGTCAGTCTAGGAAATCAGCCGTGCCGTGTACAGGGCAATACAGTTATCTCATTGGTTCACGCTGGAGACGCATTTTTGTGCATCATGGCTGAAAGCCATATAAAAAGCCCCGAGTGCCGTGGCACTCGGGGCTTTCTTATGAAAAGTGAAAGGTGGTGTCGGCGTTATCAGCGACCCAGCTTGCCCTTGAGCAGGGCGACGATCTCGCTGATCGCCACTTCCTGCTTCTCGCCGGTGCGGCGGCACTTGTACTCCACCACGCCGTTGTCCAGGCCGCGATCGCCGATGACGATGGCGTGCGGCACACCGATCAGCTCCATGTCGGCGAACATCACGCCCGGACGCTCCTTGCGGTCGTCGAACAAGACGTCCACACCGGCGGCCTTCAGCTCGGCGTAGAACTGCTGCGCCTGCTCGGCGACGCGCTCGGACTTGTGCATGTTCATCGGCACTATGGCCACTTCGAACGGGGCTATGGCCTCCGGCCAGATGATGCCGTACTGGTCGTTGTTCTGCTCGATGGCGGCGGCCACCAGACGGGAAACACCTATACCGTAGCAACCCATCTCCATGGTGACGGACTTGCCGCCCTCGTTCAGCACGCTCGCCTTCATGGCTTCGGAGTACTTGGTACCCAGCTGGAAGATGTGGCCCACTTCGATGCCGCGCTTGAGCAGCAGCTTGCCCTGGCCGCAGGGGCTGGGGTCGCCTTCCACCACGTTGCGCAGGTCGGCAACTTCATAGGTAGCGATATCGCGATCCCAGTTGGCACCGGTCAGGTGGAAGCCGGTCTCGTTGGCGCCGCAAACAAAATCGCTCAGCTGGGCGGCGCTGCGATCGACGATGATGCGACCGGCAAAGCCGACCGGGCCGATGGAGCCTGCATCGCAACCGGCGGCAGCCTTGATCTGCTCGTCGTTGGCGAAGGTGAGCGGGTTGGCAACACCAGCCAGCTTCTCGGCCTTGATTTCGTTCAGCTCGTGGTCGCCACGCAGCACCAGGGCGATAACGGCCTGCTTGCCGTGCTCGTCTGCTTCGGCCAGTACCAGCAGGGTCTTGGCGATGGCGGTCGGTGCCACGTTGAGGAAGGCGGCCACTTCGTCGATGGTGTGAACGGCCGGGGTGGCGACCTTGGTCAGGGCAGCGGTGGCAGCGGCGCGCTCGCCAGCCGGTGCCAGCGCTTCGGCCATCTCGATGTTGGCGGCGTAATCGGATGTATCGGAGAAGGCGATCAAGTCTTCACCGCTCTCGGCCAGCACCTGGAATTCGTGGGAGCCGGTGCCGCCGATGGAGCCGGTGTCGGCCTGCACCGGACGGAAGTTCAGACCCATGCGGGTGAAGGCGGCGCAGTAGGCGGCGTGCATCTTCTCGTAGGTCTCGATCAGCGAGGCCTTGTCGATGTGGAAGGAGTAGGCATCCTTCATCAGGAACTCGCGGCCGCGCATCACGCCGAAACGGGGACGCACCTCGTCGCGGAACTTGGTCTGGATCTGGTACAGATTCAGCGGCAGCTGCTTGTAGCTGTTCACTTCGTAACGGATCAGGGCGGTGATCACCTCTTCGTGGGTCGGGCCCAGCACGAAGGGACGGTTGTGACGGTCGGTCAGGCGGCACAGTTCGGGGCCGTAGTCATCCCAGCGGCCGGACTCCTGCCACAGCTCGGCGGGTTGCACCACCGGCATGGAAACTTCGATGGCACCAGCATTGTTCATCTCTTCGCGAACAATGTTCTCGATCTTTTTCAGTACCCGCAGACCGGTTGGCAGCCAGGCGTACATGCCGGAGGCCAGTTTACGGATCATGCCGGCGCGCAGCATCAGCTGGTGGCTGATGACTTCAGCGTCGGAGGGGGTTTCCTTGAGAGTGGAAAGCAGATATTGGCTGGTACGCATCGCGGTAGACCTTCGCTAGTTCGGGCCCTTGGCCCTGGAAAATTTCAAGTGCGGAATTTTAACAGGCCGAGCCCCGTGGCCCAAGGGCTAAATTCAGCCAGGCAAGGGGGAAGGGCCGCGTTGGCACGGGCCTTGTCCCCCCGGGCAGGGGAGGGGGAGCGGCAGATCGCGGGACAAGCCCTATGCTGGATACTTATCCAGTTATTCTTTATGCTATGACCCAATTTGCAAGAGTCTGCGTGGCGAGGAAGAGAACATGATCGGTCGCTTGAGAGGCGTCATCATCGAGAAACAACCCCCTGAGGTACTGATCGAAGTGGGGGGCCTGGGCTATGAAGTGCACATGCCCATGAGCTGCTTCTATGATCTGCCCGAGCTCGGGAAGGAAGCTGTCATTCACACCCACTTCGTGGTGCGCGAAGATGCCCAGCTGCTCTATGGCTTCAACCACAAGCAGGAGCGGGCGCTGTTTCGCGAGCTGATCAAGACCAACGGGGTCGGCCCCAAGCTGGCGCTGGCCATTCTCTCCGGCATGACGGCCACCCAGTTCGTGATGAGCGTCGAGCGCGAGGAGATAAGCTCCCTGGTCAAGTTGCCCGGTGTGGGCAAGAAGACCGCCGAGCGGCTGGTGGTGGAGATGAAAGACCGCCTCAAGGGCTGGGTCAGCCACGATCTCTTCTCCCCTGCCGCCATCAGCCTGCCCGCCCAGGAGAGCCAGCTGCGTGCCCCCGATGCCAGCGAAGAGGCGGCCAGCGCCCTGGTGGCGCTCGGTTACAAGCCGCAGCAGGCGAGCCAGATCGTGGCCAAGGTGGCCAGCGAGGGCATGTCGGTGGAAGCCATCATCCGTGAATCCCTGCGCAGCCTGGTGTGAGGATGACAATGAAGCAAGCGGATCATCCCGGGTCACTGGACGGTGACCGCGGGGATGCAGAGCGTGAGGTAGTGCATGATTGAAGCGGATCGTCTCATCTCGGCCGGTGCTGCCCGCGAGGACGAGGTCATCGATAGGGCCATCCGGCCCAGGAAGCTGGCGGATTACACCGGGCAGGATCACGTCTGCGACCAGATGGAGATCTTCATCGAGGCCGCCCGCCAGCGCGGGGAGGCCCTCGATCATCTGCTGATCTTCGGCCCGCCCGGGCTTGGCAAGACCACGCTCGCGAATATCGTGGCCAACGAGATGGGGGTCAACATCAAGACCACCTCGGGCCCGGTGCTGGAGAAGGCCGGCGATCTCGCCGCCCTGCTCACCAACCTCGAACCGAACGATGTATTGTTCATCGACGAAATCCACCGCCTCAGCCCCGTGGTGGAGGAGGTGCTCTATCCGGCCATGGAGGATTACCAGCTCGACATCATGATAGGAGAGGGGCCTGCCGCCCGCTCCATCAAGCTCGATCTGCCCCCCTTCACCCTGATCGGGGCCACCACCCGGGCCGGCTCCCTGACCAGCCCGTTGCGTGACCGCTTCGGGATAGTCCAGCGCCTGGAGTTCTACAACGTCAAGGATCTCACCGACATCGTCTCCCGCAGCGCCCGCTGCCTCGGGCTCGACATGTCGGGGGACGGGGCGCTGGAGGTGGCTCGTCGCTCCCGGGGGACCCCGCGGATTGCTAACCGTCTGTTAAGACGGGTGCGGGATTTCGCCCAGGTGAAATCCGATGGTCGCATTGATGGACCCATAGCGGCCCGTGCCATGGACATGCTGGACGTGGACAATGAGGGGTTCGACTTCATGGACCGCAAGCTATTGTTGGCCGTCATCGACAAGTTTATGGGGGGGCCAGTGGGTCTCGACAACCTGGCCGCCGCCATAGGGGAAGAGAAGGACACCATAGAGGACGTGCTGGAGCCTTATCTGATCCAGCAAGGCTATCTGCAACGTACACCCAGAGGGCGGATCGCGACACCGAGAGCTTATGCGCACTTTGGCCTGCAACGGCCAGATGAGCAGTAAAAGCAGCCTTTTGAACGACAAACCGCCCCCAGGGCGGTTTTTTATTATCCGGGCAAAAAAAAGCCCACGGCGGATGCGGTGGGCAAAGACAATTCAGGATGGATGTTCACAGACAGTGAGTGCGTCTGCAGACCGGTCGGGAAAAAACAAAGGAGCCGTCGCGAGGCCTCAGAGTCGGTTCATTTGATAGAGTTGAACGAACGAAAGCTTGTAGTAACGGATGGTCTTGGCAACAAACTTTTTCATCATTAATCCCAACAAACAGGTTCGAAATGTTCATCGAATACGTACCGGGAACCCGGAATGACCGGCCTGTATCCAGAGGTGTGCCCTCACTGCGAGGCGCATTGTAGGAGCTCTTGCCGGGCCGGACAAACAAGAAAATCTATGTGTTTCGGATTAGATAAATTAATGATTTTTCGAGATGGCCCTATCCGCATAAACATGTGTTTTTGTTGGTTTTAAATTGATTTCATGATGGCCTGCACCATTCTTGAAATATCGGATTGATAAGGGTGAGCCTGCTCATATCGTCTATTTGTTTAACAGAATTGAAACTATTTTGACGAGAGTTAAAATTGATTTAAATCAAGTATTTACGGTTTGATTTTTTTTGTGAGCAAGCTCCCAAAATTAATGGGAAACGGCTTGTAAGTTGCCTTGAAAAGGCATGTATTGATGATGGGTTTACATTGATTTCAATCAAATAAAGATGATATAAAACAGCCATCATTATAGGCGAGAATAGAACTGCAGTTAATGTTTACTAGATGTTAAACATTAGCTTTTTTTGTTCCTCTATATTGCCTTGTTGTTAATGTGGTGGCAGTCGAATCCGGTCAGTCCGCGAGGGGTGATCGACCATTCGGGGACTTCCAATGGAAGCTTTGTCCTTAAAACTTAAAATAGCCGTGCCAATAATCGGTGAGGAAACATCATGATTGCTGAGCATGTGGTAGACCTATCGCGGTTCCAATTCGCTGCGACGGCCCTTTATCACTTCCTGTTTGTACCCCTGACGCTGGGAATGGCCTTCCTCCTGGCGATCATGGAGTCTGTCTATGTGATGACCAACAACACAGTGTACCGGGACATGACCAAGTTCTGGGGCAAGTTGTTTGGTATCAACTTTGCCCTTGGGGTTACCACCGGGCTCACCATGGAGTTTCAGTTCGGTACCAACTGGGCTTACTACTCCCACTATGTCGGCGATATCTTCGGGGCCCCGCTGGCCATCGAAGGCTTGATGGCCTTCTTCCTGGAGTCCACCTTCGTCGGCATGTTCTTCTTCGGTTGGGATCGCCTCAGCAAGCGCCAGCATCTGGCGGCAACCTGGCTGATGGCACTCGGGACCAACCTCTCCGCCCTCTGGATCCTGGTCGCCAACGGCTGGATGCAGAACCCGGTCGGCGCCGAGTTCAACTTCGAATCCATGCGCATGGAGATGGTGAGCTTCGCCGATCTGGTGTTCAACCCGGTGGCGCAGGTCAAGTTCGTCCACACAGTGGCGGCGGGCTACACCACGGGCGCCATGTTCGTGCTGGGCATCTCCTCCTACTACCTGCTGAAGAATCGTGATGTGGCCTTCGCCCGTCGCTCCTTCGCCATCGCGGCCGCGTTCGGCATGGCCTCCATCCTCTCCGTGCTGGTGCTGGGTGACGAGTCCGGCTACGAGACCGGGGAAGTGCAGAAGGTGAAACTGGCGGCCATCGAGGCCGAGTGGAACACCGAGCCGGCCCCCGCGTCCTTCACCCTGTTCGGCATTCCGAACCAGGAAGAGATGCGCACCGACTACGCCATCAAGATCCCTTATGCCCTCGGCATCATAGCGACCCGTTCCCTGGACGGTCAGGTGACCGGTCTCAAGGATCTGAAGAGCGAGCATGAAGTGCGCGTGCGCAGCGGCATGACAGCCTACGATCTGCTGACCAAGCTGCAATCCGGCGACAAGTCAGACGAGACCCGCGCTCGCTTCGACGAGGTGAAGCAGGATCTGGGCTACGGTCTGCTGCTCAAGCGTTACACCGCCAACGTGACCGACGCGACCGACGATCAGATCAAGGCCGCCGTGGATGACTCCATCCCGCAGGTACTGCCGCTGTTCTTCGCCTTCCGCATCATGGTTGCCTGCGGCATGTTGATGCTGGTGCTGATCGGTCTGGCCTTCTATGACAGCACTCGCCACAAGATCGGTGAGCGCAAGTGGTTGCTCAAGGCGCTGCTGTACGGCATCCCGCTGCCCTGGATCGCCATCGAGGCAGGCTGGTTTGTCGCCGAGTACGGTCGCCAACCCTGGACCATCGCCGAGATGCTGCCGACCTCAGTCTCCGCATCCAATATCCCTGCGTCCGAGATCTGGTTCTCCCTGATCGGGATCTGCCTGTTCTACACCGTACTGCTGATCATCGAGATGTACCTGATGTTCAAGTATGCGCGTCTGGGCCCAAGCAGCCTGAAGACGGGCAAGTACCACTTCGAACAGAGCAAGGCATAAGGAGAGTAACCCATGTTTGATTACGAAATGTTGCGTCTGGTCTGGTGGGTGCTGGTCGGCGTGCTGCTGATCGGCTTCGCCATCACCGACGGCTTCGATATGGGGGTCGGTGCCCTGCTCCCCTTCGTCGGCAAGAAGGATGTGGAGCGTCGGGTGATGCTCAACACCATGGGGCCGCACTGGGAAGGCAACCAGGTCTGGCTGGTCACCGCGGGCGGTGCCCTGTTCGCGGCCTGGCCCATGGTCTATGCGGCGGCCTTCTCCGGCTTCTACATCGCCATGATCCTGACCCTGATGGCGCTCTTCTTCCGTCCGGTCGGCTTCAAGTACCGCTCCCTGCAGGAAGGTGCCCAGTGGCGCACCAGCTGGGACTGGGCGCTGTTCGCCGGTAGTGCCATTCCCCCCGTCATCTTCGGGGTGGCCTTCGGCAACCTGCTGCAAGGGGTTCCCTTCAGCTTCAACCAGTTCCTGATGCTGACCTACCACGGCAACTTCTTCGGCCTGCTCAACCCGTTCGGTCTGCTGGCCGGTCTGGTGAGCCTGTTCATGATAGTGACCCAGGGCGCTGCCTGGCTGATGATGAAGACCGAAGGTGAAGTGCTGGCCCGCTCCCGCACCGCCGCCATGATCTTCTCCCTGCTGACCCTGGTGCTGTTTGCCCTGGCCGGTGTCTGGGTGAGCGGCATGGATGGCTATGTGATCGTGGGCGCCGTCGCCACCGACGCCGTCACCAACCCGCTTCACAAGGAAGTGGTGGTGCAGGCCGGTGCCTGGATGCAGAACTACAACCTCTACCCCTGGATGATTGCCGCCCCCGTACTGGGTCTGGTGATGAGCCTGCTGACCGCGCTTGCGGCCAAGCTGGGCAAGGGCTGGATGGCGTTCCTGTTCTCCTCCCTGGCCATTGCCGGCATCATACTGACCGCGGGCTTCTCCATGTTCCCGTTCGTGATGCCCTCCAGCCTGGAGCCGTCCCAGAGCCTGACCATGTGGGATGCCACCGCCTCCTTCAACACCCTCAAGGTGATGACGGTAGTCGCAGTCGTCTTCGTACCGACAGTGCTTGCTTACACCATCTGGACCTACATCAAGATGTTTGGCCGGGTGAGCAACAAGCACATCGAAGACAACCAACAATCGCTCTACTAAGAAGGTGCCCTGATATGTGGTATTTCACCTGGATCCTGGGGCTGTTGCTGGCCTGTGCGTTTGGGATCATCAATGCGCTCTGGCTGGAGCACACCGAGAACCTGGATCGTCAGATCGATGAAGACAAGTGACAGGCTCGCCCGGCTGGCCGCTCCCCTGGAGCGCCAGCCATGGCAAGGTCTGATGTTGCTGGCGGCGGCCCTGCTGGGCGTCGCCATCTTGCAGGCACCGAATCTGGTGGCCGCCAACACCAGTGACCACGGTCTCTGGCTGGCCCCCTGGCTGATGTGGGCGGTCTGCTGCGGCGTCATGCACGGACTGGGGTTCCACCCTCGCAGCCTGGTCGGGCGCCTGCTGTTTTTCCCCTGGCTCGCCTTGCCAAGCCTGTTGTACGGGCTCTGGCTGACCAGCGGTTATTACCTGCCATAAACACAGGGGGAGGCCAGACATTTTCTGCCTCCCTCTGCTTTTGTACCCCGCAGTGCGGCCGTGATTTTGCCCCCGGCGGATCGGCCGTTATTACCTGCCATAAAAAACAGGGGGAGATGGGATTTCCCTGTCTCCCCCTGCTTCTTTCCTATTCAGCCCTGCGCTATGATAGCCCCCCATCTGACTGTCGAATGGATCACAGATTTTTATGGGGGAAGTCTCTGAGTTTCCGGTACGTGTCTACTACGAAGACACAGACGCCGGAGGCATCGTCTACAACGCCAATTATCTCAAGTTTATGGAACGGGCTCGCACCGAGTTCCTGCGCGCCGGCGACATCGAGCAAGATGTCCTGTTGCAGGCGGGGATCGCCTTCGTGGTGAGTCGCACCGAGATCGATTTCCGCTCCGCGGCCCGCTTCAATGAACTGCTGACCGTATTGACGCAAGTGACTGAAGTGAAACGTGCTTCCATGCGCTTTTCACAGCAGATCCTGGCGGCTGATGGACGACTGATCACCCAGGCCATGGTACAGATTGCCTGTGTCAGTCATCCGCAAATGAAACCTGTTGCAATACCTGAAAAAATCAAGGGAGTGCTGTTAAGTGCACGCTGAAATTTCGTTTATTGGTCTGTTCTGGCAAGCCAGCCTGCTGGTGAAACTGGTCATGATGACCCTGATGGGCATGTCGGTCGTCTCCTGGGCGCTGATCATCCAGCGTTCCAAGGTCATCAAGGCGGCCAACCTCGCCTCGGAGCAGTTTGAAGACAGATTCTGGTCCGGCGTCGACCTCAACCGTCTCTATCAGGAGTCCTCCTCCCGCCGCGATGACATCGAAGGCATGGAAGACATCTTCTATTCCGGCTTCAAGGAGTATGCCCGCCTGCTCAAGGCCGGTGCCCGTGGTCAGGATGCGGTGATGGACGGTACCTATCGTGCCATGCGCGTCTCTCTGTCCCGTGCGGTGGACGAGCTGGAATCCAACCTGCCAGTGCTGGCGACCGTCGGCTCCATCAGCCCCTATATCGGCCTGTTTGGTACCGTATGGGGCATCATGAACGCCTTTATCGCCCTGGGCCAGGTGCAGCAGGCGACGCTGCAGATGGTGGCACCGGGCATCGCGGAGGCGCTGATCGCCACCGCCATGGGTCTGTTCGCGGCCATTCCCGCGGTTATTTTCTATAACAGATTCACCAACAAGGTGGAGAAGCTGGAGAACGCCTACGCCAACTTCATGGACGAGTTCACCACCATACTGAACCGTCAGATTGCACAGCAGCAGGGTGACAAGTAAATGCAAACCTATCAGCGGATCCGGCGCAAGAAGGTCGCCGAGATCAACGTGGTGCCCTATATCGACGTCATGCTGGTGCTGCTCATCATCTTCATGGCGGTGACGCCGGTGATCACGCAAGGGGTCAAGGTGGACCTGCCCCAGGCGGAGTCCGAGCAACTGCCCGAGGACGCCAAGCCCCCCTTCATCGTCAGCGTCAACACCGAGGGTGAGTACGTCATCAAGGCCGGTGAGGCGGATGACGAACCAGTGCCAAGCGGCACGCCCGAGGCGATGCAGCAATACATCACCGAGAAGGCCATGGGCTATCTGGCCATCAACCAGAACGCTCCCGTGGTGGTGGCGGGTGACAAGTCCGTGCGTTACGAAGAGGTGATCCTGCTGATGGTGGCCCTCAAGAAAGCCGGTGTGCCTCAGGTTGGCCTGATGACGGATCCGGTGAACTGACGGAGATGGATGTGAAGCGTGGTATTTCCGGTTATCTCGTCGCGTCGCTGCTGCTGCATCTGATCATCGGCATCATACTGCTGGTCGGCGTCGACTTCAGCAAGCCCAAGCGCCCCGAGTCGAAGGGACAGATCGTCAATGCGGTGATGCTGGACAGCGAGTTCCTGGAGCAACAGGCACAGCAGATCCAGCAGCAGAAAGCTCAGCCCAAGGCTGCCCAGCAGCAGAAAGAGAAGGACAAGGAAGACGCCGATCAGGCCCGGCGCGAGCTGGCGAAGGAGCAGGAGCGTCTGCGCATCGCCGAGACCAAGCGCAAGGAGGCCGAAGAGGCCACCCGCAAGGCCGAGACCGAGAAGCAGAAGAAGGTAGCCGAGCAGAAGCAGGCGGAAGAGCAGGCCCAGAAGGCCGAGGAGGCCCGCAAGCTGGAGGCGCAGAAGACCAAGCAGGCTGAAGCCAAGCGCCAGGAAGAGGAACTCGCCAAGGCGCTGGCGCTCAAGAAAAAGAAAGAAGAGCTGGAGAAGAAGCAGGCCGAAGAGAAAGCCAAGGCGAAGGCGGATGCGGCTAAGAAGGCTGAAGCCGACAAGAAGGCCAAGGCCGAGGCCGAGAAGAAAGCCAAGGCGGAAGCCGAGAGGAAGGCCAAGGCTGAGGCAGAGGCAGAGAAAAAGGCTGCAGATGAAGCCGCCAAGAAGGCAAAAGCTGACGCAGAGAAGAAGGCGAAGGCCGAGGCTGACAAGAAGGCCAAGATAGAGGCGGAGCGCAAACGCAAGGCGGCCGAGGAGGCCAAGCTGCAGAAAGAGATGGAAGCCATGATGCAGCAGCAGCTGGAGGCCGAGGCCAGTTCCCGCAGCCAGGCCGCATCGGCTGCCGCCAAGGGGGAGGTCGACAAGTACGCCGCCCTCATCAAGGCAACGGTCGAGCGCTACATGATTTTGGATCCCACCATGCGGGGCAAAACCTGTACTATCGGTGTCAAATTGGCCAGTACCGGCTTCGTCATCTCGGTGGACAACGGCCAGGGTGACCCGGCGGTCTGCCGCTCCGGCAAGGCGGCTGTGCTGAAGGCGAATCAGTTGCCGGTGCCGAAGGATCCGGCGGCGTTCGAGATGTTGAAGGAGTTTAACCTCAAGTTAGAACCTAGCATCTAGACGTGATAAAACGGGGTCATTGACCGTGGTTGGCAGCATCTGCTGATAAAGGAATTTCACCTCTCATTTTTATTGGAACAGAGTATTTAAGCCATGATAAGAAAAGTGTTTTTTGCTTTGGTTGGCTGCCTTCTGCTAGGCCAGAGCGCTCAGGCGGCCTTGGACATCGTCATCACCGGCGGTATTGACAGTGCGCGCCCCATCGCCATCGCCCCCTTCAAGTGGGAAGGCAATGGTCAACTGCCACAGGACATCGCCGAGGTGGTCTCCAACGACCTGATGCGCAGCGGCAAGTTCAAGCCGCTGGCCCGTGGCCAGATGCCGCAGACCCCGAGCACCAGCGGCGAGATCAACTTCGCTCCCTGGGCGTCCCAGGGTGTGGAGGCCGTGGTGGTCGGTTCCATCGCGGCTGTGGGTGATGGCACCTACAAGATCAACTTCGAGCTGGTCGACGTGCTGAAGGGCCAGCTGGCCAAGACCCAGGGCGGGGAAGCGAACGGCTACATCCTCGACAGCCGCATGGCGACCATACCGGGTGCCCAGATGCGCCAGTTCGCCCACCGCATCTCCGACATCGTCTACGAGCGTCTGACCGGTGAGCGTGGTGCCTTCCTGACCCGTCTGGCCTATGTCTCCGTCCAGCAGGGCACCCAGTTCCCGTACCAGCTGCGGATCTCAGATTACGATGGCTACAACGAGAAGACCCTGCTGCGCTCCCGCGAGCCGCTGATGTCACCGGCCTGGTCGCCGGATGGCAGCAAGCTGGCCTATGTGAGCTTCGAGAACCAGAAGTCCGAGATCTATGTGCAGGACATCTATACCCAGCAACGCAGCCTGATCACCAGTTTCCGCGGCATCAACGGTGCCCCCGAGTGGTCACCAGATGGTCGCCGTTTGGCTATTGTTTTGTCCAAAGATGGGCAGCCTGATCTCTATGTTGTTGATGTTGCTAGCAAGCAACTCACTCGAGTCACAAATAACCGTACCATAGACACCGAACCCTCCTGGATGCCGGACGGTCAAACTTTGCTGTTCACCTCTGAACGTGGTGGCAAACCCCAGATTTATAGCGTAAATTTGGCGACTGGCGTCACTCGCCGGATGACCTGGGAAGGGGATTCCAACCAGGGGGCATCCATCACGCCGGACGGCAAGTCCATGGTGATGGTGACCCGGGTTCAGGGACAATATCGCATCGCTCGCCAGGATATGGAGAACGGAGCCATGTTGGTACTGACCCAGAGTGCTCTGGACGAGTCGCCAAGTGTGGCACCCAATGGCAGCATGATCATTTATGCCACCATCTATCAGGGTCGTAAGAGTCTTGCGTTGGTGTCGACCGATGGTCGCTTCAAGGCAGTGCTTCCGACCAGTAGCGGTGAAATTCGTGCACCAGCTTGGTCGCCCTTCTTGAATTGATAAAAAAATCGATTGTTTTTTGTTTTGTTATAAAGGTTTAAGGAAATAGCATGCAACTCAATAAACTGCTCAAGGGTCTGGCCATCGCACTGCCACTGTTCACCCTGGCTGCCTGTAGTTCTTCTTCCGACTCCGACGCCGCTGGCGCCGAGTCTGGCATGACCGACGGCATGGGCGGTGTACAAACCGGTGGCGCCAACGGCATGTTGTCCCCGGAAGAGCAGATGCGTCAGAAGTTCGAAGCTCTGCAGCGCGATAACGTGATCTACTTCCCGTACGATGGTTACGACATTCAGGGTCAGTACGCCGACCTGCTGGATGCCCATGCCAGCTACCTGCGTGAGCGTCCGAGCGTCAAGGTATTGATCGAAGGCCACGCCGATGAGCGCGGTACTCCGGAATACAACATCGCCCTGGGTGAGCGTCGTGCCAAGGCCGTTGCCAAGTATCTGCAAACCCTGGGTGTGCAGGCCGAGCAGCTCTCCATCGTCAGCTATGGCGAAGAGAAGCCGCTGGATCTGTCCCACACCGAGGACGCCTTTGCCAAAAACCGCCGTGCGGTCCTGGTTTACTAAGGTTTGAACCGAACGAAGTTCGTTTATATGCAAGCGGCCATTTCGATGGCCGTTTTATTTGCACTAAACGCCAAGGTTTGATCCGAATGAAATCTGTATAAGCGAGCGACTATGGCGCTGGCCGTTTTATTTGCACTAAACGCTAAGGTTTGATCCGAATGAAATCTGTGTACAAGCAAGCTGTTGTTGCGCTGGCCGTATTGGTTGCTCTGAATGCGCATGCGGCGGCTCCTGTCAGCGATCTGGGCGGTGACTCGGGTGGTGTTGTCCTTAGCGGCAACAACGGCGCTATCGTGCCTACCGGTAGCCTGGAAGACAGGGTCGCCCTGCTGGAGCGCACCCTGAATGCCCGTCTGCGCCTGCAGGCCGAGCTGCAGCAACAGGTCGACTCCCTGCAAGGGGAAGTCTCCGAACTGCGTGGTCAGCTGGAGCAGCAGACCTACCAGATGGAGCAGTCGCAAGAGCGTCAGCGCCAGCTCTATCAGGAGCTCGACAAGGTGGCCAACAGCCAGCCTGCCGCCGCAGCGCCCGCGACCCCGGCAGCCGGCGCCACGACACCTGCCGCCGCGGCCAACTACTCGACCAATCAGGACGAGAACCAGGCCTATGACGCCGCCGTGAACATGGTGCTCAAGGAGAAGAACTACGACAAGGCCATTCCTGCCTTCGAAGGGTTCATCAAGCAGTTCCCGAGCTCCAGCTATGTTCCCAATGCGCACTACTGGCTTGGCCAGCTGATGTTCAACAAGGGTGACAGAGCCGGTGCCGCCAGCCAGTTCTCCACTGTGGCGAACAAGTACAGCAAGTCGCCCAAGCGGGCCGATGCCCTGCTGAAGCTGGGCATGCTGGCGCAGCTCGACGGCAAGAAAGCGGAAGCCAAGGCCTTCTATGAGCAGGTGATCAAGGGCTACCCCAATACCTCGCCGGCCCAGTTGGCCAAGCAGAGCCTCGGCAAGCTGTAACATTGCTGCATGTCACTGTTTTCGTAACAGTCTTGTAAATACGGCTCTGCTTTGTATGCGCAGTGAACAAACAGATTTAATTTAAGATTTTTCTATTGCGCCAGGATGATAAATCCGTAATATAGGCCGCCGTCAGAGCCGGTGCAGCAGTGCGCTCGGAACTGGTCGTGGTGAGGGTCGTTAGCTCAGTCGGTAGAGCAGTTGACTTTTAATCAATTGGTCGCTGGTTCGAATCCAGCACGACCCACCATTTCTTCACAACGGGTGAAGACAGCATTCCCAGGTCGTTTAGCTCAGCTGGGAGAGCACCTCCCTTACAAGGAGGGGGTCACTGGTTCGAGCCCAGTAACGACC
>NZ_JBYTDH010000018.1:0-73049 GCF_058791175.1 Aeromonas sp. EU05-FHT14A05 | reverse complement strand
TCCCAGGTCGTTTAGCTCAGCTGGGAGAGCACCTCCCTTACAAGGAGGGGGTCACTGGTTCGAGCCCAGTAACGACCACCATGCTTTGAAAAAAATGATACAGATGGGTCGTTAGCTCAGTCGGTAGAGCAGTTGACTTTTAATCAATTGGTCGCTGGTTCGAATCCAGCACGACCCACCATCATTCAGCTTTATCCCAGGTCGTTTAGCTCAGCTGGGAGAGCACCTCCCTTACAAGGAGGGGGTCACTGGTTCGAGCCCAGTAACGACCACCAGATTGAAAAAAAAAGCCCGCAGCATTGCGGGCTTTTTTGTATTCGCTCGTCAGGTGCGCAGCCGATCGAGTTCGTTGGCCAGCGTAGTTGCCGCCTGCTCCAGCTCCTCGCTCAAGAGGTGGCTGGCACTCGCCTCCTGCCCCAGGGCGGTGGCGGTATCCCCAATGCGCATCAGATTCTGGTTGATGGTATCGCTGACGGCGCTCTGCTGCTCGGCGGCGGTCGCCACCTGGCTGATGTGATCATGGATCTGCTGGATCTGGCTCACCACCTGATTGAGCGCCTCGAAGGCCTGCTCGGTTCCCTCGACCGTGCTGACGGATCGGGTGATGCCCGTATTCATCAGCTGCTGGCTGCTGGTGACCTCGGTTTGCAGACTGCCGATGAGCTGACCTATCTCGTCGGTGGATGAACGGGTCTTGTTGGCAAGGGCCCTCACCTCGTCCGCCACCACGGCAAAGCCCCTGCCCATGTCGCCAGCCCGCGCCGCCTCTATGGCCGCATTGAGTGCCAGCAGGTTGGTCTGCTCGGCGATGGCCCGGATCACGTCGAGAATGTGGCTGATGTTGGTGCTGCGCTGGGCCACCTGCGCCACCGCCTTGTCCGCCTGGTGCATGTCCTCGACCAGGGTGTGGATCTCGCTGCGGGCCCGGCTCAAGGTCTGCTGGGCCCTGTGGATATGGTGGGTGGCCGTTTCCGACTCTTGCGCCGCCTGCTCGGCATAACCCGCCACGCTGACCGCAGTGGTGCTCATCTCGTGCATGGCACTGACCACGCTCTCCAGCTCCAGACTCTGTTCATCCAGGCTGCTGCGCATGGCATCCGCTGTCTGCTTCATGCCCCTTGCCTGCTGGTGTACCTGCTGGCCAATCTGCTTGCTGCCCTGCACCATGGCCCTCAGTTTGCCGAGGAAGGCATTGAGGTACCCGCCGAGCTCGATGAGCTCCTGGTGGGTATCTATCTGCATCTGCTGGGTCAGATCCCCCTCATTGCTGGCGAGGTGGGAGACGTGGCGGCTGATGAGGGAGAGGGGGGCCGTGATGGTCTGAATGAACCAGACGAGCAGAGCCAGTGCCACCAGGGTGATGACGACTATGGCCATCAACTGCTGTTGCTGGGTGGCTTGCAGCAGGCTGCCAAGCTGGTTGCTGATGGTGTTGGCCTGACTGAGGGCGAGGGCCTTGGGCACCTTGATCATCAGCCACCACTGGCTGTCGGCGGCGTCGATCTTGATGGGTTGCTGCAGGATGAAGTCGCTGTCGCTATCCCTGGGCTTGCCATCTGGCGCCACCAGTCCGGCTTCCGTCAGGGGGCGCCCCAGCTTGTCTGCATGGCGGTTGCTGCCGACGATAAAGCCCATCTTGCTGACCAGGGTCACCTCGGCCTGATTGTCATACAGACTCTTGCCGAGGTGCTCGGCCAGTTGCTGGAAGATGGGCAGGTTCATGTCGACCCCGGCGATCCCGACAAACTTGCCCCCCTTGAGGATGGGGACCGTCAGGCTGGTCATCAGCATCTGCTTGCCAGGGCTTATCTCGTAGAGGTAGGGCTCCATCAGGCAGGGGCGCAGGCTGTCACGGCCACAGAGATACCACTCGCTGTTGCGAATGCCGAACTCGTTGCGCGAGGTATCGAACTTGGCTTCGCTGGTTGCCGCATCTATCTGCTGCTGCGCAATCTGGCCATTCTGCTCCCGGGTGAAGTACACCTCCAGACTGCCCTTGCCCGCGACCGAGTGTGTTGCCCCCGCCTGCCAGCTGGCATCCTGCCCGTCATAGCCATCGGGTTCGAACTGGGCATAGATGGAGCTGATCCCCTCAGCCTGACGCAGGCGGCTGCCAAGCAGCAGCTCCACCTGCGGGCGGCTCGGCATCAGCCCCGGCTGTGCCATGCCGTCTTCGAGCTGTGCGGCTATCCCCAGCGGTATCTGGTAGGACTGCTGCAACAGGTCGGCGATTTGCACGGCATAGCGCTCGGCCTGGAATTGCAGGGTGCGCGATACCTCCTGCTCCAGGGCGCCGCGAGTCTGGGTCATGATGTCATTGCGCAGGGTGTTCAGGGAGGCAGACTGCATCAGGGTCATGGCGACGCCACTGGCGAGAAAGAGGCCCAGGGTGAGCAGCAGCAACTTGGTTTTGAGCGAGCGTTGTTTCATTCGACAACTCCGCTTTTGGCAAGAATGACAACGATACATCCGGGCGGGTTCTGACCGTTTTACTGTACTGGATTTGTTGATGGGTTTGTGCGCGGCTTCTGGTTATAATTTTGGCCTTTCCAAGCGTTGATGGAACAGTCGCAATGAGCAATGCACTGAGCAGTGTCCCTCCGGTCATCGAGATGGACTATCCCTTTCCGGTCAAACCGGCTCCCCTGACTGCCGAACAGAAGGCGGCCCTGATCATCGAGATCAAGGCGCTGCTCGAGGCGCGTCAGGCCGTGCTGGTTGCCCACTACTACACGGATCCCGAGATCCAGGCGCTGGCCGAGGCCACCGGCGGTTTCGTCGGCGACTCCCTCGAGATGGCTCGCTTCGGTCGTGATCACGCCGCCCAGACCCTGATCGTGGCCGGTGTGCGCTTCATGGGGGAGACCTCCAAGATCCTGAGCCCCCACAAGCGGGTGCTGATGCCGACCCTGGAGGCGGAGTGCTCCCTGGATCTGGGCTGCCCCATCGACCAGTTCTCCGCCTTCTGCGATGCCCATCCCGACCATATAGTCGTGGTCTATGCCAATACCTCGGCGGCGGTGAAGGCGCGGGCCGACTGGGTGGTCACCTCCAGCATCGCGCTGGAGATAGTCGAGCACCTGGACAGCCAGGGCCACAAGATCATCTGGGGGCCGGACAGACACCTGGGTGCCTACATCGAGAAGAAGACGGGCGCCGAGATGCTGCGCTGGCAGGGTCACTGCATAGTCCACGACGAGTTCAAGGCCAAGGCCCTGCGCGAGCTCAAGGCCCAGAACCCGGATGCGGCCGTGCTGGTGCACCCGGAGTCCCCGGCTTCCGTCATCGAACTGGCGGATGCGGTGGGGTCTACCAGCCAGCTCATCAAGGCGGCCCGCGAGCTGCCCCAGCAGAAGCTGATCGTGGCGACCGATCGCGGCATCTTCTACAAGATGCAGCAGGCCTGCCCGGAGAAGGAGATGGTAGAGGCGCCGACCGGTGGCGATGGTGCCACCTGCCGCAGCTGTGCCCACTGTCCCTGGATGGCGATGAACGGTCTGGTGGCGATCAAGGAAGCGCTGACCGACGGCGCCGAGCGTCATGAGATCCATGTGGATGAGGCGCTGCGCCTGAAGGCCCTGATCCCGCTGGATCGCATGCTGAACTTCGCTGCCGAGCTCAAGCTCAAGACCCAGGGCAATGCCTGACCTTCTCTGATGACAGGATGCAAAGAGGGCTCCCGTGGGAGCCCTCTTTATTTATCCGTCTGACATATCGTCAGATGATCACGGTGGAGAAGCTGTGCTCCTCGTCCGGTACCACAGTGATGCCGGCGTCGGCGGTGATGGCTACCTCGACACAGAGGTTGGAGTGATAGCCGTCATCGCCCGGCCAGCCAGGCTTCAGATGATCACGGTAGAGAAGCTGTGCTCCTCGTCCGGTACAACAGTGATGCCGGCGTCGGCGGTGATGGCTACCTCGACACAGAGGTTGGAGTGATAGCCGTCATCGCCCGGCCAGGCTTCAGATGATCACGGTAGAGAAGCTGTGCTCATCGTCCGGTACAACAGTGATGCCGGCGTCTGCGGTGATGGCCGCCTCAACACAGAGGTTGGAGTGATAGCCTTCATCGCCCGGCCAGGCTTCAGATGATCACGGTAGAGAAGCTGTGCTCCTCGTCCGGTACAACAGTGATGCCGGCGTCTGCGGTGATGGCCGCCTCGACACACAGCATGGTGCGGTAGCCGTCGTCGCTCATGTCGGCCATGGCCGCGGCGCCCTCAGCCCAGGGATTCCAGACCACCACGCTGTCATGGTTGCCGCTCACCACCCGGGTGGTGCGATCCCCATCCTGCAGGCTGACCATGGGGTCGGGCTGGTTGTAGATGCGATCCATGGCGGCAGAGAGCGTCAGCGCCCCCTGTTGCTGCGCCTCCCGGCCGGTCAGCTTGTCATGGTAAGGCTCGCCGAGGCCGGTCACCTGAACGGCCTCCGGGCGGCTTATCTGCAGATAGGTGTGCAGGGCCGCGTTGTAGGTAAGGGGCGTCTTGCCGGTGTTGCGGGTGGTCAGCACCAGGGAGAGCTCCTTGCCCACCAGCACATCCAGCTCCAGCTCGAAGGCGTGGGGCCAGAGGGCACGGCTGGCGTCGGTGTCACGCAGAGACAGATGGACGAGGGTGCCATCCCCGTGATCGGAGACGCCATCCAGGGTCCACAGGCTGGTGCGGGCGAAGCCATGGGCGGGCTTTCCGCTGCCGACGCGAGCGGGGGAGGGGCCGAACCAGGGCCAGCACAGAGGGATACCGCCCCGGATCGGCTTGCTGCCATCCAGCACGGCCTTGTCGCTGAGCCAGATAGAGGCGGGTTCGCCGTGGCGCTGGTAGCTCAGCACATGGGCGCCAAACAGGCTGATCTCGGCCCTGGCATGCTGGTTGTCGATGGTCAGCAGAGGCTGGCCATCCGCTGGGTGGCTAAGGGTGCAGTGGGCAGTCAGAGTACGTGTCGGTTGCATGGCGATTCCTGTGTTCGGGCACATTCAGAAAGGGTCCGTGATTCAGAATACAAAAAGGCGGCCAATGGCCGCCTTTTTTCAAGCTACGCGATTGCGCATCCCAAATTACTTGGAGATGTGAGCGATCAGGTCCAGAACCTTGCTGGAGTAGCCCATTTCGTTGTCGTACCAGGAGACGACTTTCACGAAGGTCTTGTTCAGCTGGATACCAGCCTTGGCATCGAACACGGAAGTCTGACGCTCACCCAGGAAGTCGGTGGAAACCACTTCGTCTTCGGTGTAGCCCAGCACGCCCTTCATGGCGCCTTCGGAGGCAGCCTTCATGGCCTGGCAGATTTCAGCGTAGGAGGCTTCTTTCTTCAGGTTGACGGTCAGGTCAACGACGGACACGTCCGGAGTCGGAACGCGGAAGGCCATGCCGGTCAGCTTGCCGTTCAGTTCCGGGATGACCACGCCAACAGCCTTGGCAGCACCGGTGGAGGACGGGATGATGTTCTGAGCCGCACCGCGGCCACCGCGCCAGTCTTTGGCAGACGGACCATCAACGGTCTTCTGGGTAGCAGTGGTAGCGTGGACAGTGGTCATCAGGCCGGATTCGATACCGAAGGTATCGTTCAGAACCTTGGCGATGGGGGCCAGGCAGTTGGTGGTGCAGGAAGCGTTGGAAACGATGTCCTGGCCAGCGTAGGAGTTCTGGTTAACGCCCATGACGAACATCGGGGTGGCGTCTTTGGACGGACCGGTCAGTACGACTTTCTTGGCACCGGCAGCGATGTGCTTGCGAGCGGTCTCGTCGGTCAGGAACAGACCGGTAGCTTCGGCAACAACGTCAACACCGATGGCATCCCATTTCAGGTTTGCCGGGTCACGTTCAGCGGTAACACGTACGGTTTTGCCGTTGACAACCAGGTTGCCGTCTTTGACTTCAACGGTGCCCTTGAAGCGGCCGTGGGTGGAGTCGTACTTCAGCATGTAAGCCATGTAGTCAACGTCGATCAGATCGTTGATACCAACCACTTCGATGTCAGCACGCTCAGCGGCCAGACGGAAAACGAAACGACCGATACGGCCAAAACCGTTAATACCTACTTTGATAGTCATAATTGGTTACCTAACTGTTCAGTAGTCAAAGAAAATTCCGTTTGTAAATTTACTAGAACTCACCGGTGAGTCAACCAACAATCTGCGCGAAATTGCGCTATATCATGAAAAACTGTGAAATTTATTTTCGTTTTATGTAACTGGCTACCAACTTTTGTCGAATGCATCATCAGCGGATCCGGTCGCAGAGATCAACAATAGTGCCTGTCCGGTCACACATCCGGCCGGGGAGATATGTAAAAATGTGCGCGGTTTAGCATGGCCAAAGAGCCACTGTTCAAGTACCACCCATAAAAATTAATCACAAATAGTGTAGATAGAATCCACAGCGGGAATTCTCAAACTATGACCACCCTGATTGAACAGCTGGCTGCCGCCAAAGGTATCGCCAGTGAGTATGTTGATGCCTGGGGCCACCCGGCCCAGGTATCCGAAGAGAGCAAGGCCGCCATGCTGGGCGCCATGGGCTACCGCGTCGACGACGAGGCCGCCCTGACCGAGCAGCTGGAGCAGGAGCACCGTCAGCACTGGTTGCGGCCTCTGGATCCCGTGATGGTAGTGCGCAGTGGCGATCCCGTCAGCCTCGAGGTTCGTCTGCCCATCGAGTTCGTCAACGACGCCCTCCACTGGCAGATAGTGCTGGAACAGGGTGCCTTGTTGTCCGGCCAGCTGACCCCCATCGAAGGGGAACTGGTGGGCGTCGCCGAATTCGAAGAGATGGAGTGCCAGGCCTACAGGGTCGCGCTGGATGTGCAGCCGGAGCTCGGCTATCACCAGCTGGTGCTGCTGGAAGAGGGCAACGACGAGCCGCTCGCCACCATGCGCCTCATCGTCGCCCCCAAGTCCTGCTACAAGCAGGCGCCGATTGCCAACGGCCGCAAGGTGTGGGGCCCGAGCGTGCAGCTCTACTGCCTGCGCAGCCGCCACAACTGGGGCATAGGTGATTTCAGCGACCTCGGCCAGCTGGTCGAGAAGGCCGCCGCCTGGGGAGCCCACTTCGTGGGGCTGAACCCCATCCACGCCCTCTATCCTGCGAATCCCGAGAGTGCCAGCCCTTACAGCCCTTCTTCCCGTCGCTGGCTCAACGTGGCCTACATCAACGTGGAAGCCGTGCCCGAGTTTCTCGCCAACGAGCGGCTCAAGGCCGATGTGGCAAGCCCTGCCTTCCAGCAGCATCTGGCCTCCCTGCGGGCCAAGGAGAACGTGGATTACACCGGCGTCATCGAGACCAAGATCGGCATGCTGCGTCAGGTGTTCGATGAGGCCAGGCTCGGCGCCGAGCGTCAGGCTGCGTTCGATGCCTTCGTGGTCGCCGGTGGCGACAGCCTGCAACAGCAGGCCGCCTTCGATGCCCTGCAGGCCCACTTCTATGGCAAGGGTGAGAACGCCTGGGGCTGGCCGGTCTGGCCGGATGCCTTCCGCGATTACCACAACCCGGAAGTGGCGGCCTGGATGAAGGAGCACCGCCAGGATGTGAATTTCTACCTCTATCTGCAGTTCCTGGCCGATGAGCAGCTGGCACAAGCCGATGCCCGCGCCAAGGCGGCCGGCATGGTGATGGGGATCTACCGGGATCTGGCGGTGGGCGTCTCCGAAGGCTCCACCGAGATCTGGGCCAACCGGGATCTCTACTGCCCGAAAGCCTCGGTCGGTGCTCCCCCCGACATCCTGGGCCCCCTCGGCCAGAACTGGGGTCTGCCCCCCATGAACCCGAACCAGCTGTTCGAGGCGGCCTATCAGCCCATGGTGGATCTGTTCCGCGCCAACATGCGTGCCTGCGGCGCGCTGCGCATCGATCACGTGATGGCCTTGCTGCGGCTGTGGTGGGTTCCGCCCGGAGCGTCCGCCGCCAAGGGCGCCTACATCTACTATCCGGTCAACGACCTGCTGGGGATACTTGCCCTCGAGTCCCACCGCAACCAGTGCCTGCTGATCGGCGAGGATCTCGGCACTGTGCCGGAAGGCATAGATGTGACCCTCAAAGAGAACGGAGTCCACTCCTACAAGGTGTTCTTCTTCGAACGCTCCAAGGACGACGGCGGCTTCATCTCCCCGGCGCACTACACCGAGCAGGCGATGTCGGCCCTGACCACCCACGACATGCCGACCCTGAAGGGCTTCTGGCATTGCGACGATCTGGCGCTGGGTCGCGAGCTGGGCCTGTACCCGGATGAAGAGGTACTCAAGACCCTGTATGCTGATCGCCACCAGGCCAAGCAGCGGATCCTTGACAGCCTGCATGCCCATGGGGTCATCTCTGGCAACATCAGCCATGACGTGAACTGGGTCGGGATGAACACCGAACTCAACCATGGCCTGCAACTGCACATGTCCCGCGGCAGCTGTGCCCTGTTCAGCACCCAGCTGGAAGACTGGCTGGAGATGGACAAGCCGGTCAACGTGCCGGGCACCAGTTACGAATACCCGAACTGGCGTCGCAAGCTTTCAAAGGATCTGGAAGATATTTTTGCCGATGAGGCGCTCAAGGCGCTGGCGGGCAAGATGAGCCAGGCCCGTGACGAGGCCAGTCGTTGAGCCCCTGCTGTCAACATGTGACTCACTTTCATCCGCTTCGGCTCAGGCCGGAGCGGATGTTCAGCCATGAAAGGAAATGTCGATGCCCGTTGAACGTTTGGTTGCCGCCCGCTGTGCCGATCCCTTCTCCCATCTAGGCCTGCTGGCCAATCCGGATGGGCCAGGCCTGAAACTGACGGCCTGGTTGCCCGATGCGCTCGAGGTCCGGGTCAGGGACCTCAAGTCAGGCAAGATAGTTGCCACCCTGACCTCCGCCGACGAAGCGGGCCTTTTTGAAACTGTTTTCACTCGCCGCAAGAATCCCTTCCCCTATCAGCTGATCGCCAGCTACCCCGATGCCAGTGCCGAATCCATCGACCCTTACCAGTTCCAGGCTGCCGCCTGGGAAGGCCTGGCCGAGCTGAGCTTCCAGCCGGAAAACCTCTACCACACCCTGGGTGCCCAGCTGCGCACCGTGGAGCATCTCGGCCAGCGGGTGGCAGGGGTGCGCTTCGCCGTCTATGCGCCGAGCGCCACGGCGGTGAGCCTGATCGGCGATTTCAACTTCTGGGATGGCCGTCGCCACCCCATGCAGCGCAGCCAGTGCGGTCACTGGGTGCTGTTCGTGCCTGGCCTCAAGGCCGGGGATCGCTACAAGTTCGAGCTCAAAGACCCCATGGGCAACCGCCTGCCCCACAAGAGCGATCCCGTGGGCTTCTACTGCGAGCAGTATCCGTCGTTCGCCTCCGTCATCCACGACCACGAGCAGTACCAGTGGCAGGATGCCGCCTGGCGCGAGAGCCAGCGCAACGACAAGCGGGAGCAGCCGCTCTCCATCTACGAGCTGCACGTGGGCTCCTGGAAGCGTCACTCCAACGGCGACAGCCTGAACTGGCGCGAGCTGGCGGTGGAGCTGGTCAACTACGTCACCGAGATGGGGTACACCCACATCGAGCTGATGCCGGTCTCCGAGCACCCCTTCAGCGGCTCCTGGGGCTACCAGCCGGTGGGCATGTTCTCCCCCACCAGTCGCTACGGCAGTGCCGATGACTTCAAGCATTTCGTCGACGCCTGCCACCAGGCCGGCATAGGCGTCATCCTCGACTGGGTGCCGGCGCACTTCCCGGCGGATGCCCATGGCCTCGCCCGCTTCGACGGCACCCCGCTCTACGAGTACGAGGATCCGCGTCGTGGCTGGCACCCGGACTGGAACTCCTACATCTACGATTTCGGCCGCAACAACGTGCGCCAGTTCCTGGTGGCGAGCGCCCTGTTCTGGCTCGACAAGTTCCACATCGACGGCCTGCGGGTGGATGCGGTGGCCTCCATGCTCTATCTGGACTATTCCCGCAACGCCGGCGAGTGGGTGCCTAACGTCGACGGGGGCAACCACAACTACGAGGCGATCAGCCTGCTCAAGTGGACCAACGAGGAGGTCTACGGCAAGTATCCCCACGCCATGACCATAGCCGAGGAGTCCACCGCCTTTGCCGGGGTCTCCAGACCCACCTTCCTCGGTGGCCTCGGGTTTGGTTTCAAGTGGAATATGGGCTGGATGCACGACACCCTGAGCTACATGCAGAAGGAGCCGATCCACCGCCGCTATCACCACAACGAGATGACCTTCTCCATGGTCTATCACTATGACGAGAACTTCATCCTGGCCCTGTCCCACGACGAGGTGGTGCACGGCAAGCACTCCCTGCTCTACAAGATGCCCGGTGACGAGTGGCAGCAGGCCGCGAACCTGCGGGCCTACATGGGCTTCATGTATGGCCATCCGGGCAAGAAGCTCAACTTCATGGGTACCGAAATCGCCCAGAGCAACGAGTGGAATCACGATGCCCAGCTGCCCTGGCACCTGCTGCAATTCCCCAAGCACGGCGGCCAGCAGCGGCTGATCCGGGATCTCAACCGGCTCTATCGTCATGAAGCTGCCTTGTATCAGGCAGATTATGAGCAGAGCGGCTTCCGCTGGCTGGATCACAACGACGCCGACAACAGCATCTTCGCCTGGCTGCGCGCCGACAGGCAGGGGGCCAATCCTGTGGTGATCGCCTCCAACTTCACCCCGGTGCCGCGCCTCGCCTATCGCCTCGGGGTGCCGGCGGCGGGCCGCTATGCCGTGGTGCTCAACACCGACAGTGAGCATTACTGGGGCAGCAACTATGATGTGGGTTTGACCCTAGTCGCCGAGCCGACCCCCTGGCAGGGGATGGCGCACAGCATAGTGCTGGACTTGCCGCCGCTCGCGACCTTGTTCATCAAACAGGAGTCCTGATGTTTGTAATGGAAAATGGGGTGGACTATCCGCTGGGAGCCCGGCTCGACGAGGCAGGCTGCCACTTCTGCGTCTGGGCCCCCCAATCGGACAAGGTGGAGCTCTGTCTGTTCGACGAACAGGAGCAGGAGCTGGTCCGGCTGGCCCTGCCCGGTCGGCGCGGCCAATACAGATTCGGCTATGTGCGCGGGGTGCGGGCAGGTCAGCGTTACGGCTATCGGGTCCATGGCACGCCCCAGGAGGGGATGCTGTTCGACCCGGACAAGCTGCTGATCGACCCCTATGCCAGGGCGCTCAGCCGCGCGACCCGTTGGGATGATGACCTCTATCAGGGGGACAGTGCGGCCATGGTGGCCAAGTCGGTGGTGGTGGACGACGCCTTCGACTGGCAGGGCGTCGGCAAGCCCGCCATCCCCCCCGAGCGGGTGGTGCTCTACGAGACCCACGTCAAGGGCTTCACCCGCCAGCACCCCGGGGTGCCCGAGGCGCTGCGGGGCACCTACCTCGGCATCAGCCATCCGCTGATGATCGAACACCTGCTCTCTCTCGGGGTCACTTCGGTGCAGCTGATGCCGGTGGCCGCCTTCATGTCGGAGCCCAGGCTCGAGCAGCTTGGGCTGACCAACTACTGGGGCTACAACCCCATCGCCTTCTTCGCCCCCGAGCCGCGCTATGGGGCGGGGGAGGCGGTGACCGAGTTCAAGACCATGGTGCGCGAGCTGCACCGGGTCGGGCTCGAGGTGATACTGGACGTGGTCTACAACCACACCGCCGAGTCCGGTGCCGACGGCCCCATGCTCTCCCTCAAGGGGTTCGACAACGCTGGCTACTACGCCTTCGAATCCGGGGCCCACGGCCTGGACTACCAGCGCCACGCCAACGTCACCGGCTGCGGCAACAGCGTCAACCTGGATCACCCCAACAGCCTGCGCCTGGTGCTCGATGCCCTGCGCTACTGGGTCACCGAGATGCAGGTGGACGGTTTTCGCTTCGATCTGGCGGTCACCCTGGCGCGGGAGGCGGGGGAGTTCGATCCCATGAGCGCCTTCTTCAAGGCCCTGCTGGCGGATCCCGTGCTGGCGCGGGTCAGGCTGATTGCCGAGCCCTGGGACATAGGCCCCTTCGGCTATCGCCTGGGCCAGTTCCCGAGCCAGTGGCTGGAGATCAACGACCGCTATCGCGACACGGTACGCGCCTTCTGGCGCGGCGATGCGGGCAAAATGGGGGACTTCGCCACCCGGCTGGCGGGGTCGCGGGATCTCTTCCCGAAGAACTGGCGCTCCCCCCACACCAGCGTCAACTACCTCTGCTATCACGACGGCTTCACCCTGGAGGATCTGGTCTCCTACAACCAGCGCCACAACCAGGCCAACGGCGAAGACAACAGAGACGGCCACGGCAACAACCTCTCCTACAACCACGGGGTGGAGGGGCCGACCCTGGACCCCAGGGTGAACAACCTGCGCCAGCAGCAGAAGCGCAACCTGATCGCCACCCTGCTGCTCTCCCAGGGCACGCCGCACTTCCTGGCCGGGGACGAGATGGGCCGCAGCCAGCTCGGCAACAACAACGCCTATTGCCAGGACAACCAGATAAGCTGGGTCAACTGGCAGTTGCGCCCCGAAGATGAACGGCTGCTCGCCTTCACCCGCCAGATGATGGCGCTGCGGGCGGAGTCCGGGGTCTTCGCCAACCTGCAACTGAGCGACGATGAGTGGAATGGCAAGGCGACCAGCTGCCACAGGGTCAACTGGTATCACCCCGATGGCCATCAGCTCACCGATCAGGACTGGCACGCCCCCATGGGGCAGGCGTTCGCCATGGACATCGGCATGCTGACGTGCGGCGGGGAGCGCTGGTACGTGCTGTTCAACGCCAGCGACTACGACATCCAGTTCCGCCTGCCACCGCCGGGAGAAGGGCTGGAGTGGATCCAGACCATAGACACGGCCACCAACGACGGCCTGCCCTTCCTGCCTGACGACATCAAGCGGCAGGTGGCGGTGGGGCGCGCCCACTCCCTCAAATTGCTGGAGCGGGTTGCGCTGCCGGCGGTGGCGCTGGCCAAGGAAGGGGTGGTCGCCACGCCGGATGTTGCCGCCGTGTTGCCAACGGGATCACAGTTCCCGCTGGCGGGGTAGAGTCGGGGCGTCCGAGTGGGTATGCTGGGCGCCGTGATAAAAGGCAAGGAGTCAGTATGAAGGGCAACAATCCCGAGCAATGGCGCAGCAAGTTGAATACTGAGAGCCGAGCAGTGTCATGTTTTGGCAAGGGGTCAATATGAGCGGCAACAATCCCGAGCAGTGGCGTAGCAAGTTGAGCGCAGAGCAGTTTCACGTTTGCTGGGAGAAGGGCACAGAGCGCCCCTACAGCGGCGCCCTGCTGCACAATCGCAAGAGCGGCGACTATCTCTGCGTCTGCTGCAAGAGCGTACTGTTCCATGCGGATGCCAAGTTTGACTCCGGCTGCGGCTGGCCCTCCTTCGATCGGGCCATCGAGGGGACAGTGACCTACACAGAGGATCGCAGCCACGGCATGGCAAGGGTGGAGATCACCTGCAGCCAGTGCGGTTCCCACCTGGGTCACGTCTTCCCGGACGGGCCGACCGAGACAGGCCAGCGCTACTGCGTCAACAGCCTGAGCCTGGAGTTCGAGCCCGATACAGACGCCTGAAAGCTTTGGAAATGAAAAATGGCGCCTCCGCTTGCGGAGGCGCCATTTTTTATGGGGTCCTGGTTGACCCTCAGATCGGCAGCAGGCTGGCCCCCACCAGCAGGGCGGCGAGCGCCAGTATGGGCAGCCTGATGACGCGCAGCAGATAGAAGCCGATGGCGGCCAGCGCCAGATCGGTCGGGGCCAGCACGGCGCTCTGCCACACCGGCTGATAGAGGGCGGCCAGCAGCAACCCCACCACGGCGGCGTTGATGCCGGCCACGGCTCCCGCCAGCCTGGGGTGGGCCAGCCAGCGCTGCCAGCAGGGACCCAGGGCCCAGAGCAGCAAAAATCCCGGCAAAAATAGCGCGAGCGTTGCCAGCAGGGCGCCCGCCAGTGGCGCGGCAGGCAGCAGCTGGGCGCCCAGGTAGGTGGCCAGGGTGAACATGGGGCCAGGCACCAGCTGGGCCAGGCCGTAGCCGGTCAGGAACTGCTGCTCGCTGAGGCTGTGGCCGACGCTCTCCTGCAACAGGGGCAGCACCACGTGACCGCCGCCGAACACCAGGCTGCCCGCCCGATAGAAGTCGGCGATCAGCTGGCTGGCGGGGCCCTGGGCCAGCAGCGGCAGGCCGACAAACAGCAGGGCAAACAGCAGCAGGGTCGGCCAGTGGGGTTGGCGAGTCAGATCCTCTGAGGGGGCCTGCGCCGGCTCGCTCTGCTCACGGTAGGCGCAGAGCAGGGCCGCCCCCAGCAGCATGCCCAGCTGGGTCAGCAGGCCAGGCTGCCACCAGAGGGCGGCGGCGGTCGCCACCATGACTCCCTGTTGCAGCGCCGTCTTGCAGAACTGGCGGCTCATGGTGAGCACCGCATCGGCCACCACCACCAGCGCCAGCAGCTTGAGGCCGTGCAGGGCGGCATCCAGCCAGAGGTTGTTGCCGAGCTGCCCGAGGCCGATGGCGGCGGCCAGCAACATCAAGAAGGAGGGCAGGGTGAAGCCGGCAAAGGCGGCAAGCGCGCCCCCAAGGCCGGCCCGCTGGCGGCCGATGGCGAAGCCGAGCTGGCTGGAGGCGGGTCCCGGCAACAGCTGGCACAGGGCCAGCAACTGGGCAAACTCGGCCTGGCTCAGCCAGCCCAGGCGCTGGACGAAGGTGCGCTGGAAGTAGCCGATATGGGCGGCCGGCCCGCCGAAACTGATGCAGCCGAGCCACAGAAATTGAAGGAATACCTGTCCCACCACTCACTCCCCGTTGTCATCGTTGATGGGCGGGATGATATGACAAAGCGATGACTTTTTTATGACAATTCGCGCTGGTGTGGCTGTGGCAATTAGCCGCGAGCCAGTCAGTAGGGGATGGTCATTCTGTCGGCTGAGGCAGATGGCAGCGTCCCGCCAGCCGGCAGGGGATGGGGATTAGGTCGGCTGGCCTGGTTGCGGCAGATGGCGGCTTTTACGTTACAGACTGCGGCAGATAGCAGCGTCCCGCCAGCCAGCAGGGGATGGGGATTAGGTCGGCTGGTCTGGTTGTGGCAAGTAACAGCGACCAGCCAGCTGGCAAGCGATGGTCACGCTGTCGGCTGAGGCAGATAGCAGCGCCCCGCCAGCCAGCAGGCGATGGACTGGCGGCTGGCATCGAAGTGGGGCTCGGGCAGCGCGCGGGGATCGCACCAGACCCAGCCCTCGCACTTCTCAGGCTCCAGCAGTTGCGGCTCCCCTTCCACCTCGGCCAGCAGGGTGACAGAGATGTAGTGCAGCCCGCTCTCGCGCCAGGTCTCCAGGTTGTTGGTGACGGCGATGACGCTGGGGTTGGTGATGAGAAAACCCGTCTCCTCGGCCACCTCCCGGATCGCCGCCGACTCGAAGCTCTCGCCAAGCTCCAGATGGCCGCCGGCGATGGACCAGTAGGGGGCGTGGCTGCCTTTGCGCTTGCCGAGCAGCACCTGGCCCTGATGGTTGACGAGGATGACACCGACCCCGACGCGGGGATAGGGAGTGGACATAAGAAGAGCTCCTTGCTGTGGCTGTGCGACGAGGGGCATCGACCACCGACGCCGGGACAAGACGTGGCAGGGATGGGCAGGGCACCCTGCCGACCCGGCATGGCACCATAAAAAACGGGCCCACCTTAGGACGGATGGGCCCGTTTCGCAAGTCGCCGCTGGAGGAGCCCGAGGGCGCGGGAGCTTGCCGTTTCTCTATCTGCCAATCAGATGGCTATCGCTAATCGCATCTGCCAAGCAGATGGTAGAAACGGGGAATGAGGCTCCCCGGTGCGTGGCTGGCCGTCAGCCCAGCTTGACCAGCATCTTGCCGGTGTTGCGGCCCTCGAACAGCCCGATAAAGGCCTGCGGCATGCTGGCCAGCCCCTCGCTGATGGTCTCCTCGGCCTGCAGGGCGCCGGCCTCGAAGGCGGGGATGGCCTCGGCCAGGAACTCCCCGTAGTGCTGCCAGTGATCGGAGACCAGCAGCCCCTGCATCAGGAGGCGTTTGCGGATCATCTGGGAGAGGTTGCGCGGGCCGCTCCCCTGGCCATTGCTGTTGTACTGCTCGATGAGGCCGCACAGGACGATGCGCCCGTGCAGCGCCATGTGGTTGAGGGCCGCGTCCAGCATGGCGCCCCCCACGTTCTCGAAATAGACCTGAATGCCTGCCGGGGCGAGTCGGGCCAGCTCGGCGTCGAGATCCGGCGTCTCCCTGTAGTTGATCACCGCATCCGCCCCGAGCGTCTCGAGGTAGGCGACCTTGTCGGCCGAGCCGGTGGAGCCGATCACCCGGGCACCGGCCCGCTTGGCGAGCTGCACCGCCATGGTGCCGACCGCGCCGGAGGCCGCCGAGACCAGCAGGGTCTCACCGGCCTGCAGGCGGGCGACCTTGTGCAAGCCCGCCCAGGCAGTCATGCCCGGCATGCCGAGGGCGCCGAGGAAGAGCTGGGAGGGCAGCGCCGTGGCGGGCAACCGGGTCAGCTGCTCCCCCTTGGCGACGAAGGCATCCCGCCAGCCCAGCATGCTGCTCACCTGGTCACCCACCTGGAAGTCGGGGTGACGGGAGGCCTGCACGGTGCCGATGGCGCCGCCGTCGAGGGGGCCGTTCAGGGGGAAGGGGGGCACATAGCTCTTGGCCTCGCTCATGCGACCGCGCATGTAAGGGTCCACCGACAACCACTGGTTGGTCACCAGCACCTCGCCCTCCTGCAGGGCGGGCAGGGGCACTTCCCTGAGGGCGAAATCGTCCGGGGTGGGGAGGCCGGTGGGGCGGCGCAGCAGTTGGATCTGATGGCTGATCGGGGTCATGGTCGTTCTCCAGCGGGGTAGGGGGCAGTCGACGCCGCGCCAGCCAAGGGGGAGGCGGCGGCTCGGACATTCTGTTTGTGTGCAAACTAAAATCAGGTTAATCCCGAAAAGAGGGGGTGACAACTGTTTTGTGTGCAAATTATTCAGGCATCAGTTGTCCTGGGGTATACTGGCCCCAGTCGTCAGCGAGGTGCCCCATGAGTGAATTGAAAAAGCAGGTCTGTTTTGCCCTCTACAGCGCCTCCAATGCGGTGATGCGCGCCTACAGGCCGCTCCTGGACAAGCTGGATCTCACCTACACCCAGTACCTGGTGATGCTGTCGCTCTGGGCGCGGGACGAGGTCAGCCTCAAGGAGATTGGCCAGGAGACAGGGCTGGATGCGGGCACCCTGACCCCCATCGTCAAGCGGCTGGAGAGCAAGGGCTGGCTGACCCGCACCGTCTCCAGCGAAGACGAGCGGCAAAAATGCATCCGCCTGACCGAGGCGGGGCGCCAGCTGCAGCAGGGAGTCAGGGAGTGCTGCTTGGCGGACAACCTGCGCAATCAGGTGGATCTGGCCGATGCCGAGCTGGCCGAGCTCAAGCGACTCTGCGATCGCGTGGCGACCCAGCTCGGGCGCTGAATCCTCTTCCTCTTGCCTGGAGTCATCCGATGAAACCCTGGTTACCCTTGCTTGTTCTGCTGCTCGGTGGCTGCGCCGGCGGCACCCAGCCCCCGTCCGAGTTGCGGATCGATGATGCGGATGCCTGGCAGGCCCTCTGCAAGGATGGCGTCCGGGTCAGGGCCATCAGCGAGGAGGGGATCTGCGCGGATCACCGCGGCCTGGCCATGTGGACGAATAAGCCAAGGGCGGTTCGAATGGCAGAGGAAGTCGCCAAATAGTGTGATCCAGACGCCATAAAATGACACGACCGGCCCCTTGGCCGGTTTTTTTCGCGATCTCGCCTGCACTTTGCGGCCTTGTTCATGGTGCACTCATGCTTCCCTTTCCATACTGGCCCCACAGTTTCATGAGAGGAGAGAGAGATGCAGTCATCCATCGTCGGGCTCTCCATTCTGTGGGGGCTGGCCAGTTTTGGTGTTCAGGGGGATTTCATCGAGAGCCGTGATTCCGTTGCGCCGTCCTGGCAAGCCGAGTCCAGAGTGGAGATGGAAGGTTATCTGATTGAGTCGCTCGGCGAAGATCGCTGGGTGTTCGACAACGGCAGCGAGAGTCTGCTGGTCTCCCTGCCCGAGGGGCAGTGGGTGTCAGAGGGGGAGCGGTTGCGACTGAGCGGCGAACCCCAGCAGGAGCAGGCCGGCTGGCTGTTGCAGGTGCAGGACGTCAGCCAGGTCGGCGTCTGATCCGGTCAGTTCCCGGTGACACAAGATACAAAGAGGAGGCCTGGGCCTCCTCTTGCTTTTTGCGTCTCTCGCCCTCAGCCCAGGTGGTTGAGGGGCAGCGCCGTCTTGTGCTTGATGCGGCGCAGCACGAAGCTGGAGCGCACCCCGGTCACCCCGGAGATGTGGGTCAGCTTGTCCAGCAGGAAGTGCTGGTAGTGCTCCATGTCCCGCACCACCACCTTGAGCTGGTAGTCGGCGTCGTTGCCGGTGATGAGGTCGCATTCGAGCACCTCGGGCAGATCCTGGATGGCCCGATCGAAGTTTTCGAACCGCTCGGGGGTGTGCCTGTCCATGGAGATGTGAATGTAGGCGGTGAGGGTGAGCCCCAGCTGGCGGGCGTTGAGCAGGGTGACGTGGGTATCGATGAGACCGGCATCCTCCAGCGCCTTGACCCGGCGCGAGCAGGGGGAGGGGGAGAGCCCGACCAGTTCGGCCAGCTCCAGGTTGCTGATGCGGCCATTCTCCTGCATCAACTCCAGAATATGCCTGTCTATGCGATCAAGTTTCAGCATTCTCCGTTCCTCGTTGCAATTACTGATTCACTTTTCCTAGATTAAGGGTGAACTATTGCAAAAACAACTGAAAATACCTACTACTTCACAACCACTCACCGCACCGGCAGGCGTACCATGGTTTCATCTTCCGGTGGCAAGACAGATGCCCGACCAGGCCTCTGTGGTGAAGGACCTTACCGGGTCAACAACCCCATCAGCCGTCCGACCTTATCGGGAAACGACGGGCTGGAACGAGAGCATCCCCTCCCCGAAGGCAACAAAGCAGGCATCCCGGCGCCTGCTTTGTTGTTTTTGCGCGCCGGCATCCTCAGGCCTGCGGCGGCCGGATGCGATAGAGGCAGCGCCTGTCCCCCTCCAGCAGGTACTGCTCCCGCTCCACCCCGGCCGGTGCCAGCAACTGGCGAAACAGCGCCAGCTCGCTCCGGCAAAAGCCCCGGCAGGCCCGCGCCGCGGCGCAGATGGGGCAGTGACTCTCCCACCATAGCCAGCTGCCATCCTCCTCCTGGCTCATGTCCGCCATATAGCCCTCCCGGCTGCGCAGCTCCTTGAGCGCGGTCAGCCGATCCGCCAGCGCCGGCTGGGTCAGCCTGGCCTGATAGCGGCTCAGCATCTGCTGCTCCCGCCGTGCGATCAGTTGATCCAGGCCGCTCTCGCCAAACAGCTGCTGCACGTCGTCGATAAGCTGCAGGGTCAGCTCGCTGTGGGTGTCGGGGAAGCGCTGCCAAGCCTGCTCGGTCAGGTGCCAGAGTCGTACCGGGCGACCACGGCCCCGCGCCTCGTCGCTAAAGCCCACCCAGCCGTCGGCCTCCAGCGCCGTCAGATGCTGGCGGGCGCCCATGGAGGTCATCTGCAGCTGCTCCCCCAGCGCGGCGGCACTCTGGGGGCCGTGAGTCTTAAGCAGGTAGAGGATCTTGTCGGTACTGGCGTTCATGGGGTGGATCTCGTTATCGACAGGCGTTCGCTGCGGGAAAGCCAGGGCGGCACTGGCGTTGATAGGGTCATTATGGGCAGCGGCCTCATTTAAATCAATAATTCACTTTACTTAATGCCATTCCCTTCGCAGTATAAATAAACCAATAACTTTATTTAATGAGGCGAAGATGGAAGGGATCAAGGGACAGGCAACCCTCTGGGTATTGGTGATGACGGTGACCCTGGCGGTGGCGGGCTTCAGTCTGCCCTCGCCGGTGCTGGCGCCGCTGATGCTGGATCCGGCCCAGGGCATGTTGACGCCCGAGGCGTCTGACTGGAGCCGCAAGCTGTGGCTCGGGGTCATCATGGGGCTCTATCCGCTGTTTCAACTGCTGGGGGCCCCCTGGCTGGGCAAGCTGTCGGATCGCCATGGCCGCAAGCCGGTGCTGACCCTCTGCCTGGTGGGCGTGCTGGCGGGTTATGTGCTGATGGCCCTGGGGATCGCCTGGCGCTCCCTACCGCTCTTGCTGCTGAGCCGGGTGGTGGAGGGCTTCTTCAACGGCGACATCGCCATCGTCCAGGCCATGGCGGCAGACATGAGCACGGCCAAAACCAAGGCGCGCAACTTCGCCCGCATCAACATCGGCATGAACCTGGGCTGGGTGCTGGGCCCCATGATAGGGGGCTATGCCGCCGTGGTGTCGGGGGATTACAGCCTGGCGGCCTGGCTGGCGGTGGCCATGACGGCGGGCAACCTGTTGCTGGTGCTCTGGCTGCTGCCCAACCGGCCACCGGTACCGGCAGAGCAGGAGCTGGCCTCCCTCTCGACCCGTCAGTTGCTGTTGCAACCCCGCCTCCTGCCCTACTTCGTGCTGACTCTGCTCAGCTACGGGGCGGTGCAGCTCTACTTCACCTACTTCAACGTCTGGCTGGTGGAGCGGCTCTCCTGGGATCCGGTGCAGCTGGCCCAGGCTGCCGTGCTGGTGAGCGTGCCCATGATGCTGGGTTCCTGGCTCGGGGAGCAGTTGGCCCGCCACTGGCGCGGCAGCTCCCTCGGCATCGTCGGACATCTGGTGATGGCGGCGGGCATGCTGATGTTCATCCTGCCGACCCAGTGGTGGGGGCTGGCGCTCACCTTCATTCCGGCCGGCATCGGCATGAGCCTGGGGGAGCTCGCCACCTCGGTGGCCATCTCCAATCGCAGCCATGCCAGCCAGCAGGGGCAGGCGATGGGGATCTATCGCGGCCTGGCGGTGGGCAGCGAGATCCTGGCGGTGGTGCTCGGCAGCCTGGCGCTGCTGGCAGGCACCGAGTGGCCCTTCTATCTGGCGGCGCTCTGCGGCGTGATCTGCGCCCTCGGCTTCTACGGGTTGCGCAGACGGGCGGACAGGCGAAGCGCCGTGGCCGCCTGCGTCGAGCCGGGCTGACGAAGGGCGAGGGGATCACAGATTGGCGCCGGGGTGGCAGGCGGGGCTTGCATCCCGGCGCCGAGTTTGGGACGGTATGGCTCTTTGTCCCCTTTTACTCCGTCGCCCGGCGAACCTGGCCAGCACAGGCCTTCATATGCGCCCCGCGATGCCCAGTCCTGAGAGGTGATATGAATCATTATCAAGCCATTGCACTGGACGCGGGATTGTACGGTGCCGCATTCGTTTCGACATTCTTGGAGGTGATATGAGTCGTTTTCAGGCCATTGCTTTGGATATGGACGGTACCCTGCTGACCCGGGATCACAAGATCTCGTCCGCGACCCGGGCCGCCCTGGCCCAGGCCCGGGCCCACGGCATCAAGGTGCTGCTGGTGACGGGTCGCCACTTCATGACGGCCCGTCCCTTCCATCACGAGCTGGCGCTTGACACCCCCCTCATCTGCAGCAACGGCGCCTACCTCTATGATCCGGTGCAGGGTCGGATCCTGGCCGGGGATCCCCTGGCGGTGGCGCCGCTCACCGCCCTGCTCGCCGAGGTGCAGGCCCAGCAGATGGGCGCCCTGTTCCACCTCGACGAAGGCATCGGCTATCTCGGCTGCGAGGAGCATGTGGGGCGGATGCGGCACTGGTCGGCGAACCAGCCGGATCACCTCAAGGTCTCCCTGCTGCCCGCCGAGGATATCGACAGCTGGCTGCAAAAGCCCATCTGGAAGCTGGAGCTGTTCAATCAGGATCCCGGCCTGCTGCACCGCTTCGTGGGGGAGGTGGTGCAGCATCTGCCCTTCACCCAGGACTGGGCGGCGCCCTATGCGGTGGAGCTGGTGCAGCCCGGGTGCAGCAAGGGCAACCGGCTGGCCCAGTGGGCGGCGAGGGAGGGCATAGCGATGGAAAACGTGGTGGCCTTTGGGGACAACAACAACGACATCAGCATGTTCGAGCAGGTGGGGCTGGCGGTGGCCATGGGCAATGCGGCGCCCCAGATCCAGGCCCATGCGGACAGGGTCACCGCGGATCACAACGAAGACGGCATAGCGCTGGCGCTGCAGCGCTGGGTCCTGCCCTCCTGAGGGGCAACAGAAAGGGGCCGGCGCGGCCCCTTGTTTGTCAGCTCCCGAAGGAGAACTGGATCACCCGATCCGGGAAGCGGATCCGGTTGTAGTCACGGCGCACCCCCTCGTAGTGGCGGATGGCACGCTCGCGCTGGGCCCGGTAGTAGTCCCGCTGCTTGCTGTCGCTCTCGCCCCGGATCTGCTGATCCAGCTGATAGATGGTCCGCTCGGTGCGCTCCAGCTCCTGTTGCAGCTCGCCGAGGCGCTGCTCCAGCAGGAACTCCTTGCGGCCGCGCTCGAACTGGGTGAGGAAGCTGGTGTCGTTGGGGCAGACTCCCAGGTACTCGTTCCCCTCCCGCCCCTTGCTGTAGGCGAGCTCCGGGATGCAGTAGAGCTCCAGCCCCTTGGCGTAGCCGCGCTGCCACTCGTCTTCGTCCACCCTGAGGCCGTACTCCCCGCAGGTCTGCTTGTAGTCACGGGTGGCGGTCCGGGTCTTGCCCTGCTCCCCGTCCTGATAACCCTGGTTGTACCAGCTCATGGCGCGGCACTCCTCCTCCGACAGGGAGCTGCACCCGGCGAGCAGCAGGGGGAGGGTCAACAGCAGGATCTTGGGGGACATGAAGGGGCTCCGACAGCAATGATTGTGGGGCATTCTAGAAGAGGAAGCCCGCCCGGGACAAGCACCCGGCACCAGGCCGATATCATGATGTTTTTATCAGTATTTTCAAGCCGTTGCGAACGGGCCTCCGGCAACCTTTTCTTGCCGGGGGAGGCAGGGTAAACTGCGCCTACTTTTAACTGGCATGTAACAAAAAAACAATGAAAGTCCTGACCGTCGATTATCGCTCCCCCGACGCGGCCGAGCGCTTCACCGAATCCCTGCGCACCACCGGCTTCGGGGTGCTGACCCACCACCCCATCCCGAAGGAGCTGGTGCAGTCCATCTATGACAACTGGTATCGCTTCTTCATGAGCGAGCAGAAGCAGGCGTTCCTGTTCAACCGCGAGACCCAGGACGGCTACTTCCCGCCCTCGGTGTCCGAGGTGGCCAAGGGCAACACCCAGAAGGACATCAAGGAGTACTTCCACCTCTACCCCTGGGGCCAGATGCCGGAAGAGCTGAGGGCGCAGGCGATGGAGTACTACCGCCTCGCCAACGATCTCGCCGCCGAGCTGCTCTCCTGGGTGGAGCAATACACCCCGGCGGACATCGCCGCCCACTACAGCTGCCCGCTCTCCTCCATGATCGAAGAGAGCCAGAAGACCCTGCTGCGGGTGCTGCACTATCCGCCGTTCGACGGCACCGAGGAGCCGGGGGCCATCCGCGCCGCCGCCCATGAAGACATCAACCTGCTGACCATTTTGCCCGCCGCGAGCGAGCCCGGCCTGCAGGTGAAGGGCTCGGACGGGGAGTGGATGGACGTGCCCTGCGACTTTGGCACCCTGATCATCAACATAGGTGACATGCTGCAGGAGGCCTCCCGTGGCTATTACCCCTCCACCACCCACAGGGTCATCAACCCGACCGGCGGCAGTGCCGCCAAGTCCCGCATCTCCTTGCCGCTGTTCCTGCACCCGCGCCCGGACGTGGTGCTCTCCGAGCGCCACACCGCCCACAGCTACCTGATGGAGCGGCTGCGGGAGCTGGGGGTCATCTAATCCCGCCAGACGCGAGCAGACAGCAAACCGGAGCAAACCCGCTCCGGTTTTTTATTTTGTGGCACGTTTGGTGGGTTATCCGAATTTTATTGGTTAATGATGCTAAAAACTGAGTTTTATATCGGATATACGCCGAGTGATTGCGCGCCCCCGGGCGTACTCTGAGCGCCATTCCGGGCCCCGCTGGCGGGCCCCTCGATTGGAGTTCCCATGAAGCAGTCCCAATGGTCATCCCGGCTCGGTTACATCCTGGCCGCCGCAGGTTCGGCGGTCGGTCTCGGCGCCATCTGGAAGTTCCCCTATGTGACCGCCGCCAACGGTGGCGGCGCCTTCCTGCTGGTGTTCCTGCTGTTCAGCTTCACCCTGGGGGTGGCGGTGCTGATGGGGGAGACCTTGCTCGGCAGCCTGACCCGGCGCGGGGTGGTGGGGGCCTTCGGCGAACTGATGGGCAAGCGCTGGCGCTGGGTCGGCGCCATGGGCCTGCTGTGCAGCCTGCTCATCTTCAGCTTCTACAGCGTGGTGGGGGGCTGGACCCTGGGCTACACCGGCATGGCGCTGGCGGGAGAGTTGCAACAGGGGGACGGCGCCGCGCTGACCGCCCGCTTCAACGACTATGTGGGGGATCCGCTCTGGCCGGTGCTGACCCACCTGCTGTTCGCCGCCCTCACCTGGTGGTTCGTGCAGGGGGGCGTGCAGAAGGGGGTGGAGCGGACCCTGCGCTGGATGATGCCGGCCCTCTTCATCATGATCCTGCTGCTGGTGGCCTTCGGCCTTACCCTGCCCAATGCCATGGCCGGGGTGCGCCACTTCCTGATGCCTGACTTCAGCAAGCTCGGCATGTCCGGGGTGCTGGATGCCATGGGGCTGGCCTTCTTCTCCCTCTCCATTGGGCTCGGCATCCACACCACCTATGGCGCCTACCTGCCCTCCAGCGAAGGGGTGGGCCGCTCCAGTCTCTGGGTGGTGCTGCTGGCGAGCCTGATCGCCGTGCTGGCGGGCTTGATGATCTTCCCTGTGCTGGCGGCGACCGGCATAGATCCCGCCTCGGGGCCCGGCCTCACCTTCATGACCATGCCGGCGGTGTTCCAGCAACTGCCCTTCGGCCAGGGGCTGGCTGTGGTCTTCTTCGCCCTGCTGGTGGTGGCGGCGCTCTCCTCGGCCATCTCCCTGCTGGAGCACCTGCAGTGCTTCGTCTGCGAGGGCCTGGGCTGGTCGCGGCGGGCGGCTTGCAGCCTGATCACAGCCCTGGTGATGGCGGGGGGCATCCCGGTCAGCCTGTCGTTCGGTCCCTGGGCGCAGGTGACCCTGTTTGGCAAGAACATCTTCGAGCTGCTGGACTTCATCACCTCCAACCTGATGATGCCCCTGTTCGGGCTGGCCCTGACGCTGCTGCTGGGCTGGCAGCTCGGTCGCCGGGCGCTGCCCGCCGGGCTGGCGCCGCACTGGCGCGCCCTGCTGATGGGCTGCTGGCGCTGGCTGGCTCCCCTGCTCATCGGCGGCATCCTGGTGCGGGGTCTGCTGTAACCTCCCGCCGTGCGGGTGAGCCCCCGGGCCTGCCCGTTGTCCGGACAGAGAGGGGATCCTCGCCGGCAGGATTGACTGCCTCGAAAAATCCACGAAATAGCGGTTTATCAAAACTTTGATTTATCTAGCGGCTATTTAATTGATAAATATTCTGTTTTGCGGGCAAAAATGGACTATTGGCTGTCAACTTCTCTTGCCGTGGTTTAGGCTGTGGCTCCTTTTTCGCGTCCAGGTTACCCACTGCATGTCACCCCTCATCGCCCGGTTCGGCCGATTTTTCCGCTCGCAAGAGAGGTGACCCTGCACGCGCACTCAGTCTGAATGTTCATTGCAAAGGTCGCCCCCGGGCGGCCTTTTTGTTGCAACCCGGTCGTTGCGACCCAGGTTGCACTTACCCATGGAGTATCGATTCGATGTTGTCTTCCCCGGAGGTTGTATGAGCCAGGTTCAGTGGTCTTCCCGTCTCGGTCATGTGCTGGCGGCGGCCGGCACGGCCATCGGCCTCGGCGCCATCTGGAAGTTTCCCTATGTGACCGCCACCAATGGCGGCGGCGCCTTCCTGCTGGTGTTTCTGCTGTTCAGCTTCACCCTGGGGGTGGCGGTGCTGGTGGGTGAGACCCTGCTCGGCAGCCGCAGCCAGCGCGGGGTGCTCGGCGCCTTCCACAAGCTGGTGGGGCCGAACTGGCGCTGGATGGGTTACATGGGGATCCTCTGCGGCTTCTTCATCTACAGCTTCTACAGCGTGGTGGGGGGCTGGACCGTGGGTTATGCGGCGCTGGCTGTGGCGGGCAAGCTCAACCTCGGCGAGGGCTCGGCGCTGACCGCCCTGTTCAACGGCTATGTCAGTCATCCCTGGTGGCCTGTGCTGACCCATCTGGTCTTCGCCGGGCTCACCTGGTGGTTCGTGCAGGGGGGCATCCAGAAGGGAGTGGAGCGGGCGCTGCGCTGGATGATGCCGGCGCTCTTCATCATGATGCTGCTGCTGGTGGGAGTGGGTCTCTCCATGCCGGGGGCCATGGCGGGCGTGCGCCAGCTGCTGCTGCCGGACTTCTCCATGCTGACCGGCCAGAGCGTGCTGGATGCCCTGGGGCTGGCCTTCTTCTCCCTCTCCATCGGGCTCGGGGTACACACCACCTATGGCGCCTACCTGCCGAGCAGCGAAGGGGTGCTGCGCTCCGGCGTCTGGGTAGTTACCCTGGCGAGCCTCATCTCTGTGCTGGCGGGGCTGATGATCTTCCCGGCGCTGGCCTCCACCGGCATAGACCCCACCGCCGGCCCGGGTCTCACCTTCATGACCATGCCCGCGGTGTTCAGCCACCTGCCGTTCGGCCAGGGGCTGGGGGTGGTCTTCTTCCTGCTGCTGCTGGTGGCGGCGCTCTCCTCCTCCATCTCCATGCTGGAGCACCTGGTGCGCTTCACCTGCGAGGAGTGGGGCTGGTCGCGCCGTGGCGCTTGCCGGGTGCTGACCCTGCTGATCATGGCCTCCGGCATTCCGGTCAGCCTGTCGTTCGGCCCCTGGGCCGACTACACCCTGTTTGGCAAGACCATCTTCGACCTGCTGGACTACCTCACCTCCAACCTGATGATGCCCCTGTTCGGTCTGGTGCTGACCCTGCTGCTGGGCTGGCGGCTGGGGGAGACCATATTGCCCGGGGGGCTCTCCCCGACCCTGCGTCTGTGCCTGCTCTGGTGCTGGCGACTGGTGGCGCCGCTCTTGATCGGCGGGATCCTGGTGCGGGGTCTGATCTAGCCGTCGCCCCGTGGCGGCCCTTGGGCTCGGGCCGCCCCTAGCGGGGTGGGAGGGGAGAAAGCCTGGGGGCCAGATGAGATCGGATCTGCCGCAGTGTCTCCTGACAGGCGTCGGCATGCTGCCCCATGAAGGCGGCGCTGTGGTTGAGGCGCAGCTCCAGCCTGTCCACCAGTTGTGCCACCGCCGGGGCCGCCATGCCGGCGGGCCAGCAGTGGGTGAGCAGCGTCAGCAGTTGCCAGGTATCCCCCGCCTGGGCGGGGAACGCCTCCTGCAGGGTCAGGGCACACTGCACGGCGAGCTGGTGCTGGCCCGCCGTCATGGCCTGTTGCCGCTGCTGGCGCAACTGGGCCAGGTGCTGCTCGCGCTGCTCCAGCTGCCGCTGGAGATCCTCGACCACCTGGCGGATCAGCCGCTGCAACTGCGGGCTCTGTGCCACCGGCCCCCGGTACTGGCCCAACTGGGTCAGATAGCGCCGGGCGTGGTGGGGCAGGCCGCAGAACTGGCTGACGGCCACGCCGAGCAACTGGTTGAGGTGATGGTCCCGCGCCGCCTCCGGCGGGTGCTTGGCCAGCAGCAGCAGGGCCTCGTCGAAGCGGTAATCCAGCCCCAGCATCAGGGCGCGTAGCAGGGCCTCCTCGTGGGCCCGCAGGGTGCCCGCCTGCTGGCCGAGATCCGCGAGACCCTGTTGCAGTCCATGCGCCCTGGCCGCGACCGGGGGATGCCAGAGCACCGCCAGGGTGGCATCCAGCATGCAGCGCTCGACGGACTGGCGAAACTTCTGCTTGGGGAAGAAGCGCAGGGTGAAGTCGTCGGCCTGGGCCAGCACCTCCCCCTCCTCTTTGAGCAACAGGGCCAGCAAGATGGCGGTCTGGCGCCATTGTGGCTGCCAGGGACAGCGTTGCAGCAATCCCGTCAAGGTGTCCCAGGCGCTCTCCCACTGCGCCTCGTGCAGCAGGCAGGTGAGGGAGAGCTCCTGATGAATGGCGGGGGGCAACTTCTGCTGATTGCGGGCCAGATCCTTGCGGGCACTCTCCAGCCGGTTCAATCCGAGCAGGGCGAGGATCAACCCCTTGCGCGGCCACCAGGCGTCGTGCTCAGTGGTGCACATGGCGTAGTGCTGGGTGGCCTGGAAGTGATCCTGCTCCTGCAGCAGCATGTAACCCTTGACCCTGTCCATCTGCGGCCCCAGCGCCTTGTTGCTGGCATGCCGGTAGAGCAGATCCTCGCACTGGGCGCAGGCGCTGCGCCACTCCCTGAGGGCCATGGGCGTCGCCAGGGGGCGGCTCAGGGTCGTCAGCGCCAGCAGTTCGTGCAGGCTGCGGCTCAACTGCTCGGTGGTGAAGGGGACGGCCAGGCGCAGGGCGAAATAGAGATCGGCGGGGGGATAATGACCGGCGTCATCGTCATGGTCCAGCAGCAGCAGCACGCAACCCGGCGTGAGCAGCCCCAGGTGGTGGGCCTCCTGCAGCAGGCGGACCCCCTCGCGGGCCTGGTGGTGATACTGGCGGCAGAGGATGGCATCGAACGACTGCTGGCGCAGCAGGGCCGGCAGGGTGGCGAGCTCTTTGCAATGGTGCAGCTGGGAGGGGGCCATCCCCTGGTCAATCAACCCCTGGGTGAGGGCCGAGCCCAGCATGGCATCGTCTTCGATCAGGAGGATCTGCATCTTCGACGCTCCTTCGCCGGTCGGGGTGGCGAGGTTGGATTCAAAAGTGGCCTTCACTGTCGTCCGGGAACCGTGACGGGGTCAATACCTCACTTGGGTCAGTGGTGAGCTGGCGGGGCCGCAAGGCTCACGCACACTTAGCCCGGACAGGGTCCCGGCGTCGGCAGGCCTCATTGCAACCCCGGCCCCCTGGCGGAGAAGGGACAGTCGCGCTGACGGATGCGCTGGCTGCCCTGCTGGCCGTTCCCCTGCCAGGCGAGCTCGAGCTGGCCGAGGCGACCGAGGTGGCGCAGCTCGAACTCGTAACGCAGGCAGGGGTTGTCCGTGGGCAGCCGGGTCATGGACGCCGGCAGGCGGTAGTCGTAGCGCAGCAGAGGGCCGTCCTGCAGCCGGCTCTGGGCGGGCACCAGGCCCTCCGCCGTGGGGGAGGGGGCGTTCAGGTAGCGGCGCAGGGCCAGGGGGGCGTCTATGGCCTTCTGGTAGTGGAGCCCGTTCATGGCGGCCAGCTCCTCCTCCAGCCTTGTCAGCTCCCCTTCCAGGCCACTCAGGGCCTGGCCCAGCTGCTGATGGCTGGGGGAGGCGCAGCCTCCCAGCAGCAGGGTGAGGAGCAGCAGGGCGGGGCGGACGGGCAGCATGGTCACTCCTTCGGGATCAGGGCCACAGACTATAGCAGGGGATTGGTGGGCGGCGCCGCGCGCAGCAGCCCGGCGAGGCGCTCCAGCCCCTCGGCGACGCGGGCGTCGGTGGCGGGCTGGCTCAGGCTCAGGCGCACCCCTTGCGGGGCGGCAAACTGGCCGGCGGCAAAGTGTTCTCCGCTCGCGACCCCGACGTCAAGGGCGTTGGCCGCCTCGGCGAACTCCTGACTGCGCCAGGGCTCGGGCAGCGGCAACCAGGCGTGCATGGAACCCGGCTGCCAGCGGGCCCCCGGCAGCAGGTGGCGCAGCAGCTCCCCCCGACGCGCCAGGATTTTTCGCTGTTGTTCTATGAGCGGCATGATCTGGCGCTGGCTCACCAGCTTGCAGGCCAGCTCGATGAGCAGGGGGCTCACCATCCAGCTCGACAGCCGCATGGCCTGGGCGAAGCCGTTGCGAAGGGCGGGGGGAGTCAGCACGAAGCCGACCCTCAGGCCGCCGCAGGCGATCTTGGCCAGGCTGCCGAGGTAGATGACCCGCTCCGGTGCCAGGTTGACCAGGGGCGGCAGCATCTCCTCGGGCAGCAGACCGTTGACGTCGTCCTCGACGATCAGCAGATCGTGGCGGCGGGCGATGGCGACGATCTCCTCCCGCCGCGCCAGGCTCATGGTGGCCGTGGTGGGATTCTGCAGTGTGGGGGTCAGGTAGAGCAGCTTGGCCCGCCGCTGGCGGCAGGCGGCCTCCAGGGCGGCGGGGATCAGCCCCTCCTCGTCCATCGCCAGCCCCATCACCTGATTCTTCAGCTGGCGCGCATTGCCCAGCATGCCGGGGTAGCTGAGCCCCTCGCAGAAGAGGGTCTCCCCCACGCAGCCGGTGGCCAGCAGGGCCAGCATGATGCCGTGCTGGGCCCCATGGCTGAACAGCAGCCTCTCCTCGCTTCCCCGGATGCCCTGCTCGGCGAGCCAGTCGATGAACAGCTGGCGCTGCGGGGCACGCCCCGCCTCCTTGTCATAGCCGAGCAGGCCGTTGAGATCCCCGTCCGCCAGTTCGGTCAGCATGGGCTTGATGATGGCGGCCCTGTCCAGCTGCACCGGCAGGTTCTGCCACAGCTCGATGCGGTGATTGTCCTCGTTGCGGATCACCCATTCGTTGGCGGGATCCGCCGCGGCCCTGACCCAGGTGCCATGACCCACCCTGGCCGCCAGCAGACCACGCCGCTCGGCCTCGGTGTAGGCGCGGGTGATGGTGCCCACCGTCACCCCCAGCCGGTCCGCCAGCGCCCTGTGGGTGGGCAGCCGGGTCTGGGGAGGCAGGGCGCCATCGGCAATGGCCTGCTCGATGGCCTTGACCAGTTTCAGGTAGAGGGGCCCCTCGAAGGGGGTGAGGTCGGGCGTCCAGATTGTCATGGTGACAATAAATCCATTGATCCAATATTGTCCCCAATATAGCGTGATATTCAGCCTGTTAACAACCAAATAGCTCACATTGTACTGATACAATGTGGCGAGAAAGGAGTCACCCCATGACCATCGAATGGTACGCCACCCTGTTTGGCTTCGCCCTGCTCACCTGCGGCACCCCGGGGCCCAACAACCTTATGTTGACGGCATCCGGCGCCAACTTCGGGGTGCGCCGCACCCTGCCACACCTCATCGGGGTGACGGTCGGCCAGCCCGTGCTGCAACTGGTGCTGGCGCTCGGCTTCTATCCGCTGTTCGAACGCTGGCCCCTGCTCAAGCTGAGCCTGCAGGTGCTCGGCAGCCTCTATCTGCTGTGGCTGGCCTGGCGCATCGCGGTGGCCGGTGCCCCAGGGGATCCGGCGAGGCGCGCCCGCCCGCTGACCCTGCTGGAAGGGCTGGGCTTCCAGTTCCTCAACCCCAAGGCCTGGATGATGGGGATCTCCGCCATCAGTCTGTTCAGCCTGCCGGGGAGCGACTACTGGGCGAGCATGTGGGGCATCATGTCGGTCTTCCCCATGGCGGGGCTGCCGGTCTGCTTTGCCTGGGTGCTGTTCGGTCATCAGCTCAGCCGCTGGATCAACTCGGACAAGGGGTGGCGCCGCCTCAATGGCAGCCTGGGGGCCCTCACCGCCCTGTGCGTGGTGATGCTCTGGTATTAATGAGCGCCTGATTATTCATGCAAAGAAAATGCATTGCTGACCTTGTCGTCAGGGCAGAGGCTCTGCATATTAGGAGGCTTGCCGCGCTCTTGCCGCACTAAAGGATGAGATTGAGATGGATCTGAACTGGTTGTTCCCCCTGGCGGGCTTTGCCCTGATCACCTGTGGCACCCCGGGCCCCAACAACATGCTGCTCACCAGCGCCGGGGCCGCCCAGGGATTTCGCCGCTCCATTCCCCTGCTGGTGGGGGTGGTGGGGGGCATCAACCTGATGATCCTGGCCACGGCCCTGGGGCTGGGGGTGATGTTCGAGAAGGTGCCGCTGCTGCACGACGGCCTCAAGCTGGTGGGCTCGGCCTACCTGCTCTGGCTGGCCTGGAAGGTGGCCAATGCCAGCGGCCCGGCAGATGGCAGCCGGCCGCTGATCCCGGCTCATCAGGGGGCCATGTTGCAGTTGCTCAACCCCAAGGCCTGGATGATGGCGCTCTCCGCCATCAGCGGCTTCACCCTGGCGGGGGAGGCTTACTGGCCGTCCGCCGGCTGGGTACTCGGCATCTTCTTCGTGACCGGCCTCTACACGGGGGCCTTCTGGGTGCTGTTCGGTGCCCAGGTGCGCCGCCTCATCCGTACCGCCAGAGGCTGGCGTCGTTTTAACCTCGGCATGGGGATCGCCACGGCGGCCTGCGTGCTGATGATCTGGGTTTAGGCCCTGGCCTGAGCCTTTACCGGCTGTCTTGTTGGCCCTTCGGGGCCTTTTTTGTTTCCCCGGCGGCGCGGCATGACGCTCGCGCCGTCCAGTGCCTGCATGGTGGCAAGGAGGTTTCATGAAATGTATCGGTCTGCTGGGTGGCATGAGCTGGGAGTCCACCGTCAGCTACTACCAGGCGCTCAACCGGGGCGTACGGGGACGGCTCGGCGGCCTGCACTCGGCGCGGGTGTTGCTCAATAGCGTCGATTTTGCCGAGATAGAGCGGCTGCAACATGCCGGTGACTGGCCCGCCACCGCCCGTCTGCTGGCGGCCGAGGCCCGGGCACTCCAGGCCGGTGGTGCCGATTTCCTGATGATAGGGACCAACACCATGCACAAGGTGGCGCCCGAGATCGCCGCCGCCATCGAGATCCCGCTGCTGCACATCGCCGACGCCACCGCCCGCCGCCTGCTGGCAGACGGGGTGACCCGGGTCGGCTTGCTCGGTACCCGCTTCACCATGGAGCAGGATTTCTACAAGGGGCGGCTGGAGGCGCAGTTCGGGCTGGAGGTGCTGGTGCCCGGTGACGCCGCGCGGGAGCGGGTGCACCGCATCATCTATGACGAGCTCTGCCTTGGGCAGATCCACGAGTCGTCGCAGGCCGAATACCTGGCCATCATCGCCGATCTGGCCCGGGCCGGTGCCCAGGCCGTGATCCTGGGCTGCACCGAAATCGCCCTGCTGGTGGGGGAGTGCCAGGCCGCCGTGCCGCTCTACGACACCACCGCCATTCACGCCGACGCCGCCGTGGCGTGGGCGCTGGAGTAGGGCAGGGAGAGACAGGATCCCGTGGAGGCGCTGCGGCGCCTCCCCTCTTTCTTGCCCCTCATCCCCCCGATCCTGACTGTGAGTCAGCCTTCACTTCAGCAAGCCGATCGACGCTTTTATTGTCAAACGGCTCACATTTCCCCCTTTTGACTCTTGAGTCTGGTGCGCCAGGCGCCTAGTTTTCGATCACTGAAACGATTCAGCTATCACCAAAAACAAGAGACACGAGGATAAAGCCATGTTGAAGAGACTCTCCATTGCCGTGCTGCTCGCCCTGGGCGCGAGTGCTGGCCAGGCCGCCGAATTCCTGCTGACCGACGCCCAGCAGGGGCTGGATGTGGGGGACTGGAAGATCACCAGCGACAAGCTGGGGATCAAGAGCCCGGTCCCCTTCTCCATCGAGAAGAGGCGCCTGCACGGCGGGCGCCAGGAGGGGGTGGATCTGCTCATCGTCGACAACGGGGTGATGAAGATCACCCTGGTGCCGACCCGCGGCATGGGGATCAAGGAGGTCAAGGGGGCCGATCTGCGCCTGGGTTGGGATTCCCCGGTCAAGGAGGTGGTCAACCCGGCCTTCATCGATCTGGAGAGCCGCGCCGGTCTCGGCTGGCTCGATGGCTTCAACGAGATGCTGGTGCGCTGCGGCTACGAGTGGACCGGTCACCCCGGGGTGGATGACGACGGCCGCCTCAAGAGCCTGCACGGCCGGGTGCAGAACATACCGGCGTCCGTGGTCAGCGTGACAGTGGACGAGGAGCCGCCCTACGCCATCCACGTGCGGGGCCGGGTGGACGAGCGCACCTTCAAGATGAGCGAGCTGGTCACCTGGACCCAGCTGAGCGTAGTGCCCGGTCAGGCGGAATTTGCCCTGCAGGACAAGCTGACCAACCACGCCGACTACGAGAACGAGTACCAGATCATCTATCACGGCAACTTCGGGGCCCCCATCCTGGAGGAGGGGGCGCGCGTCAGCACCCCAGTGAAGCAGATCTCTCCGTTCAACGACTACGCCAAGGCGGGGCTCAAGGGTTGGCAAACCTATCTGGGGCCGACCAAGGGCTTCGACGAGATGGTGTTCAACCTGGTGCCCTACAGCGATGCCGAGGGCAATACCCTGGCGGTGCTGAACAACAAAGCGGGCAGCGTCGGGGTGGCGGTGGGTTACAACACGCACCAGTTGCCTGTGCTGACCCTGTGGAAGAACACAGACACCCGGGCCCAGGGCTATGTGACCGGCATAGAGCCCGGCACCAGCTATGCCTACAGCACCAAGTACCAGCGTCCGCTGGGGCTGGTGCCCAAGATCCAGCCTGGGGAGACCAAGACCTTCGATCTGACCTATCGCCTGCTGCGCAATGGGGAGGAGGTGAAGCAGGCCCTGGCCCAGGTGGAGAAGATCCAGGACGGCCGCCCTACCGAGCTGCGGGAGCAGCCCCTGGTGAAGCTGCCCTGAGTCACAGGCAGACAGCAAAAAGCCGCTCCATGAGCGGCTTTTTCATGCCAGATGAGGGATCAGCCGTGGCTGGACTCAGACATGGCTATACATGGCCTCGATCTCGCTCTGGTACTTGGATTCGATGATCTTGCGGCGCAGCTTCATGGTGGGGGTGATCTCCCCGAGCTCCATGGAGAAGGCGCTCGGCAGCAGGGTGAACTTCTTCACCTGCTCGAACTTGGCCAGCTCCTGCTGCAGATCCGCGATCCGTGCCTCGAAGAACTCCACCACCTTGGAGTGGCGCAGCAGCTCGGTCTTGCACTGGTACTGCAGGTTGATGGAGCGGGCATACTCCTCCAGGGACTCGAAGCAGGGGACGATCAGCGCCGAGACGAAGTGGCGGGCGTCGGCGACGATGGCGATCTGCTCGATGAAGCGATCCTTGCCCAGGGTCCCCTCCACCAGCTGCGGTGCCACGTACTTGCCGTTGGAGGTCTTCATCAGCTCCTTGAGACGCTCGGTGAAGTAGATGTTGCCCTCGTCGTCCAGCTCGCCGGCATCGCCGGTACGCAGGAAGCCATCCACCGTCATTACCTCGGCCGTGGCCTCTGGCTTGTTGTAGTAGCCGCGCATCACCGTGGGTGAGCGCACCAGCAGCTCGTTGTTCTCCCCGAGTTTGACCTCTATGCCCTCCATGACGGTGCCGATGGAGCCCAGCTTGAACTGGCTCTCCTCGTAGCAGCAGACGGTGGCCGTGGTCTCTGTCATGCCGTAGCCGTACTTGAGGTTGAGCCCCATGGCCTGGAAGAAGAGGTTGACGTCGTCCGCGAGGCGGGCGCCCGCCACCGGCAGGAAGCGGGTGCGGCCGCCGAAGCGGGCACGCAGCTTGCGAAACACCAGCCGCTCGGCCAGGGCCAGCTGCAGGTAGAGCAGGGGGGAGGCGGACTTGCCCGCCTGGCGGGTGGCGACCATCCGCTTGCCGACCCCGGTGGCCCAGCCGAACAGGGCACGGCGCAGGCGCGGCGCCTGGGCAACTTTGGCCTGGATCAGGGCGTAGGCCTTCTCGTAGAGGCGCGGCACGGCGCACATCACGGTCGGCTTCACCTCGCCAATCACCTCCATCACCTTCTGCGGATCGCGGATATAGACGTTCTCGGCGCCGCAATAGAGCACGTAGTAGCTCCAGGCGCGCTCGAACACGTGGCTCAGCGGCAGCATGCAGAGGGACACGTCCTGCTCGCCAAGATCCAGGCGGCGATCGTGCATCTCGAAACAGGCGGCGATGTTGTTGAAGTCGAGCATGACCCCCTTGGGTTCACCCGTGGTGCCCGAGGTGTAGATCAGGGTCAGCAGATCGTCCATGCGGTAGTGCTGCTCGCGCTCCCTCAGCGCCTGCTCGCTCGGCTGATGGTTGCCGGAGACCAGGAAGCTCTGGAAGTGGCTCGCCTGCTCGCAGCCACGCAGATCGACGGTGCCGTCCAGGGTGACTATCTGGTTGATCTCGCCGCTCTCGAGCAGCAGGAGTGCCTGATCGAACTGGGGCTGTTCCCCCACGAACAGCAGCTTGATGCCGGCGTCCTTTACGATGTAGCGCAGCTGTTCGAGCGTGCTGGTGGGGTAGATGGGCACGCTGACGCCGCGGGCGGCCAGGATGCCGAGATCGGCCTGGGTCCACTCCGGCATGTTGCGGGCATAGATGCCGACCATCTCGGTGGGCTGGTGGCCAGCGCGGATAAGCGCCTGGGCACAGTAGTCCATGGCCTGGCCCAGGGTGCGCCAGCCGATGGCGCGCCACTGGCCATCCTGCTGGACGCGCAGGGCGGCCTTGTTGCCAAGGCGGGCAATACGCTCACGCATCACTCTAACCAGATGAAGCTGCGACATCTAAATCATCCTCAAGTAACAGTTGTGCGCCCGCAGGGGCACTAAAATCGGGGCTGGAGTTTAAACTCTAACATTACAGCTTACAAGTGTGCGCCATTTGTCCTGGATCACAAAGTCGTCAACTCGGGGAGAGTCAGGCATGATAAGGGCAAGGGTCGGATTCATTCAGGGAGGTGCGCCATGGGGATCGGGGTCAAGAGTCTGTTGACGGGCATGTTGTTGCTGCTGGCGGGAGCCGGCGCACTCTGGTTTCTCCTTGGCGGATCCGAGGGGCAGGACAACCCCTGGCTAAGCGGGGCCGAGGGTTATGAGCAGGCGCAGCGGCTGGCACTGAGGGAAGGATACCCCTTGCTCTACGTGATAGAGCGCGCCAAATGCCGACGCTGCAAGGCGCTCGATAGCGAGCTGTGGCGTGCCCCCGAGATGCAGTCCGCCCTGGCGGGGCTGGCCAAGGTGCGGCTCAACCCGGATGCGGGGGATGGCAGCGAGCACATACTGCGGCGCTTCCCCCAGGTGGCGACCGCCCCCGGCATCTATGTGCAGCGACCTGGGGAGCCGCTTCGGCCCATCAAGGTGGCGGTGGATATCCAGCAGATCTGGATGCCAGGGGTCACCTACGGGCGCGGCTTCTTCATGCCGCTCTCGGGGGCCGCCTTCGAGGCGGTGCTGAGGGTCACCCTCAGCCTGGAGGATCCCGCCATCGACAATGCCCCCCTGCCCTGAGGGGCGGCTGGGGAGCGGGATGAGGGTAGACACGACAAGGGGGCTGCACGGCCCCCTTGTCTGTTGCGGGCGGTCTCTTAGCCGAAGTCGAACAGGCGGGACATCAGCACGGCGTCTTCCCGATCCTGGCCGGTGCCGTAGTAGTCGGCGCGGCGGCAATACTCGGCAAACCCCTCGCTCTCGTAGAGGCCGATGGCGGTACGGTTGCCCGCCCGCACCTCCAGGAACCAGGCCTCGGCCCCCTTCGCCTTGCTGCGGGCCAGATACTCCTTGAGCAGCGCCCGGCCCAGCCCCTTGCCCTGAAACTCGGGGCGCATGCAGAGGTTCATCAGCGAGCTGTCTCCCGCCACCAGATCAGAGATATAGAAACCGGCGGGACGGCCCTCCACCAGCATCAGGCCGTTGAGATAGCGCGGCCCGAAGCAGGAGAGCAGGTTGGCCTGGCTCCAGGGCTCCTGGTGGGCGGCCCGCTCTATGGGATAGATGGCATCGAAATCGGATTCGAGCAGGGGACGAAAGCTGGGCAAGAGGTCAGACATGGTTACTCCGGACGGGATTCGGACTTGCGACGGACGGCATGGTCATGCCATGGTCGTGGCTTCAAGGATCTTGGCTGCTGGCCGGTTCAACCGGGCTGGCGCTGCCGGCACTGCTGCCACAGGGCGCGCTTGTGCGCCGGGCCTGGCTTGAGCGGGCAGACGAGGGCATGGGGCCAGCGCGGATCCGGGGCCGTCAGCCAGAGCAGGGGGGGCGTCACCCCCTCGGGCAGCTCGCCGAGCAAGGAGACCTCGTCCGTGCCTATGCCGAGCCACTGGCAGATGTCCCCGAGCAAAGAGGGCGCGGGCAGCGCCTCGGCCTGCAGCCACAGCTTGCCGGTCGGCACCGCCACCGGCTGGTGTGGGGTCGCCGCATCCTCTGCCGCCGGGGTCACCGGCTGGTGTGGGGTCGCCGCATCCTCTGCCGCCGGGGTCACCGGCTGGCGTGGGGTCGCCGCATCCTCTGCCGCCAGGGTCACCTGCGGCTGCCGGGTTGCCGCAGCGTCTGCCGGTTGGTCTGGCAGGCCCCGGGCTCTCAGTTGCCAGAGGGGGATGCCCATCCGGGCCAGGATGCGCTGACGCAGTGGGTCCAGCAGGGGATCTTGCATGCGAAGGCTCACTCTTGATCTGCGTTGGGGTAAATTCTGATGCGCAGAGTACACTCTCGCAGGTTTTGCTGCACCCCCTTGCGTGCCGGGATTGTCCCGCCGGGGCCGTGCTGTCCCGACCCCGACCGCGGGATGACCAGATTCAACAGACCATGACAGTGAGGCGGGGCCTGAGGCCGGACCCCGTGGACACCATGACAATACCAGCTTCGGAACTGTGCCTATGCCGCCTTTAGCCCAGAATACTGTTCGTGCCACCCCCATCCATGAGCGCCTGCCACGGCTGCTGGCCGCCCTCGGGGAGGGGCTCTATGAGCGCCAGGACGCCCTGCGGCTCGGCCTGCTGGCGGCCTTGAGTGGCGAGAGCGTCTTCCTGCTGGGCCCCCCCGGCATCGCCAAGAGCCTGATCGCGCGGCGCCTCAAGCTCGCCTTTCACGATGCCCGCCACTTCGAATACCTGATGACCCGTTTCAGCACGCCGGAGGAGGTGTTCGGCCCCCTCTCCATCCAGGCGCTCAAGGAGGATGGCAAGTACCTGAGGCTGACGCACGGCTACCTGCCGGAGGCCGAGGTGGTCTTCCTCGACGAGATCTGGAAGGCGGGCCCGGCCATCCTCAACACCCTGCTCACCGCCATCAACGAGCGACAGTTCCGCAACGGCGACAGCCAGCACCCCATTCCCATGCGGCTGCTGGTGACCGCCTCGAACGAGCTGCCCGCCCCGGACAGCGGGCTGGAGGCGCTCTACGATCGCATGCTGGTGCGGATCTGGATGGACAGGGTGCAGGAGAAATCCAACTTCCAGGCCATGCTGGCGAGCGATGGCCAATCCCACCAGAACCTGACTCCCTCGGTGCAGATCCGGGGGGAAGAGTACGAGGCCTGGCAGGCGGAGATCGAGCAGGTGCGCCTGCCCGACGCCTGTTTCGAGCTCATCTACCAGCTGCGCCAGCAGCTCGACAGCCAGCTCGGCCACGGCTGCTATGTGTCGGATCGGCGCTGGAAGAAGGCGGTCAGGCTCATCAAGGCGAGCGCCTTCTTCAATGGCCGCGACGAAGTGGCCCCGCTGGATCTGCTGCTGTTCAAGGATTGCCTCTGGCACGACGAGGCCTCCCGCACCGCCTTGCTGGAGATGATCGGCGAGTTCTCCCGCCTCTACGGCTACCAGCAACTGGTGCTGACCCGTGAGCTGCTGGCCCTGCGCGAGCGGTTCAAGCAACTCAAGGGGGCGGTTGCCCAGCGACTCGGCTGCAAGGCGGTCAAGCGCAAGCAGTGGTTCGGCCGCCGCGCCCGCGGCACCGAGTTGCCGCTGGCCAACGCCAAACCCTTCGGCAAGCAGGTGCACTTCCACCTGCTCACCCCGGCGCCCCTGGATGGGGGGGATCCCGATCGCCTGACCGAGACCCTCACCTTCGATCGCACCCTGCTCTCCCACTGGCACCCCACCGGGGAGGCGCTGGTGGGCTGGCCCCTTGGCAACCCCAAGGAGGGGCACTACGAGCTGGTGCTCGACGAGCAGTTGCGGCTGCAGGTGCTGGATGTCCAGCGCCAGCCCGTGCCCCTGGTGCTGGTGGAGCGAACCCCCATTCCCGAGGTGGTGACGGCCCCCTGGCAGGCGGAGCTCGGTGAGCTGGCGAGTCAGGTTGTCCGGGTGCAGCAGAGCCTCAAGGGGCAGCGCAGCCTGTTCGACCGTCACCAGCCCCACCTGTTTGTCGGGGAGCACTGGCTGCGCCAGGTGGAGGACAGCTTCTTCGTGCTGAACCGGGACCTGGAACGGCTGGGCGAGGAGCTGCAGCAGTGGCGGGATCGCCTGCCCGGGCTGGATGCCTGATGCGCTCAGGACTGACGCCGCCACCAGCCCTTGGCCGCCTGCCGCACCGGCAGCATGGCGCCGCGCGTCCCTTGCATAGGGAGTGCCCATGCTAGAGATCGGCATGATGGATCTGGGGCTGCTCATCGGGGAGGGGGAGCTGGCGGGGGAGATGGCGCTGCTGCTGGCCTCCACCCCCAAGATCTCCGAATTCCTCAAACGCTCTCCGCTGCAGGGCAAGCTGCTGAAAAAACGCATCCAGAGCTGGAGCGAGCAGCTCGGCGAGGAGATGCGCCACAAGCCGGTGCCGGTGGCGCTGGAGCAGGAGTACCTGCTCTATCAGGCCCACAGATTGCTGTCTCTGCCCGAGCTGGTGGGGCGGCTGCCGGCCCTGCTTGAGGCGCTGGAGCAGCACAGCCCCTTCGCCGGGGATGCCCGCAGCCTGGTGCGCCAGATCATGGTGCAGCCGACCGAGGGGCTGCGTCAGCTGTTCGTGGAGAAGTGGCGTGCCAGCCTGGTGGGCAGCCTGCTGCAGTTGCAGCAGCAGATCGCCGAGGCGGAGCGGGAGAAGCAGCGCCAGGAGATAGAGGATCAGCTGCTGGCGAACCGGACCCTGGCCGATGCCCTGGATCCGCACCAGATCTCCGCCGGGGGGCTCTGGGATCTGGCCCAGGGCAGCTGGCACAAGCGCAGCCTGGTGCTGGTGCAGCAATATGCCCGCATGTTGCAGCGCGAACCCCTGCTGGGGGAGATAGCGGCCCTGCTGGGGCGCAGCGAGCGGGATCGGCGGACCGACGCCCGGACGCTGCCCCCCGTGCCCATGCACGAGCTGGAAGAGGTGCAGACCGACGACGTGCCTGACGATCTGGTGGGGGTGCACCCGGCCAGCGATCTGATGCGCCTCTTGCCGAGCGAGGCGGTGATGCTGGCCCTGCCGGAGCTGGAGCTGGAGTTCTATCGCCGCTATCTGGAGCGGCGCCTGCTGAGCTATCAGTCACGGGGCACCTTGCCGCGCCAGCGCCTGATGCAGCGCTCCCCGGAGCAGGGCGGGCAGGAGGTGCAGCCGCGGGGCCCCTTCATCGTCTGCGTCGATACTTCGGGCTCCATGGGAGGCTATCCGGAAGAGTGCGCCAAGGCGCTCTTCCTGGCCCTGCTCAAGCTGGCGATGGACGAGAAGCGGGGCTGTTATCTGATGCTGTTTTCCACCGAGGTGGCGACCCTCGAGATCACCGCAGACACCGGGCTGGACAAGGCGGAGCGCTTCCTCTCCATGAGTTTCCACGGCGGCACCGATCTGGTGCCCTGCCTCGAGCAGGCGCTGGTGCAGCTGGATCAACCGGACTTTGCCAGGGCGGACGTGCTGGTGATCTCCGACTTCATCGCCCAGAGCCTGCCCCATGCCCTGCTCGATCGGATGAACCGGCGGCGAGCGCAGCAGACCCGCTTCCACGCCGTCGCCATGTCCAGGCATGCCAAGTCGGCCATCTTGCGGGTGTTCGACAACAGCTGGCTGCTGGACTGCGGCCTGCGGGGCCGCCTGCTCAGGCGCTGGCAACGCAGCTAGGGGCGGGCTGGCGCCGCTCCGGTGTCAGATGTCGGCCCTGTGGTAGAGGCCCCGTTCGCTGATCTGATCCTGATCCAGCAGCGGCTGGCCGCTCGGCCTGGCGATATAGAATCCCCGTTTGCCGCTGCGCTTGACCCTGTACATGGCCTGATCGGCCCGGGCCAGCGCCGTGCTGAAGTCATCCTGTGGCCGAATGGCCGCTATCCCCATGCTCATGCCCACGGCCGCCTCTCCATTGGGCAGCTCGAACGGGGTGGTAATGGTGTCGACACATTGACGGGCCAGGTGGCTGGTGCGGGGATCCTCGCTCGGCCAGGGCAGCAGCAGCACGAACTCATCCCCCCCGAGTCGACCCAGCCTGACCTCCTCGCCGCAGCAGTGACGCAGCCGCTGGCTGAGGGCCACCAGCAGCTCGTCCCCGGCGCGGTGGCCCAGGTTGTCGTTCACCTGCTTGAAGTCATCGAGATCGATGAAGCAGATCGCCTGGTATTCCTGCGGGAACTGGCGGTGCAGGGCGGTGCGATTGAGCAGGCCGGTGAGGGGATCCCGGTGGGCGAGCTGGGCGAGCTGCTGCTCGTACTCCTTCTCGTGGGTGATGTCGATGTGGGTGCCCATCACCCGGATGGGGTTGCCCTGGCCATCCCGCTCCACCACCCGGCCGCGATCCAGCACCCAGGTGGTCTTGCCGTCCTTGGCGATCATCCGGTGCATCACCTGATAGAAGGGGCTCTTGCCCTCCAGGTGGTCGAAGAAGGCCTGCAGCACCCGCTCCCTGTCTTCCGGGTGCAGGTGCTCGCGCCAGATGTCGAAGTGGGCAGACAGCTCCTTGGGCTGATAGCCGAGCATGGATCCCCAGCGCCGGTTGAAGATGATGAGCTTGCCGGTGGGCACATGGTTCTGCCAGATGCACAGGCCGGTGCCGTCCATGGCGGCATCCAGCTTCTCCCGTGCGTCATCCGCGATGCGTTTGAGGCGCTCGTTCTCCAGCAACAACCTGTCGTAAGCCTCCCGCAGCTCCTCGTAGGTCATTCTTCATCCCTTCCCTTGTGTCAGTTCGCTTATAGTCGATGCAGACTTTCCTTCTGTAAAGAATGAGATAGCAGGAGTGAGCGCTGACAGGGCAATGCATGCCGTGGCTGTGCGCCCATGGCAAGGAGGGATATGATTGAGGCGGCGGGCACGGCGTCCGGGCCATCGAACGGGGAGACTGAATCAGCATGAAGATCCTGATGGGCGTTAGCCTGCTGTTATGGCTGGGAGTGACACCCGCCTTCGCGGTGTCTCCCCGGCTGACCGAGCCCGCGCTCTCCCGGGAGTTGCAGCAGCTGGAGGATGATACCCCGCCCCTGCAGGTGTTTCGCGACCGTGTCGCCGCCCTGGTTGCCCATGTCGATGCCTATCCGCCGGAGGTGCAGGGTCGCATCGCCCGGTTGCAGTGCTGGGCCCAGCCGAGCGAGCGGGACGAGGAGTTCCTGCGAGCCGTGCAGTTTGCCGATCGGGCGCTGGCAGAGGTGAAGAGCCGCAAAGACAGGGTCACCGAGAGCGGTCTGCTCGCCTGTCGCGGTTATCATCAGCAGTTGCTCGGCAACATGGACGAGGCGCGGCAGGATTACGACGCCGCCCTGACCCTGGCGCGCAGACTGGGGGATGAGCGGCAACGGGCCGACATCCTCAACCTGCGGGGGGAGATGTACTCCTACCAGGGGGAGCTGGCCGAGGGGCTGATGGAGCTTATCGATGCCCATCGCCGCTACGAGGCCCTGGGGTTGGAGAACAAGGGGCGGGAGGTGCTGGCCAGGATCGCCAATGCCTATCGCCGGATGGGGCTCTTCGAGCGGGCCGAGGGCTACTTCCAGGAGCTGGAGCACGACTACCGGACGCTGGGGGATCAGGAGCGGCTGGTGGATATCCACACCCAGCAGGGGCTGCTCTATGTGGACACGGGCGAGTACGACAAGGCGCTGCCCCTGATGGTGGAGGCCGAGCGCTACTATGAGGCGCAGCGGCAGGACGGGGTGCTGGCCTGGAGCAGGATAGAGTTGGCCACCATCTTGCTCAGGCAGGGCAAGACGGCGCAGGCCATGGCCAAGCTGGAGCAGGCCGCCACCTTGCTGCAGCAGGGGGAGGGGGCGGACAGCGTCACCCTGGGCCACTGGCACATCGTCATGGCCACCGCGCTGGATGCCGTGGGCAAGCCGGCCGAGGCGCTGCGGCACCTGGACGAGGCCGAGCCGATTTTTGCCCGGGAGCAGAACCTGCGCTTCCTCGCCTGGGTGCATGAGGTGCGCGCCCGGGTGCTGGAGCATCAGGGGCGGATCGGGGAGGCCCTGGCCAGCCTCAAGGCCTTCGTGCAGACCCGTCATGCACTGGATCAGCGGCTGCGGGAGCAGCGGGCCCTGCAGATGCGCTTCGAGTTCGATCTGGCGCGCAAGGAGCTGGAGAACCAGACCCTCAGATCCCAGCAGCAGCTGCAGGCGGAGAAGCTCAAGCAGTTGCAGGAGCGGCGCTACTGGCAATATCTGGTGGTGGCCCTGTCGCTGCTGGTCATGGGGGTACTGGTGCTCCATCAGCGCAGCCGTACCCGCAAGATGCAGCACCTCGCCATGACGGACGAGCTGACCGGCATCCACAACCGGCGCCAGATCCAGGCCAAGGGGCGCAAATGGTTCGCCCAGGCGCGCGCGAGCGGCAAGCCCCTGTGCGTGCTGCTGCTGGACATAGATCACTTCAAGAAGGTCAACGATCAGCTCGGCCATCAGGTGGGGGATCAGGTGCTGACCGCGGTGGCCCAGTGCATCGAGGAGCAGGTGCGCAGCCTGGACCGGGTGGGGCGCAACGGCGGCGAGGAGTTTCTGGTGCTGCTGCCGGACACCGGTCTGGAGGAGGCGGCCGAGGTGGCCGAGCGGGTCAGGATTGCCGTCTCCCGCCTCGTCATCGAGGGGGTGCCTGAGGATCACCCCATCCACGTCAGCATAGGCTGTGCCGAGTACAAGGCAGAGGATGACAATCTCGGGGAGCTGATACGCCGGGCCGACGAGGCCATGTACGACGCCAAGCTGGCGGGGCGCAACCGGGTGGTGAAGGCGGCCTGATCCCGAACCGCCCTCCAGCCCCTCATGCCGGGCTGGGTATTTTTCACTCGCGCGGGTATAATGTCGCGCAATTTTGCTTTGACTCAGGCGAGAAGGCCCATGTAACGCAGCGCTCCTCCTTTTTCCACCGACGGGTTCCATGACCCGGCTGCGTGGCGTCGTTGTCTGCATGGGAGCCCTGATCCCAAGGTGCTGTCCCGCATTTATTCCCACGGTGGCTCCAGGCCGCCGCTCAATAGAAGAACGTCGAATTATGTCAGCTGAATTTCTGAGTGAAGTCTCCAAGAGACGCACTTTTGCGATCATCTCGCACCCGGATGCGGGTAAAACCACCATTACCGAAAAAGTCCTGCTGTTCGGACAGGCCATCCAGCGCGCCGGTACCGTCAAGGGCCGTGGCTCGGGTCAGCACGCCAAATCCGACTGGATGGAGATGGAGAAGCAGCGCGGTATCTCCATCACTACGTCCGTGATGCAGTTCCCCTACGCCGACTGCCTGGTCAACCTGCTCGATACCCCGGGTCACGAGGACTTCTCCGAAGATACCTACCGTACCCTCACCGCGGTCGACTGCTGCCTGATGGTCATCGATGCCGCCAAGGGCGTCGAAGATCGGACCCGCAAGCTGATGGAAGTGACCCGGCTGCGGGATACCCCCATCCTCACCTTCATGAACAAGCTGGACCGCGAAGTGCGCGATCCCATGGAAGTGATGGACGAGGTGGAGCGCGAGCTGAAGATCATGTGCGCCCCCATCACCTGGCCCATCGGCTGCGGCAAGTCCTTCAAGGGGGTCTACCACCTCTACAAGGACGAGACCTATCTGTATCAGACCGGTCAGGGCCACACCATCCAGGAGAAGCGGGTGGTGAAGGGGCTGAACAACCCGGAGCTGGACGCCGCCATAGGTGAAGATCTGGCCGCCCAGCTGCGCGGCGAACTGGAGCTGGTGCAGGGCGCCTCTCCCGAGTTCGATCACGAGGCCTTCATCGCCGGCGAGATGACCCCTGTCTTCTTCGGTACTGCGCTGGGCAACTTCGGTGTCGACCACATGCTGGACGGCCTGACCGACTGGGCGCCGTCTCCGATGCCGCGCAAGGCGGAGAGCCGCGAAGTGGTGGCCACCGAGGAGAAGTTCTCCGGCTTCGTGTTCAAGATCCAGGCGAACATGGATCCCAAGCACCGGGACCGTATCGCCTTTATGCGCATCGTCTCCGGCACCTACTCCAAGGGCATGAAGATGCGCCACGTGCGCATCGGCAAGGACGTGAACATCTCCGACGCCGTCACCTTCATGGCCGGTGACCGGGAGCAGGCGGTCGAAGCCTGCGCCGGTGACATCATAGGGCTGCACAACCACGGCACCATCCAGATCGGCGACACCTTCACCCAGGGTGAGGATCTCAAGTTCACCGGCATCCCGAACTTCGCCCCCGAGCTGTTCCGCCGCATCCGCCTGCGCGACCCCCTCAAGCAGAAGCAGCTGCTCAAGGGGCTGGTGCAGCTCTCCGAAGAGGGCGCGGTGCAGGTGTTCCGTCCGCTCATCAGCAACGATCTCATCGTCGGTGCGGTCGGTGTGCTGCAGTTCGATGTGGTGGTCTCCCGCCTGAAGAGCGAGTACAACGTCGAGGCCATCTACGAGGCGGTCAACGTCTCCACCGCCCGCTGGGTGGAAGGGACCGACGTCAAGAAGTTCGAGGAGTTCAAGCGCAAGAACGAGGTCAACCTGGCCCTGGATGGCGGTGACAACCTCACCTACATAGCCCCGACCATGGTCAACCTGCGCCTGGCCCAGGAGCGTCACCCGGACGTGGCGTTCCGCCAGACCCGCGAGCACTGATCACCCCGCCCGCGCCCTGCGGGTGGCTGATGACAAGAGAGACCCCGCTTCGGCGGGGTCTTTTGTTATGTGCGCTTTCGGGAGGCTATCCCCATCCGGGGCTTGATATGTGAATAAAAGGCGCGGATAAGTGATTTAAATTTCATTTGTGGAGATAGACATGCCCGTCATCCAACCCGTAGAGGCGCAGTTTGCCGCCTACAATGCCCACGACATCGACGCCTTCCTGGCCTGCTTCGCCGAGGATTTCAAAGGCTATCGCATGCCGACCGAGACCCCGAGCACAGTCGGCAAGGGGGCGCTTCGGAGCTTCTATGCCGAGCACAGATTCAACAACCCGGCCTTACGGGCCGAGCTGCTTTCCAGAACCCTGCTTGGCAACAAGGTGTTCGATCACGAGCTGATTTATGGTCTCTCCCCTGAGCCCATCGAGAGCGTGGCGGTGTTCGAGGTGAAGGACGGCCTTATCCAGACCGCCTGGTTCTATTTCCCCTCTTAAACCCGACACTGTATTTGCCATAGGGCCCCATCCGATTGCACGAGCTGAGATGAGGGGGTGGGCGGCGTTGCTAGCTAGAAAGCGCGCAGCAATCGGGCGGGGTTGCCGGCATAGGTGCCAGGTACAGTGATGTCCCGGGTCACCACGGCGCCAGCACCGATGACGGCTCCCTGGCAGATCCGTACAGGTAAAATGGTGGCGTTTGAACCGATGGACACCCCGTCCCCGATGTGGGTGTGGCCCCAACTGGCAGGGTCAGGGTCGGGGGTGCCGCTCTGAAAGAGGTCATTGGCAAACATGACGCCGTGGCCGATAAAACAGCGCTCACCTATGGTCACATGCTCACAGATAAAGCTGTGGGACTGGATGCGGGTTGCGCGCCCTATGGAGACGTTCGACTGTATCTCCACGAAGGGGCCGACAAAGACATCGTCAGCCAGGGTACAGCCGTAGAGATTGACAGGCTCAACCAGTTTCACCCCTTCACCGAAGCTGACATCTCGTATGCCGACAGCGAGTCGGGTTGGTTCACTCATATCCCCTCCTTCCCGTCGAGCGCCAGCACCATGCAGATCTCGCAGGCGTCGTGACCGGTACAGCCGAGGGGGCCAGGCAGGTGCTCGAAGCCCAGCGACTCGTAGAGGCTGGTAGCCTCGCGCAGATCGGCCGTGGTCTCCAGATAGCAGCGCCGATAGCCGAGCACTCGTGCCTCGGCCAGGGCCTGCAGCACCAGCCGCCGCCCCAGCCCCAGGCCGCGCAGGGCGGGCAGGAAGTACATCTTCTGCAGCTCGCACACTTCGTTTTCCGCCCCCGCCAGGGGGGCTATGCCGCCACCGCCGAGAATGGCGCCGTCCGGCCCCTCAATCACCCAATATCGGCTGTGCTCCCCCTGATAGGTCTCGTGGAGAAAGTCGAGATTGGGATCTGCCACCCCGTAGCCCTTGTCGGCGGTGAGGCCGTATTCGGCGGAGACGGCCCGGATCACGGCGGCGATGGCGGCATTGTCCTCGGGGGCTATGGGCCTGATGCGATAGCCTTGCTGGCGGCGGGCGCGGGAGAGGGCGCTGCGATAGAGGCGCATGCCGTCCCAGAGCCGCTCGCGCTCGGCGGGGGCGAGCTGGGCCAGGGTCTCGGCCATGGCCTCGTCCATCTGCCGGTGCAGCTCCTCAAGCTGTGCCTTGCCCTGTCCGGTGAGGCTAGCCTGCTTGCTACGCCCGTCCGAGGGGTGCGGCTGCCAGGTGATCAGCTCCCGCTCGGCGAGGCGGGCCAGGGGGCGGCTGGCATTGGACTTGTCGATGCGCAGCCGCTCGGCGAGCTGCTGATTGGTGGCGGGGCCATTCTCCAGCTCGATGAGCAGGTGGGCCTCCAGGGGGCTCAGGGCCAGGGAGCCGCACTGCTGGGAGAGCATGCCGAGTTCGCGTACCAGTTCCCGTGACAGGGCGCGCAGGGGGCGGGGATCCATCTTGTGAGTGTCCTTCTGGTTGTTACCTGCAACCAATATAGCCAACTGGTTGTTGGTGGCAACCATTTTTCAGGGGCAGAAGGCGGGCACAAAAAAGGGCCCGGGAGAGGGGCCCAAACATTGGAAACCCGCGCCAGGGCGCGGATCCCATCCTTGGTCAGGAACAAGCTGGCCGGGCAAAGGCGGCCCGGCCTGTGGGTGACTCGGGCTGGCGGCTTACACCAGCTCGGCCTGCATGGTGCCGGCCACGGCGCTGTCTCGGAGTGCGGCGCGGGTTATACCAATTCCGCCAGCATGGTGTCGGCATAGGGGACCAGGGCGTCGCCCTGTTTCACCTTGGCGAGGTAGTCCGGGTTGGCGATAAGGGGGCGGCCGATGGCGACGAGGTCGAAGCGGTCGGCGCGGATCGCCTCGGCGGCGCTCTCTGCCGTGTAGTTGCCGACCCCCACCAGGTGGCCGTCGTAGTGGGCGCGCAGGTAGTCGGAGGCGCGGCCATCCAGGTAGTCGAAGGTGAGGCTGTCATCGAAGATGCCGAGGTGCACATAGGCCAGGGCGCGCTGGTTCAGCTCCGCCAGCAGGTAATCGAACACGGCGCGATCCCGCGCATCCCCTTCCAGGTGCACATAGGCACCGGGGGAGAGACGCAGGCCCACCCGCTCGCTGCCGATGCGGGCGTTGATGGCATCCACCACCTCCAGGGCGAAGCGGCTCATGTTCTCCGGAGTCTGGCCGTACTGGTCGGTGCGCAGGTTGCTGGAGTGGTGCAGGAACTGATCGATGAGGTAGCCGTTGGCACCGTGGATCTCCACCCCGTCAAAGCCCGCCTCGATGGCGTTGGCGGCGGCCTGGGCGTAATCCTCGACCAGCTGGGCAATGTCGCTCTCGGTCAGGGCGCGGGGCACCTGATACACCAGCTCGCGCATGCGCGGCACAGTGCCCTCATGGGCGACCGCGGACGGTGCTAGCACCTCGCCCTGATGGAAGAAGGGGTGGGAGAGACGGCCCACGTGCCACAGCTGGGCGAAGATCTTGCCCCCCTTGGCGTGCACGGCGGCGGTAACCTGTTTCCAGCCGGCGATCTGCTCAGGGCTGTAGATGCCGGGGGTGCTGGGATAGCCCTGGCCGTCCGGGCGAATGATGGTGGCTTCGGAGATGATGAGGCCGATGTCGGCGCGGCGGCCATAGTAGGCTGCCATCTGTGCGGTCGGCACCAGTCCCGGGCCCGCCATGCAACGGGTGAGGGGAGCCATCATGAAGCGATTCGCGAGGGTGAGGGTGCCGTTGAGGCGGTAAGGTTGAAACAGGGTATCCATGCAGAGCGTCCTCGGGGGTGATTCTTGAATGGGCATTCAAGACGTTTTTTGGTTTGTACGCAAGCCTTTTTTGAGCAAGCATTCAACATGGATTGGTCTTGCCTGCCTGCTGGGGTAAACTTGCCGCCCTGTTCCCCGGTACGCCGGGCCCTTGCCAGCGGAGATCCCATGCGCAGTGCCGAATTTGATCGGGACCTTGTCCTGCGAAGCGCCATGGAGGCGTTTCGAGCCAGAGGCTATGCCAAGACCACCATGCAGGATCTGGTGGCGGCGACCGGGCTGCACCCGGGCAGTCTCTATGCCGCCTTTGGCAACAAGCGTGGGCTGCTGCTGGAGGCGGTCGATCACTATGTGCAGGAGAAGGGCGCCCTGCGCCGTCGCTGCTTCGATCAGCCGAGCCCGCTGGCCGGGCTGAAGGCCTACTTCACCCAGCTGGTGGACGATGCCCTGCAGGGCTCCTGCCTGCTGACCCGCACCCTGATGGAGCTGGCGGAGCAGGACGAAGAGCTGCACCTGCGCTTCAAGGTCATCTATGGCGAGCTGGAAAGCGACCTGGCGCAGCTGCTGCGTCAGGCCAGCGAGCGGGGGGAGCTGGCCCCCGGGGGGGACATCCCCACCCTGACCGCCTTCTTGCAGGTCAACATCCAGGGGCTGGTGACCTTCGCCCAGTGTCACCCAGACCGCGCCCTGCTGGGGGGCGTCGTCGACCAGCTGATGGCGGCCCTGACCCCTCGCCGCTGAATCCCGGCCCTCTGGGCCTATATTTGTCCCCGGTGCTTGCCCCTGCCTGCCCCCTCTTCCATCTTGATGGTGAGGATATCGGCAGGAGGAAAGAGAATGATCAGGAAGGCAACGTCTCGGACGATACTGGCGCACTTCACCACGCCACAGCTCTCCATCGCGCAGCGGTTCGCCGCTGGCAAGGCCCTGCGGGAACAGTTTCCTCGCGAGGCTCACTCCTGGCTGCCGCCCGCGCCCTATGACAGGGATCCCATCGCCGTGCTCAAGGCCCAGGCCACCACTCGCTTGAAGCAGCTGGTGCCAGTGCGCCATGCCAGGATGCAGGAGTCCCCCTTCGCCTTCCTGCGCGGGGGGGCCGCCATCATGGCGGGGGATCTCGTCGCCACCCCCCACTCCGGCCTCATGGTCCAGGCCTGTGGCGACATGCATGTCGCCAATATCGGCCTCTACGCGAGCGCCGAGCGCAACCTGGTGCTGGCCATCAACGACTTCGATGAGACCCACCTCGGCCCCTGGGAGTGGGATCTCAAGCGCCTGGCCGCCAGCGCCCTGGTGGCGGCCGAGTACCTGGGGGCCGACGCCGCCCGCCAGCGGGAGGCGGCCAGGATGATAGCGACCGGTTACCGCACCAAGCTGCGGGAATACGGCAAGATGGGCTTTATGAGGGTCTGGTACGATCACATCGAACAGGCCTCGGTGCTCGACGCCTTCTCCGTCGATGCCCATAGACGGGTCAAGGCCACCTTCGCCAAGGCCCGGGGTCGCAACCACCTGCAGGTGCTCGGCAAGATGACGGATCTGGTGGACGATCAGCACAGGATCCGCGAACTTCACCCCTTCGTCATTCGCGAGACCCACACCGAGGACGGGGAGCCCGTCTATGAGGTGCTCGGCGAGTTGCTGGAGGCCTATCTCGCCTCCCTGCCGGAGGACAGGCGTATCCTGCTGCGCCGCTACCGGGTCGTGGACGTGGCCCGCAAGGTGGTGGGGGTGGGCAGCGTGGGCACCCGCTGCTGGGTGATCCTGCTGACCGGCGCCGACGATGAGGATCCCCTCTTCCTGCAGGTCAAAGAGGCGCAACCCTCGGTGCTGGCCCCCTATTTCGCCTCGGAAGACGACAGCGGCAACCAGGGGCGGCGGGTGGTGCGGGGGCAGCGGATGATCCAGGGATCGCCGGACATCTTTCTCGGCTGGTGCGAGCTTCGGGGTCGCCACTTCTACGTGCGCCAGCTGCGGGACATGAAGGGGGGCATCGACATCACCCCTGGCATGGTCAAGCCCCGCCACTTCGTCGAGTATTGCCAGCTGTGCGGCTGGGCCCTGGCGCTGGCCCATGCCAAGTCGGGGGATGCGGCGCAGATCGCCGGCTACCTCGGCAAGTCGGAGGTGATGGATGAGGCCATCGCCGACTTTGCCGTGGCCTATGGTCAGCGCACCCGGGAAGATCACGCCCTGCTGCTGGCCGCCATCGCCCGCGGGGAGCTGCCGGTCGCCTCAGAGGCGAGGTGAGCGCTTCCCCTCACCCTGACCCTCTCCCGGAGGGAGAGGGAACCGATCGAGGAGCTGGTAGAGGCGAGGCTCGAAATGGGCTGTAGTGCCAAAGTGCTGGAATCTTGGAATCTTGGAATCTTGGAATCTTGGAATCTTGGAATCTTGGAATCTTGGAATCTTGGAATCTTGGGATCTTGGGATCTTGGGATCTTGGGATCTTGGGATCTTGGGATCTTGGGATCTTGGAGTCTTGGAGTCTTGGAGCTTTGAATCTTTCTTGTCTTGGCGTGTCGGTTGCCCCCGCTTTTCCACTGAGCGCCGATCCGCCCCCTTCTCCCCTTGCGGGAGAAGGGCTGGGGATGAGGGGGACGTGGGTCACTGCAATGACAATCTGATAAACGCCAGCACCCCATCCATCCGCCCCAGCACCTCGTTATTCCACACCCTGTTCACCCGAAACCCTTCGCCATTGAGATAGGCCGTTCTGGTCTCATCCTGTTGTTGACCTTCCGGCTGGCTATGTTGCGAGCCGTCGACCTCGATCACCAGCCGCTGTTCCAGGCAGATGAAGTCCACTATGTAGGGCCCGACAGGAAACTGGCGGCGGAACTTGAGCCCCTCAAACCAGCGATTGCGAAGCTGGAACCAGAGCCTCTGTTCGGCCAGGGTCGCTTCGGCTCTCAGCCGCTTGGCAAAGGAGTGGGTCTTCATGGTGCATATCCAGAGCTGTTTGACCCTATTAGATATAGTCATTATCCGGTGGCGTACGGGTGGGCGGGGAGCTTGTCCCTCACCCTGGCCCTCTCCCAGAGGGAGAGGGAACCGATCGGGGAATCCTTGAAAGTGAAGATCACAAGGGGCCTCTAGTGCCAACACATTGAAGCCCTGGCATTTTGGGTCTTTGTCGCTTTGTCGCTTTGTCGCGTTGTCGCCTTGTGCCTTGTCGCTTTGGCGTGTCGGCTGTCCCGATTCTTTCTATTTAACACCGATCTGCTCCCTTCTCCCCTTGTGGGAGAAGGGCTGGGGATGAGGGGGAGGAGCTGCCAGACGCCGCGGGCTCAAACCGGGCTCACCAACTCCTTCATCAGCTCTTTCAACCAGATCAACGCCGGCTGCTGCGCATGGACCGGGTGCCAGACGCAGTTGAGATGATAATCGGGCACGTCTTCGGGCAGGGGCAGGCTTTTCAGCGGCCAGTGGTTGGCGAGCAGCTCGGCCACCATGCTCGGCAGCACCAGCAGGTGGTCGCTCTGGCTGACGATGGCGGCGGCGGACATATAGCTCTGGCTGTTGACCGAGATGGTGCGGCTGTGCCCCAGGCTCTGCAAATAGCGGTCGAGGCTCGCCTCCGAGGTGCCGAGCGGCGAGTGGAACACATGGGGCATCTCGATAAGCTGATCGAGGGTGATGCGCTCCTCCTCCAGCTCCAGGGTGGCGCTCACCAGCCCGGCCAGGGGCTCGGTGAGCCAGGTCTCCTTGCCCAGATACCCCGGCACCTGCATGTATTCGTCAAAGCCCAGCACCAGGTCTATCTCGCCGCTCGCCAGCTCCGCCTCCGGCAATGTGTCGCGCAGTATGCGGATCTCGATGGTGACCCCGGGCGCCAGCCTCTTGAGGCGCTGGATGAGCGGCGGGATCAGCACGCACTCCACGTAGTCCGTGGTGCAGAGTACGAAGCGGCGTTTCGACTGGCGCGGCTCGAACAGCTCCTCCTCGCTGAGCTGCTGCTCCAGCAGCCGCAGCACCTGCTGCACCCCCAGATGCAGCCGCTGGGCCCGGGGCGTCGGCAGCATCCCCTGGGGCGTGCGCACCAGCAGCGGATCGTCAAAGAAGGCCCGCAGGCGATTGAGGGCATGGCTCATGGCGGGCTGGCTGATAAAGAGCGACTCGGCGGCGCGGGTCACGCTCCCTTGTGTCATCAGGGCGTCAAGGGCGAGCAGCAGATTGAGGTCGAGCTGGTGCAGTTTCATGGGGGGATTATTCGCCGTGTTTATGGGACAATCCATCCTATTCATTTGATGGATGGGCACGCAACTTCTTACACTGCGACCCACTGTTATTTTTCCAGGGTTCCCAGATGAATCGGGGGCCTCAATCCATGCAAGGAGCCTTGCGATGAGCATCAAGACCATCAACTCCATTCCGGCCGCCGACGGCTTCACCATGCCCGCCGAGTGGGCGCACCAGCAGGCCGTCTGGATGATCTGGCCGTTCCGCCCGGACAACTGGCGCGTCGCCGGTCGCTTCGCGCAAGAAACCTTCGCCAAGGTGGCGGATGCCATCGGCGGTGCCACCCCGGTCTTTATGGGGGTGCCGGCCCAGTTTATGGAGCAGGCCCGCGCCATCATGCCCGCCCACGTCACCCTGGTGGAGATGGCCAGCGATGACTGCTGGGCCCGCGACACAGGCCCGACCGTGGTCACCAACGCCGCCGGCGAGTGCCGTGGGGTGGATTGGGGCTTCAACGCCTGGGGCGGTCACAAGGGCGGTCTCTACTACCCCTGGGATCAGGATGAAAAGGTGGCGGCCCAGATGCTGGAGCAGCACGGCATGGATCGCTACGCCGCGCCGCTCATTCTGGAAGGGGGCTCCATCCACGTGGACGGTGAAGGCACCTGCATGACCACCGCCGAGTGCCTGCTGAACGAAAACCGCAACCCGCACCTGAGCAAAGCGCAGATCGAAGCGCACCTGCGCGACTACCTGGGGGTGAAGAGCTTTATCTGGCTGGACGAAGGCGTCTACATGGACGAGACCGACGGCCACATCGACAACATGTGCTGCTTCGTGCGCCCGGGTGAAGTGGCCCTGCACTGGACCGACGATGAGACTGATCCCCAGTACGCCCGCTCCCTGGCCGCCCTCAAGGTGCTGGAAGCGGCGGTGGACGCCAAGGGTCGCAAGCTGAAAATCTGGAAGCTGCCCCAGCCGGGCCCGCTGTTCTGCACCGAGGAGGAGTCCGCCGGCGTCGAGAGCGGCACCGGTGTGCCGCGCGAGGCAGAAGGCCGTCTGGCGGGTTCCTACGTGAACTTCCTTATCACCAACGATCGCATCGTCTACCCGCTGCTGGATGCTGCCACCGATGGCGAAGCCCAGCTCATTCTGGAAGAGATCTTCCCGGAGCACACAGTGGTCGGCGTCCCGGCCCGCGAGATCCTGCTGGGCGGTGGCAATATCCACTGCATTACCCAGCAGATCCCTTCCGGCCAGTAAGAACCGGATGACGATCCTGCTGCGAGACCGTGATCAAGGCTCATGTGCTGCTCGGAAGCCTCACGTATGTTTATACGCTTCGGTTCCTGTGCTGCTCTTCACCTTGCTGACGGCCTCTCGCGACGGGTCGTAAACCGGTTCCGGTGAGTATTCAAAACCCCACGCCGTGGGGTTTTATCTCTTGATGGTGTGATGGTCGCAGGCGCCGATGCGGCGATCATCATGACAAACAGTCACCCTTCTACAGGAGATCAACATGATCGAAGTGACCGAAGTTTCCATTGCCGAGCTGCGCGGTGCGCTCGAATCCGGCCGCACCACGGCGGTCGAACTGGTCGAGGCCTATCTGGCCCGGATCAAAGCCTATGACGGCCCCGAGACCGACACCCGCCTCAACGCCGTGGTGGTACCCAATCCCGATGCGCTGAAAGAAGCCGAGGCGTCCGATGCGCGCCGCGCCCGTGGCGAGACCCTGGGGCCGCTCGACGGCATCCCCTACACCGCCAAGGACAGTTATCTGGTCAAGGGGCTGACCGCCGCCTCCGGCAGCCCGGCCTTCAAGGATCTGGTGGCCCAGCGCGATGCCTTTACCGTGGAGCGGCTGCGCGCCGCCGGTGCCATCTGCCTTGGCAAGACCAATATGCCCCCCATGGCCAATGGCGGCATGCAGCGCGGCGTCTATGGCCGTGCCGAGAGCCCCTACAACGCGGAGTATCTCACCGCGCCCTTTGCCTCCGGCTCCTCCAACGGCGCCGGTACCGCCACCGCGGCCAGCTTCGCCGCCTTTGGTCTCGCCGAAGAGACCTGGTCGAGCGGCCGGGGCCCGGCTTCCAACAACGGCCTCTGCGCCTACACCCCGTCCCGTGGCGTCATCTCGGTGCGCGGCAACTGGCCCCTGACCCCGACCATGGATGTGGTGGTGCCTTATGCCCGCACCATGAGCGATCTCCTGGAAGTGCTGGACGTGGTGGTCGCCGACGATAGCGACACCCGTGGGGATCTCTGGCGCCTGCAGCCCTGGGTCAAGATCCCCAAGGCTTCCGACGTGCGTCCGGCTTCCTATCTGGATCTGGCTGCCAAGCCCGATGCCCTCAAGGGCAAGCGCCTCGGCGTGCCGCGCATGTTTATCAACAAGGATGAACTGGCCGGCACCAGCGAACACCCCGGTATCGGCGGCCCGACCGGTCAGCGCATCCATACCCGCGACTCCGTGATTGCCCTGTGGGAGCAGGCCCGTCAGGCGCTGGAAGCCGCGGGCGCCGAGGTTATCGAAGTGGACTTCCCCCTGGTCTCCAACTGCGAAGGGGACAGACCCGGCGCGCCGACCGTGTTCAATCGCGGCATAGTGTCACCTGAGTTTCTCAACGACGAGTTGTGGGAGCTCTCCGGCTGGGCGTTCGACGACTTCCTGCGTGCCAACGGCGATCCCAAGTTGAACAAGCTGGCCGATGTCGATGGCCCCCAGATCTTCCCCCACGATCCGGGCACCTTGCCGAACCGCGAAGGGGATCTGGCGGCGGGCATGGACGAGTACGTCAATATGGCCAAGCGCGGCCTGAAATCCTGGGACGAGATCGCATCGGTGCCGGACGGCCTGCGCGGTCTGGAGCAGACCCGCAAGCTGGACTTGGAGGACTGGATGGACGGGCTCAAGCTCGACGCCGTGCTGTTCCCGACCGTGGCCGACGTGGGCCCGGCCGATGCGGATGTGAATCCGGCCTCCGCCGATATCGCCTGGAGCAATGGCATCTGGGTCGCCAACGGCAACCTCGCCATTCGCCATCTCGGCGTGCCGACCGTCACCGTCCCCATGGGCATCATGGCCGATATCGGTATGCCGGTGGGGCTGACCTTCGCCGGTCGCGCCTATGACGACAGCAACCTGCTGCGCGTCGCCTCGGCCTTCGAGTCCACCGGCAGCAAGCGTATGGTGCCGCCACGGACGCCGCCATTGAGTGCCGTTAGGAATTAAAAATCACTATTTTTCTGGTGATAGCGAAAAAACCACCCTTTATGCGGGTGGTTTTTTATTTCCTGTGCTGAACGGCTCCGGTGTGGAGATTTTTATCATCCATTGTCGCATTGACTGCCCACTGCTAGATACTGCCACAGATGGTGAAACTCAGCGGATTCTGGAAGCCATCTTCCCTGAGCATGAGGTGTTCTGCGCACCAGCCTAGGAAATACCACAGAGTGAGTGGTCTGCTAGATAATTATGATGTGCTTGTATGTTAATTAATGTTGAGTTGTTGTTTACTGCATTATAGTGGTTGATATAGTTGCTAATATTTAGGCGTTTTAAGATGAATATTACAATAATCTGATGCGCCCGACAAATCAGGAAATAGAGTGGCATGGTTAATGTTCATTCTGTTCAGGTAACGCAATGAGTCCTTAATATCTTGTTCAGATACTGGGATGCTTATCTTCATGATCTCTATTATTTTCTCTCGTCCTGCAACTTTATGCTTACGAATCCAAGACTCTAGATCAAGATTGTTTGGACCTCTGGTAAATAAACCTCTTTGACTAACTAGCCTGCTATTTTCATCACTGAAAGGCCTAACTATTTTTACGGTTGGTTTTTTCCTGTTAATTAATGGGATAGCATCATCGCTCTCAATTATTTTATTTCTTGTACTTATTGCCGATTGTGCTAAAGCATAAACAGTTATATTCCTACTGCCCAATTCTATGGCTTTGCTCATGGCGAAAAAGAGAGCAACAAATGGAGATTCTGTCCAATCAAGCAAGGGGGTAGCTAAACCATGATGTTGGCCTAAAGCCCACCAGTCGTTCTCATCATTTAATATTGCTGGGTTAGGGCCGCGTCTTCCACGTGTTTCAAGTTTAAATCGGGCTAAGTGCTCATCTCTTTTTGTTGATGTCGGAATGTTAATTATGCGGTCTAGAGTCGGCTCTAATTTCCATGATGAAACTGCATGTCCTCTATAAACATAAGTTGTATAATCCAATAACTCCTGGTTAACAAAATCTGAAAAGTATTTCCATGAACTTAGTGCATATTCTTGCACTCCATCACTAAATTTTATTCTTTTCCATCTTGCGGGTCTTGCCATGAACTAGGATCTCAAATAGAAAATTATAAGGAAAATTATAATTGGTTGCTAATTAGTATACATATAGCTTAGCTTTGTCTGAAGCCTTTTCATAAGAAGATGTAAGTTTTTGAAACATCCTTTCTTATGGCTAGGTATTTTATGGATGCAGGAACACCTGCATTTCCCTGCTTTGGCAATCAGGATAAGGGCTGTAGGTTCGAATAGCGAAGCGTATTCGGACGATCGCGAATAGGAGGCCGCCGAGAAGCCGCTGACTCCAGGGTTTCCTGCCTGTCTTGCCATGACTCGGTACGCGGCGGTATGCGGACGATTACGCTGCGCTAATCGTCCCTACATCAAGGCGCTGATTGTATGTTTTGAGCCTTTACCGCTTTCAATTCCCAGCACCGCCAACCGCAATGTTTGTCGTGACTCGCTCCAGATTTCTCCTGACCTCCCCCCAGACTTCACCTTCTCTTCACACAACCTCATTCTTTCCTCACAAATCCCCCCTATCTTCTGTCCACTGATAAATGGGTCTGCTTGCCACAGGGTGGCGAGGGCTAAAAAGAGGGGAGCAAGACGATGAAATCCTGGATCAAATACGGGTTGGCAGGGGCCTTGATACTGGTGGCGAGCTTCTGGGGCGGCAGCGTGCGGGCAGCTGGGGCGTGGCCCACTCAAGGGGGCCCGTGCCCGCCCGTCTCCCTGTCACCGTTTTATCAACCGGCGGCCAATGGCTGAATGCGCCGGGCTGATCCGTCAACGGAAGCGAAACAGCTCCCGGTGCAGCGGGGTGGCCAGATGGGCATCCAGGCTTTGCGCCATGGGCTCGGGGCCGCAGAACCAGACGGGAGTATGTTGCTGAGCCCCGAGTGCGGTCAGGTCCAGTCGGCCGCGCTCGGACTCCAGGTGCAGTTGGTAGTCGACCCCGGCCCGGCGGCACAGCTCGGCCAGATGAACGTGATAGGGGGCGGCCTCGGCGGTGGGGGCGCATTGCAGCAAGGTGGTGCCGGGGCGTGTCTCGCCACTACGCACCAGGGCCTCCAGCCAGGCGACGAAGGGGGTGATGCCGATACCTGCGCCCACCCAGAGCGCGGGGGCCGGATCTGGCAGGGCGAAGGCACCATAGGGGCCGGTCACGATGACCGCATCGCCGACCCTGAGGTGGCGGTGCAGCCAGTTGGTGTGATCCCCGAGGGCGCGCACCGCCAGGGTCAGGGTGCGGCAGTCTGCCGAGACATCCACCAGGGTGTAGGGGTGAGGCTCGCCGCGCCCGGCGAAGTCGAAGAAGGCGAACTGCCCGGGGCGATAGCCTTGCAGGGGAGAGGCCAGGGCGACCCGGATCTCCAGGGTGCGTGCGTCCAGGGGGGTGAGGGTGCTCACCGCTCCCTGGTGGCGCGCGTCCCGGCCCACCCGGCCAAACAGGGAGTAGAGCGCCCCCAGGGCGCCCACCCCGCCGCCGATGAGCAGGGTCAGGCCGACCGGGGTCAGGGCGCCGATGCGCGGCAGCAGGCAGAGTCCGTGCAGCCAGCCCATCAGATAGATGACCGGTGCCAGCCGGTGGGCCACCCTGAAGCGCTCGTAGCGCACCACCGCAAGCAGGCTCACCACCACCAGGGCCAGCAGCAGATAGAAACCCCACTCCCCCAGGGTATTGCCGAGGCTGTGCCACAGGGCATCGTTGCCAGCACCAGCACCAGCACCAGCACCAGCACCAGCACCAGCACCGCGGCGCGCCGGTCGGGTCAGCCAGTCGGCGGTGACGGCCCACTTGGGGGCCTCCACCAGCAGCCAGTGGGCCATCAGGGTGCCGGTGGCCCAGAGGGCACTGCTGCGATGCAGGTGCAACATGCGATCCAGCCCGCCGCACCAGGCCTCTAGCCTCGGCAGGCGCAGGGCGAGCAGCAGAGAGAGTGTCATGGCGCCGAGGCCAAGCAGGCCGGTCAGGATCAGCAGCTCGTGGCGCCAGGGCCAGAAGCTGGCGGGCCACTGGGTGAGGCTTGCGAGCCAGAGCAGGGTGAGAGTCAGGGGCAGGGCCCAGACGAGGGATGCGGGTTTCATGATGTCCTCCTTGTCCATGCCTCCATTGCACGCCCCCTTTGTGGCAAGAGTGTGCCCCTTTACTACCTCTTTTGTAGCAGGTTGTGGCAAAGGGTCGCCGGGTCAGAGGAAGAGGGTTGAACAGGAGGGCGCAGGAAGGAGCACGGTCGAAGAACGGAAGCCAACCCTTCATCCGAACCAGGATAGTGAGAAAGCGGAGGGCCCGCATGGCCGAGCTCCCCGCAGGATCCCGGTATCAGGGCTTGCGCCCCTTGCCGCCCTTGTTGCCCGCGAGGGCCTGCTTTCTGGCCTTCTGCTTCTGTGCCCCCTTGCCGCTGCGGCGGGGCTCGGGGTCGAAGCGGGTGAGATCCGGCTCAAAGCCCGGGAACCACTGCTGTGGCAAGCGGGTGTCGAGCACGGCTTCGACCTTCTCCAGCAGGGGCGCATCTTCCGGGCTGAACAGGGTCACGGCGAGCCCCTTGTTGCCGGCGCGGCCGGTGCGACCTATGCGGTGGACGTAATCCTCAGGCTGATGGGGGAACTCCAGGTTGATCACATGGTTGAGCTCGCTGATATCGAGGCCGCGAGCCGCCACGTCGGTGGCGACCAGGGCCTGCAGGGTGCCGGCGCGAAACTCCAGCAACACCTTCTCCCGGGCGCTTTGCGACAGATCGCCGTGGAAGGCGAGCGCATTGATGCCCGCCTTGCCGAGCTGCTGGGCCAGCTTGTCCGCCCCCTGGCGGGTGCGGCTGAAGATCAGGGCCGGTGCCCAGCCCTTCACGGTCAGCATGTGTTCGACCAGCGCCAGCTTGCGATCCCCATCCACCGCATAGACCCGCTGCTCCACCTCGGCGGCCGTGGTGTTGCGTGGTGCCACCTCGATCAGTGCCGGGTCGCGCAAGAGCACTCGGCTCAAGGCAAAGAGGTTGTCGTCGCAGGTGGCCGAAAACAGCAGGGTCTGGCGATCCGCCGGTATCTGTCTGAGCAGGGCCTTTATCTCGTCCATAAAGCCCATGTCGAGCATGCGGTCCGCCTCGTCGAACACCAGATGGCCAAGGCTTTCAAGGCTCAGGGCCCCCTGGCGAAGGTGATCGAGCAAGCGGCCCGGGGTGGCGATGAGCAGATCCACCCCATCTTTCAGCGCCTCCACCTGGGCGGCAATGCTGACCCCGCCGTAGACCAGGGCGCTGGTGAGGCCTGTGCCCTGACCGTAGCGCGCCACACTCTCGGCGACCTGCACCGCCAGCTCGCGGGTTGGCACCAGCACCAGGGCACGGATGGGGCGCGGGGCATCGCTTGCTGGCTGCTGCATCAGTTGCTCCAGCAGCGGCAGCACGAAGGCGGCGGTCTTGCCGGTGCCGGTCTGGGCCCCCGCCATCAGGTCCCGCCCCGCGAGAATCAGGGGGATGGCGCTGGCCTGAATGGGGGTCGGCGCGGCATAACCCAGCTCGCGCAAGGTCTGTTGCAGGCGGGGGGAGAGGGCCAGTTCGGCAAAGGAGGCAATGGACATAGGGCACCAGTGTGGGGTTATCGCGGCCAGGGCCGTGACGGAAACAATGATAGTGGCCGGGATGGTAGCAGAAGCGCCCCCCGGAGCAGAAGGCGATTGCGGCTCCATGGGAAGGCGCCGCTGGCAGGGTCAGCCTGGCTCCCTGGATTTTGCCGGTTGGCCCTGCATCTCGAGGGGTCTGATGAGCCCGATGCTTTGCCCAGAGTAGAAGGCGATGTTGTGCTTGCCATGCTGCTTGACGTGGTAGAGCAGCGCATCGGCCAGATCGGTGGCCTCGGCGACCGTCAGGTAATCGCGGATGCGGATGATGCCCGCCGAGAAGGTGATGGGGGCGGGCAGTTCCGGGATCACCAGCTGTGATGCCAGCAGGCGGGCCACCGTCTGGTGCATGCTGGCCTCGTCGTTGAGCCCCTTGTAGAGGACGATGAACTCCTCGCCCCCCCAGCGAATGGCCTTGTCCCCCTTGCGCATATTGGTCGTCAGATGACGGGCGAAGGCGGCGAGGGCCAGATCTCCCACCCCGTGACCATGGGTATCGTTGATGGACTTGAAGTTGTCTATGTCCAGCAGCATCAGGTAGTCGTGCTCCTGCAGCAGGCCCTGATCCAGGATGTCCCGTCTCGGCAGCCGGGTCAGGTGATCGGTCAGTGCCAGGGTACGCAGGCGACTGTAGATGCCCCGACCCGTCAGCATCAACAGCAGCAGGGCGATCAGATAGAGCTTGAAGGCCGGGCCATAGAGCACGGCCCGGACGGCATCGCCGTAGCTGTATGACCACTTGAGAAAGAGGTCGTTGCCGGCCTTGGTCTGCATGAAGCGGGTATTCAGGCAGAGATGCAAGGGGCGGCAGGGTTCGACCTCCTCGAAAGAGATGACGGTGCGAGTCGGATTGAGCCCCTCGAAGGGGTGAAACACATCCTTGAAGGCCTCGTCGATGGCGATGTCTATGCCCGTCAGGCCATAGCGGTAGTCCGCTAAGGCGGAATCGTAGAAGACGAAGGGGAAGTAGAGGGTGATGTTCTTCAACCCGGTGAAGGTGTCGGTGTAGATGTCCGATACCCAGGCCTCATCCGTGCTGCAGGGCACATGGGTGGCTGCGAAGAAGGCACAGCCGAAATAGTGGGTCCAGGGCTCGATGTCATTGAGGTTGGTGTTGACCGGCTGCAACTGGTTCGGAAGCATCCGTTTGTCCGTCACCATGCCAAGCATGCGACGATCGTTATAGAGGGCGTAGAGGTTGAGGACCTCGGGGTAGGAGAGCACATATTGGTAGGCGGTGAGCATCTGGTTGGCGGGCGGCAGTATGGGGATGACCGCCAGGCGAGCCAGGGTGGCGAGATCATAGCCATAGGCATAGGCAGTCGCATCCCCGTTCTCGCTGAAGATGGGTGTCTTGATGCTGCTGTTGTCGATGAATCGGGCCAGTTTCTCTGGCGCCAGCACGCGGGCTCGCTGATAGAACACCTCGAACAGGTTCGGCTGTTTGGCGGTGATGAGCTGCATGTCGTGCCTGATGCTGAGGTAGGTGTAGTTGAACACCAGCCCCAGCCCCGCCAGCGCCAGGCAGAGGAGTGTGAATCGCATCAGCCACCTGCGGGGCAGGGTGCGCAACAGTGATCCCGCCATGCCATAACGCTCCCGGGTGGTGACAGAGGACTTTCTTGTAACTGATTTTGCCTGGCATCACCAGACCAAATTGGGGGGCCTGAACAACCAGTACACGAGAAATGAACCGCCAATATCAACAAGATAGACGGTCACACCCAGCCTTGGTGGCCGGGGGAGGCAAACTGGCGGGGATGGCGGCAATCAGAGGGCATGACGCCCTCTGTCGTACGGCGGCGCGGCGCCTTATCTTGTCTGGGACTTCGGCGAGTAGGGGCCATGGAGAATGCCGTTGGGCATAGCCGCTCAATCGGTGTGCGTTTGGCGGGTTGTGGCGAGGATTGAGGGGGGCTGGTTATCCTGATGGCGCTGGAACACCTCCTCCAGGGCCGCCACCAGGGCGCGCATCCGCCCCGTCTTCTGCACATCCGGGTGCAGCACCATCCAGATGTCGATGGGGTCGTGCTGGTCGGGCAGCAGGCGCACCAGGCCCGGGTCCTCCTCGGCGAGGAAGGTGGAGAGCAGGGCGATGCCGAGCCCCTGGCGGGCAGCCCCCATCAGCACCAGCTGGGCGTTGCTCTGCAGCACCACATTGGGCTCATGGAGGGGTTCGCCGCACAGGCTCAGCCAGTGGCGGGCTACCAGCTCCCTGGGAAAGAGCAGCAGGTCGTGCTGTTGCAGCGCCTGACCCGAGCGGGGCGTGCCGCGGCGGGCCAGGTAGTCGGGGGAGGCGTAGAGCCCCATCCTGATGGTGGCGAGCCGTTTGACCACCAGATCTCCCTGCTCGGGGCGCACGCTGCGAATGGCGAGGTCCGCCTCCTGATTGGGGATGTCGCTCACGCTGACCGCGGTCAGCAGCTTGAGGCGGATGCCGGGGTGGCGCTGGCGCAGCAGGCTGAAGGCCGGCAGCACGAAGCCCTGGGCCAGGGTGTCCGTGGTGGCGATGCAGATCTCCCCCTCCAGCTCCCCCAGGCTGGCCGCGCAATCCATGGCCAGGGCCGCCTGCGCCATGGCCTGTGCCTGGGGCAAGAGCGCCTCCCCCAGGGGGCTGAGCCGATAGTGCCTGGGGGTGCGGATAAACAGCTTGGCCCCCAGCTGCTGCTCGAAGAGGCCGACCCGTCGCCCGACGGTGGCCTGATCGACCCCGAGTTCGAGGCCGGCCCGGCGCAGGCTGCCCCGCCGTGCCAGGGCCAGAAAGAAGCGGGCGTCATCCCAGTTGATCATGCTTGCTCCTCCCTCAAGCAGGACGCCCGATTGGCGCCGGAGTATTAGATGCCAGAGGGGGCGGCAGCACAAGGGGCCGCCCGATCCCGCTCTCTGGGGCCACTCAAGGGATGGAGCGCAACTGCCAAGGTGATGCAAATTTGAATCGCCATGATGCAGAACTGCCGCAGCCCGGGGCGGGCGGGATCGCTATGATGACGCTCCCGATAGCGCTTCCCCTGTCTGTGATTGGAGTCTTGATGTCATCCCCCTGCGCCCCAACTGCTGCCCACGGCAGCAAGGTCGATGTTCGCCCCCGCCTGCTCGGGTTTCTGGCCCTGGCCCTGATGTCGGCCCTGCTCAACAGCAGCGTGCCCACCCCGCTCTATCCCCATTACCAGGCGGCGCTGGCCCTGAGCGATCTCGGCCTCAGTCTCATCTATGGCGGCTATGCGGGGGGCGTGCTGATCGCCCTGTTCGGGGTGGGCAACCTGGCGGGAAGGGTGGCGGATCTTCGCATCCTGATCCTGCCCGCCCTGCTGGCGGTAGCGGGGGGCGCCCTGCTCTTCTCCCTGGCCGACAGCTTCTGGTCCCTGTTGCTGGCGCGGGTCCTGGCCGGGATTGGCACGGGCAGCCTGACCGGCGCCGCCAACGTGGCGCTGCTGCGCTTTGGCCCCCAGGATGGCGGCAAGCGGGCGGCCCTGAGCGCCACCCTCTCCTTCACCGCCGGGCTGGCCCTCGGCCCCGTGTTCAGCGGCCTGGCGCTGCAACTGGACTGCTACGCGACCACCTTGCCCTTCCTGCTGATCCTGGGGATGGCGAGCTGCGCCATCGCGGGCCTGGTGCTGAGCTGGCCAAGAGGTGCCAGGACGACGGCGGCCGCCCCGAGCGGGCCGGGTGGGGGATCTCTGGGGGAGGGGCTCAGGGCCACGGGGGCCGGGTTCTTTCTCTGCGCCCTGGCGCTCTTCACCGCCTGGGCGGTGGCGGCCAGCCTGCTGGCCATCGGCCCCAAGGTGGTGAGCAAGTTGCTGGGCATGAGGGATCTGGGGCTGTTCGGCTATCTCGTCGCGGCCTATCTGGTCTTCTCCGGGCTTTGCCAGCTCTGGGCCCGTCGCCTCGATGCCCGCCATACCCTGCAAAGCGGCTGCCTGGCCCTGGCGCTTTGCGTGCTGCTGTTTGCCGGCGCCGTGCACGGGTTGCCGGGCTGGCTGGCGGGACTCGGGCTGCTGGTGGCGGGCTACGCCCAGGGGGCCGTGTTCGTGGGCAGCGCCACCCTGATCAATCGCATCGCCCCCCCGGCCAGCCACGCGCGGCTGCTCTCCCTCTTCTATGTGATCGCCTATGTGGCGAACTGGGTGCCCGCGCTGCTGGGCTGGGTGAGCGACGGTGCAGGCCTCCTGGCGGCGCTGGATCTGCTCTTCGTCGGCAGCACGCTGACCAGTCTTGGGCTGGCCTGGGCCCTGTCACGGCATCGCTTCGAGCCCGCCGCCTGACGAGGGCATCACCCATCGACCAGGACGACGCTGCCGGCATCCAGGTGGTGCATCCACTCCCGCAGGATCAGCAGGGCGGCGGCGAAACGGCGATCCTTTGGCAACTGGGCCGATGCCAGGGGATCCCCCTCCACCATGGCAACCAGCTGGCCAAACAGCCGCTCTATGTTCTCCCTACTCTGCACCCGGCTGCCGAGGGGCTCGGCCAGAGGCACGGGGCTTTGCAGGTGCAGCACGGGGTGGGGCGGGATCCGGGCCGCGAGGGGCATCAGCACATCCTCCACCACCATGATGGCCTGCTCCAGCTCGAGGGGCGTCGGCAGATCCTCCGCTACCAGGATGGCCTGCTCCAGCTCCAGGGCGCTCGGCGGGTCCCGGCGAAAGGGGCTCGGGGTCAGGGCAGCGAGCCCCAGTGCCAGCGAAAAGGTCTGGCTGGTGCCGTCCGCCCCGGTGATCTGCACCCGGCTCTGGGTCTCCCCCAGGCTCAGCAAGATGGTGTCGCGTTTCTCTACTGTCATGTGGTGCTCTCCTGCCTTCGAATGCCCATGGATACACCCGGCGGAGCACTCTGGCGAGTGCTTTCCCCCCATTCGGGCATCAGGGGTTGCAAAGGGGACATGAAATGGCATTCTGGACGTCTAGATTTCCGCTTCTCTGTCGCATCCCTCACAAGGAGTCCTGATATGGATATTCGTACCGCTCCCCGCGCCCTCGTGCTCGCCCTCTCTCTGGTGGGGGCTGGCGCCTTCGCCAGCGAGGCCCTGGTGTTCCAGACCGATTTCGGCCTCAAGGATGGCGCCGTCTCCGCCATGAAGGGGGTCGCCTTCGGGGTGGACCGCACCCTGCCGCTGCAGGATCTGACCCACGAGATCCCGGCCTACAACATCTGGGAGGCCTCCTACCGCCTCTATCAGACCCTCAACTACTGGCCCAAGGGCACCGTCTTCGTGAGCGTGGTGGATCCCGGTGTGGGCACGGATCGCAAGTCCGTGGTGCTCAAGACCAAGAGCGGCCACTACATCGTCAGCCCGGACAACGGCACCCTGACCCTGGTGGCGGAGCACTTCGGCATCGAGGCTGTGCGCCAGATCGACGAGAAGCGCAACCGCCTCAAGGGCTCCGAGAAGTCCTACACCTTCCACGGTCGCGACGTTTACGCCTACACGGGAGCTCGGCTCGCCTCCGGCGCCATCAGCTTCGAGCAGGTGGGGCCCAAACTGCCCGCCGAGGTGGTGACCATCCCCTACCAGCCGGCGGTGGCCGAGGCCGATGGCACCCTGAAGGGCACCATCCCCATTCTGGATGTGCAGTACGGCAACGTCTGGACCAACATCGACGACACCTTGCTGACCAGGGCGGGGATCCACAAGGGGGACAACGCCTGCATCAGGATAAGCGAAGGGGATGCGCTCAAATACGAGGGCAAGGCCCCCTACGTCAGCAGCTTTGGCGATGTGCCGGAAGGGCAGACGCTGGTCTACCTCAACAGCCTGCTGCAGGTGTCGGTGGCCCTGAACATGGAGAGCTTCGCTGCAAAACATCAGGTGCAATCCGGCGCCAACTGGCATATCAGTCTGAAAAAATGCGGCTAGAGGGAGGCCGCCAGCGGCTGTCATCCGTTACAAACGGGCATATCAGCTTGAAGAAGTGCGGCTAGACGCAGTCAGTCATGTCTCTATTCGGGGCGGTGGGACTCGTGTCCACCGCCCCTTGTTCTGGGCGGTGGCGCCTTGCCGGGCCAGACGGCTATCTCATCAGTTGTCATCTTCGTTTAATAAAGTGCCGCCATGCTGTGGCCGGACGCCGTGATGACGCAATGATTGCGCTGAGATAACAAGGAAAAGCCGATGAGCCGTTTTGACGAGAGAGACAGTGCCAACCACCCCCGTGAGCAGGAGCCGGAGTTCAACCGCCTGATCGAGGCCGGCCTCAGCCGCCGGGGCTTCCTCAAGGGGGTTGGCGCCGCCAGCATGGTGGCGTTTTTTGCCGCAAATCCGGTGGCCCGCGCCGTGGCCGCCGCCACCCAGCCGCTGCTCGGTTTCCAGGCCGTGCCCGCCTCGGTGGCCGACACCATAGTGGTGCCGCCCGGCTACAAGGCCGAGGTGCTGATCGCCTGGGGTGATGCCCTGTTCGCCGATGCCCCCGCCTTTGCCCAGAGCAATGATGCCAGGGCCCAGGCCCGCCAGTTCGGCGACAACAACGACGGCATGAGCTTCTTCCCCCTGGGCCCGGATCGCGCCCTGCTCGCCGTCAACAACGAATACACCAACTACGAGTACCTGTTTGCGGATGGCGGCAAGGCGCTCAGTGCCGAGGCCGTCGCCAAGGCCCAGGCGGCCCACGGGGTCTCCCTGGTGGAGCTGGTGCGAAAAGATGGCAAGTGGCAGGCCAACCCCAAGGGGGCCCTCAACCGCCGCATCACCGCCACCACCCCCATGACATTGAGCGGCCCGGCGGCGGGCCATGCCCTGCTCAAGACCCAGGCCGACCCCGAGGGGCGCACCGCCCTTGGCACCTTCAACAACTGCTCCAACGGCCAGACCCCTTGGGGCACCTACCTCACCTGCGAGGAGAACTTCAACGGCTACTTCGGCAGTGCGGGCAAGCCGGTGCTGGACCAGCGCGCCGCCCGCTATGGCCTGGCCGCCGAGGACGCGGGCTTTGGCTGGCACAGGTTCGACGAGCGCTTCGATCTCGCCAAACACCCCCTGGAGCCGAACCGCTTCGGCTGGGTGGTGGAAATCGATCCGCAGGATCCCGCCTCCACCCCGAAGAAGCGCACCGCCCTTGGCCGCTTCAAGCATGAGAACGCAGCCTTCACCGTCAACCAGGATGGCCGCGCCGTGGTCTACCTCGGCGATGACGAGCGGGGGGAGCACATCTATCGCTTCGTCTCGAAGAACAAGGTGGCGCCGGGCAACGATGCCGCCAACCGGGATCTGCTGGACGAGGGCACCCTCTATGTGGCCCGCTTCGAGGCCAGGGAGGGGGAGCTCAAGGGCACAGGCCAGTGGCTGCCCCTGGTGCACGGCCAGCACGGCCTGGCCCGGGAGAACGGCTTCGCCGATCAGGGGGAGGTGCTCATCTTCGCCCGGGAGGCGGCGACCCGGCTGGGTGCCACCACCATGGACAGGCCGGAGTGGGTGGCCGTGCATCCCCACAGGGCCGAGGTCTACTGCACCCTGACCAACAACAAGAACCGCGGCCTCAAGGAGAACCAGCCCCTGGACGGCGCCAACCCCAGGGCCGAGAACCCCTATGGCCAGATCATCCGCTGGCGCCCGGCCGCGGGCGATCACGGCAGTGACAGCTTCGAGTGGGATCTCTTCCTGCTGGCGGGCAACCCCGGCGTTCATAAAGAGGGCTTGATGGCGGGCAGTGCCAACATCCACCCGGACAACATGTTCAACAGCCCGGACGGCATCGGCTTCGACGAGGCGGGGCGGCTCTGGATCCAGACAGACGGCGACTACTCCAACGAGAAGCAGTTTGCCGGCATGGGCAACAACCAGATGCTGTGCGCGGATCCGGCTAGCGGCGAGGTGCGCCGCTTCCTGACCGGCCCGGTGGCCTGCGAGATCACGGGCCTCACCTTCAGCCCGGACTGGCGCACCCTGTTCGTCGGGGTACAGCACCCGGGGGAAGAGCTGGCCCCCTCCCACTTCCCGGACGGCGGCACCAGCATTCCCCGCTCCGCCGTGCTGCGCATCACCCGGGACGATGGCGGCATCATAGGGGCCTGAGTCGGCAGGCTTATAGCAGAGATAATGTTAGAAAAGAGAAAGCCGCCCTCGGGCGGCTTTTTCGATGGAGCAAGGCGAACTCAGAACTCGTTGGAGAGCGCCTTGTAGCCCTTGACCAGGTCGATGTTGGTGTGGGCCACGTCTTCGGAGAACTCGGTGGCATCCACGGTCACGCGGGGGATCTGGGCCAGATCGCTCTGCTGGTTGATGCGAGTGGTGGAGGGCACATAGAAGCCGGGGGGCAGATCGCAGCCGTCGATCACCGAGTTGTGGCGCACCACGGATCCTTCGCCGATGTGGCAGTTGAACAGCACGCTGTTGAAGCCGATGAAGACCCGGTTACCCACTTCGCAGGGGCCGTGCACTATGCTGCGGTGGGCGATGGAGCTGTATTCGCCTATGGTGACGGCGGCACCGGACTTGGAGTGGATCACCACGCCGTCCTGAATGTTGGAGTTGGCACCGATGACGATGGGCTCCATGTCGCCGCTCTCATCCACCTCGTCGGCACGGATCACGGCGTAGGGGCCGACAAACACATTCTCCTTGATGATCACCTTGCCGCAGATGATGGCGGTCTTGTCGATGTAGGCGGACTCGTCGATAACGGGAAGGTGACCGGAGGGATTCTTGCGGATCATGGCATGTCCTGTTGCTGATGAAATCGGGGAAAATGGCGGGACGCAGAGGCTCGCCGGAGAGTCAGCTTACGCCTCTGATCCGGGTGGGGGAACCCTTTACTGGTCTGACCCACTCTTGGTAAGGGCATTTGGCATGGTTGTTCTTTGACTCCCTTGTATGGGAGCATGGGGCCTGACAAACGGGCGTGTTCCTCGTCAGAAGGGGCGGCCTGACTGCGATGACGGAGACGATGACATGAAGAAGATGATGCTGCTCCTGGCGGCGTTCTTGCTGTGCGCCCAGGCCGCGCAGGCCAAGGGGCGGCCAGGTGAGTTTGACTACTACGCCCTGGCGCTCTCCTGGTCACCGGAGCACTGCGCCATCAAGCCGGCCGATCGAGAGCAGTGCAGCCGCCAGTTGGGCTTCGTGCTGCACGGACTCTGGCCCCAGTACCAGCGCGGCTATCCCGGCAGCTGTACCCGCGAGCGGCTGGATCCCGCCATGGAGCAGGCGTTTGCCGGTCTTTACCCCAGCCGCTTCCTCTATGGTCATGAGTGGGAGAAGCACGGCACCTGCTCAGGCCTGAGCCAGGAGGCATTCCATCAACTGGCCAGCGATCTGCGCCAGAAGGTGCGGATCCCGGCCGCCTACCAATCTCCGGTCGAACCGCTGCGCAAGAGTGCCTTCCAGCTCAAGGCGGATCTGGCCGCTGCCAACCACTGGCTTGCCCCCGATACCATCACGGTGGCCTGCGCCGATGGCGGGCGTTTCCTGCGGGAGATCTACATCTGCATCAACAAGGAAGGGGCGGATGCCGTCCCCTGCTCGGACGAGATGCAAAAGCGGGAGCGTCGCTCCTGCGGCCAGCCGGACTTCCTGCTGCGCAGCGTGCGCTGACCCTCGTTATCTTCATCAGGCCTCTTGCGGGCCTGATGTGCAACTGCAGTCATCGGAAAGGAGCTCTGCAATGACCGACGTGAAACAGTTTTCGGCACGGGAGCGCAGCCTGCTGCTCGGGGTGAAAGGGGTTGGCCCCACCGTCATCGGGCGGCTCGAACAGCTGGGCTACCACAGCCTGAGGGAGCTGGCCGAGGCGGATAGCGGCCACATAGTCCGGCTGGTGGCCAGCATGTTGGGCGCGACCTGCTGGCAGAACAGCCCGCAGGCCAGAGGGGCCATAGACGGTGCCATAGCGCTGGCGCGCAGTCAGATGGTGGCCTCCGCCGCAGAAGGAGAGGGCGGCGCATGAGCCTGTTTGCCGATCTGGGGATGCGCTACCCCATCATCCAGGCGCCCATGGCCGGGGTGCAGAACGCTGAGCTGGCCATGGCGGTGACGGGGGCGGGTGCCCTGGGATCCTTGCCGGCGGCCATGCTTGGCACGGCCGAGCTGCGCAAGGCGCTGGAACAGCTGGCGGCCAGTGGCCCTGGCCCCTTCAACATCAACTTCTTCTGCCATCGACAGAGTGAGCCTGATCCGGCCGAGGAGCACCGCTGGCGAGAGGCGCTGGCGCCCTACTATGCCGAGTTCGGGGTGGATGCCCGAGCCGTGACGACGGCGCCCGGCCGTGCCCCCTTCAATGCGGAGCATGCCGCTCTGCTTGGCGAGTTCAGACCCGCCGTGGTCAGCTTTCACTTCGGCCTGCCGGCGCCCGGGTTGCTGGCCCGGGTGAAGGCCACGGGGGCAAGCGTCTTTGCCAGCGCCACCACGGTGGCGGAAGCGCAGTGGCTGGCGCACCATGGCGCCGATGCCATTATAGCCCAGGGGCTGGAGGCGGGAGGGCATCGCGGCCACTTCCTGAGTCAGGATCTCGGTCTGCAACAGGGCACCTTCACGCTGTTGCCACAGATAGTGGCGGCTGTGGATCTGCCTGTCATCGCCGCCGGGGGCATAGTCGATGGCAAGGGGATCAGGGCCGCCCTGGCGCTGGGGGCCAGCGCAGTCCAGATGGGAACCGCATTCCTCTGTTGTCACGAGGCGACGACCTCGTCCCTGCACCGTGCGGCGCTGCAGGGGGCCCATGGCAGGCACACCGCACTGACCAATCTGTTCAGCGGCCGTCCGGCGCGGGGGATAGTGAATCGTTTGATGCGGGAGCTTGGCCCTCTCTCGGCGCTGCCTCCTGACTTCCCCCATGCCAGCGGCGCATTGGCCCCGTTGCGCGCCGCTGCTGAAAAGGTCGGTGACAGCGGCTTCTCGCCGCTCTGGGCCGGACAGAATGTCTCGGGTTGCCGCTCCCTGGCCGCCGCCGAGCTGATCGCAGCCTGGGCCGCCGAAGCCGATCTGGCCTGATGGCCTCTCTTCTGCAGCTTTCCTTTATATAGATGTCCCTACAGGCACCGGCTTCTGGCCTGGATGGCGTCGAGATCCTGCCGGGTTGGGGGGGGGAGCATCAATCAGAGCCCTTTTTAACGACCGCCTGTGAATAAGTGTGTGCAAAAGCTGTGTTTTGATATGAATAACTAATAAGTGGCCTTTTTTTGCAATTTTATTGCAGTCAGTGCTTGCCAATGTGATCAATGTCTCTATAATGCGCCACATCGACAGGGCAAGCGGCAACGCAGAAAGCCAAGTCGATAACCTCGAAAAGCCTTTGAAAATAAGGCTTGACTCGA
>NZ_JBYTDH010000017.1:0-75406 GCF_058791175.1 Aeromonas sp. EU05-FHT14A05 | reverse complement strand
GCCGAACTCAGAAGTGAAACGCGGTAGCGCCGATGGTAGTGTGGCATTCGCCATGCGAGAGTAGGACACTGCCAGGCTTCAATTAAGCAATCACAGCGATGTGGTTGGTCGCGATACGACGTCAGGTCGTGTTGGACAGAAGATTTAGATAGCGCACACAGTGCGGTCTTTACCGGTTAGTGTGCTGATATGGCTCAGTTGGTAGAGCGCATCCTTGGTAAGGATGAGGTCCCCAGTTCGACTCTGGGTATCAGCACCATGAAAACGAAAGCCTCCCTGAAAAGGGAGGCTTTTTTGTTTTTACCATTCAGCTCATCGAGATCTGTCTGGCATCGAGATAGAAGCGAGCCTGCCCGGAAGCCTCTATCTGAATGGCTGCGACCAGCTGTTCGTTCCGTCTGTACTCCCATGGTTCGTCGATCACGGTCAATGGGGCTTGTTGATGCCCAGCGTCTGCAGATACTCGTGAAACAAGCCTGCGCTGCCGATCTCGGTCAATCCTGCTCTCATCCCGGTCCACTCCCTTTATCGTTGCTCTCCTTCAATGATGTCAGTCTCATCTGCATTCTGTGTGAACGCTTTTCTATTAAATTGATCCGAGCTAAGTTGTGGATTGGCAAAGGCAACCAGCGTCTCTTAGGGGAAAGGTACATGTTGATAAAGAATGTGCGTCTGAGTGGCAGGGAGGGGCTGTGGCAGATCCTGTGTCAGGATGGTCTGATCAGGACCATAGCCCCCATGAGCCAGATCCTCCTCTCCACCCGGGAACTGGATGGGGAGGAGGGGATGGCGATGCCCCCCTTTATCGAGCCCCACATTCACCTCGATACTACTCAGACCGCCGGTGAGCCGAGCTGGAACCTCTCCGGTACCCTGTTCGAGGGGATAGAGCGCTGGGCCGAACGCAAGGCGTTGCTGACCCATGAGGATGTGAAGCGGCGGGCCATACAGACGCTGAAGTGGCAGATCGCCAACGGCATCCAGTTCGTTCGCACCCATGTGGATGTCTCCGACCCCAACCTGGTGGCCCTGAAGGCGATGCTGGAGGTGCGCGAGGAGATGAAACCCTGGGTCGAGCTACAGATAGTGGCCTTCCCGCAGGAGGGGATCCTCTCCTATCCCAACGGCAAGGCGCTGCTGGAAGAGGCGCTAAAGCTGGGCGCCGACGTGATCGGCGCCATTCCACATTTCGAGTTCACCCGGGAATATGGGGTCGAAAGTCTGCATTACGTCTTCGATCTTGCCGAGAAGTATCAGGTTCTGGTGGATGTGCACTGCGACGAGATCGATGACGAGCAGTCCCGCTTTATCGAGACCCTGGCGACGCTCGCCTACGAGCGTGGTATCGGCCATCGCGTCACCGCCAGCCACACCACCGCCATGCACTCCTACAACGGGGCCTATGCCTCTCGCCTGTTCCGATTGCTCAAGATGGCGGACATCAACTTCGTCGCCAATCCGCTGGTGAACATTCACCTGCAGGGACGTTTCGATACCTACCCCAAGCGCCGGGGCATCACCCGGGTGAAGGAGATGCTGGAAGCGAACATCAACGTCTGCTTCGGCCACGACGATGTGTTCGATCCCTGGTATCCCATGGGAACGGCCAACATGTTGCAGGTGCTGCACATGGGGCTGCATGTCTGCCAGATTATGGGCTACGAGCAGATCAACGATGGCTTGAAGCTCGTCAGCAGCCACAGTGCCCGCACCCTGAACGTGCAGGATCGCTATGGCGTCGAGGTGGGAAAACCGGCCAACCTGCTGATCCTGCCCGCCGAGAGCGGCTTCGATGCGGTGCGTCGTCAGGTGCCGGTGCGCTACTCCATCCGCCATGGCCGCGTGATTGCCGAGACCCGGCCAGCGCAGACCTCCCTCCATCTGGATCAGACAGAGCCGGTGGATTTTCGCCGATGAGGCGGCCAACCCCGCAGATTAATTGCCCCGCTATCCCCGCTTGCCGGCATTTTGCATAATGTCGGCCTGACACTTATGGAGCCTCCCCATGCAAACCTGGTTATTTGTCGCGGCCGGTGGTGCCATCGGCGCCTGCCTTCGTTTTGGTATCGCCGAGTTGATGGCACTGCTGCTGGGACGCCACTTTCCCTACGGCACCCTGGTGGTCAACGTGGTGGGCTCCTTCATCATGGGCATCGCCTTTGCGCTGATCAGCCATGGCCATGTGGTGGAACACCCCATGAAGCCGCTGCTGATGGTGGGTATCCTCGGTGCCCTGACCACCTTCTCCTCTTTCGCCCTGGATACCGTGGTGCTGGCACAGCAAGGCGCCTATCTGAAGGCACTGCTCAACATAGGTCTCAATCTCTTCCTCTGTATGGCCATGGTGATGCTGGGGATGCAGTTGGTTGCCAGCCGGGTTTAAGGTGTCCGCAGGTCACCGGCTCTGGTAAACTGGCGGCCATTCTTTGCTCTATGGGTGTTTGAGGGATGTCGGAACAGACTAATACTACGCATTTTGGCTATAAAACCGTGGCGGCGACCGAGAAGGAAACTCTGGTGGCTGGCGTCTTCCATTCGGTGGCGGCCAAGTATGATCTGATGAACGATCTGATGTCATTCGGCATTCACCGCCTGTGGAAGCGCTTCACCATCGACTGTTCCGGTGTGCGCAAGGGTCAGAAGGTGCTGGATCTGGCCGGTGGCACCGGGGATCTGACCGCCAAGTTCTCCCGCATCGTCGGCGAGACGGGTCAGGTGGTGCTGGCGGACATCAACGACTCCATGCTCAAGGTGGGCCGCGACAAGCTGCGCAACCTGGGGGTGGCGAACAACGTCTCCTACGTGCAGGCCAATGCCGAGGCACTGCCCTTCCCGGACAATCACTTCGACGTCATCACCATAGGCTTCGGCCTGCGCAACGTGACCGACAAGGACAAGGCGCTCGCCTCCATGTTCCGGGTGCTCAAGCCGGGTGGTCGCCTGCTGGTACTGGAGTTCTCTAAACCCGCCAGCGAAGTGATCGCCAAGCTCTACGATCTCTACTCCTTCAAGCTGCTGCCGAAAATGGGCGAAATCGTCGCGAACGACGGGGAAAGCTACAAGTACCTGGCCGAATCCATTCGCATGCACCCGGATCAGCAGACCCTGGCCGGCATGATGGAGCAGGTCGGCTTCGAGCAGGTGGAGTTCTACAACCTGACTCAGGGTGTGGTCGCCCTGCACCGTGGTTACAAGTTTTAAGGTCGCCTATGCCGATGGATGCCATGGTCACCGCGGTGATCGAAACCAGCCTCAACCAGTTGCTGGCGCTCGACAAGCAGAGCCCGGCGCGGCTGCGCAAGCTCGTGGGCAAGGTGCTCAAGCTGGAGCTGCGCGAGCTCAAGCCGCTCTGGTTTGTCTTCTCCGAGCGCCGACTTGACGTGCTGGCCCGCTATGAAGGGGAGCCCGACGCCGTGCTGAGCCTGTCGCTGACGGCGATCGGCCTGCTGAAGGATCCTTCCGTCCTGACTCGCTATATCCGCGAGGAGAAGCTGGACTTGAGCGGCGATCCCCAGCTGGTGCAGGCCTTCAGCGCTCTGCTGGGGGAGCTGGACATCGACTGGGAGGAGGAGCTGTCGCGCTATACCGGCGACGTGCTGGCTCATACCCTGTGTGGCGGCGCCCGTCAGGCCCGTCGCATGGTGGGCCGCGAGCTGTGCCGCTCCCAGCGCCAGCTGGCCGAGTACCTCACCGAGGAGGCCCGCCTCGCCCCCGGCCCGCTGGAAGTGGCGAGCTTCAACGACGACGTCGAGCTGCTGGCACAGCACATGAAGGCGGTCGAGTTGCGGCTGGCCCGCCTCGAGCAGCAGGTGAGCTGATGACCCCCAAGGAGTTCAAACGCCTCTATCGTATCGTCAGCATCCTGCTGGAGCAGGGCATCGACGAGCTGGTTCCCGCCCGCTATCAACCCTGGCCCGGACGCCTGGTGCGCCGCAGCCTGTTCTGGCTCAAGAACAAACAGCCGGAGCTGTGCCGGGGCGCCCGCATTCGCCTCGCCTTCGAGGCCCTGGGCCCCATCTTCATCAAGTTCGGCCAGATGCTGTCGACCCGCCGGGATCTGCTGCCGCCGGACATCGCCGAAGAGCTGGCTCTGCTGCAGGACAGGGTGCCCCCCTTCTGCGGGCAGGAGGCCAGGCGCCAGATAGAGGCGAGCCTGGGTTGCCCCATCGAGACGCTGTTCGATGACTTCGACGAGACGCCGCTGGCATCCGCCTCCATTGCCCAGGTCCATACCGCCCGCTTGAAGGAGAATGGCCGGGAGATCGTCATCAAGGTGATCCGTCCCGACATAGAGCCCGTCATCGAGGCCGATCTGCGGCTGATGCAGGCGCTGGCCCGTCTGGTGGCCCGTTTCGTGCCCCAGAGCGCACGGCTGCGCCCCGTCGAGGTGGTGGAGGAGTACCGCAAGACCATACTCGACGAGCTGAACCTGATGCGCGAAGCCGCCAACGCCATCCAGCTGAGGCGCAACTTCACCGGCTCGGAGGCGCTCTATGTGCCCGAGGTCTACACGGATCACTGCCGCGAGCAGGTGCTGGTGATGGAGCGCATCTACGGCATTCCCGTCTCCGACATCGCCGCGCTGGAGGCCAACGGCACCAACATGAAGCTGCTGGCGGAGCGCGGGGTCGAGGTCTTCTTCACCCAGGTGTTCCGTGACAGCTTCTTCCATGCGGACATGCACCCGGGCAACATCTTCGTCTCCTACGAGCATCCGGAGAATCCGCTCTGGATCGGCATCGACTGCGGCATAGTCGGCACCCTGAACCGGGAAGACAAGCGCTACCTGGCGGAGAACTTCCTCGCCTTCTTCAACCGTGACTATCAGCGGGTGGCGCAGCTGCACGTGGAGTCCGGCTGGGTACCGCCCGACACCAAGGTGGACGAGTTCGAGTTCGCCATCCGCACCGTGCTGGAGCCCATCTTCGAGAAGCCGCTCTCCGAAATTTCGTTCGGCCACGTGCTGCTCAACCTGTTCAACACCGCCCGTCGCTTCAACATGCAGGTGCAGCCCCAGCTGGTGTTGCTGCAGAAGACCCTGCTCTATGTGGAAGGACTGGGGCGTCAGCTCTATCCCCAGCTGGATCTGTGGCAGACCGCCAAGCCCTACCTGGAAAGCTGGATGCACGAGCAGGTGGGCCCCAAGGCGGTGCTCAACGCGATCCGCGAGAAGGCCCCCTTCTGGGCGGAGAAGCTGCCTGAGCTGCCGGAGCTGGTCTACGAGACCCTGCGCCAGGCGCGGCATCAGCAGCACCACTTCGAGCAGATGTTTGCCGATTTTCGCCTGCACAGCCGCCGTCAGGGACAGGCCCGCTACCTCTTAGGGGTGGGAGCCAGCCTACTGTTGGTGGGTGTATTCTTGCTGACCCAGAAACAACATATTGAGTGGGGACAAATCAGTCTCGCCGGCGCCGGGTTATGCTGGCTGCTGGGCTGGTTGAAGACCCGCATTCATTAATTAAACTGCGCCATCAGGCGCCTATCCTGGAGAGAAAGTCATGGGTGGTATCAGTATTTGGCAATTGTTGATCATCGCAGTCATCGTCGTGCTGCTGTTCGGTACCAAGAAGCTGCGCGGTATCGGCGGCGATCTGGGTGCGGCCGTGAAGGGGTTCAAGAAGGCGCTGTCGGATGATCCGGCCGATGCCAAGCCCGAGCAGAAGGATGCGGAGTTTCCGGCCAAGCAGCTGAACGAGACGGCCAGCAGTGCCGAGACCGCCAAGCAGAAAGACAAAGATCAGGCCTAAGCCATGTTCGACATCGGTTTTTGGGAGCTGGTCGTCATCGGTGTCGTCGCCCTGGTGGTGCTGGGTCCCGAGCGGTTGCCGGTCGCCATCCGTACCGCCAGCCACTGGATCAGGCTGATCCGCAGTACCGCCAACTCGGTCAAGACAGAGCTGGAGCAGGAGCTGAAGTTGCAAGAGCTGCACAATGATCTGAAGAAGGCCGAGCAGTTGCAGATGAACAACCTGAGCCCAGAGCTGCAGGAGTCCATCGAGCAGTTGAAGGCGGCGGCCCAGTCGGTGAACCGTCCCTATCAGCCACAACAGGAAGCGCAGAACGAGATCCGCCCGCCACGCTCCGAGCCGGTCGCCCAGGCTGAACCCGTCGCCCCGGTGGAGCCTGCCGTGCAGCTGACCGAGGTGCCGCCGGTCAACAGCCAGCGCGAGCCCGTCAGCGAGTCTGCCGGCAAGGGGGAGGTGAAGCCATGAGTCAGGCCGAACAACCCCTTATCAGCCACCTGGTGGAGCTGAGAACCCGCCTGCTGCGTTCCATCTCCGCCATCCTGCTGGCGTTTGTCGCGCTTATCTACTTCTCCAACGACATCTACGATTTCGTGGCCCGGCCGCTGCTCAGCCAGCTGCCTGAAGGGACCAGCATGATAGCGACGGACGTGGCGACCCCTTTCATCACGCCCATCAAGCTGACCCTGGTGGTCTCCTTCTTCCTGGCCATCCCCTATCTGCTCTATCAGGCCTGGGCCTTCATCGCCCCCGGCCTGTACCAGCACGAGCGGCGTCTCGTCATGCCGTTGGTGGCCTCCAGTGCCGTGCTCTTCTATGCCGGCATGGCGTTCGCCTACTACGTGGTGTTCCCCCTGGTGTTCGGCTTCTTCACCAGCACGGCCCCCGCCGGGGTGACGGTGGCGACCGACATTGCCAGCTATCTGGACTTCGTGCTGACCCTGTTCTTCGCGTTCGGGGTGGCGTTCGAGATACCTGTGGCCACCATATTGCTCTGCTGGACCGGGGTCACCACCCCCAAGAGCCTGAAGGAGAAGCGCCCCTACGTCATCGTCGGGGTCTTCGTGGTCGGCATGCTGCTGACCCCGCCCGATGTCTTCTCCCAGACCCTGCTGGCGATTCCCATGTGGGCCCTGTGGGAGATAGGTCTCTTCTTCGCCCGCTTCTATGTGAGGAAAGAGGACGAGGAAGAGCAGGAACAACCGGATGTGGAGAGCTGAGGCTCTGTTCGTCATCTGTTTGCCGGACGGCGAGAGGATGACGAAGTCCGCAGGAATAGCAGAACGAGGGGAGCTGAGGCTCCCTTCCTCTTTTCATGCATCCGTTCGAGGCGTATGGTGATGCCCCATCGAGTAGATGGTTTTCAAATGCCTGATATGTATTCCTTTTGTTCGGAACCTCTGATCCCATGATCGACATTGGTCTCAACCTCACCAGTCCCCAGTTTGCCGGCGAACAGCCAGCACTGGTGGCCCGCGCCCGCGCCGCCGGGGTGGAGGCGCTGATCCTGACCGGTACCGATCTGGCCGGCAGCCACGAGAGTGCGGCACTGGCCGCCGAGTGGCCCGGTTACTGCTTCTCCACCGCCGGGGTGCATCCCCACGATGCCAAGAGCGTGGATGAGCAGACCCTGCCCGCCTTGCGCGCGCTGGCGGCGCTGCCCCAGGTGGTGGCCATCGGCGAGTGCGGCCTCGACTACAACCGCGACTTCTCCCCCCGTCCGGTGCAGGACGAGGTGTTCGACACCCAGCTGGCGCTGGCCGCCGAGCTGGGGATGCCGGTGTTTCTGCACTGCCGCGATGCCCACACCCGCTTTGTCGAGATCCTGCGGCCCTGGTTGCCTAGATTGCCGGGGGCCGTGCTGCACTGCTTCACCGGCTCCGACGAGGAGCTGGACCAGTGCCTGGCGCTGGGGCTGCATATCGGAGTGACCGGCTGGCTGTGCGACGAGCGGCGCGGCCAGTTGCTGCGCGAGCAGGTAGCACGCATCCCCGCCGGTCGCCTGATGATCGAGACCGATGCTCCCTATCTGGTGCCGCGGGATTTGAAACCGCGTCCGAAACGCAACGAACCCGCTTTTTTGCCGCACATCGCCCAGGTGGTGGCGGCCTGCCGTGGTGAAGCGCCCGAGGCCTTGCTGGCCCATACCCGGGCCACCTCCGCCGCATTTTTCCAACTTCCTCTTCTGGAGTGATTCATGGCCATAACTCTTCCGGGCGCCTTTCCGGGTCGCCGCCTGCGCCGGGTGCGCAAACATGATTTCAGCCGTCGTCTGGTGCGCGAGAACCAGCTGACCGTCAACGATCTCATCTATCCGGTGTTCGTGCTGGAGGGGGAGGGTCAGCGTGAGGCCGTCGCCTCCATGCCGGGGGTGGACAGGCTCTCCATCGATCTGTTGCTGGCGGAGGCCGAAGAGCTGGTGGCCCTCGGCGTGCCCGCCATCGCCCTGTTCCCGGTGACGCCGCTGGCGCAGAAGAGCCTGCTGGCGGAAGAGGCCTACAACCCGGACGGGCTGGCCCAGCGGGCGACCCGCGCCCTCAAGGCCCGCTTCCCGGAGCTGGGTGTCATCACTGATGTGGCGCTGGATCCCTTCACCACCCACGGTCAGGACGGCATCATCGATGACGAAGGCTATGTGCAAAACGACATCACCACCGGGATCCTGGTGAAGCAGGCGCTCTCCCACGCCGCCGCCGGGGCCGACATAGTGGCGCCGTCCGACATGATGGACGGCCGCATCGGAGCGATTCGCGCCGCGCTGGAAGAGAACGGCTTCGTCAACGTCCAGATCATGGCCTACTCCGCCAAGTACGCCTCCAGCTACTACGGCCCGTTCCGCGATGCGGTGGGCTCCGCCGCCAACCTCGGCAAGAGCAACAAGGCTAGTTATCAGATGGATCCGGCCAACGGCAACGAGGCGCTGCACGAGGTGGCGCTGGATATCGCCGAAGGGGCTGACAGCGTCATGGTCAAGCCGGGCATGCCCTACCTGGACGTCATCCGTCGGGTGAAGGATCAGTTCGGGGTGCCGACCTTCGCCTACCAGGTGAGCGGCGAGTACGCCATGCACATGGCGGCGATCCAGAACGGCTGGCTGAAAGAGAAAGAGTGCGTGCTGGAGTCCCTGCTCTGCTTCAAGCGGGCCGGTGCCGACGGCATCCTCACCTACTTCGCCAAGCGGGTCGCCCAGTGGTTGAAAGAGGACGCCCAACGCTGAGATGGGTAGCGTCGATGCCTTCACAATGCCGGCCCTTTGGCCGGCATTGTCGTCTCCGGATGCCGGATCGCTGCATTAATGAGCAGCTTTTGGCGAAATCTGGGCAGCAGACCCGGCTCTGGGCGGCAAAGGCTTGATAAATGGGGTTTCTGCCTACATCTTAGATGGTCCAAGCAAGCTTCTGGACGGCAGGGGCTGCAGAGCATTTAGAGGTACCGCAGATGACTAACCCTTTGCTGACAATGGACTCGCTGCCCCCCTTCAGCCAGATCCAGCCCGATCAGGTGCAGCCTGCCGTGACGCAGGCCATCGCCGATTGCAAACAGAAGATTGCCGATGTGCTGGCCCAGAAGGAGCCCCACACCTGGGACAGCCTGATCGCCCCGCTGGAAGAGGTCAATGACCGCCTGTCCCGGATCTGGTCGCCGGTCAGCCACCTCAACGCCGTACAGAACAGCGAGGCGCTGCGCGCGGCCCATGACGCCTGCCTGCCGCTGCTCTCCGAATTCCAGACCTATGTGGGCCAGCATGAAGGGCTCTATCAGGCCTATCTGGCCCTCTCCGAGAGCGACGACTTCCTCCTGCTGAGCGGCGCCCAGCGCAAGGAGATCCAGAATACCCTGCGCGACTTCCGCCTGTCCGGCATAGGTCTGCCCGCCGAGGCGCAGCAGCGCTATGGCGAGATCCAGTCTCGCCTCTCGGAGCTGGCCTCCCGCTTCAGCAACAACGTGCTGGATGCGACCCAGGGCTGGAGCAAGCTGGTGACCGACGAGGCCGAACTGGCCGGTCTGCCCGCGAGCGCGCAGGCGGCCGCCCGCCAGATGGCGGAACTCAAGGGCAAGGAGGGGTGGCTGTTCACCCTGGATATCCCCTCCTACCTGCCGGTGATGATGTATGCGGACAACCGCGAACTGCGGGCCGAGCTGTATGAGGCCTTCACCACCCGCGCCTCCGACCAGGGCCCCAACGCCGGCAAGTGGGACAACTCCGCCATCATGAGCGAGCTGCTCACCCTGCGCCGCGAGCTGGCCCAGCTGCTGGGCTTTGCCAACTACGCCGAGCTCTCCCTGGCCACCAAGATGGCGGACAAGACCGAGCAGGTGGTGAGCTTCCTCACCGATCTGGCGGCCAAGTCCTTGCCCCAAGGCAAGGCCGAGCTGGAGGAGATCCGCACCTTCGCCGCCGAGCAGCACGGCCAGAGCGAGCTGGCGGCCTGGGATCTCGCCTACTACGCCGAGAAGCTCAAGCAGCACAAGTTCTCCATCTCCGACGAGCAGCTGCGCCCCTACTTCCCCGCCAGCAAGGTGGTGAAGGGGCTGTTCGAGGTGGTGAAGCGGGTGTTCGGCATGAAGGTGCGCGAGCGCCTCGGCATCGACACCTGGCACCCGGACGTGCGCTTCTACGACATCTTCGATGCCGAGGACGAGCTGCGCGGCAGCTTCTACCTCGACCTCTATGCCCGGGAACACAAGCAGGGCGGCGCCTGGATGGATGTCTGCCTCGGCCGTCGCTACCGTCAGGACGGCTCGCTGCAAAAGCCGGTGGCCTACCTGACCTGCAACTTCAACGGCCCGGTGGATGGCAAGCCGGCGCTGTTCACCCACAACGAAGTGGTCACCCTGTTCCACGAGTTCGGCCACGGCATTCACCACATGCTGACCCGGATCGACGTGGCCGGCGTGGCCGGTATCAACGGCGTGGCCTGGGATGCGGTGGAGCTGCCGAGCCAGTTCCTGGAGAACTGGTGCTGGGAGTCCGAGGCGCTGGCCTTCATCTCCGGCCATCATGAAACCGGCGAGCCGCTGCCCGCGGATCTGCTGGAGAAGATGCTGACCGCCCGCAACTTCCAGGCGGCGATGCAGATGCTGCGTCAGCTGGAGTTCGCCCTGTTCGACTTCCGTCTACACCAGGAGTTTGACCCGGCCAGGCCGGATCAGATCCCGGCCCTGCTGGCGGAGGTGCGCAGCCAGGTGGCCGTGATGACGCCGCCAGCGTTCAACCGCTTCCAGCACAGCTTCTCCCACATCTTCGCGGGCGGCTATGCGGCGGGCTACTACAGCTACAAGTGGGCCGAGGTGCTCTCCGCCGATGCCTTCTCCCGTTTCGAGGAGGAGGGGATCTTCAACCCGGCCACCGGCCAATCCTTCCTGAAGCACATTCTGGAGAAGGGGGGCTCCAAGGAGCCGATGGAGCTGTTCCGTGCCTTCCGCGGTCGCGAGCCCAAGGTGGATGCCCTGCTACGTCACAGCGGGATAGCCGCATGAGGCCCGGCGCCTTCGCCGGCGTGAGCTTCAAGCAGGTACAGATTTGCGACATAGTGGGATCACAGCGTGATTTTTGAGAGAAAAAGGGACCTTTTGGTCCCTTTTTCCAAGGCTTTTTAATATCTTGCGGAGTGCATGTTTGCACTGGCCCCGCCTCTTCAGTAGAGTCGGGTTCTACCTTCCAAGGAGAGAAAGAACCTTGCCATGAGGCGAGCACTCGAGTCTGTCTATCAAATCATCTCCAGCCTGTCTCATTCGAGTGGTCAGGGATATTTTGATACCTTTGTGAGTGAAATCGCCAACGCGGTCGGGGCTGACTTCGTCCTGGTTTCAGGCAAGGATCAGGCCGGGCTCTTCTTCACCGTGCATGCCGCCTATCCCGCCTCTCTCGACATCAATTCCTACAGCTTCCCCCTCGCGGACACTCCGGGCGAGATCGCCATGCAGCAGGGAGAAGCCTGGTTCAGCGATCGTACCCGGGAGCTGTTTCCCCATGCGGCCGTGCTGGAACGTTGCCAGGTCAGGGCCTATGCCGGCGTCGCACTGAAGAGTGCCGAGGGTGAGACCCTGGGGCTGTGCAGCGTCATGTTCAAGCGGGCCACTCCCAGAATGGACAAGATCATGGGGCTGCTGCGGCTGCTGGCGCCGCTCGCAGGCCGTGAACTGGCCCTGATGTATCAGCAGCAGCGTCAGTCGCCCCCAACCCAGCCGGAATGCCCGGACTTCCTGGACACCATGATGTCCCATGCACCGGTCGGCATCGGCAAGCTCGATCTGAACGGCACCATCCTCTGGGTCAACCCGGCCATCGAGAAGATGCTGGGCTACAGCCAGCAGGAGCTGCTGCGGCTCACCGTCGCCGAGCTCAACCACCCAGACGACTGGCTGACCAGCATCCCTCTCTACGACGCCCTCAAGCGGGGAGAGCGCCCCGCCTTCACCCAGGAGAAGCGCTACCTGCACCGGGACGGCTCTGTGCTGTGGGGCCGGTTGACTGTGACCCTGATCCGCAACGAGCAGATGCATCCCGACTACCTCATGGTGGTGCTGGAGAACATAGACCCCATGAAGCGCCATGCGGAGCAGCTCAAGCTCTCCCACCGGGTCTATGACAACCTCTCCGAGGCCATCCTGGTGTGCGATGCCGACAGCCGCATCATCTCGGTGAACCCGGCGTTCGAGAAGATCACCGGCTACAGCGAGGAGGAGGCCCGCGGCCAGCGTCCCAGCCTGCTCAAGTCCGGGCTGCACGATCAGACCTTCTACGCCGACATGTACCACGCCCTGGAGCGGGTGGGGATCTGGCGCGGTGAGGTGTGGAACAAGCGCAAGAACGGCAAGCTCTATCCCCAGCAGCTGATGATCAGCGCCCTGCGGGAAGGGGGCAGGATCAGCCAGTACATCGCCATCTTCAGTGATCTCTCCCAGACCAAGCTGGCGGAGCAGAAGATCGCCGCCCAGGCCAACTATGACAACCTCACCGGGCTGCCGAACCGCTGGCTGTTCGGCCGCTGCCTCGCCCGCTTCTGCGAGCGGGGGGAGCGTTTCGCGCTCATGGTGCTGGATCTCAACAACTTCAAGGCGGTCAACAACAGCATGGATCACCATGTGGGCGATGCCCTGCTGCGAGAGGTGTCGGATAGGCTGGTGAGCCGGGTGCGTACCGAGGATCTGGTGGCCCGCATCGGTGGCGACGAGTTCGCCTTCCTGGTGCCCGGCATCGTCAACCGCCGCCAGGCCGAGGTGTTCGCCAAGCAGGTGATCGGCGGCTTCGCCCGCCCCTTCATGCTGGCCAATCAGCACCTCTATGTGACCGCGACCCTCGGCATCACCCTCTGCCCCAACGACGGCGGCGACAGCGACGAGCTGCTGCGCAATGCGGAGCAGGCCCTGTTCGTCGCCAAGCGGCAGGGACGCTCCCTCGGTACCTACAGCGCCTCCATGCGCGAAGAGGTGAGCCAGCGCCACCAGATGCAGCAGGATCTGGCGGAGGCCATCAAGCTGGCGCAGCTGACCATGGCCTATCAGCCCATCTGGGACAATCGCAGCGGCCGGGTCGCCAAGCTGGAGGCTCTGGTGCGCTGGTATCACCCCCACTGGGGTCAGGTCTCGCCGGCAGACTTCATCCCGCTGGCGGAAGAGGCGGGGCTCATCCAGGGGCTGGGTGCCCTGGTGCTCTGGCAGTCGTGCCGGGATCTGGCGAGGCTGCAGAAGTCCGGTTTCCCGGAGTTGCAGATGTCCATCAACCGCTCCACCCTGGAGTTCCAGACCATAGATCCCGAGGCGAACGAGTGGCTCAGGGTGATCCGCCACTTCGACCTGGACCCGGCGGACATCATCATAGAGATCACCGAGTCCCTGCTGATGGAGAGCAGCGATCAGCACAGGGTGCGGATCGATGCCCTGCGCGAGGCGGGCTGCAAGCTGGCCATCGACGACTTCGGCACCGGCTACTCGGCCCTCAACTACCTGCGCACCTTCCCGGTGGATCTGGTCAAGATAGACAGATCCTTCGTGCGCCACATCCCCTTCAACGAGCAGGACAGGCTGCTGCTCGACGGCATCATCAACATAGTGCACAACCTCGGCATGCAGGTGGTGATCGAGGGGGTGGAGACCCGGGAGCAGCTCAACTTCCTCTGCCAGAAGGGCTGTGCCTTCACCCAGGGCTACCTGCTCAGCCGCCCGCTGCCCTATGACGATCTGGTGGAATACCTGACCCTCAATCGCCAGGGGATGAACCTGGCCAACCTGACCACAGTGAGCTGATCCCCCGCTTCTGCTATCATGCCCGCTTCCGTGCCGCCATGAGTCTTTGTTATGCCCCATATCCAGGTTTTCAGTGAAGTGCCCGCCCGCGACGGCGAGCTGGACGCCCTGCGACTGCGTCTGGCCGAGGTGGAGTTTCCCGCCCCCTTTGCGCTGGTGCTGACTGACACCAGGCTGGAGCTGCGCAAGCTGGACGAACCCAAGCTCGGCGGCGTCTATGTGGACTTCGTGGAAGGGGCCGTGGCCCACAGGCGCAAGTTCGGTGGCGGCCGCGGCCAGTCCATCGCCAAGGCGGTGGGGCTGAAGTTCGGGGCCATGCCGACCGTGGTGGATGCCACCGCCGGGCTGGGCCGCGACGCCTTCGTGCTGGCCTCCCTCGGCTGCAAGGTGACCCTGATAGAGCGCAGCCCCGTGGTGGCGGCCCTGTTGCAGGACGGGCTGGCGCGGGCGGCGCAGGATCCCGAGATAGGCTCCTGGGTCAGCGAGCGCATGCATCTCCTGCAGGGGCCTGCGGTGGACAACCTGCTGGCGTTGCCGGAGCGGCCCGAGGTCATCTACCTGGACCCCATGTTCCCCCACAAGCAGAAGTCGGCGCTGGTGAAGAAGGAGATGCGGGTGTTCCAGTCCCTGGTGGGGCCGGATCTCGATGCGGATGCCCTGCTGCCGGCGGCGCTGCAGATGGCACAGAAGCGGGTGGTGGTGAAGCGCCCTGACTACGCGGGCTGGCTCAACGAGCACAAACCGAGCATGGCCATAGAGACCAAGAGCAACCGCTTCGACGTCTATGTGATGGCGGCGCTGGCGGGTTAACTGCCGGTGTGAATCGCGGATGCAAAAAAGGAGGGCCAACCTGTGTTGGCCCTCCTTTTTGCCTTGAGGTCAGCTGGCGGGGGCGAAGCGGATATGCCGCGCTTCCCCCTGCCAGACGAGATCCAGGGTCGCCAGGTCGGCGAGGCTGAGACGCTCGCCGCTCTCCAGCAGCAGATACTCGACGCCGTCACTGGCCTCTATGGTGCGGACCCTGTCATCCCACCGGCGACCGTCGCGGCTGGCGAGGGTCACCGGCAAGTGCCAATTGGCGGCGATCTCGAGCCAGTCGTAGAGGTCACAGCTGATGGGTTGATAGTCAGTCATGAAGCTTCTCGCCCCTGAGTCCCTGGCCCCTTACTGGAAGTTGATGCTGGTGGTGGGGGCCACTACCGCCTGAGCCTTCAGCACCTGCTCCAGTTGCAGCGGGTCGCCGGCCAGTTCCGGATCATCTTCGTCTCCGTTGCAAACCAGCGTCATGTCGTAATTGCCGAGGTTCACGAAGCCCAGCTCGTAGCCGTAGCCACCACCAGCCAGGGGCAGTACGGGGGCGCTGGCATAGAAGCCGTTATCGAGGTCTGCCATGTCCGGGTAAGCGTCGTCGCCCACCGGGCGCAACTCGTCATAGAAGTAGACGAAGGCCTTGTCGGTCAGCACGCCACCACAGAGCCCGCTGGCCACTGTGCCCTTGACGGTGGCCACCTCGGTGTTGTTAACCAGCCGCACGCCTCTTGGCTTGAGCTTGTAATACTCCTCATGACCCGGCAACACCATGGAGTGGCGCAGGTCGAACTCTGTGGTGAAGGCGCTGAGGCCGTTGGCGGCGATGGTGAAGGCATCCAGCTTGAGCTCGTTGCTGGGTACTTCCAGCGGCTTAATCACACCATCATCCTGCCTGACGTAGGAGTAGGGGGTGCCGTCCAGAAACTGATTGCCCGCATCCCGGCCATCCAGGACCCGCAGCCGCATCTGGCTGTATTCGCCGGGTACCACGCTCTGGCTGGCCAGCAGGGGGCGGCTGGCGGAGCCCGGGTATTGCAGCAGATCGATGTAGGTGAACAGGGGGTGTCCCGCGCTGTCGAGGGGGATGAGTTCCCCTGCCGGCGTGCAGCCATCGTCCTGGGCCGAGGTCAGGAAGCTGGCGGTGCTCCATGCCTGCTCTGTACCCGAGACGGGATGGATGCTGATGTTGGAAACGGCGATGCAGACCTTGCTGACCGAGTCCACCGGGGCGTCGGAGAAGGCCAGGGACATCTGGGCATTCTGTGGGTTGTCATTGCTGTCGCTGCCGCCACCACAGGCGGTCAGCAGGGCGGTCAGGCCGATCAGGGTCAAATGTTTCATGGTTTCCGTTCCTATGGGAGAGACAATCCAACTCTAGCCGAGCTGGCGATAGAGGCTAGATGGCAGGAGGGAACGGAGATCCGGAGTTGGATAAAAAGTTAAATTAAATCAAAGGTAAGGCCTTGAATGGTGCCGAACCTGGCTGCGAAAGAGATTGTCGGAACAGATGGGAAAAGGAGCAGAGTGGGCGCGTGGCGCCCAATCAGGCTTCCTGCACCCGGGTGGGCCAGCCCATCTTCTGCTGGCGATCCACCTCGAGCCGCAGCTCGCTGGCGCGCAGGTAGTGTTCGTCCATCCACCCCTTAGGCAGGGTCAGGGTCAGCGACTCCTCCTCGGCCTGCAGGGTGAAGCTGGGCACTGTGCCCTGGGTGCGGCGCATGCAGAGGATCAGCGCGATGCGCAGGATGCGGGCCAGCCGGATCGCCTGGCGACCGGTGACGGCGCCTTGCTTCTCCAGGGTGTCCAGCTTGAATTCGTCCCGCTGGTTGAACAGCAGGGCCGACAACAGCTTCTTCTGCGCCGGGGTGAAGCCCGGCATGTCGATGTTGTCGATGATGTAGGCGGCGTGTTGCGGCGCCTTCTTGTACTCGATGCACAGACCAATCTCGTGCAGCAGGGCGGCATAACGCAAGATCGGGCGACCGTAACGCTTGGAGAGTCGCCAGGCCGGCTGCAGCTGGTTGAACGCCTCGACGGCGGTGTCGCGCACTCGCTCGGCGTGTTCCTTGTCCAGCTGATAGCGGCTGATCAGGCTGTCGGCGGTTCTGTCCCGGGCATCACAGTCGTGATTGTTGCCGAGCAGGCCGTAGATCAGGCCCTCTCGCAGGGCGCCGCCAGCCAGCGTCATGCTCTCTATGCTCAGGGTCTCGAAGATGGCGATCAGAATGGCGAGGCCGGAGGGGAACACGGTCAGCCGCTCGGCGGCCAGCCCTTCCAGCTGCAGCCGATCCAGCCGGCCACAGGCGATGGCCTGACCCATCAGCTCCTGCAACTTCGGCAGGGTGACCCGCTCGCTCTTCCCTTGCGCCAGCATGATCTCCTGCAGCGCCTGGACGGTGCCGGAGGCGCCGACACAGGTGCGCCAGCCGAGGGCGCGATAATCTTCCGCCACCTTCTCCAGCACCGTCCTGGCGGCGGCAATGGCTTGCTGGAAACGGGTCTCGGAGAGCTCGCCGTCACCGAAGTGGTTGTTGAGCCAGGTGACGCAGCCCATGTGCAGGCTGTTGAGCAGCTTGGCTTCGCTGTGTTCGCCTATCACCAGCTCTGTGCTGGCGCCGCCGATGTCGATCACCAGCCGGTTGCCTTCACCGGCGGAGGTCCAGGAGACCCCTTCATAGATGGTCTTGGCCTCTTCCTCGCCCGAGATGATCTCGATGCTGTGGTTGAGCACCCGTTCCGCTTCGCTCAGGAATTCATCGACGTTGGTGGCGAGGCGCAGGGTGGCGGTACCCACCACCCGGATGTTGTCGGACGGAATGTCCTGCAACTGCTCGGAGAACAGGCGCAGACAGTCCCAGCCCCGCTCCATGGCGGCACGGTTGAGGCGAAACTCAGGGTCGAGACCGGCGGCGAGGCGAACCTTGCGCTTGACCTTGGTGACGGTGCGTAGGGCACCGGCGACCTCGCGCACCACCAGCATGTGAAAGCTGTTGGAGCCGAGGTCGATGGCGGCATAGAGCGGCGAGTTGTGCAACTGGGCCCGTCCCTCAGTTCTTGCGTGGCGGACGGCGGCGGTTGTTGCTGTTGCCACCACCCTGGCGATCCCGCATGTTGCGGTTCACCGGCTGACGGTTGCGGAACACCCGTTTCGGGGGGGTCACGTCATCCAGCAGGGAGTCGCGATCGTACTTGCTGACCGGGATGGGGTGATGGATGTACTCCTCGATGGCCGGCAGGTTGAAGGCATAGTCTTCACAGGCCAGGCTGATGGAGTGACCGCTCTTGCCGGCACGACCGGTACGACCGATACGGTGTACATAGTCTTCGGCGTCGTCGGGCAGGTCGTAGTTGAAGACGTGGGTCACGTCGGGGATGTGCAGACCACGGGCGGCCACGTCGGTGGCGACCAGGATGTCCAGGGTGCCCTTGGTGAAGTCTTCCAGGATCTTCATCCGTTTCTTCTGCGGCACGTCGCCGGTCAGCAAGCCGACGCGGTGGCCGTCGTTCTCCAGCCACGCATGCACGTCTTCACAGACATGCTTGGTGTTGGCGAAGACGATGGCTTTTTCCGGCCACTCCTCTTCCATCAGGGAGAGCAGCAGCAGCATTTTGTCTTCGTTGGAGGGGTAGAACAGCTCCTCCTTGATGCGCACGCCCGTCATCTGTTCCGGCTCGATCTGCACGTGTTCCGGGTGGTTCATGTGCTCGTAGGCCAGCTCCTGCACCCGCAGGGAGAGGGTGGCGGAGAACAGCATGCTCAGGCGCTCGGTGGCGGGCGGCATGCGGCGGAACAGGAAGCGGATGTCCTTGATGAAGCCGAGATCGAACATGCGATCCGCTTCGTCCAGCACCACCACCTGGATGTTGCCGAGATCGATGACCTTGGACTTGAAGTAGTCGATGATGCGGCCAGTGGTGCCGATCAGGATGTCGACACCCTGTTCCAGCACGGCCAGCTGCTTGTCATAGCCTTCGCCACCATAGGCGAGACCGAGCTTGAGCCCGGTGGAGGCAGACATGCCTTCTGCATCGTTGTAGATCTGGACCGCCAGCTCCCGGGTCGGGGCCATGATGATGGCGCGCGGCTGATTGACGAGGCGCGGCCTGGTCAGCGGATGGGTCAATAGATAGTTGAAGGTCGCGGCCAGGAAGGCAAGGGTCTTGCCGGTCCCCGTCTGGGCCTGACCGGCGAGGTCATGGCCTTCTACCAGCAGCGGCAGAGACAGTGCCTGGATGGGCGTACAATAGTGAAATCCCTTTGATTCCAGACCAGCCAGAACTTCGGGTTCGAGGCCCATTTGGGCGAATTTTTCGGTCGTTAGATGTGTTTTGCTCATGGCGGTAGGTTATCAGGTTAGGCTTGCAATAATAAACAGGATCATTTCAAATAGGGCAACTATTGCCTTTGTTGAACCATCAATAAAGCCTTAATTACTGACTGGAGTTGGAGATGAGTGACAAGATTGTTCAGCTGAGCGATGCCAGCTTCGAGGCCGATGTAATCAAAGCCGACAGCCCCGTTCTGGTCGATTTCTGGGCTGAATGGTGCGGTCCGTGCAAGATGATTGCCCCGATCCTGAACGAAGTCGCCCAAGAATATGCCGGTCGCGTGACAGTGGCGAAATTGAACATCGATCATAACGCCGACACTCCGCCCAAGTATGGCATTCGCGGTATCCCGACCCTCTTGCTGTTCAAGAATGGCGAAGTGGCAGCGACCAAGGTCGGCGCCCTGTCCAAGACTCAGCTGAAAGAGTTCCTGGACGGTAACCTGTAATAATCAAGAAGGAGCGCATTGCAATAATGCGCTCCTTGTGTTTTATCACCTAGACGCTCATCCCGATTGGTGCTAGTTTATCGCTCGTTTGCTAACCTTTTTGCCTGACTCTTTGCTTAACAGCAGCCTGGCAAGTCAAATCCGATCAGCATCAATCCAGCAGACTGTCTCCTCATTTCAATCCTTGCTTACAGACTTTCACCACTATGAATCTGACTGAATTAAAGAACACTCCTGTGTCCGAGCTGGTACAGCTTGGCGAATCCATGGGGTTGGAAAATCTGGCTCGGGCGCACAAGAAAGACATCATCTTCGCGATCCTCAAGGCGCACGCCAAGGGTGGCGAGGATATCTTTGGCGACGGTGTGCTGGAAATCCTGACCGACGGCTTTGGCTTCCTGCGCAGCGCAGACGGCTCCTATCTGGCAGGCCCGGATGACATCTATGTCTCCCCGAGCCAGATCCGCCGCTTCAACCTGCGTACCGGCGATACCATCTCCGGCAAGATCCGGCCGCCGAAAGAGGGTGAACGCTACTTCGCCCTGCTCAAGGTCAACGACGTCAACTACGACCGTCCGGAAAACTCCCGCAACAAGATCCTGTTCGAAAACCTGACCCCCCTGCACGCCAACGAGCGTCTGCGCATGGAGCGTGGCAACGGCTCTACCGAAGACATCACCGCCCGCGTGCTGGATCTGGCGTCCCCCATCGGTAAAGGTCAGCGTGGCCTCATCGTCGCACCGCCCAAGGCCGGTAAGACCATGCTGCTGCAGAACATCGCCCAGAGCATCGCCTACAACCACCCGGACTGCGAACTGATCGTTCTGCTGATCGACGAGCGCCCGGAAGAAGTGACCGAGATGCAGCGCATGGTGAAGGGTGAAGTGATCGCTTCCACCTTCGACGAGCCTGCCTCCCGTCACGTCCAGGTTGCCGAGATGGTGATCGAGAAGGCCAAGCGCCTGGTCGAGCACAAAAAGGACGTGGTGATCCTGCTGGACTCCATCACCCGTCTGGCGCGCGCCTACAACACCGTCATCCCGTCATCCGGCAAGGTGCTGACCGGTGGTGTGGACGCCAACGCCCTGCATCGCCCGAAGCGCTTCTTCGGTGCGGCCCGTAACGTCGAGGAAGGCGGCAGCCTGACCATCATCGCCACCGCGCTGATCGATACCGGCTCCAAGATGGATGAAGTCATCTACGAAGAGTTCAAGGGTACCGGCAACATGGAACTGCACCTCTCGCGCAAGATTGCCGAGAAGCGCGTCTACCCGGCCATCGACATCACCCGCTCCGGCACCCGCAAGGAAGAGCTGCTGACCGCGCCGGACGAGCTGCAGAAGATGTGGATACTGCGCAAGATCATTCACCCCATGGGCGAGATCGACAGCATCGAGTTCCTCATCGACAAGCTGGCAGCCACCAAGACCAACGACGAATTCTTCGACTCCATGAAGCGTCAGCAGAAATAACTGCATCTTGGAATGACAGAACCGCGGCCCAGGTCGCGGTTTTTGTTTATCTATTTCACGGCTGGCTTAGTAGTATGTAGCCTCGATGTCACAAGGAAAGGGACGTCATGAAGCTGGTATTTCTCATCGGACTCTGCTGGATGCTGGCTGCCCCTGTGCATGCCGATACCCCGCCGCAGCTGCAGGCACCTCTGGTGGCGGACGAGGGATTGGAGGGGCACCGGGCGTACCTGGATAGCCGCATGGCATTGGGGCAGTTTGATGCCATGGATTCCCTGCTCGAGACCCTGTCGGTGGGGCAGCGGGAGTATTTGCTGCATCAGCTGCTGAGCGGGCTCAAGTCATCGGACGCCCCCAGCCCCGCCCTGCTGGCGTGGGTACGGGAGCAGGCCGCCAAGGCGCCGCAATGGCTGGTGGAGGGGGAGGTGGACGGTTTCCTGGTGCAGCTGCCCGCCTATGATTTTGCCGCCGAGGCCCGGCTGGTGCTCAACCACTGGCAGCAACTGGCCTGGCAGGACAACTACCGCCAACTGCTGGAGCAGAACAGCTTCGACTACAAGCAGCTCTACTACAGCCGCAACCCTGAGCTGGCCCGGCAGCAACAGGCGCTGCTGACGGTGCTCGATGACCAGCCCGCTCCAGTGCTGCGACGCGAGGCCGACCGGCTCGCCTCCCTCAATCTCTTCCTGCCTGACAACCAGTTGCTGCTGCACCTCATCGAACGGACGGGCGACACCGCGCTCTACCTGAAGCTGTGGCGCCAGCCTGTGGATCACGACAGCCTGACTGCCCTGCACTCCATTTCCCGCTTCCATACCGGCCAGGAGGCGAGCGATCTGCTGATCGCCGCCAGCCGCAACGGGCGGTTGATGATCCCCGCCCTGCAGCAGCTCAGCCAACTCTCGCCGCTGCCGGACGGTGCCCAGCAGTATCTGCTGGCGGAGCTCGGCAAGCACCAGTATGGCGGCCTGGTGGCCGGTCTCTTGCTGCAGATGGACGAGCCCAGACTGCTGGGCCAGCTGGCGGACAGGCTCACCCGGCAGGAGCGGCGTCACGCCTCGTCCATCATGCTGCCCGATACGGGTACACCGGATGCGCGGCCAGGGTTATAATGCGGAACCTCCTGACCCCGCTAGGGTACCTGCATGAAATACAAGGACTTGCGTGATTTCATCGCGCAGCTGGAACAAACCGGACAGCTCAAGCGCATCAGCCGCGAGATAGACCCCTATCTGGAGATGACCGAGATCAGCGACCGCACCCTGCGTGCGGGCGGCCCGGCCCTGCTGTTCGAGAATCCCAAAGGCTATGCCATGCCGGTGCTGACCAACCTGTTCGGCACCCCGGATCGGGTCGCCATGGGCATGGGCCAGCCCAATGTCGGTGCCCTGCGCCAGGTCGGGGTCTGGCTCTCCTACCTGAAAGAGCCAGAGCCGCCCCGCGGCCTCAAGGAACTGATGGAGAAGCTGCCCATCTTCAAGCAGGTGCTCAACATGCCGACCAAGCGGCTCTCCTCCGCCCCCTGCCAGCAGGTGGTGCTGGAGGGGGATGCGGTAGATCTGGACCAGATCCCCATCCAGCACTGCTGGCCCGGCGATGTGGCGCCCCTGGTGACCTGGGGGCTGACCATCACCCGTGGCCCCTACAAGAAGCGCCAGAACCTCGGCATCTACCGCCAGCAGAAGATCGGCAAGAACAAGCTCATCATGCGCTGGCTGGATCACCGCGGCGGCGCCATCGATTTTCGCGAGTGGCAGGAGGCCCACCCGGGTGAGCGTTTCCCGGTGGCTGTGGCGCTCGGCGCCGATCCTGCGACCATACTCGGCGCCGTGACGCCGGTGCCGGACAGTCTCTCCGAGTACGCCTTCGCCGGCCTGCTGCGGGGCAGCCGCACCGAGGTGGTGAAGGCCCTGAGCTGCGAGCTGGAGGTGCCCGCCAGCGCCGAAATCGTGCTGGAAGGCTATCTGGAGCCGGGGGAGATGGCACCCGAGGGCCCCTATGGGGATCACACCGGCTACTACAACGAGGTGGACGAGTTCCCGGTGTTCACCATCACCCACATGACCATGCGCCGCGATGCCATCTATCACAGCACCTACACCGGCCGTCCGCCCGATGAGCCGGCCGTGCTCGGAGTGGCATTGAACGAGGTGTTCGTGCCGCTGCTGCAGAAGCAGTTCCCCGAAATCGTGGACTTCTACCTGCCGCCGGAAGGCTGCTCCTACCGGATGGCGGTGGTGACCATCAAGAAGCGTTATCCCGGCCATGCCAAGCGGGTGATGCTGGGGGTCTGGTCCTTCCTGCGCCAGTTCATGTACACCAAGTTCGTGATCGTCTGCGACGACGACATCAACGCCCGGGACTGGAAGGACGTGATCTGGGCCATCACCACCCGGATGGACCCGGCGCGGGACACCACTCTGATCGAACACACCCCCATCGACTACCTCGACTTCGCCTCGCCGGTCTCGGGGCTCGGCTCCAAGATGGGGCTGGATGCCACCAACAAGTGGCCGGGGGAGAGCAACCGGGAGTGGGGTCAGCCCATAGTCCAGGACGAGGCGGTGAAGCAGAAGATCGACGGGGTCTGGGACGAGTTGAAGATCCTCGACTGAGCGACCCACCCGGGCTGGCGGCCATACCGACGCAAAAGTGCGGTATTGCCGTGCCGAATTGGGTATGCTCGACTGACTTGACCACCAACTGGTCGCCATAAAAACAGTGAAACCATGAGCGAAGCGGGCCGGGCAGGCCCCTCACAAGGACAAGAATGCAACGTATCAAGTGCCGCGTAGAGGAACTGCGCGAATATGTCGACACCATCTGGCACGTGGCCCTGACGCCGCAGCAAGCGGTGAGCTTCAAGCCTGGCCAGTATCTGCTGGTGGTGATGAGCGATTCGGACAAGCGCCCCTTCTCCATCGCCAACTCGCCGACCCGCTCCGGTGTGCTGGAGCTGCAGATCGGTGCCACCCCGGAAAACGCCTACGCCGGTCAGGTGCTGGCCCGCATGCGCGAGCAGGGGGAGATCGAGATCGAGCTGGCGGCGGGCAAGGCCTTCCTGCGCGACGAATCGCCGCGCCCCCTGATCCTGATGGCAGGCGGTACCGGCTTCTCCTACGCCCGCGCCATCCTGGAGTATCTGATCGATACCGGCAGCAAGCGCCCGGTGTTCCTCTACTGGGGCGTGCGCCAGGCGCACTGGCTCTATGAGCAGGGGCAGATGCAGCAGTGGGAGCGCGACTATGCGCCGCTCACCTTCATCCCCGTGGTGCAGGAGCCACAAGCGGACTGGACCGGCAAGACCGGCCTGGTGCACAAGGCCATCATGGATGACTTCGTCAGCCTGCATGACTACGACATCTATGTGGCCGGTCGCTTCGAGATGGCGGGTGCCGCCCGCGAGGAGTTCAAGGTGCTGGGTGCCGAGCCCGAGCGCATCTTCGGTGACGCCTACGAATTTATCTGATCACCGTCTTCCCGAGGAACGCCGATCCGCTCCCTGCTCCCCTCGCGAGAGAAGGGGGGATGAGGGGGTGAGCAACTTGGTTCGCCAGCCCGCATCGGCCCATCCCCCTCGGGCATCAGAAACAACAAACCCCAGCCTGGCTGGGGTTTGTCTTATGTGCCGACGGGACGTCGCGCCGGATTACTCGCCCTTGGCGCCGAGCTGCTGTTCCAGCTGGGCCAGCTTGGCCTCGAGGGCGGTCAGCTTCTCCCGGGTGCGCAGCAGCACCTTGGTCTGCACGTCAAACTCTTCGCGGCTCACCAGATCCAGCTTGTTCAGCTGGGCCTGCAGCACCTGACGGGTCTTCTTCTCCACCTCTTCACCCATGCTGCGAATGCCGGGCGGCAGGGCGTTGTGTATCTGTTTGGCGATCTCTTCCAGTTTTTTCGGGTCGATCATGGGGTTCTCCTTAAGCAATGGCGCCATTCTACCGACAAATCCCCTCCTTTGCCGAGATCGGGGTGGCTTTTTGCGCCACTGGCGCTGAAAGGCTCTGGTCGGGTCTGGTGATAAGGGGAAGGCTGCTACCCTCTTTCGCCGGGGATCAATTCCAATTCCTTGATGTTGTACACAAAAAAATCAGATCAGATGACCGACCAGAGGCTTATTAATTGTTGCGTTGCTGTTAATATGATTCGGTCGGGTTTGGACCCTACCCCGTCAGGCTCATCATGGATAACAACATAAAAGAGATAAGGATATGAAAAAGAAGCTAATTTACGCGGCCGTCGTCAGTGCGCTGCTGAGCGGTTGTGGTGGCAGTGACGACAACAAAGGCGATACCTCAAGCTATCTCGATTATCTGCTGAGCGGCACCAATGCGGCGCGCCCCAGCGCCCTGGCCGCCCGTGCCAGTGACGGCACCCTGAAGTTCTCGACCGAAACGGCCGATCTCTCCAATCCAGTCTCCGCCCTCTCCACCCTGGATGGCTGGTCCACTACCCAGGCGATCCAGATAGTGCCCGTGACGGCCTCAGGCATCACGGTCAAGGCGCCGTCCGCCGCCGAATTCGGTGCCTCGGTGGCTCCGCTCTACCTGCTGGAGCTGGAGTTCGACAGCGCCGCCCTGCGCCCGAGTGGCGTAAAGAAGGTGCTGACCTACGGGGTGGACTTCGTGGTCGCCGAGTCGGCGGGCAAGCTGAACCTGGTGCCGCTCAAGCCGCTCAATCCGGCTTCCTACTACATGATAGTGGCGACCGATTCGCTCAAGGACAGCAGCGGCAACCCCCTGCGACCGGGTAGCGACTACAGCAACTACAAGACCAGCACCGGCAGCAACGCCCAGGAGCAGACCATCAGCGGCCTGATCGCGCTGCAGGAAGGGCTGTTCAAGGCTGCCACCGGCATCACCAGCGACCACGTGATCTTCTCCGACTGGTTCGGTACCCAGTCCGGGGCCGACGTGCTGGTGGCGGTGAAGGGTGCGGCCGCTTCCGTACTCAAGAGCCCGACCCTGGACGCTGCCGCCCTGTGGAAGCAGGATGCCCTGGGCAACACCAGCCTGCCCGGCACCTACACCCTGGGGGTGACGGCAAACGCCGCCTTCCTGACCCAGCTGGAAGCCGAGCAGTTCCTGCCTCAGGAGCAGAAGGATGCCATTGCTGCCGCCTTTGGCCCAGGCACCCCGCTCAACGGCCTGGCGCAGGCAGCCAAGGTTTATAGCGGCACCGTCAAGTTGCCCTACTTCCTCTCCTCTCCGGCCACCGCCGGCTCCTGGGACAAGGCCAGGACCCAGTCCTGGCACGGCGCCATCCCCAGCCTCTACGCCATCGCCAATGCCCTGAAGGCCCAGGATGCCGAGGTGATCGGCGGCCTGGTGGGCGCCGGTGTGGATCCGGCCCTGCTGGGTGAGCTCATCGCCGACCCGAGCCGTCAGGCCGAGCTGCTGGCGGAGGCGAGCAAGCTGATCGGGGTGACCCTCACCTCCGGCGGCCAGCCGCTGGATCCCGAGATGAACATAGGCCGCTTCAACCCGCTGCCAGCGCTGGAAGAGGTGCAGTCCGTGCCGATGCGGATCTTCGCCGCCGCGCCGCTGACAGCCATCACCGACGTGATCATCTATCAGCACGGCGTCACCTCGGTGAAGGAGAACGCCTATGCCCTGGCCCTTGGCCAGATCGGTGCCGGCGCCCAGGCGAGCAAGAACGTGGCCGTGGTGGTGATCGACCATCCGCTGCACGGTGAGCGCGGCTTCGCCCTGACCGGCAGCATGGACTCGGTCACCACGGATAAGAACCCGACCCCCTACCTGAACCTGAGCTACCTGACGGTGGCCCGTGACAACCTGAAACAGAGCGTGGCGGATCTGCTGGGCCTGCGTCTGGCGGTCGGTCTGGCCAATGCCAAGGGCTTTTCCTCCAATGGCCAGCCTTCCAAATTAGGAGGTGCCGGTCTCAAGGTGCATTTCCTGGGTCACTCCCTGGGGGCCATCGCGGGAGCCAACTTGCTGGCGGTGGCCAACCAGTCCGTTGGCAATCCCCAGGCCGATGCCCTGTTCCAGTTCACCACCGGCGGCCTGGCCATGCCGGGTGGCGGCATAGCGCCGCTGCTGCTGAACTCGCCGACCTTTGGCCCGACCATCCAGATGAGCGTGCTGACCGCTGGCAGTGCGGCCCTGAAGGCGGCCTTCACCGCCTATGCGCCGAACTGCAAGACGGCGGTGCCGACCTGCTTCGTCAACGAGTTCCTGCCGAGCCAGGACGCCGCCACCCAGGCCACCGCGGCCGGTACCCTGCAGAGCTACAGCTTCGCAGCCCAGTCGGTGCTGGACTCGGCTGATCCGATCAACCTGGGTCGCGGCATAGCGGCGGACTTCCCGCTGTTTGCCACTGAAGTCGTCGGCGACGGCGCCCTGAGCCTGTCGGATCGGGTGATCCCGAACAGCATTGCCACCGCCCCTCTGGGTGGCACCGAGCCGCTGTTCAAGGTACTGGCCCTGCAACCCCTGAGCGCGACCGGCGCGGCCAACCACCACGCCACCCGCTTCGTGGCCGGTGGTCACAGCTCGCTGCTGGCACCGGACGAGAACTTCGATCCGACCGGCGCCGTCACCACAGAGATGCAGACCCAGTTCGGCAGCTTCTTCGCGAGCGGTGGCACCGCGGTCAAGGTGACCGACGCCAGCCTGCTCAAGCAGTAAGCCAGCCGATCAATAAAAACGCCGCCCCTGGGGGCGGCGTTTTCATTTCTGCGACTCGGGTCGGGCCGGCCATCTGGCTGCCGAGCAGATTGCTGCTGCCTCGATGACTACAACAACTCAGGCGGGCCTGTGGTGTCTGTCCAGCCAGCCTTGCAGCAGACCGACCAGCAGACCCACCAGATGGGCCATTTTGGCGGTCGCTCTGGCTGCCGAGCAGATTGCTGCTGCCTCGATGACTACAACAACTCAGGCGGGCCTGTGGTGCCTGTCCAGCCAGCCTTGCGCCAGGCCGACCAGCAGACCCACCAGATGGGCCATGTTGGCGGTGGGGGTGCCTAGCATGTCGAAGAAGCCGAGCACCAGCCAGATCAGCATGAAGCCCATCAGGGCCGGTGGCATGGTGAGGCCGCAGGCGGGCTGCAGTCTGGCACGCAGCCAGCTGTAGCCAAGCAGGGCATAGACCACCCCGGAGAGGCCGCCAAAGCGCGGGCCGCTCACGAAGAACTCGGCGATATTGGGCAATGCAGCTCCGACGATGAGCAGGATAAACAGCTTGCCGCTGCCGAGCCGCTGCTCGATCTGGCCGCCGAGATACCACCACCACAGCAGGTTGAACACCAGGTGCAGCACCGAGAAGTGGATAAAGGCCGGGGTGACGTAGCGCCAGGCCTGCCAGTCGGTGAACTGGGCCAGGGTGGGGTGGAACGCCAGCTCGTCGAAGATGGGCAGGCCTATGGCATCCAGGGCATAGATGGCCAGGCAGGCGATGATGACCACCAGGGTCAGGGGACCCGCCTGATGGAGGAAGTCGGTGACCGGGTCCGTCATCCCCTTGCTGTAGTCGATGCGGGCATCCGCCCGGCCGGATTGCCAGGAGGCCTCCATGTAGCGGGGGTGATTGGGCTCGGCGAGGAAGCGCTTCACCTCCTGCTGGGCCTGGGCGAGGCGCTGCTCGTCCGCCAGCCAGACGGAGACGCCGAGCTCGGACTGGGTCAGCTCGCACGAGATGCCCAGAGTGGCGAGGTAATCCACCAGCGCCTGGGCCATGCGGGCGTCCCCCAGCACCAGCAGCTGGATCATGCCGGCCGGGGAGGAGTGCCCCGCCCCTGTCATGCGTCCCCCGCCTGGATCGGGAACTCCCTGCGCCAGGCCTCGAAGCCGCCGTCCAGGCTGTAGACCTCGTCATAGCCCTGTTGCAGCAGATACTGGGCCGCTCCCTGGCTGCTGTTGCCGTGATAGCACATCACTATGACCGGGGTGTCGAAGTCCACCTCGTTCATGAAGCGAACCAGGGAACCGTTGGTGAGGTGGAAGGCGCCGACCGCGTGGGCCGTCTCGAAGGATTGGGGATCGCGAATGTCCACGAGACGGGCTTCGCCTGCGCTCAGCTTCTGGTGGGCATCATGGGCGCTGATATGGGCAAACTGGTCCATTGAGATGTCCTGAAAATGGAGGATTGAGGGCCAGTTTACCGCAAGCCGTGGCTTGCGCTAAGTCCGCAATGTGCCTTGCCATGTGCCGCAGGATCGCAATTTCCTTCAATATCGGCGTGGGCGGGCCGGATAGGCTGGTGGCTCAATCCTTTGCGTGAGCATCATCCATGGAAATCAGTCTGTTGCTGTCCATGTCCGGATTTGCCCTGGCCATGTCCATCTCCCCCGGTCCGGTCAACCTGGTCGCCCTCGGCACCGGCGCTCGTTATGGCTTTCCGGCCAGCCTGCGCCACGTGGTGGGGGCGACCCTGGGCTTCATCCTGCTGCTCCTGCTGATGGGGCTGGGCCTCGGCGGTGCCCTGTCCCGCTGGCCGGTGGCGGCGGGCGCCATCCACTGGGGCGGCATGCTCTTTCTCTGTTACATGGCCTGGCAACTGCTGGTGGACAGGGGGCAGCTGGAGCGGGTCGAGGGGGCGCCCCCGGCCTTCTGGTACGGGGCCCTGATGCAGTGGCTCAATCCCAAGGCCTGGCTCGCCGCCAGCATGGGAATGGGAGCCTATGGTGTCGCGGGCGGGGTGGGGCAGGTGGCCCTGTTTACCGGCATCTATCTGGTGATCTGCCTCGGCTCCATCGCCTGCTGGGCCTATGCCGGCAGTTGCATGCAGGGGTTGCTGCTCGTGCCTCGCCGGCTGCGCTGGTTCAACCGGGCCATGGCGCTCTTGTTGCTGCTCAGCGCCGCCTATCTGGTGCGTTCAGCCTGACGGGCGAGCTGGGTCCTGTACTGGCCCGGGGTGGCGGCGACCCGGCGCTTGAACTGGCGCTGGAAGTGGGCCTGATCCGCGAAGCCGCTGGCCAGGGCGACCTCGGCCAGGGGCTGCCCCTGCCTGAGCAGGGTGCGGGCGTGGCGGATCCGTCTATCCAGCAGATAGGCGTGGGGGGTCATGCCGTAGTGGTGGCTGAAGGCGCGCACGAAGTGGGAGGGGGTGAGCCCGGCCACGGCGCTCAGCTGTGACAGGCTGAGGGGGTTGGCGCTGTCGTCCTGCATCAGCTCGGCGGCCCGTTGCAGGTGCTGGGGCGGGCGATCGTCCCACCTGGCCGGGGTGAGCCTGGCCAGCAACTGGCGACTGAACAGGTGGCAGGCCACCTCGCGGGCTAGGGGATCCGGCGCTTCTACCAGCTGGTGATGGAGGTGCTGCAAGCCCCGGTAGAGTAGGGGATCCCGGCTCGCCGTCATGTCGAAGGGCCTGAACTCGCTGCCGAGGCCCGCCTCCTCCTGCTGGCCGCGCAGCCAGTCGGTATCGAGGTAGAACATCAGATAGGACCAGGGCTGATCCGCGATGGGGTTGCAGGCGTGCACCTCTTCCGGGTTCATCAGCACCAGGGAACCCGGGCCGACCTCTTGCAGGCTGCGCTGGTTGAGGTAGTGACTGTGGCCGCCGGTGATGGCGCCGATGGAGAAGTGGGGGTGGCTGTGCTTGTCGTAGCAGACGTGGCGGCCATCCTGCACCGCCCGCGCCTCGATGAAGGGCAGGGCAGGATCGTGCCAGAAGCTGTGTCTGTCCGGCCCTGCCTCTGCCCTGCTCATGATCAGCCGCCGAGATAGGCCTGGCGCACTGCCGGATTGGCGAGCAGGGCCGCCCCCGTGTCCTGCAGCACCACCCGGCCGTTCTCCAGCACATAGCCCCGATCCGCCAGCTTGAGCGCCTGGTTCGCGTTCTGCTCCACCAGGAAGATGGTCATCCCCTTCTGGCGCAGCTGCTCTATGGTGTCGAAGATCTGCTGGATGATGATGGGGGCCAGCCCCAGGGAGGGTTCGTCCAGCAGCAGCAGGCGCGGCTTGCTCATCAGGGCCCGGCCTATGGCCAGCATCTGCTGTTCGCCGCCGGACATGGTGCCCGCCCTCTGCTCCAGCCGCTCGTGCAGCCGGGGGAACAGGGTGAACACCTGATCCAGCAGGGCAGGTTGCTCGGCCTTGTCGACGAAGAAGGCCCCCATCAGCAGGTTCTCCTGCACCGTCAGGCGGGCGAAGATGCGGCGCCCCTCAGGCACCACTGCAATGTCCTTGCGCATGATGCGGGCCGTGCTGAGGGAGTCTATCTGCTCCCCCTCGAACCAGATGCTGCCGCTGCTGGGCTTGGGTTCGCCGCACAGCGTCATCAGCAATGTGGTCTTGCCGGCGCCGTTGGCGCCGATCAGGGTGACGATTTCCCCCTCTTTTATCTCGACGCTGACGTCGTGCAGCGCCTGGATCTTGCCGTAGTGGGTCGATACGTTGCGAAGTTCTAACATCTTGATTTCCTTACGACTCGCCCAGATAGGCCTTGATCACGGCCGGATTGCTGCGGATCTCATCCGGCTTGCCGTGGGCCAGCGGGGTACCCTGGTTCACCACGAAGATGCGGTTAGAGATCTCCATCACCAGCTTCATGTCGTGCTCGATGAGCAGCACCGAGACCCCAAACTCGTCCCTCAGGTTGGAGATGAGGTCGTTGAGCTCGTCGGTCTCGTGCGGGTTGAGGCCGGCGGCAGGCTCATCCAGCATCAGCAGCTCGGGCCGGGTCGCCATGCAGCGGGCGATTTCGAGGCGACGCTGCTGGCCATAGGCCAGGTTGCCGGCGGGGCGGTTGGCGAGATCCTTGAGGCCCACCTTCTCCAGCCAGAAGGCGGACTGCTCCAGCCCCTCCTTCTCGGCACGGCGGAAGGCCGGGGTCTTGAACAGGCCGGCGATGAAGCCGGTGTTCAGGTGTCTGTGCTGGGCCACCAGCAGGTTCTCCACCGCCGTCATCTCCTTGAACAGGCGCACGTGCTGGAAGGTGCGCACTATCCCCTTGCGGGCGATGAGGTGGCCGGGCAGCCCCTGGATCTCCTCGCCACGGTAGCGGATGGTGCCGCCGGTCGGGCGGTAGAAACCGGTCAGGCAGTTGAAGATGGTGGTCTTGCCCGCCCCGTTGGGGCCTATGATGGAGATCACCTCGCCCTTGTCCACATCCAGCTTGACGCCGTTGACCGCCAGCAAGCCGCCGAAGCGCATCGACAGATCGGAGACATCGAGCAATTTGGTGTTGGTATCGTTCAGCTTGCTCATTTGCGCAGCTCCATATGGGGTCGGCTCATGGGCAGCAGTCCCTGCGGCCGCCAGATCATCATGAACACCATCAAGAGGCCGAACATCAGCATGCGGTACTCGTTGAACTCACGGGCCAGCTCCGGCAGCACCGTCATCACGATGGCTGCCAGCACCACCCCTATCTGGGAGCCCATGCCGCCCAGCACCACGATGGCGAGGACGATGGCCGACTCGATGAAGACGAAGGACTCCGGACTGATGAAGCCCTGGCGCGAGGCGAAGAAGCTGCCGGCGAAGCCCGCGAAGCAGGCGCCTATGGTGAAGGCGGTCAGCTTGATGATGGTGGGGTTGAGCCCCAGGGATTTGCAGGCGATCTCGTCTTCTCGCAGCGCCTCCCAGGCACGGCCCAGCGGCATCCGCAGCAGGCGGTTGATGACGAACAGGGTCGCCACCACCAGCACCAGGGCCATCAGGTAGAGGAAGATCACCTTGTGGTTGGCGTTGTAGGCGATGCCGAAGAAGTCGTGGAAGGTGCCAAAGCCCCCGTCCTTGACGGTGCGGTTGAACTCCAGGCCGCCCAGGGTCGGCTTGGGAATGCCGGAGATCCCGTTCGGGCCGCCGGTCAGCGTGGTCATGTTGTTGAGCAGGATGCGGATGATCTCGCCAAAGCCCAGGGTGACGATGGCCAGATAGTCCCCCCGCAGCCGCAACACAGGGAAGCCGAGCAGGAAGCCGAAGGTGGCCGCCATCAGGCCGGCGATGGGCAGGCACTCCCAGAAGCTCAGACCGAAGTAGGTGTTGAGCAGGGCGTAGCTGTAGGCGCCGACCGCGTAGAAGCCGACGTAACCGAGATCCAGCAGGCCGGCGAGGCCCACCACCACGTTCAGCCCCAGCCCCAGCATGATGTAGATCAGCGCCAGGGTGGCGAGATCGATGGCACCGCGCGAGGCCATGAAGGGCCAGCTGACCGCAAACAGCAGCACCAGGATGGCGGTGAGGTTATAGAGCTTGGGCGCCTCCTCCGGGCTCGGCAGCACCAGCTTGGTGAAGCCGACGGAGAAGCCGCTGATGGAGGCCTGGAACAGGCGACTGATCTGGCCGCGCAGCATCTGGAACCAGAAGACGATGGTGGCGCCCCCCAGCAGCCAGGCCAGGGAGACATCGAGCCGACTCACCACCAGCAGGCTGGAGCCATCGGTCTCCAGCTTGAAGCCGAGCAGCCAGAAGGAGAGCACCAGCAGCATCAGGCTGGCGATGCAGGCATGGATAAATTGTTTTTTCATACCTTCTCGACCTCCGGACGACCCAGGATGCCGGTGGGCATAAAGAGCAACACGAAGATGAGCAGGGCGAAGGCCATCACATCCTTGTACTCGGTGCTGAGGTAACCGGCGGTGAGCGCCTCGACCACGCCGAGCAGCAGGCCGCCGATCACGGCGCCAGGAATGCTGCCGATGCCGCCCAATACCGCTGCCGTAAACGCCTTGAGACCGGCCATAAAGCCGAGGTAGGGGTTGATGACGCCGTAATACATGCCGAGCAGCACGCCCGCGACGGCGGCCAGGGTGGCCCCCAGCACGAAGGTGATGGAGATGACCACGTGGGTGTCTATGCCCAGCAGGTTGGCCATCTTGATGTCTTCCGAACAGGCGCGACAGGCGCGGCCCATGCGGGAGCGGTTGATGAACTGGGTCAGCGCCAGCATGGTGATGAAGGTCACCACGAAGATGATGAGCTGCATGTAGGAGAGGCTGGCCTGGAAGCCGTCCTCACCGCCCAGGGTCCAACCCCCGGAGATCAGGGTGGGCATGGCGATGTCGCGCGAGCCCTGTGCCATCCGCATCATGTTCTGCAAGAAGATCGACATGCCGATGGCGGAGATGAGGGGGATGAGGCGATTGCCGCCCCGCAGCGGGCGATAGGCGACCCGCTCTATGGTCCAGCCATAGCTGCCGGTGATGAGGATACTGATCAGAAAGGCGCCGCCCAGCAGCAGCACTGTGCTGTCGATGCCCATCATCATGAGCCCCGCCATCACCATGAAGGCGACATAGGAGCCGATCATGTAGACCTCGCCGTGGGCGAAGTTGATCATGCCTATGATGCCGTAGACCATGGTGTAGCCGATGGCGATCAACGCATAGGTGCTGCCTATGGTCAATCCGTTCAGCAACTGCTGAACCAGATAAAGAAGGTGTTCGGACATACTGCGTTCCCTGTACTTGCCCGCAAAGAAAGGAGGGGGTGACGCTTGTCACCCCCGACCGGCAGATTATTTGACTTGGCTGGAGGTACCGTCGGCGTGCCACTGGAAGACACCGAACTCGAAGCCTTTGAGGTCACCGTTCGGTGCCCAGCTCAGGGGGCCCATGACGGTGTCGATCGGTGCGGCCTTCATGGCGGCAGCCACGGCAGCGGGATCATCCTCGCCCGCCTTGGCGATACCGGCCGCCAGAGCCTGCATGGCCGCGTAGGTGGTCCAGACGAAGGGACCGGAGGAGTCCTGACCCTTGGCCTTGAACGCTTCCACGATGGAGGCGTTGGCAGGCAGCAGATCGTACTTGTTCGGCAGGGTGACCAGCAGGCCTTCGGAGGCCGGGCCGCCGATGGCGGAGATGTCCTTGTTACCCACACCTTCCGGACCCATGAACTTGGCTTTCAGGCCCTTCTCGCCAGCCTGGCGCAGGATCAGGCCTAGCTCCGGGTGGTAGCCGCCGTAGTAGACGAAGTCCACGTTCTCTTTCTGCAGCTTGGCGATCAGGGCGGAGAAGTCCTTGTCCCCGGCGGTGATGCCTTCAAAGGCCACTACCTTGACGCCCGCCTTGTCCAGGGCTGCCTTGACGCTGGAGGCGATGCCTTCCCCGTACTGCTTCTTGTCGTGGATGACGGCCACGCGCTGGGGTTTGACCTGCTCGATGATGTACTTGGCGGCGGTCGGGCCCTGGTCGCTGTCCAGGCCTATGGTACGCATGGTCAGCTGGTAGCCACGCTCGGTGATCTTGGGGTTGGTGGAGGCCGGGGTCACCATCAGTACCCCTTCATCTTCATAGATGTCGGAGGCGGGCAGGGTGTTGTCTGAGCAGAGGTGGCCGACCACGAACTTGACGCCGTCGTTGATCACCTTGTTGGCGATGGCCACGGCCTGCTTGGGATCGCAGGCGTCGTCATAGATGACGGCTTCGATCTGCTTGCCCTTGATGCCGCCGGCCTTGTTGATCTGTTCGACCGCCATCTTGCCGCCGGTGAACTGCATGTCACCGTACTGGGCGACCGGGCCGGTCAGGGGGCCGGCGATGCCGATCTTGATGGTATCGGCCGCATTGGCCATGGAGACTGATCCAAACAGAGCCAAAGAAACCGCTGCCCTGACTGCCATTTTGCTCAAGTTATTCATTGATTCGTCCCTTAATCAGTGGATTGTTTCATTTTCCGTGTGTCATTCCGAGCCTGTGTCCCGCCAGCCCGGCAATAGATAAGGTTCTATCATTCCTCACCGTGCAATAACAAGATGTTAAAGATACTAACCGGAACGGGTTGGGTAGGGCTTTTATGAAACAAATGCCCTGCTTGAATTCATATTTTGGAGTTTAATATCGCGGATGTCGATTAACATACTGACAACAAATTGTCACGGTGACAATTTTCAGAGTAAAAAACTGACGATATTTCATTCTGCGTCCGCTCTCATTTTGACCAAATTCCGTTTGCGCAAAAAGAAATGACCGCCTAGATTAGCCAAGATTGACAATTCGCTGGCAGCTCTCGTTAAAACCAAGCCTTTATTCGGGAAATCTGCTACTGTTCCGCCTTTGTTATTCAGGAGACAGAGATGGCCACTATCAAGGATGTCGCCTCCAGGGCAGGCGTATCCATCTCCACCGTCTCACATGTACTCAATCACACCCGTCGGGTCAGCGAAGATGCAACCCAGAAAGTGCTTGAGGCGGTGGCAGAACTCAACTACGCGCCCAATTCGGTAGCGCGCAGCCTCAAGATCAACTCGACCAAGACCATCGGCATGCTGGTCACCACCAGTGCCAACCCCTTCTTCGCGGAAGTGGTGCAAGGGGTGGAAGCCTACTGCTTCGAACAGGGTTACAGCCTGATCCTGTGCAACACCGAGAACCAGCCCCCCCGTCAGCAGCACTATCTGCGCATGCTGATGGAGAAGCGGGTCGACGGCTTGCTGGTGCTGGGGACCGACATCGACACCCCGCTGCGGGACATGCTGCGGATCCACAAGAACGTGCCTCAGGTGGTACTGGACTGGGGAACCGAGTGCGACTTTGCCAACGTGATCAACGACAACGCCCGCATAGGTGCGCGCCTGGCCGTGCGTCATCTGCTGGAGCAGGGTCACACCGAGATCGTCTGCATCACGGGCCAGATCGACAAGCCGACCACCCAGCAGCGGCTGGACGGGGTGCGTGACGCCCTGGGCGAGCATGGCCTGACCCTGAAGGACGAGCAGATCTTCGAAGGGGATTACGAGAGCCAGAGCGGCTACGACGCCATGCAGCGGATCCTGGCCCTGACGCCGCGGCCGACCGCTGTCTTCGCCTTCGACGATCCCATGGCGATCGGCGCCATCTGCGCCGCCTGGGAAGCCGGGGTCAAGGTGCCGGACGATATCTCCATGATCGGCTATGACGACATCGAGATGGCGCGCTTCTCCAGCCCGCCGCTCACCACCATCCGCCACCCCAAGGCCGAGCTGGGCCTGCTGGCGGTGCAGCAGCTGGTGAGCCGGATCCGCAACAAGGAGCTGGAAGTCGAGTCCATGACGGTCCAGCCCGAGCTGATCGTCCGTCGCTCGGTCAAGTCCCTGCGCTGATCGCCTGGCCTCGGGCACCACGAAAAACCCCCTCCCTCGCGAGGGGGTTTTTGTTTCTGGGGTCTCAGGCCTTGAGGCCGAGCCGTCTGGCGAGCCGGTGCAGGTTGCCGCCGTCCAGCTCAAGCGCCCGGGCGGTGGCGGCCCAGTTGCCGTCATGGGCGGCCAGGGTCTGCTCTATCAGCTGAAGCTGGAAGGCGTCGGTGGCGGCGCGCAGGCCGAGACCGACGGCGACGGGCGGGGCAGGGGGGGGCGTGCTGGCGGCAGGCTGCGGCGAGACCGCCGCCCCCAGATTGAAGTGATGGGCATCCAGGGCCGGGGACTGGCTGCCCTGCTCGGCCCGCGCCAGCACGGCGGCTCTGTGGATGGCGTGCTCGAGTTCCCGCACGTTGCCCGGCCAGTCGTGACCCTCGAGCAGTGCCAGTGCCCCGGGCAGGATGCGCAGCCGCTCCAGCCCCAGGCTGACCCGGCAGCGTTCGCAAAAATAACCGGCCAGCAGGGGAATGTCCCCGGGACGTTCCCGCAGCGCCGGGGCCTGGATCGGGAAGACGCTCAAGCGGTGGTAGAGGTCGGCCCGGAACTGCCCCTCGACCACAGCCTGCTTCAGATCCCGGTTGGTGGCCGCCAGGATGCGTACGTTCACCTTGAGCGGGGTGTCGTCACCGATGCGCTGCAGATCGCCGTATTGCAGCACCCGCAACAGCTTGGCCTGCAGCGGCAGCGACAGCTCGCCAATCTCGTCGAGGAACAGGGTGCCCTGATCCGCCAGCTCGAACTTGCCCGCCCGGTTGTGGATGGCACCGGTAAAGGCCCCCTTCACGTGGCCGAACAGCTCGCTTTCGGCCACCGACTCCGGCAGGGCGGCGCAGTTGAGGTAGACCAGCGGGGCCTTGGCACGCTGGGAACCGCGATGCACCGCCTTGGCGATCAGCTCCTTGCCCACCCCCGTCTCCCCCAGGATCAGCACGTTCAGCTCCGAGCTGGCGACCACTTCTATCTCGTGGCGCAGGCGGGCCATGGCGGGGGAGCGGCCTATCATCTCCGGCTGGCCCTCGGCATGGGGGACTGAGGCGAGCGGCTCGCTGCTCTGGCGGGCGAGCCGCTCCAGCAGAAGGGCATTGCTGAGGGCGGCGGCGGCCAGGGCGCCCACCAGCCGCAGCTCCTCGTCGCTGATGCCGTCGAACTGGGTCGGGTTCATGCCGTCTATGGTCAGGGCGCCGATCAGGGTCTGATCCGAGAAGAGCGGCAGGCCGACGCAGGCGTGCACCTTGAAGTCGTCCTGATCCGGGATCAGGCCGTCATAGGGGTCGGGCAGGGCGCTGTCGGCAGGGAAGCGCACCACGTCACCGGCCCGGGCTATGGCCTCCATGCGCGGGTGATCCCGCAAGGCGAAGCGGCGGCCCAGCACGTCCTGCATCAGGCCGTCGATGGCGAGCGGGATGAACTGGCCCCCCTCGTAGCGCAGCAGGGCCGAGGCGTCCGAGTTCAGCAGGCTGCGCACGCTCTGGATCAGGCGGTGAAAGCGGTCCTGATGGGAGATGCCGAGTTGCAGAGCGAGGGCGATGCGCGCCAGGCTGTCGGTCGAGATCACGATGATTGTCCAAATGACAGTGTGTTTGTGTTTTTGACTATGAATGACAAGTGTCTAAATGACAATGGTTGAAATGTATTTTCTATAAAAACAATAAGTTATGAGTTGGCACGTCAACTGCAATAGCCCGTTCAGTCGAACATTCGCTATGGCATTCTGAGGAACCACCGCATGAGCATTCACGTCAAAAACAACATCCACTGGGTCGGCCAACGGGACTGGGAGGTACGCGACTTCCACGGTACCGAGTACAAGACCCACAAGGGCACCAGCTACAACAGCTACCTCATCCGCGAAGGGAAGAACGTGCTGATCGATACCGTCGATCACAAGTTCAGCCGCGAGTTCGTGCAGAACCTGGCGGCCGAGATCGATCTCGCCGCCATCGACTATGTGGTGATCAACCACGCCGAGGAGGATCACGCCGGCGCCCTGACCGAGCTGATGGCCCGCATCCCGGGCACCCCCATCTACTGCACCCACAACGCCATCGACTCCATCACAGGCCACCACCACCACCCGGAGTGGAACTTCCAGCCGGTGAAGACCGGTGACAGCCTGGATATCGGCAACGGCAAGCAGCTGGTGTTTATCGAGACCCCCATGCTGCACTGGCCCGACAGCATGATGACCTACATGACCGAGGATGCGGTGCTCTTCTCCAACGACGCCTTCGGCCAGCACTACTGCGACGAGCACCTGTTCAACGACGAGGTGGACCAGACCGAGCTGATGGAGCAGTGCCAGCGCTACTACGCCAACATCCTCACCCCCTTCAGCCCGCTGGTGACCGCCAAGATCAAGGAAGTGCTCGGCTTCAACCTGCCGGTGAGCATGGTGGCCACCTCCCACGGCATCGTCTGGCGCGAGGACCCCACCCAGATCATCCTGAAATACCTGGAGTGGGCCGACCACTATCAGGAAGACCGCATCACCTTGTTCTACGACTCCATGTCCAACAACACCCGCATGATGGCCGATGCCATCGCTCAGGGTATCCACGAGGTGGACCCCGGCGTGGCGGTGAAGATCTACAACGTGGCCCGCCACGACAAGAACGAGATCCTGACCCAGGTGTTCCGCTCCAAGGGGATACTGGTGGGCTCCTCCACCATGAACAACGTCATGATGCCCAAGGTGGCGGGCATGCTTGAAGAGATCACCGGCCTGCGTTTTCGCAACAAGCGTGCCTCGGCCTTCGGCAGCTATGGCTGGACCGGTGGTGCGGTGGACCGGATCCAGACCCGGCTGATGGACGCGGGCTTCGACATCAGCCTCTCCCTCAAGGCCAAGTGGCGCCCGGATGGCTCGGCGCTGGCACAGTGCCGCGAGCACGGCCGCCAGCTCGCCCGCCAGTGGGCGCTGCATCCGCTGGAGGTCCTCCGCCCGATCACCACAACCCAGACGGCGGAGACGCCTGTCCCCGTGATTGCCAAGGAACCGCAAGCCACTCCGGCTGCCGCCGAATGGGATGATGACCAGGCCATGCTCTGCACCGTCTGCCAGTGGATCTATGACCCGGCTCAGGGCGAGCCGGATCAGGGGGTGGCGCCTGGCACCCCCTGGGCCCAGGTGTCAGACAGCTTCCTCTGCCCGGGCTGCGGCATCGGCAAGGAGGTATTCGAACCCTGCGCCGTGGAGGCCTGTGTATGAACGCAGCAACCCTGAATGAGGCCGGCATCAGCCGGGAGATAGTGGTGATCGGCAGCGGCTTCGCCGCCCAGCAGCTGGTCAAGAGTCTGCGCAAGCTGGACGCCGAGCAGCCCATCCGCCTCATCACGGCCGACAGCGGCGACGAGTACAACAAGCCCGACTTGAGCCACGTGGTGAGCCGGGGCTGCGCCGCGGCGGCCATGACCCGCCTTAGCGGCAGCGACTTTGCCGAGCAGCAGCGCATCGCGCTGCTGCCCCATTGCCCCGTGCTTGGCATAGATCCCGTCCGGCGGCTGGTGCTGACCGAGCAGGGCAGCTTCCCCTATGGCCAGCTGGTGCTGGCCACCGGCGCCAGCGCGGCGCGCCCAAAGATACCGGGAAGCGAGCATCTGGTGACCCTCAACAGCCAGCAGGAGTATGCCGCCGCCGAGGGGGCAATCCAGCAGGCTCGCCGCATCCTGGTGCTGGGGGCCGGCCTCATCGGCTGCGAGCTGGCGATGGACATGGCGAGCGATGGTCGCGAGGTCACCCTGCTGGATCTGGCCGACAGCCCCCTCAGCGCCCTGCTGCCCGCCACCCTGACCCAGCCGCTGCAACAGGCCCTGCGCAGCCAGGGGGTCAGCCTGCAGTTCGGGACAGGTCTCGCCAGGATAGATGCCCAGCCGGGCGATGGCTGGCGCGTCACCCTGAGTGACGGGCGCGTCAGCGAGCAGGATCTGGTGATCGCCGCGATCGGCCTGCGGCCGAATCTGGCCCTGGCCCGTGGGGCCGGGCTGGCAGTGGAGCGCGGCATCCTGGTCGACGACAACTTGCAGACCAGCGATCCCCATATCTTCGCACTGGGTGATTGCGTGCAGTGGCGGGGCCAGCTGCTCCCCTTCCTGCAACCCATCGTGCTGGGGGCCAATGCGCTGGCGCGCACTCTGCTTGGCACACCGACCCCGCTGACCCTGCCGCCCATGCTGGTGAAGGTGAAGACGCCGCGCTACCCGCTGCAACTGGCGGGCCGTACCAAGGGCGAGGATCTCGCCTGGCAGTGCCGCTGGAACAGCCACGGCATGGTGGCCGAGGCGCACGGCGAAGATGGCAAGCTGTGCGGCTTCGTGGTGGGGGGCGACCAGATGAGCGCCGCCTTCCCGCTGCTGCGTCAGCTGCCCCGTTGATCCACTTTATCGATTGAGGCCGGGCCGACCCTGCCATCTGAGGAGAATGTCTATGTCACTGCACCTTATTCCTGCCCACTGGGTAGTGCGCCGCTCCACCCCCTTCTTTACTCGCGCCAACGTGCCCGCAGCCCTGCTCAGCCACCACAACACGGCGGCCGGGGTGTTCGGCCAGCTCTGCGTGATGGAGGGCTCCGTCACCTATCACGGCTTCGCCGACGAGCAGGCCGAGGAGCCTGAGCTGAGCCTGGTGATCCGGGCCGGGGAGTTTGCCACCAGCCCGCCCCAGTACTGGCACAGGGTCGAGCTGTCGGAGGATGCCCGCTTCAACATCCACTTCTGGGCCGAGCAGGCCGAATCCGACCAGCCGCTGTTCAACAGCCGCAAGGCATAAGGTTCAACCATGGGGAGGGGCATTGGGCGCCAATGTCCCCCTCTGCCCATGCAGATCAAAATAATCAACTCAGATGTTCGTTATCCTGCCCCCTTATCCGCATGAGTGCTATGAGGGAGATGCATGAGCCTGATTGAAGCGATGACCATGGCCGCCGGCCTGGCCTATCTGGTGCTGCTGGCATGGCAGGCGCGATCGGGTTGGCAGTGGCGCCTCGCCCTCGGTCTGTTGCTCATGCTCTGGTTGCTGGCGGCGGACAGTCTGCTCTGGCTCGGCGTGGGGCTGGTGGCCGGCGCGCTTGCCCTCTGGCACCAGCGGTGGCCGCTGCCCGCCCTCGAGGCGCTCGACGGTCAGTGGCTGCGGGCCCGCACGCGGCACTTGCTGCTGCTCTGCTGGGGGCTGGTGACTGTGCAGTACGGCCTGCACATCTGGCAGCTGGGGCAGGGGATACCCCCCTGGCTGGTACGGCCTGATGTGGTGGACGGCTTTCTGCCCATCGCAGGCGGGCTCGGGCTGCGGGCCTGGCTCGGGCAGGGGCTGGTGGATCCGCACCATCCGGCGGCCACCGTCACGGTACTGGTGCTCTCCCTGTCAGCCCTGCTGCTGGGGCGGGCGTTCTGCGCCTGGTTCTGCCCGCTCGGGCTGGTGGGGGAGTGGCTGCACGGCCTGCGCAGCCGATGGATGGTGGGGGAGTGGACCCCGCCCCGCTGGCTGGATTGGTTGCTGCGGGCCCAGAAGTTTGTGGTGCTCGGCTTCTTGCTCTTCATCATCCTGCTGGCGGTGTCAAGCGCCGCCCTGCCCGGCTACCTCGCCAGCCCCTACCATCAGGCGGCGGACATGAAGATGGGGGCCTTCTTCTTCAACCTGACCCTGATCTCGGGCCTCTGTCTTGGCTGGGTGCTGCTGCTCACCGCCAGCTTCCGGCAGGGGTTCTGCCGCTACCTCTGCCCCTATGGCGCCTGGCTGGCCCTGCTCGGCCTGCTGACCCCATGGCGCATTCGCCGTGACCCGGCCCGTTGCTTGCGCAGTGCGGGCCACGACTGCGACAAGTGCAGCCGGGCCTGCCCGTCCCGCATCCAGGTACACCAGCTCATCGCGGTGCGCAGTCTCGAGTGCACCAGCTGCCTGAGCTGCGTGGCTGCCTGCCCCAAGCGGGCAGATGCATTGCACCTGGGCACGCAGGGGCGCCGGCTTGCCCCCCGTCAGTTGCTGGGGCTGCTCTGCCTGCTGTTGTTGATATTGCCGCTGCTCTCCTACGGCCTGCTGGAGGTTTGGGTCAGCCAGACGCCACTGGCGGATCGCTACGAGTTGCTGCGACGGCTGCCCTGGTTGAGCCATTGAGTCGCCGTGTGCGTCGGGGCGGGAAAGTGTCCACCCCGTTGCGACGGCGACCTGTATACATTTCCCCCGGCAAATTGTTAGCGCCATCCCACTTTGCTCATATTGGAATTGATCATATGCAAGGGCCCACCATAATGGACCCTGTTAATTGGCGTTGTTAATTCCAACCAGATGAGCAACAACATGAATATCAAGGTCAGCTATCCCAAGTGGTTTACCCTGGACCATAAAATCGCGTTCTTCTTCCCGCTGTAATTCCCCGCGGCGGCGCGGCATGTCTGCCATGTCACTAGCCCGCCTCCATTCCTGAATTGAAATAGCTGCACCCGTCTTCGCCTGTTTATTCCGACGAGGCGATGTCGTGCACCCATTCTCAATATTTCCCACCTGCCGGATATTCTATTTTCGGTGGGGGAAGAGACACATTCTGAATATTTAAATCTGGGGTGTTTATATTATGGAAAACTTCAAGCATCTGCCCGAACCCTTCCGTATTCGTGTCATAGAGCCGGTCAAGCGCACCACCCGCGCCTACCGGGAAGAGGCCATCGTCCGCGCCGGCATGAACCCCTTCCTGCTGGACAGCGAGGACGTCTTCATCGATCTGCTGACCGACAGCGGCACCGGTGCCATCACCCAGGACATGCAGGCCGCCATGCTGCGCGGTGACGAGGCCTACAGCGGCAGCCGCAGCTACTATGCCCTGCAGCAGGCGGTGCAGGAGATCTTCGGCTATTCACTCACCATCCCCACCCACCAGGGGCGCGGCGCCGAGCAGATCTACATCCCTGTGCTCATCAAGAAGCGGGAGCAGGAGAAGGGGCTGGATCGCAAGAAGATGGTGGCACTCTCCAACTACTTCTTCGACACCACCCAGGGCCACACCCAGATCAACTGCTGCGTGGCGAAGAACGTCTACACCAGGGAGGCGTTCGATACCTCGGTCACCGCCGACTTCAAGGGCAACTTCGATCTGGTGAAGCTGGAGGAGGCCATCCTGGAGGCGGGCCCCGCCAACGTGCCCTACATCGTCAGCACCATCACCTGCAACTCCGCCGGGGGGCAGCCGGTCTCCATTGCCAACCTGAAGGCGGTGTACGAGATCGCCAAAAAGTACGACATCCCCGTCATCATGGATTCCGCCCGCTTCGCGGAGAACGCCTACTTCATTCAGCAACGAGAGCCCGGCTACGCGAACTGGTCCATAGAAGAGATCACCAAGGAGTCCTACAAGTACGCGGACGGCCTCGCCATGTCGGCGAAGAAGGATGCCATGGTGCAGATGGGGGGCCTGCTCTGCTTCAAGGACGACAGCATGCTGGACGTCTACACCGAGTGCCGCACCCTGTGCGTGGTGCAGGAGGGCTTCCCGACCTATGGCGGTCTGGAAGGGGGCGCCATGGAGCGGCTCGCGGTGGGCCTGCGGGACGGCATGCGCCAGGACTGGCTGGCCTATCGCATCGGTCAGGTGCAGTACCTGGTGGACGGTCTCGAGGCCATCGGCGTGGTGTGCCAGCAGGCGGGGGGCCATGCGGCCTTCGTGGACGCGGGCAAGCTGCTGCCCCACATCCCGGGGGATCAGTTCCCGGCCCACGCCCTGGCGTGCGAGCTCTACAAGGTGGCGGGCATCCGCGCGGTGGAGATAGGCTCATTGCTGCTGGGGCGGGATCCCGCCACCGGCAAGCAGCACCCCTGCCCGGCGGAGCTGCTGCGCCTCACCATACCGCGCGCCACCTATACCCAGACCCACATGGACTTTGTCATCGAGGCTTTCGGCGAGGTGAAGAAGAATGCCAGGAACGTGAAGGGTCTGGACTTCATCTATGAGCCGGCCGTGCTGCGCCACTTCACCGCCAGGTTGAAGGAGGTCGAGCCTCAGGGCCAGGTGGTCAGCAAGAAGAGTGAAAAATTAATAGAAGCATAACGAGTCAGGGGCACTTAATCAGGTGCCCCATTTTTTTCACAGCTCTGTGAAATTTCGGGAGTGACAACACATGACATCGAAACCATCCGTGACGGGAGGGGCCTGCATCATTGCCAGCGTCTGTGTCGGCGCCGGCATGCTGGGGTTGCCGAGTGCGGGGGCGGGCGCCTGGACCAGCTGGTCCTCGCTCGCCATTATTCTCACCATGATCGTCATGACGGTCTCCGGCTGGATGTTGCTGGAAGCCTTCAAACCCTATGAATTGACCGCCTCCTTCAATTCGGTGACCAAGGATCTGCTCGGTCACAAGATCAATGTCTTCAACAACCTGACCGTCTATTTCGTCGGCGGCATCCTGCTCTATGCCTATATCACCTCCTCCGGTCTGATCCTGAGCGGCCTGCTCGGCATCAACAGCCAGCTGGCCTCCGTGCTGTTCGTGCTGGTCTTCTCCTGCTTCGTCTGGCATTCGACCCGGGCGGTGGATCGCATCTCTGTGGTGCTGATCGCCTTTATGGTGCTGAGCTTCGTGTTCGGGGTGTCGGGCCTTGCCGCCAACATAGACGCGACCATGCTGTTCCACTCCCTCAGCGAGGAGCTGGGTCAGGCCCCCTATGCCCTGGCCATGCTGCCGGTGGCGCTCACCTCCTTCGGCTACCACCATTCGGTGGCGTCGATGCGGGCCTATTATGGCGAGGAGCAGAAGGCGAAGCAGGCGATCCTGGGGGGCACCCTGATCGCCCTGGCGCTCTACCTGCTGTGGCTGCTCAGCATCTTCGGCAACCTGCCTCGCAATGCCTTCGGCCCCATCATCGCCAAGGGGGGCGACGTCGATGTGCTGCTCGGTGCGCTGGCCTCGGTGATCGAGTCGAAGCGGGTATCCAACGCCATCAACCTCTTCTCCATGGCGGCCATCCTCTCCTCCTTCATCGGGGTGGGCCTGGGGGTGTTCGACTATCTGGCGGATCTGTTCAAGTTCGACAACAGCCGCCAGGGCCGCGCCAAGTCCTGGGGCGTCACCTTCCTGCCGCCCCTGCTGCTCTCCTTGCTGTTCCCGTTCGGCTTCGTGGTGGCCATCGGCTATGCCGGGGCGGCGGCGACCGTCTGGGCCTGCATCATCCCCGCCCTGCTGGCGAAGAAGTCCCGGGAGCTGGCGCCACAGGGGGGCGGCTTCAAGGCCCCCGGCGGTCAGCCCATGGTGGTGGCCGTCATCGTCTTCGGGGTGCTGACGGCCGTCTTCCACCTGATGGCTATGGCGGGCATGCTGCCCATCTATACCGGATGACCTCAACCTTCCGGCAAGCCGACACGAGGCGCCTGCGGGCGCCCCGTGTGGTGTCTGGCGTCTGAACTGCCCCGAACAGATGGCAACGGCCGGATATCCCCCCTGTTTCCCCCCATTTTCCCTCCGGATTTGATACCCGAAGGCATGCAGGGTAAAGTCCCCCGGCGCCAGCACTGGCGAACGCAGGAGAAGCACGGCGGCGCGCCGTGACCAGTCAACAATCCGTTTGGGGGAGTAATGGAACAGAAACCATCGTTGGTGGGCGGGGCATGCATCATTGCCGGCGTCTGTGTGGGAGCCGGCATGCTGGGACTGCCGAGTGCGGGCGCGGGTGCCTGGAGCCTCTGGTCCATGCTCGCGGTGGCGCTGACCATGGTGGTGATGACGGTCTCCGGCTGGATGCTGCTCGAATCCTATCGTGGCTACCCCCTGCGCGTCTCCTTCGATACCGTGACCCGGGATCTGCTGGGGGAGAAGGTGAACGCCCTCAACAACCTCAGCGTCTATTTCGTCGGCGGCATCCTGCTCTACGCCTACATCACCTCGGCCGGCCTTATCATAGACGGCATGACGGGGATGGGCAGCCAGCTCTCCTCCATCCTCTTCACCCTGGCCTTCTCCCTGCTGGTGTGGCACTCCACCCGGGCGGTGGACCGCATCTCGGTGCTGCTGGTGATCCTGATGGGGCTGAGCTTCGCCTTCGGCATCTCTGGCCTGTCGATGAACGTTCGCCTCGATCTGTTGCTCGACCGGGTCGGCAGCGAGACCCACTACGCCCCCTATGCCCTGGTGATGCTGCCGGTGGCGCTCACCTCCTTCGGCTATCACCACTCGGTGTCGTCCATGCGGGCCTACTACGGCGAGGAGCGCCGCGCCAGCCGCGCCATCATGGGGGGTACCGTCATCGCGCTGACCTTCTACCTCATCTGGCTGGTGAGCGTGTTCGGCAACCTGCCCCGCAGCGAGTTCGGCCCGGTGATCGAACAAGGGGGCAACGTGGATGCCCTGCTCAAGGCACTCGGTTCGGTGATCGAATCCAGGGCGGTGGCCAATGCCCTCAACGCCTTCTCCATGGCGGCCATTCTCTCCTCCTTCATCGGGGTGGGGCTGGGGGTGTTCGACTATCTGGCGGATCTGTTCAAGTTCGACAACAGCCGTGCCGGTCGTGCCAAATCCTGGGGCGTTACCTTCCTGCCGCCTCTGGTGCTGTCGCTCTTGTTCCCGTTCGGCTTCCTGGTGGCCATCGGCTATGCGGGCGCCGTGGCCACCCTGTGGACCTGTATCATACCGCCGCTGCTGGCCTGGAAGGTGCGCAAGGCGGCGCCCGATGGCAGCGCGGGCTTTCGCGCCCCCGGCGGTATCCTGATGATAGGGCTGGTAATCCTGTTCGGGGTGCTGACCGCCGCCTTCCATCTGCTCAACATGGCGGGGCTGCTGCCTGTCTATACCGGCTGATCGGCACTCCTTGCGATCCTATGTAGAAAAAGCGGCGCCTTCGGGCGCCGTTTTGCCGTGGTCAGCATGGGCAGCTGAGGGCCGACACTTCGCCCGCCATCGAAGCATTGCCCGGGCTATGTCATTACTCTGGAGTCTCTTGTCACCAAGGAGAGTCAGGGATGTACGATATTCACGTGATGCTACCCGATAACCCGGGCACACTGGGGCTGTTCGGGAGCTTGATGGGGCGGGCCGGTGTCAGTCTGGAAGGGGGCGGCATGTTCACCCTGGGGGGCGCAGGCCATGCCCACTTTCTGGTGGAGGATGGTGCCGCTGCGGCCCGGGCCGCCGAACAAGGGGGGCTGGAGGTGGTGGCGGTGCGCGAGGTGCTGGTGCGCCGCCTCAAGCAGGAGGTGCCGGGGCAGCTGGGGGCCATCTGCAGCGCCCTGGGGGAGGCCTCGGTCAACATCATTACCCTGTACAGCGACCATGCCAACCAGCTGATCCTGGTCACCGACGACATCGACAAGGCCCGCAGGGTCACGGCAGAGTGGCAGTGACAGGGGCAAGCAGAGAGTAGCGAGATGAGCAAGCAGGAGAGCCTTGAACAAGGGTTGGCACAGGTGGCGGCCGCCATCGCCGATGGCAGCCGCGCCCGCATGCTGTGCGCCCTGATGGATGGGCGCGCCTGGACGGCCACCGAGCTGAGTCTGGTGGCCGAGGTGTCGGCGTCAACCGCCAGCAGTCACCTGGCCCGGCTCCAGCAGCAGGGGCTGACGGCCTGTGTCAGGCAGGGCAAGCATCGCTACTACCGCATCGCGAGCCATGACGTGGCGCTGGTGGTGGAGCAACTGATGGGGCTGGTGGACATGGGCACGGGGGCGCTCAGGAGCAAGACCCCGGAGCGGCTGCGCTTTGCCCGTAGCTGTTATGACCATCTGGCGGGGGAGCTGGGGGTGAGACTCCATGACGGCCTGATGAGCCAAGGCTGGCTGGAAGTGGAAGGCTATGGACTGACCCCGCAGGGGGAGCAGCATCTGGCTCAGCTTGGCATCGACTGCGTGGCGACCGGCAAGCGCCCCTTCGCCTGCCACTGTCTCGACTGGAGCGAGCGACGCATGCATCTTGGCGGCCAGCTGGGTGCCCGCCTGCTCAATCATATGCTGGACAAGGGGTGGCTGGTGCGTGAGCCGGATAGCCGTGAGCTGACCCTGACCCTCAAGGGGCAACGGCAGTTGCAACGGCAGCTCGGCGTCGTGCTGTGAGGAGTCATGGCCTTGCCGGGGAGGCAACGGCGAGGTGAGAGTCGGGATCTCGGCTGTAGCTTGATTGATAACGGATTTTTCATTGCCGCCGCAGGATAGAAAGCCCCAGGCATGGTCATCATGCGGGGCTTTTGATTTTGGACAGATATTGCTTCAGGCGGTCATGGTGGGTTATTCCACCGGGGTCAGACGGAAGCCTTTGCCTTGCATGCACAGGTTGATCAGCTCGGCCTGCTCTTCGTCCTCGATCTTGTTGAGTTTGACCTGATATTGGCACTCGGATAAGGCATCTGTTCTCTGGGCTTCAGAGGCACCCGCTTTCGTATATTCACTGCTGGGAGTGGAAGAGCAAGCGCTCAGCACCATAATGGCGCCAGGAAGGATAAGGCGACGTTTCATGAAAATACCCTTTGCAGTGATGCATATTGAAATGCAGCCAATATATTGATCTGTCAATTGCCTGGCAGCTATTCCGGCCAATCCAATGGTAGATATTTCACCATTATATAGACCCCTGGCCTGCGGATATTAACCGGGGCTGAATGAAGACGCAGAAAGCCATATTCCCTTGCCATCAAATCCCTCACCTCCAAGGCAGAACCTCACCGAAAGACACCGGCAGATCGGCATCTGCTCATCCCTGAATTGGGACACCCACCTGACTGAACGGATGAACTGGGACATCCATCTAAGGGGAAATGGCTGATGACTTGAAAGCCCCGCTCATGTGCAGGCTGATTCGAAGGTATGAAACGGTGGTGGTAGTGCTAGCTGTGAGCTTGAACGAGCGTCAGTGGCTGCCAGTGGGCAATCAGTGCCCGTGCAACGTCAACGAGGGCCGCTGTCATCGATGGATTGGTAGTGAAGTCGCGAGTTTTTAAGATATCAAGGGTTGGGTTGGTAACATCGCGTCTGGCCACAATGGACCGCGTAGCGCTGGCAGCAAAGCTTGTCACCAATCGCCCGGATACCGTGACGCCGAAACAGGGTGACTTGACCCAACCATTGTCCCTCTTCTATGCCCAGGCGCTGGAGTACAGGTGCGAGATGATGCGGGATATGGCCATGCTTATCGAGGCGAATGGCTCGTCCTGTCCAATCCACCAGCGCCAGATAATCGGCAAAATAGCAGGGGAGCGCCTCTGGCTTACCTTCTCTTGCAAAGGGCAGCAGCAAGGGGAGCTTTGTGGCTAGATCAGCGGTTTGCTCGATACGTTGCTGGACGCTGGTGAAGTCGCTCCCCTCCGGTGTGGTTGCGATGCCAGCCCGAATGGGATTGAGGTCGACATAGGTCATGCAGGCCAGCAGTGCCGACTCGGTGAGCAGGGCCTGGCTTTTGAAACGCCCCTCCCAGAAGTGGCCCTTGCAGCCATCTTCCTGATTGGCCTGGCGGGCCAGCGACTCGTTCAGCAAACGCACCAGCCAGCTGATGGAATGGAGACGCTCACGCCACTGGGCGATCAGCTGGTGCACGACATCCAGCTCGGGTGCTATCAGTTCCTCCCCCTGATACCATCGCCGCACCAGCAAGGGCCACTGAAACAGGCGGGACCAGCGTTCAGCCACCTCATGTTCACTCCATTCATGGACCAGGTTGGCTTGCACCTTGAGTACCAGGTGATAGTGATTGCTCATCACGGCATAGGCGCAGATGCCTATGGCAAAGACCTGCGACAGCTGGCCCAGCTTGTCGGCAACCCATTGGCGCCTGTGCTCGTAACTTTGGCCTGATTGATCATCCTGGCCGCAGAGAAAGGCACGCCGGACACAGCGGCTGACCACGTGGTAATAGGGCGTATCGGCGAGGCTGATCTGGCGTGAACGGGGGATGGTCATGGAAACCTCACTCGGCAGTGATGCATCAAGCCAAGCAGCCAGCTATGTCGTTGTCAAAAAGGTGGGTGTCCCAGCTTTTGTCCGGTGTCCCAGCTTTTGTCCCAGCTTTTGTTTTGCAGGTTTTTGAGGCTTCCGACTCTCTATCGACAAGGCGCCCGGGTGGCGCCTTGTTTTTTGTGCCGCCCGGCTCACGGACCTGGAGGGGCTATAGTCAGACAGATGGCGCCCGCGAGTCACTGTCTGCGGGCTGCCAGCTTTCGATCACCCCGTCCATCCACCAGACAGCTGCGCCCGGCAGCACGGCCGCCATGGTAGTCAGGCCGTGCGTGATCCTGTTTTGCATCGTATTCACCCAATTGGGAGAGAGATGTTATGTGCAAACACCTATTGGCCCTGGGCGTGCTCACGGCCATCACCATGACCACGCCGGTCCAGGCCGAAGAGAAGGCCGGTATGCCAGCCATGACAGACGAGGCAATGATCGCCAGTGCCATGGCGGCGGCCCCCGTCAAGGTCGGAGCCGGCGCCACCATAGTGGCCATGGGGGCGGACGGCAAGATGCGCACCCTGCGCGAGGGCGGCAATGGCTTCACCTGCATGCCAGACAACCCGGCCACGCCGGGGCCGGATCCCATGTGCATGGACGCGGCGGCGATGGCCTGGGCCCATGCCTGGATCAGCCACGAGATGCCGCCCAAGGGCAAGATCGGCTTCATGTACATGCTCAAGGGCGGCACCGATGCCAGCAACACCGACCCCTACGCGACCCAGCCCACCACCAGCAACAACTGGCTGCAGACCGGGCCCCACGTGATGATCGTCGGGGCGGATGATGCCTTCTACGACATGTATCCGAAGGGTGCAGATCCGGATACCTCGGCCCCCTACATCATGTGGTCTGGCACCCCTTATCAGCACCTGATGGCGCCAGTGGAGTAAGACATTGTGTGCAGCAGGTCGGCGGCGTCGCTGCCGATCATCAGAAGGCGCCCGTCGGGCGCCTTCTGTATTGGGCTCGCTGGCGGTATGCCCGTGAGACGCGCTTGGTGGCGGGCTCTCATTCCCGATAACGGGCCGAGGTGATGAACTGTCCGAAGGTTTCACACCAGACAATCACGGTGTCGTAACGGGCCGGGTCGACTCCGGCGGGGAGCGGCACGATAAAGTTGTCGAAGGTCTTCACCGGCCCGACATGCACCATCTGCGGCTTCAGGCGGGCGAAGTCCGTCTCGGTCTCGACGAAGGCGGGCGACAGATAGAGCTGGTAGTCGGGGCCCGGCGCCAGCCTGCCCATCAGGCTGATGGCGTCCGGCCCTATGCTCACCTTGCCTTCCCCCCAGTGCAGCCGATCGCTGTCTTTCAGATCCCGGCGAAAGGCGCCATTAAAGGTCGCCTGTTGCTGACTGGCTGTCACCTGTTCACTGCTCGGTGCGGCAGGCGCTATCAGGATCGGCAGGGTATAGATGCCGGCGGCAAAGCCGGCCGCTCCCACCATCAGATGGGTGGCCAGCAACAGAGCCATAGTCTTGCGTTGCATAACGCCTCGGTCGTCGATTAATTGATGGTCATACCCTAACAGCGGCAGCTTCCCATGCCCATACCCGAACACGGCAGGGGGTCACTCGGTGGGGCGCCGCGCAGCGGAAAAAGCACCATAGCGCGAGTCCTGGCCCAGCGACTGGGTGCCCTCTATCTGCGCATTGATACCATAGAGCAGGCCATTCGTGCCGCTGAACAGGCGGATCACGAGATGGGGCCCGCCGGTTATTTTGTCGCCTATGAGCTGGCCAGAGAGAACCTGACACTCGGCTCGACCGTCATCACGGATTCCGTTAATCCCATACCGCTCACCCGGGATGCTTACCACGACATCGCCCTTTCGGTCGGGGTGCCCTGTCTCGATGTTGAGGTGGTCTGCTCCAACCAGAAGCTGCATCGCGAGCGGGTCGAAAACCGTACGGTGGATATCGAGGGGCTGGCATTGCCGGATTGGCAGGCGGTGATCGACCGCGACTATCAGCCCTGGGACAGTGAGCGTCTGGTACTGGATAGCGCCACCCTGTCGGTCACCCAGAGCGTGGAGCAGGTTATTGCCGCGAGTCAGGGTTGGCCAGCCGGAGGGGGAAATTCGGCTGGCCTTTATGGCGGGAGAATCCATCATCTGCTGGGATTGGGTGGGTGTCCCAGTTTTTTCGCCGCATTGGCAAAGGAATCGTAGGTTCGATTAGCGCAGCGTAATCGGACGATCGAGGTGCATTTGTCCCGGCTATTGCCGCGAGTCAGGGTTGGTCAGCCGGAGGGGGAAATTCGGCTGGCCATTATGGCGGGAGAATCCATCATCTGCTGGGATGAGGTGGGTGTCCCAGCTTTTGTACTTTGTTGAGTTATCAGAGCAATTAAAAACATCAAACTTATACCTCACGATCTTTGCTGCTTTATTAGGTGCGTTGGTCGGAGCAATACTTACGATATTTGTATCGCTTCTCTCGGGATTTTTTAATAAATTAAGCTATAACAAATCGACTAGAATGCAAATCCATCATCTAACCGAATCTAATATAATGCGATGTCAAGTTAATATAGGTGTTCTAAATAATGAAATTGATGGGTTATCTTCTCGGGGGAAATTCACATTGAATGGTCTTGCTTTGCTTCAAGACTACGAAAATACGTTACTTTATACACCAGCAAAATTTAGACCTACAGAGCTTTTTTTAATCCGAATGCAAACCACTGCATTGAACTCGCATCATGCGCAACTTGCGTCAATGCTAGAACAAAGAGCCAGGCTAGATATAGAGATTAGAAAAGCCTCCCAAGGTGAGCAGGAGTGGGAATTAACAGGGCTAAGGCTCGAATATGATAGGCACCTTAAAAATAAGTTTTCTGAGATACAAGAGTTTACAAAAGCCCTTAGAGATTATATTGACCTTGGATGTTTCAAACGATTCGTTATGAATTTCATTCCCCTAAGAGTGATGAAAAGCCAGTCAATGGAAGTTGTCATGGAGACACCAACTCAGACCAACTAACTGGCAATCTACATCACATTGGAGGACCAATTAGGTAGATCTATTAATTATTTCTTCACCATTAAACCGCTTTTTTTATTAGTGAATGTTAAATATATTTGTAAGGACTCAATAAAAACGGCGCCTTTACGGCGCCGTTTTTAATATCACTCAACCCTGCCAAGATCACTGCAGCAGCGAGATATCCGCGACTTGCAGGAACAGGTTGCGCAGGTTGTTCAGCAGCGCCAGACGGTTGGCCTTGAGGGCCTCGTCGTCGGCCATCACCATCACCTCGTTGAAGAAGGTGTCGACCGGCTCGCGCAGGGCGGCCAGACGGGTGAGGGCAGCCTGGTAGTCACCGGCAGCGAACAGCGGGGCCAGTTCGCCTTGCAGTTCAGCAACCTGGGTGGCCAGCGCCTTCTCGGCGGCATCGACCAGCAGTTCCGGTTTGACGGCAGTCGGCAGTTCGCCTTCGACCTTGGCCAGAATGTTGCTCACGCGCTTGTTGGCGGCAGCCAGTGCCAGGGCGGCATCCAGAGTGCGGAAGTGGCTGACGGCCTTGACGCGACGATCGAAGTCGAGCGGACGGGTCGGGCGGCGGGCCAGTACGGCCAGCACCACGTCGGCACCTATGCCTTCGTCCTGATAGGCGGCACGGAAGCGGCCCAGCATAAAGTCGACCACGTCGGTAACGACATTCTTATTGGTAAGCTTGTCGCCGTAGACGCGTACCGCTTCTTCAACCAGTTCAACCAGATCCAGATCCAGCTGCTTCTCGGTCATGATGCGCAGGGCACCGATGGCGGCGCGACGCAGGGCGAACGGATCCTTGTCACCCTTCGGCAGCATGCCGATGCCGAAGATACCGGCCAGGGTGTCGAGCTTGTCGGCCAGCGCCACGGCGCAGGCTTCCAGAGCGGACGGCAGGGCATCACCGGCGAAGCGCGGCATGTACTGCTCGTTCAGGGCCACGGCCACCACTTCGTCTTCGCCGTCGTGACGGGCGTAGTGCATCCCCATGACACCCTGGGTGCTGGCGAACTCGCCGACCATGTTGGTCATCAGATCACACTTGGAGAGCAGACCGGCACGCTTGGCCTGAGCCACGTTGGCGCCGATGCGCTCGGCGATAAAGCCGGCGACGGTCTCGATGCGCTCGACCTTGGCACGCACGGTGCCCAGCTGTTGCTGGAACAGTACGGTCTCGAGGCGCGGCAGGCGGGAGGCCAGCGTCTGCTTGAGGTCGGTCTTGAAGAAGAACTCGGCGTCAGAGAGACGGGGACGAACCACCTTCTCGTTGCCGCTGATGATCTGGCTCGGGTCTTTGGACTCTATGTTGGTGACGAAGATGAACTTCGGCAGCAGCTTGCCGTTCTTGTCGTAGACCGGGAAGTACTTCTGGTCACCCTTCATGGTGTGAACCAGCGCTTCAGCGGGAACGGCCAGGAACTTCTCTTCGAAGTTGGCGGTCAGCACCACAGGCCACTCGACCAGTGCGGTCACTTCTTCCAGCAGGGCGTCGTCCAGATCGGCCACGCCACCGAAGGCGGCAGCGGCCGCTTCGGCGTCAGCCTTGATCTTGGCCTTGCGCGCCATGAAGTCGGCAATCACCATGCCGCGCTCCTGCAGGATCTGCGGGTACTGGCTGGCGTTGTCGATGGTGAATTCGCTCTCGCCCATGAAGCGGTGACCGCGAAGGGTGCGGGCAGAGTCGATACCCAGAATGTGGGCGGGAACCAGATCCCCATCCAGCAGCAGGGTCACGGTGAACACCGGACGCACGAACTGGATGGTCTTGTCGCCCCAGCGCATCATTTTCGGGATCGGCAGCTTGGCCAGCGCTTGGCTAACCAGCTCGCCCAGCAGATCTTTGGCCGGACGGCCTTCGACCTTGGCGGTGTGAACCAGCCACTCACCCTTGTCGGTGACCAGACGCTCGGCCTGTTCAACGGTGATGCCGTTGCCACGGGCCCAGCCTTCGGCAGCCTTGGTCGGCTTGCCGTCGGCATCGAACGCTTGAGAGACGGCCGGGCCGCGCTTCTCGACGCTCTTGCTCGGCTGTTCGCCAGCCAGCTCGCTCACCTTGAGGGCCAGACGGCGCGGGGAGGCAAACCACTCGACGTCGCCGAAGGCCAGATCGGCCTTGGTCAGTTCGCTCTTGAGGTTGTCGGCAAAGGCTTCGGCCAGGGAGCGCAGGGCTTTGGGCGGCAGCTCAGCAGTGCCGATCTCTACCAGAAATGTATGTTGTGCCATGTCCGTTCCTTAACCTTGCTTGTTCTCTGTGCGCTGACACATAGGGAAGCCCAGCGCTTCGCGGGAGGCGTAGTAGGCCTCTGCCACGGCCTTGGTCAGGGTGCGAATGCGCAGGATGTAGCGCTGACGCTCGGTGACCGAGATGGCCTTGCGGGCATCCAGCAGGTTGAAGGAGTGAGCGGCCTTGAGGATGCGCTCGTAGGCAGGCAGCGGCAGCGGTTTTTCCAGTGCCAGCAGGTGCTGGGCTTCCTTCTCGTATTGCTCGAAGCAGTGGAACAGGAACTCCACATCGGCGTGCTCGAAGTTGTAGGTGGATTGCTCCACTTCGTTCTGGTGGAAGACATCGCCGTAGGTGGTCTTGCCCAGCGGGCCGTCAGACCAGACCAGATCGTAGACGCTGTCTACGCCCTGGATGTACATGGCCAGACGCTCGAGACCGTAGGTGATCTCGCCGGTGACCGGCTTGCACTCCAGGCCGCCAACCTGCTGGAAGTAGGTGAACTGGGTCACTTCCATGCCGTTCAGCCACACTTCCCAACCCAGACCCCAGGCACCCAGGGTCGGGTTTTCCCAGTTGTCTTCCACGAAGCGGATGTCGTGGATCTCGGGATCCATGCCCAGCTCTTTCAGGGAGCCCAGATAGAGTTCCTGAATGTTGTCGGGGGAAGGCTTGATGATCACCTGGAACTGGTAGTAGTGCTGCAGGCGGTTCGGGTTCTCGCCGTAGCGGCCGTCAGTGGGACGGCGGGACGGTTGTACGTAGGCGCAGGCGATGGGCTCCGGGCCCAGGGCGCGCAGGCAGGTCATGGGGTGGGAGGTACCGGCACCCACTTCCATATCCAGCGGCTGAATGATGGTACAGCCCTGGCGGGACCAATAGTCCTGCAACTGCAGGATCAGGCCCTGAAAGGTTTTGACATCGAATTTTTGCATAGTGTTTTTCGCGCGAAATGAAATCAGAGCAAGATTTGCTGAATGTGAACCGAGGGAGTATACCGTCTGGCATGGTCGGATAATAGGCGAAATTACAGAGGATTAGTGGGGCTATGCCGCCGCTTGCCCTATGATGTCGCCGACGGAAGCGGCCTGTTGATGGCCGATGAAATGACAAGGGAGAGGAAATGGAACTGCGTTGCGCCTGGGTGACCAGAGACCCGGAATACATCGAATACCATGACAAGCAGTGGGGCAGGCCGGTCCGTGACCCGCGGGAGCTGTTTGCCAAGCTCTGCCTCGATGGCCAGCAGGCGGGGCTGTCGTGGATCACCATTCTGAAGCGCACCGAGAGCTACCATCGCGCCTATGCCGACTTCGATCCGCTGCGCATCGTGCAGTTCGACGAGCAGGATGTGGAGAGATTGATGCAAGACAGTGGCATCATCCGCAACCGGCTCAAGGTGCAGTCGATCATCAAAAACGCCCGCGCCTATCTGGCGCTGGAGGCGGAAGGCATCGACTTCGTGGAGTATCTGTGGGGCTTCGTGGGCGGCGCCCCCATCGTCAACCAGCGCCAGGGCAACGGCGACATTCCGGCGACCTCGCCGGAGTCGGATGCCATGTCCAAGGCCCTCAAGAAACGCGGCTTCACCTTCGTCGGCAGCACCATCTGTTACGCCTTCATGCAGGCGGTGGGCATGGTGAACGATCATCTGGTGACCTGCCCCTGCCACGCCGAGTGCCAGCAAGGCTAAATCGGGAGCGGAACAAGCAGGGAGGCCAACAGCCTCCCTTCTTCCTTTCTGGCCTTGGGATTAGAGGCCAGCTTGCCAGGATCTGACGCCATGGTGAGGGCGTTCACGCGGCTCGATTTTACCTCGGTCGGCAGCCTCCTCTGCCGCGCCGCCATGCGGGCGCTGGGCCTGGTAAAGGATCCTCTCGTCACCAGCCTTCGACAGGCCCCCTGCCAGCGGGGCCAGGGGACCGCTTTTCGGCGCCCGGTACAGCCGGGATACAGTCATTCCTGTTCAAGATTGCTGTATCCAAATCGAAGTCCCCATCAACGAGGCAGTCCCATGTCACTGAATTCATTTCGCCACCGCACCCTCGGCACCCTGATCCTGGCGGGTTGCTCCCTGCTGGCGACCCTGCCCGCCCAGGCGGCCGATCGTCAGGATGCCCGCGACGTGCGCCAGGAAGTCCGTCCCGAGATCCATGAGGCCAAGGTAGATTGTCGTCAGGCCAACAATAAGGACAACTACGAGTGCCGTCAGGACAAGCGTGAAGTGAAACAGGACGTGCGCGAGAAGTCCCGCGACGTCAAATACTGATCCCGCACCACAGACCTCAGCCCGATCAACCAGGGAGCCTCGTCATGAACATTTCAACTCCTCACCCGGCTCGCAGCGCCTTGCTGTCAGCCTTGCTGGTCGGCTGTACCCTGTCGGTGGCCCTGCCGGCCCAGGCAACCGAACAAGCCCAACAGCGCCGACAGGCTCGGGATCTACGCCAGGATGTCCGTCAGGAATCCCGCGAACAGAAGCGGGATTGCCGCCAGGAGGAGTTCCTGGGGAACGCCGACTGTCGCCAGGAACACCGCCACAACAAGCAAGAGGCACGCGACGTGGCTCGCGATATCAAATATTGATTCGAGAGCAGGGGCTCGCCGAACCCATCTTCCATGACGGCAGCCGAATCAGGCTGCCGTATTAACTTACATTGGAGTCCTTATGACTATTTCCGTATCCCGCCTGAGCGCCGCCCTGCTGACCGCCTGCACCCTGTTCGCCGCCGTGCCGGCTCAAGCCACTAATCAGGGTGAGCAGCGCCAGGACGCCCGCGACATCCGCCAGGACGGTCGTCAGGAATCCCGTGACGCCAAGCAGGAGTGCCGTGAGGGCCTGGTCGGCAATGCCGATTGCCGTCAGGACAACCGCGACAACAAGCAAGAGAACCGCGACGAGGCCCGCGACGTCAAATACTGATCCCGACAAGCCGCCTCCCTGTCGGGTCGCCCTGCTGGCGCCCGTCCGGCGGTTATCTTGAGCCCAATGTATAATTTAGACATCCCAAACCGGTGTATTTCATTTAGCCAAGGAGCCACCATGAAGAAGACCGTATTCGCGCTGCTTGCAGCCACCGCCTTGTTGGCTGCCCTGCCTGCACAGGCAACCAAACAGGCCCAGGAGCGTCGCGAAGCGCGCGATGTGCGTCAGGATACCCGTCAGGAATCCCGCGACGCCAAGCAGGAGTGCCGCGAAGGCCTGGTGGGCAATGCCGATTGCCGTCAGGAGCATCGCGACAACAAGCAGGAAGGGCGTGACGAGGCGCGCGACATCAAATATTGATGTCCGGCCTGCCCGGGCAGGCAGCTGCCGTTCACGGCATGACACAGGGGGGCTTTGGCCCCCTTGTTCATATCCGCAATGCGCGCGTCACACTCTGGCGCCTCTCTGGGGTAGAATGCGCGGCCATCGGCTAGAGTCGTTCTTTTTCAGAGGTTTTTTCATGCATTTCAAGAAACTGGTTCCTGCGCTTGCCCTGACCATCGCCATGACAGGCTGCACCACCAATCCCTATACCGGTGAATCCCAGACCTCCAAGGGGGCCTGGGGCGCACTGGCCGGTGCCGCCACCGGCGCTGCCGTGGGTGCGCTCTCCTCCAGCAAGGGTGATCGCAAGAAGGGGATCCTGACCGGCGTGGCCGCTGGCGCCGCCCTGGGTGGCGGTATCGGTTACTACATGGATGTGCAGGAAGCCAAGCTGCGCGAGAAGCTGCAGGGTACCGGCGTCAGCGTGACCCGCAACGGTGATCAGCTGATCCTCAACATGCCGAACAACGTCACCTTCGACAGCTCCAGCGCCCAGCTCAAAGCCGCCGGTGCCAACACCCTGTCCGGCGTGGCCATGGTGGTGGCCGAGTTCGACAAGACTCGCCTGAACGTGGTCGGTCACACCGACAGCACCGGCTCCCGCGAGCTGAACATGAAGCTCTCCGCCCAGCGTGCCGACGCCGTCGCCGCCCAGCTGATCGGTCAGGGCGTGACCGGCAGCCGCATCTCCACCAGCGGTGTGGGCCCGGATCAGCCGGTTGCCACCAACAGCACCGCCGCCGGCAAGGCCCAGAACCGTCGGGTGACCATTACCCTGACCCCGACTGCCTGAGTCGCCCGGTTGCCGGTAACGAAAAGGCCCCGCCAGCGATGGCGGGGCCTTTTGCTATGGATGCCTTGGCCGATGGTATCGGCGCTCTTTTCTCCCTTCTCCCCTCGCGGGAGAAGGGCCGGGGATGAGGGGGCAGGCATCCTGCTTTGTTTAGACGGCGGCAGTCAGCTGCACTTCCACCTTGTAGCCTTCGTGGGCCAGACAGGCCTGTACGCAGGCGCGAACGGGTGCGGTGCCAGCCGGTATCCAGGCGTCCCACTGGGCGTTGAAGGCGGCGATGTCGCCAATGTCCTTGAGATAGATGTTGGCCATCAGGATCTTGTCGACCCCGGAACCGTTGGCCTCCAGCAGGCGTTGCAGGCTGGTCAGCACTTCGCGGGTCTGCTGGTGAATGTCGGCCTCGTCGGTGGCGGGGACTTCCACCACGTAGAGGGTGCCGTTGTGGATGACAACATCAGACCAGCGGGCCGTGGTGCCGATTCGGGTAATCGTCATGGTGCGCTCCTGGGGAGAGGGGGCTTATTGACCCTTGCGGATCAGATAGCGATAGGGGGCCTGCTCTGTCTCGCTGGCGATCAGGGTGTGATCCATGAAGCGGCAGAAACTCGGGATGTCGCGGGTGGTGGAAGGATCGTCGGCACTGACCAGCAGGGTCTCGCCTTCGGCCATCAACCGCACTTTCTTGCGAACCATCATCACTGGCTCGGGGCAACGAAGCCCGATCGCGTCCAACTCATGAGTCGCGTCGCAGAATAAAGTACTCATCAATAATCAACCTTCAGCCGCACCTTCTTGCGCGCTATCGTCACGGGTTCAGGGCAACGAAGCCCGATTGCGTCCAACTCATGAGTTGCATCGCAGAATAAAGCACTCATCAATAATCAACCTTCAACCAATTCAGCTGCCAATGATACTCAAGGCGAAAAAATAATCAAACCTAAGGGTGTTCGAGCAGCATATGTAACCAAAGTGTGATCCGGCTCTATCCAGACCTTGCCCGATGAGTAATATAAAAATTGAACCATATTCAACAAGGAGGTGTGAATATGCAGGTCTCCTACGGCAGATTGCAAGCCTACGCAGGCATGGGGTTCCTGTCGTTCGCCATGATAGTGCTGGGCAGCCCGATCGGAAACACCGGCACCTGGTTCGGGTCCATGGTGATGATAGGGCTGGGGCTCTGGATCGAGCTCAGCGACTACTACGACGAGGATGAGGACGAGAACGATCAATCCTGAATCGGATGACGATTCACCCACAAAGGCGGACGATGTCCGCCTTTGTCATTTCTGCTCCGCGCCCGAGCGGGTCGAGCGCATGGCGCGCTCCAGCTGCTGCGCCGTCTGCTCCGGGTTGGCGTTGGGGTCGTTGAAGAAGCTGCTCAGCACATCCATGATCCCCTGACGCATATTGGTCGGAACCGCCATCCCCTCTGCCATGCTGGGCAGCAGGTTGTCCTGCTGCTCGGCGTGGAGGAAGTCCTGATAGGAGCGGATGGCGCAGCGATCGAACTTGCTCATGTCCGGTTTGGTGAGGGCTGGGATGGAGCCCTTCACCCGGTTGAACTCCTCCTGGAAGCGCGGTGTCATCAACAACCTGGCCAGCTCGCCCTGGGCCTGCAGCTGGGCCGGATCCCGCTGCTTGAACATGGCGATGGAGTCCAGGTTGTAGCTGAAGAGGCCTTGGCTCCCCGGGCTTGGCAGGCAGTCGATGTCCTCCCCGGGTCTGTAGTTGCCGGCGCTCAGCTCCCCCTTCACCCAGTCCCCCATGATCTGCATGGCGGCGCCGCCGCTCTCCAGCAGGTTAGTGGCCTGGTGCCACTTCAGGCCGGCGTATTTTTCCGGTACATAGGCGCGCAGCTGCTGGAATCGGGTCAGCACCCGCACCATGTCGGGGCCGGTCAGGGTGGCGCTGTCCTGCTCCAGAAAGGCCTTGCGATAGAAGGCCTTGCCCCCTTCACCTAGCGCCACCGTCTCGAACAGCACCGCGAGCTGCCAGGGTTCGTTGCCGATGGCCAGCGGGGTGACGCCCTGCGCCTTGAGCTTGTCCGCCACCACCACGAACTGGACCCAGTCGGTGGGGGGTGTCAGCCCCAGCCGCTCGAACAGCTTGCGGTTGAGCCACAGCCAGTTGACCCTGTGGATGCCGGTGGGCACCGCCATCAGGGCGCCGTTCTGGCTGAGGGTGTCACGGACCATGGGGGAGAGTTGCGGGTACCAGCCGAGGTGCTCGGCCATGGGGCTGAGGTCGCGCAGGAAACCCAGGCTGGCCCACTCGTGCAGCTCATATCCCTTGAGGTGTGCCGCCTCCGGTGGGTTGGCCGCCAGCGCCCGGCTTTTCAGCACCGTCATGGCGCTCTTGCCGCCGCCGCCCTGTACCGCGAAGTCGTTCCACTGGTTGCCCTGCTCGGCCCATTCCGACTTGAGTACCTCTACCGCCTTGGCCTCGCCGCCGGAGGTCCACCAGTGCAACACCTCCACCTGGGAGGCGCCGACGGGCAGGGAGAGCAGGGCGACAATGGCAAACGGGAGCAACTTCATACTGTGACTGCCTTGATGGAAGGAGAGTGGTCGGTGCCGACCGCACGCCATCCGTGCAACATCCCGACGGGCAGAGACAACAGGGCGATGACAGAGAACGACAACCACTTCATAAGCTTTACTGCCTTGGTAGGGAGAGGGTGGCCTGCAGGCCGCCCTGGGGGCGATTTTCTAGCACCAGATCGCCGCCGTGGGCGTGGGCTATGTTGCGGGCGATGCCAAGACCCAGCCCGGTTCCGGCAGAATCCGTGCTGAGGCGGTAGTAGGGCTCGAAGATGCGCTCGAACTGATCCTCCGGCAGGCCGGGGCCCTCGTCCATGATGAAGAGGATCAGCATCTCCTCGTCATCCATCAGGATGACGCGCACCCTATGGCCGTACTTGATGCCGTTGTCCACCAGGTTGCCGATGCAGCGCTTGAGGGCCAGCAGCTTGCCGCGATAGGGCCACTTGCAGTGCCCCTCTATGGTGAGCAGATCCTCGTGCAGGTTCATGGCCTCCGCCATCTGCTCCAGCAGGGCATTGATGTCGATGAGCTCGAGGTTCTCGTGAATGTCGGTCTCTTTCACCGTCTGCAGCGCCCCCTTCACCATCAGCTCCAGCTCGTCCAGATCCTTGTTGAACTTGGCTATCTGGGCCTCGTCGTCGAGCAGCTCGACCCGCAGCCGCAGCCGGGTGATGGGGGTCTTGAGATCGTGGGAGATGGAGCTGAACAGCCGCTCCCTGTCGTCTATGAAACGGCGGATGCGCTGCTGCATGATGTTGAAGGCACGGGTCGCCGCCACGATTTCGGAGGCACCCTCCTCCTTGAGGGAGGGCTGGTCGATGTCCTTGCCGAGGTTGACCGCCGCCTTGGCCAGCCGGCGCAGGGGGCGGGTCTGCCAGCGCACCAGCATGAAGGTGAAGAAGCAGAGGAAGACGGTCATCAGGGCGATGAAGCGCACCTGGTTGCTCGGCATGACGGTGTCATCCAGCGTCATGTAGGGGGCGGGCAGCAGGGCCGCCAGATAGAGCCACTCCCCCGGTTCTATCTCGATCTGGGTCACCAGCACCGGCGGGTTGATGGGCTCCAGCGACAGGGTGTAGCGGGCCCAGGAGGAGGGCAGATCCGCCAGCAGGGTGTCGTTGTTGAAGACGTGCAGCTCCTCCGGGCGCGAGAAGTCCACCTTGATGGCCATGGCGTCGGAGAGCTTGCGGGTCAGCACCTCCTCCACCTCCTTCAGCACCAGCGTCTTGCGCTCGCTGTCCGGGATGGCGCTGATGTGGATCTCTTCCTCGTTCAGGGAGACGAAGAAGCGGCTGCCCCCCATGTTGCGCAGCTGGTCCAGGGCGATGTGACGGTACTGCAGCGGCAGGGACTTGAAGAAGTTGACTGTGGAGGCGGCGGAGAGCGCCAGGTTGCGGGTGGTGCTGAGCATGCCCTCCAGCTCCCGCTTCTGGATCTGCTGCATCCAGATGCCGGTGAGTATGGTCTGGGAGAGCAGGATGGCGAGCAGCAACAGCAGCAGCATCCGTGACAGCAGGGAGCGGGGGATCAGTGCCTGCCAGAATCGCCGACTTCTCATGGGATTGGGTGCCTCTTGTCAGTCAGCATCTGGCCCTGCCTCTGAGCCGTGCCGCTTGCCTCTCCCCTTTCACGGGATCTCGTGTACTTCCGCGATCAGCATGTAGCCGCTGCCGCGTATGGTCTTGATGATGCGCGGACTCTTGCCGTTGTCACCCAGCTTCTGGCGCAGGCGGCTGATCTGCACGTCGATGCCGCGCTCCATGGGCAGGCTCTCGCGGCCCCGGGTGGCATCGGAGATGGTGTCCCTGTCCAGCACCACGCCGGGCTGCTGCAGGAACATGCCGAGCAGCAGGGCGTCGCTGCCGGAGAGATCCAGCAGGCTGCCGTCGTCGTGGGTCAGCTGGTGGCTCAGGGTGTCCAGGGTCCAGTCGGCGAAGCGCAGGCGGCGGCTCGGCTCCTTCTCTTTCTCCGGCTGGCGGAATTCGGCACGGCGCAGCAGCGCCTTGATGCGGGCCTGCAGCTCGCGCGGGCTGAACGGCTTGGCGATGTAGTCGTCGGCGCCGAGTTCGAGGCCGATCACCCGATCCGCCTCATCGGAGGCAGCGGTCAGCATGATGATGGGGACCTGGGAGTCGCGACGGATCTGCTGGCAGAGGGTAAAGCCGTCGTCGCCGGGCATCATGATGTCCAGAATGATGAGGTCCGGGCTGTGCTGGGCGAGTTGCTGGCGCATCTCGTCGCCTCCTGCCGCCGTCAATACCTGGAAACCCGCCCGGGTCAGGTATTCGTTGAGCAGCTCGCGGATCTCCTGATCGTCGTCGACGATAAGCAGTTGTTTGCTCGTTGACATATGTATGTGCATCCACCCATTTTTTTGTGCAGATTGAACCTGTCGGGGGAGCAAAAAGCAAGCAAGGCCCCCCTCTAATGTGAAGTTATGGGCAATATAGCCCCCGAATTGGCCCTGATCGGGATAACGGAATAAAAAAGGCCGACCCAAACGGGCCGGCCAACACGCAGATTCCGACGGCAGGAGCGCACCCCGTGTGGCGCGCTCCACAGACTCGACAACGGGCCGGACGGGCCGACCCCAACAAGACAATGGCGGCTCACGCCTGGCGTGAGCCCCCTGGATCACACCCGCTCGAACACTGTGGCTATGCCCTGACCCAGGCCGATGCACATGGTGGCGACCCCCAGGGTGGCATCCTTCTCCTCCATCAGGTTGATCAGGGTGGTGGAGATGCGGGCGCCGGAGCAGCCGAGCGGGTGACCCAGGGCGATGGCGCCGCCGTTCAGGTTCACCTTCTCGTCCACCAGATCCTGCAGACCGAGATCCTTGACGCAGGGCAGGGACTGGGCGGCGAAGGCCTCGTTCAGCTCGAACAGGTCGATGTCGCCGACGGTCAGACCGGCACGCTTGAGCGCCTTCTGGGTGGCCGGCACCGGGCCGTAACCCATGATGGCGGCGTCACAGCCGGCGATGGCCATGGCGCGCACCCTGGCGCGGGGGGTGAGTCCCAGCGCCTTGGCGCGATCCGCACTCATCACCAGCATGGCGGCGGCACCGTCGGACAGGGCCGAGGAGGTGCCGGCGGTGACGGTGCCGTTGACCGGGTCAAACACCGGGCGCAGCTGGCTCAGGGTGTCGACCGTGGTCTCCGGGCGGATCACCTCGTCGTAGTCGTAGAAGAAGCGGGCGCCGCTGGCGTCATGCCCTTCCAGCCCGACGATCTCCTTGGCAAAACGCCCTTCCACGGTGGCGGCATGGGCGCGGCGATGGGAGCGGGCGGCAAACTCGTCCTGCTGCTGACGACTGATGCCATGCAGCTTGCCGAGCATCTCGGCGGTCAGCCCCATCATGCCGGAGGCTTTGGCCACCGATTTGGCCATGCCGGGGTGGAAGTCCACCCCGTGGCTCATGGGCACGTGACCCATGTGCTCGACGCCACCGATGATGAAGATGTCCCCATCACCCACCTGGATGGCGCGGGAGGCATCGTGCAGCGCCTGCATGCTGGAGCCGCACAGGCGGTTGACGGTGACTGCCCCCACCTGCTTCGGAATGCCGGCCAGCAAGGCGGCGTTGCGGGCGATGTTGAAGCCCTGCTCCAGGGTCTGCTGCACGCAGCCCCAGTAGATATCCTCGATCTCGTTCGGGTCTAGGTTGGGGTTGCGCAGCAGGATGGAGCTCATCAGGTGCGCGGACAGATCTTCTGCACGCACGTTGCGGAAGGCGCCGCCCTTGGACCGGCCCATGGGGGTCCGGATACAGTCGACAATGACTACGTCTTTCATGAATGGATCTCCTTTCCGCAATCAGTAGAAGGTTTTGCCCTGGGCGGCCATCTCGCGCAGCTTGTCGCTGACGCGGTAGAGCGGGCCCAGATCGGCATACTGGTCGGCCATGGCCACGTAGCGATCCAGACCTATGGTGTCCAGATAGCGGAACACGCCACCGCGGAAGGGAGGGAAGCCCAGACCGTAGACCAGCGCGATGTCGGCTTCGGCTGGCGTGGCAACTATGCCCTCTTCCAGACAGAGCACCACCTCGTTGATCATGGGGATCATCATGCGAGCTATGATGGCGTCCTTGTCGAACTCCTGCTTCGCCTTGGCGATGGGGGCCAGCAGCTCGTAGCTAGCTGCGTCGGCCACCTTCTTCGGCTTGCCCTTCTTGTCCTGCTCGTAGGCGTAGAAACCCTTGCCATTCTTCTGACCGAAACGGCTCACCTCATACATCACGTCGATGGCGGTGCGCCCTTCCTTGCTCATGCGCGCCGGGAAGCCTTGGGCCATGACGTCACCGGCATGGTGACCTGTGTCGATGCCGACCACGTCCAGCAGGTAGGCGGGGCCCATGGGCCAGCCAAACTCCTTCTCCATCACCTTGTCGACGGCGGCGAAGTCGGCGCCATCGGCGACCAGCTTGTTGAAGCCGAAGAAGTAGGGGAACAGCACGCGGTTGACGAAGAAGCCCGGGCAGTCGTTGACCACCACAGGGGACTTGCCCATGGCGGCGGCGTAGGCCACCACGCGGTTGATGGTGTCGTCCGACGTCTGCTCGCCGCGGATGATCTCTACCAGGGGCATGCGGTGCACCGGGTTGAAGAAGTGCATGCCGCAGAAGTTCTCGGGGCGCTTCAGTCCCTTGGCCAGCAGGGAGATGGGGATGGTGGAGGTGTTGCTGGCGAGCACGGCGTCGTCACCGATAATGCCTTCCACTTCGCCCAGTACGGCGGCCTTCACCTTGGGATTCTCGACCACGGCTTCGACCACCACGTCCACATGCTTGACGTTGTCATAGCTGAGGGTCGGGGTGATGGCGGAGAGCACCTGGCCCATCTTGATGCCGTCGATGCGACCGCGCTCGAGCTGGCCGTTGAGCAGCTTGGTGGCCTCGCCCATGCCAAGCGCCAGCGCCTTCTCGTTGATGTCCTTCATCACCGCCGGGATGCCCTTGCTGGCAGACTGGTAGGCGATGCCGCCACCCATGATGCCGGCGCCCAGCACTGCGGCGTGGCCAGTGGCCTTGTTCGCCTGCTTGGCGGCTTTCTTGGCCAGCGCCTTGATGTGCTGATCGTTCAGGAAGATGCCGACCAGCGCCTTGGCCACGTCGGTCTTGGCCAGCTTGATGAAACCTTGCGCCTCGACGTTGAGCGCCTCGTCGCGGCTCATGCCGGCGGCGGCCTCGACGGTTTTGACTGCGGTCATGGGCGCCGGGTAGTGTTTTCCGGCCACGGCGGCAACCATGCCGGCGGCTGTGGTGAAGCTCATCATGGCTTCCAGCTTGGAGAGGCGCAGCGGTGCCTTCTTGGCGGCGCGACGGCTCTGCCAGTCCAGCTTGCCCGCGATGGCGTCTCTCATCATCTGCACGGCGGCGCTCTGCAGCGCTGCGGGGGCGACCACGGCGTCGATGGCACCCACTTTGAGGGCGTCATCGGCACGGTAATCCTTGCCTGTGGTGATCCACTCCAGGGCGTTGTCGGCGCCGATGAGGCGCGGCAGACGGACTGTGCCGCCAAAGCCCGGCATGATGCCGAGCTTGGTCTCGGGCAGGCCTATCTTGGCGCTGGTGTCAGCCAGACGGAAATCGGTGGAGAGTATGGTCTCGCAGCCGCCGCCCAGGGCGTGGCCCTTGATGGCGGACAGGGTCGGCACCGGCAGATCTTCGATGGCGCTGAAGATGTCGTTGGCCTTTTTCAGCCAGCCGAGCAGATCTTCTTGCGGCAGGCTGAACAGTTCCAGGAATTCGGTGATGTCGGCGCCGACGATAAAGGCGTCTTTGCCGGAGGTGAGGATCAGACCCTTCAAATCGGCTTGTTGCTTTAATGCGGCGATCGCTTCGCTCAGCGAGAGCAGGGTAGCGCGATCCAGCTTGTTGACTGAACCCGGGGCATCAAACCTCAGCTCGGCAATGCCGTCTTCGAGGTAGCTGACCGACAGGGTTTCGCCTTGGTAGATCATGAGAGTGTCTCCTTGTTCCCACGCGGTGGGGGGCTTTGCTCCTTTCTCCCCAGCAGGGGGCGAGGCTCACTATTGATCCAAAAGGAGACATTTTCAACACCTATTTAAAACATTTGTTTAACAGATCTCGAGTAAAAGCTCCTCATCACAAAACGGGCAAAAGAGAGGCGCCTTGCGGCGCCTGCTCTGGATATGAGTCGTTTATCAACTGGCCAGCTCCGGCCTGTCGCGATACTGGTTCAGCACCTCGGGGTCGGCGAGGGCATGGGTGTTGTTGACGGGCCTGTTGTGCACCACCTCCCGCACCGCCAGCTCGACTATCTTGCCGGACTTGGTACGGGGAATGGCATCCACCTGCAGTATGCGGGCGGGTACGTGGCGGGCGGTGCAGTGCCGTTTGATCTGCTGGCGGATCCGCTCGCGCAGCGGCTCGTCCAGCTTGCAGCCTGCCTTGAGCTTGACGAACAGCACTACCCGCTCGTCCTGCTGCCACTGCTGGCCGATGACGATGCTCTCCTCCACCTCGTCGAGCTGCTCCACGTAGCGGTAGATCTCGCTGGTGCCGATGCGCACCCCCCCCGGGTTGAGGGTGGCGTCGGAGCGGCCATAGAAGAGGATGCCGCCGGTCGGGGTCAGCTCAATCCAGTCGCCGTGGCACCAGATGTTGTCAAAGCGCTCGAAGTAGGCGGCGTGGTACTTGTCGCCGTTCTCGTCGGCCCAGAAGTAGATGGGCTGGGCCGGGAAGGGCTTGGTGCAGACCAGCTCGCCCTTCTCCCCCTGCACCGGCTGGCCGGCCTCGTTGAACACCTGCACCGCGAGGCCAAGGCCGCGCCCCTGGCTCTCGCCGCGATAGACGGGGCTCAAGGGGTTGCCGATGACGAAGCAGGAGCAGATGTCGGTGCCGCCTGAGATGGAGCTGAGCTGTACATCTGTCTTGATCTGCTGATAGACGTAGTCAAACCCCTCCGGCGACAGCACGGAGCCCGTGCTGCAGATCAGCCGCAAGTGTGGCAAGTCGTGGGTGTTGATGGGGGCATAACCCTGCTTGTGCAGGGCATCGAGATACTTGGCGGAGGTGCCGAACAGGCTGACCTCTTCGTCACGGGCGAGATCCCAGAGCACGTTGCCGTCCGGGTAAAACGGCGAGCCGTCGTAGAGCACCAGGGTGGCGCCGGAGGCGAGGGCGCTCACCAGCCAGTTCCACATCATCCAGCCGCAGGTGGTGAAGTAGAAGATCCGCTCCCCTGGCTTGATGTCGCAGTGCAGCTGGTGCTCTTTCAGGTGCTGCAGCAGGGTGCCGCCTATGCCGTGGACTATGCACTTGGGTTTGCCGGTGGTGCCGGACGAATAGAGGATGTAGAGCGGGTCGTTGAAGGCCATGGGCTCGAAGGCGAGCTGGGCCCCGGGCTGACTGGCCAGCACCTGATGCCAGTCGTGACCGAGTTGCAGCGGGTTGCCCAGCAGGGGGATCACCACAGTCTGCTCTATGCTGTCTAACTGGCTCACCACGCTGGCGACCTTGGTCTGAATGTCGATGGCCTTGCCGCCATAGCGATAGCCGTCCACCGAAAACAGCACCCTGGGCCGGGTCTGGCCGAAGCGCTCCACCACGCTGGCTTCGCCGAAGTCGGGGCTGGTGGAGGTCCAGATAGCACCCAGGCTGGTGGTGGCCAGCATGGCAACGACGGTTTCCGGAATATTGGGCAGATAGGCCGCCACCACGTCGCCCCGGCCTATGCCCTGGCCGCGCAGCCACTGAGCCAGCCGGGCGACCTGATCTGCCAGCTCGCGCCAGCTCAAGGTCTGGCTTGGGCTACCTTCGATGCGGGAGATGATGGCCGGGCTCTCGTCCTGGCGGCGCAGCAGGTTCTCGGCGAAGTTGAGCCGGCTGTCGGGGAACCAGCGGGCGCGCTGCATATCCTGGCGGTTCTCCGCCACTATGTCGCCCAGCTCTCCCTTGACACCGCAGTGCTGCCACACCAGTGGCCAGAAACGGGTGGTCTTCTCCACCGACCATTGATAGAGGTCGGCGTAGCTGCGCAGTTGCAGGCCGTGGAAGTGGTTGACCTCGGCCATGAACTGGTGGAGGTTGGAGTGCTGCATCCTGTCCTGATCCGGTGTCCACAGACAAAGGTTTTGCATGAATCGTTCCTGACTGCTGATATCTACTGTCTATCGGCAGTGTATTGAATTGTTCTTTATTTGTTAATCGCAGGTTTTCGTTTCATAACAAAAACCCCCTGACCCATGCGTTACCTCACGAAGCGGCAGCCTGACGGCTCGAGCCCTGATTCGCTTGATGTTATGCTGAAGTCACATTTGCCCGGAGCAGGACGCCATGAGCAGTTACAGTCAACTTTTTGCCCAGCATCTCGACACCCTGCAGCAGCGCACCCGCGACATACTGCAACAGCAGGGGCTCAGCGGACTGGCCATTCATTCAGGCCAGACTCACCGCATCTTCCTCGACGACCAGGATTACCCCTTCAAGGTCAATCCTCACTTCAAGGCCTGGTTGCCGGTACTGGACAATCCCCACTGCTGGTTGCTGGTGGACGGGGTGAGCAAGCCGGTGCTGCTGTTCTACCGGCCGGTGGACTTCTGGCACAAGGTGGCGGATCTGCCCAATGCCTTCTGGGTCGATTTCTTCGACATCCGCTTCCTGACCAGGCCGGAACAGGTGGCGGAGCACTTGCCAGCCGACAAGCAGGAGTGGGCCTATCTGGGTGGTCATCTCGAGGTGGCCCAGCTGGTGGGATTGGGGCAGCCCAATCCGGAGGCTGTGCTCAATTACCTGCACTACCACCGTGCCTACAAGACGCCCTATGAGCTGGAGTGTCTGCGGGCGGCGAATCGACTCGGGGTGCGTGGCCACATCGCGGCCAAGGACTCCTTCATGGCGGGGGCGAGCGAGTTCGAGATCAACCTCGCCTACATGAAGGCGGTCGGGCAGGGGGCCAATGAGGGGCCTTACGGCAACATAGTCGCCATCAACCGCAACGCGGCCATCCTTCATTACACCCATCTGTCGACCCAGCGGGTGCCGGATGCGGAGCGCCACTCCTTCCTCATCGATGCCGGGGCGGATTATCACGGCTATGCCTCCGACATCACCCGCACCTGGGCCTGGCGTCGGGGCGAGTTTGCCGATCTCATCGCGGCGCTGGATGCGCAGCAGCAGGAGATCATCGCGGAGATCAAACCCGGCCGCCGTTACAGCGAGCTGCACCTGCAGATGCACCACAGACTGGCGCGCTTGCTGCAGGCCACCGAGCTGGTGGACATGTCGGTGGACGAGATGATCCACACCGGGGTGACCAATGTGTTCTTCCCCCATGGCCTCGGCCACTTCCTCGGCCTGCAGGTGCACGATGCCGGTGGCTTCATGCAGGACGAGCGGGGTACCCATCTGGCGGCGCCCGAGCAGTTCCCCTACCTGCGCTGTACCCGGGTGATGGAGGTGGGGCAGGTGTTCACCATAGAACCCGGCCTCTACTTCATCGACAGCCTGCTGGAGCCGCTACGCCGCGGCGAGCAGGGCAAACGGGTCAACTGGAACAAGGTCGAGGCGCTGCGCCCCTTCGGTGGCATCCGGATCGAGGACAACGTGGTTCTGCATGGGGACGGGGTGGAGAACCTCACCAGGCAAGCAGGGCTCTGATGGCCGCAGACTATGCCATACCGGCTGCGCCGCTGGAGCTTTGCGAGGAGATCAAGAAGAGTCGCTTCATCACCCTGATTGCCCATGCGCCGACGGTCGAGGCCGCCAAGGCCTGGATCGCCGAGGTGAAGCGGCAGCACCCGACGGCCCGGCACCATTGCTGGGCCTTCGTCGCCGGGGCGCCGCAAGACAGCCAGGTCTATGGCTTCAGCGATGACGGCGAACCCTCGGGCACAGCCGGCAAGCCCATGCTGGCCCAGCTGATGGGGGCCGGTATCGGCGAGGTCGTGGCCGTGGTGGTGCGCTACTACGGTGGCGTCCTGCTCGGGACCGGCGGCCTGGTCAGGGCCTATGGCGGCGGGGTAGGGGCGGCGCTCAAGCGGCTCGAGACCCGCATCAAGCGCCAGCAAACTCCTTCCCTTATCTGCTGCGACTATGGCGACATGGGGGTGGTGGAAGCCCTGATCTCGACCCATCAGGGCCAGTTGCTGGCCGCCGATTATGGTCAGCAGGTTCGTCTGCAGGTGGCCTGGGATGCGGTCATCTGGAGTCAGGTGGATCAGGAAATGACAGACCGAACCCATGGCCGGGTATCTCTTCGCCCCTTAGATGGCTAGAATCCATCGCTCTTTTAGCCTGAAGGGGGAGCCGGAATGCAGATTCTGAGCATCATTCGTATCGTCGGTCTCTTGGTCGCGCTGTTCAGCTCGACCATGCTGCTGCCAGCGATGGTTGCTTTTGGGTATCGCGATGGGGGCGGTGCCGAGTTTGTGAACTCCTTCTTCATCGCCCTCCTGCTCGGCACCCTGCTCTGGTTCCCCAATCGCCATCATAAGAAAGACCTCAGATCCAAGGAGGGTTTCCTCATAGTGGTGCTGTTCTGGGTGGTGCTGGGCAGTGTGGGGGCCGTCCCCTTCATCATCAGCGACGTGCCGAACATGTCGGTCTCCGAGGCCTTCTTCGAATCATTCTCCGGCCTGACGACCACGGGGGCGACAGTGCTGACCGGGCTGGACAGCCTGCCCAAGGCCTTTTTGTTCTACCGCCAGCTGCTGCAATGGCTGGGGGGCATGGGGATCATAGTGCTGGCGGTGGCCGTGCTGCCCTTGCTGGGCATCGGGGGAATGCAGCTCTATCGCGCCGAGATCCCGGGGCCGGTCAAGGACAACAAGGTGACCCCACGCATCGCCGAGACGGCCAAGGCGCTCTGGTTCATCTACCTGTTGCTGACCACCCTCTGTGCCCTGGCTTACTGGATGGCGGGAATGACGCTGTTCGATGCCATCTGCCACTCCTTCTCCACCCTGTCGGTGGGCGGCTTCTCGACCCACGATGCCAGCATAGGTTTCTTCAACAGCCCGGCCATCAACCTGATCACTGTGCTGTTCTTGCTGCTGGCCAGCGTCAACTTCGCCCTGCATTTCATGGTGTTCGCCCACAAGCCAGTGCGATTGAGCAGCTATCTTCGGGACTCCGAATTGAAGGTGTTCCTGGGGATCCAGGGTGTGCTGGTGCTGATCTGTTTCGTCTCCCTGCTGTTCCACGGTCACTACGCCACCTGGCAGGAGGCGCTCAACCACGGCCTGTTCCAGGCGGTCTCCCTTGGCACGACCACGGGCTACAGCACGACCAGCTATGCCGACTGGCCCTCCTTCCTGCCGATGTTGCTGATGTTCTCGGCCTTTATTGGCTGCTGTGCCGGCAGCACGGGGGGGGGCATCAAGGTGATGCGCTTCATGATCCTCTTCCTGCAGGGGATGCGCGAGCTCAAGCGGCTGGTGCACCCGCGGGCCATCTATACCCTGAAGCTGGGGCGGCGCGCGGTGCCGGAGCGGATCGTCGAGGCGGTGTGGGGCTACTTCGCCACCTACATCATCCTGTTCTTCATCTTCATGCTGCTGTTGCTGATGACAGGGTTGAACGAGGTGACCGCGTTTACGGCTGTGGCGGCCGCCTTCACCAACGTGGGGCCCGGGTTGGGTGAGGTCTCCAGCAACTTTGGCAATATCTCGGCGACGGCACAGTGGATCCTGGTGGTCGCCATGCTGTTTGGCCGATTGGAAATATTCACACTTCTGGTACTGTTTACTCCTGCATTCTGGCGTAGTTGAGGTTGGTATGGACAAGATTTTGGTGCTTTATTCTTCCCGGGACGGGCAAACGCGGAAAATTGTGGATGTCATGCTGGAGGAGATATCAGGATGTGAAGTGGTGATGCAGGATCTGCACACCCTGCCGATGTGCAACCTTAGCAAATATGCCAAGGTATTGATCGGTGCCTCCATCCGCTATGGCAACTTCCACCCCAGTCTGCTCAGCTTTATTCATGCTCACCATGAACAGCTGGAAGTGGCCAACGCCGCCTTCTTCTGTGTCAACCTGACGGCGCGCAAGCCCGAGAAGCAGACACCACAGACCAATGCCTATATGAAGAAGTTTCTGCGTCTCTCGCCGTGGAAGCCGAAAACGCTGGGGGTGTTTGCCGGTGCGCTGCGATACTCCCGCTACAACTGGTGGCAGACCCGCATCATCCAGCTGATCATGACGATCACCGGTGGCAGTACGGATACCAGCCAGGACATCGAATTCACCGACTGGGAAAAGGTACGCGCCTTTGCCCGGGAGTTCTGGTCAAAAAGGTAGCAAATCCGAACCCTTGCTCGTTGACGCCCCGCTTATGCGGGGCGTTTTGTTTGATAAATAGGCGTTTGAACCACCAAACAGCAAAAAGTGCCATTTTTTGCTGTTTTACCCTTGTCATCCCGGCGCGGCTCCCTATAATGCGCCCCTACCAGCACGGCGGAACACGCCAAACTGATGAGCCAGCTTCCTTGCGAGGTGGGCGCAGAAAGAAAAGCGAAAACAATCGCTTGACTTTCGAAGTGAGGAGCGTAAGATGCGCCTCCTCAACGCGATAAGCGTGACGCTCTTTAACAATTTGAAT
>NZ_JBYTDH010000016.1:0-78501 GCF_058791175.1 Aeromonas sp. EU05-FHT14A05 | reverse complement strand
AGGAGGCGCATCTTACGCTCCTCACTTCGAAAGTCAAGCGGTTGTTTTCGCTTTTCTTTCGGCGCCTGCTTCGCAAGGAAGCTAGCTCATCAGTTCGGCGTGTTCCGCCGTGCTGGTAGGGGCGCATTATAGGGAGCCGCGCCGGGATGACAAGGGCTTTTTCACCTTAACCGTTTGTTCGCTCAGTTCTACAGCAAGACGTTCCTTTTTTACCCACCACCCCACCCAAATCGGCATTCCCTGGATTTAAATTGAACATTTGAAAAGCCACTTTATAATTGGCTTTTCAAATGTTCAATTAAGGTCGCTGCCATGCACCAGATCCTCGATAGCCATAAGGAGGAGCAGATAGTTCCCCTGTTCCGCCTGGGGTTTCGCCCCTTCTTCCTGCTCGGAGCCCTGTTTTCTTGCCTGGCCATGCTGGGTTGGCTGGGACAGCTCAATGGCTGGTTCAGCCTGCCCGGTATTGGCAATCCCATCTGGTGGCACGCTCATGAGATGTTGTTCGGCTTTGGCGCCGCCATAGTTGCGGGGTTTCTACTGACCGCCGTCCAGAACTGGACGGCTCATCCCGGCGTTCGCAGCTGGCCATTGGCACTGATCGTGGGATTGTGGGTGCTGCCAAGGAGCCTGCTACCCTGGCTTGGAGAAGACAATCTCATTCTGATGGTTCTGGATCTGGCCTGGTTGCCGCTCTGTGCCTGGTTCCTCGCCAAGCCCGTCATCATGACGCGCCAATGGCGCAACCTCTTCTTTGCCCCCCTGCTCCTCATATTGACTCTGCTCAATGGCGCCAGCTGGTTATGGCGAGATGACTGGAGCACAGTGGAGCATCTGCTCATCACGACGGTATTGCTGTTCACCACCCTGATCGCCGTGATGGGCGGACGTGTGATTCCCTTCTTCACCGCCAGGGGCACGGGTCAGGAGAAGGCGCCGCCCAGCCCTTGGCTGGAGCGCGGGGCACTGGCCTCTCTCTGGCTGATCCTGCTGCTCTGGCTGCTGCCTGACTCATGGATCAACTCTCTATATATGGTGCCTCTATATATAGTGGCGGCCGGCTTGCACCTGTGCAGGCAACTGCGCTGGCGACCCGGCACCACCCTGGCACAGCCCCTGCTATGGTCGCTGCACCTGGCTTACCTGTTTATTCCCCTCGGCCTGCTCGCCCTCGCGGCCCAGGCTGCGGGGCTGCCTCTCAGCTTGTCCCTCGCCAGTCACCTGCTCAGTGCTGGCTGCATGGGGACCATGATCCTCGGAATGATTGCCAGGGTGTCACTCGGGCACAGCGGCAGAGCCCTGCACGTCGGGCGCTGGATCACCCTGGCATTCGCGCTGGTGATCCTCTCTGCCTTCGTGCGGGTCTTGCTCCCTCTGCATTGGCCTACCTTGACACTGACGGGATGGAACCTGAGCGGCTGGAGCTGGATAGCGGCCTATGGTCTGTTTGTCTGGTTCTATACCCCCATCCTGACCCGCCCCAGAGCCGATGGTCGTCCGGGTTAACCATCAGGGGCGAATGGCAGGATAGTGGATCAGGTTGTGGAAGACGGCCGGGGCTATTCCCAGATTACGGTAACCATGGGGACGGTCGGCGGCGAAGCGTACGGCTTCTCCCTGATCCAGCGAGCGCCACTGCCCATCGACCAGCACCTCCATCACACCGCTGATGACGATCACATGTTCGGTCACCCCGGGCTCATGGGGTTCAGATTCCCGCTGATAGCCGGGTAGAAGGGTCAACTCGAACAGCTCGAAACCGAACCGGTCTTCATAGGGAAACAGGGGCGCCACCTGCATGCCTTCGCCCGCTGGTTGCTGGCGAATGTCATCGGCGATGCGATAGAGCGTCTCCCCCGCCACTGCCGGGGTCGGCTCGATAAAGCTGGAGAAGGAGACCCGAAACCCGGTGGCGATCTTCCACAGGGTCGCCACCGTCGGGCTGGATTCCCCCCGCTCTATCTGCCCCAGCATGGCCTTGCTCACCCCCGTCTCGCGGGCAGCCACATCCAGACTCCACCCCAGTTCGGCGCGCAGCCCTTTCAATCGCTGAGCCAGGTGCCGATTCATCTCCTGCATACGCCCTCTCCCGAATGCTGCATCTTCGCCTTGTGCGTTATAGCGCACGCCGCTATAGTCAAAGCCACATTGTACGTAATAACGCACAAGCTATCAGCATACACAAGGATGTCGCCATGCCCTTTGCTCTCCCTCATCTGGTCGCAGGCCTAATCGCCGTCCTGGTTGGCTATACCAGTTCGGTCGTACTGATCATTCAGGCGGCTACCGCCGCCGGCGCCGATGCAGCCCAGGTATCTTCCTGGCTATGGACGCTGGGTATCGGCATGGGTGTGAGCTGCATCGGCCTCTCCCTCTATTACCGCACCCCCGTACTGACCGCCTGGTCAACACCTGGGGCCGCCCTGCTCATCACCAGCCTGGGCAATTTCAGCCTGGCGGAGGCCATAGGTGCCTTCATCATCTCCTCCTTGCTGATCACCCTGTGCGGTATCAGCGGCTGGTTCGACAGGCTGATGCGCCACATCCCGGCTCCTCTGGCCGCCGCCATGCTGGCCGGGGTGCTGCTCAGATTCGGGCTGGATCTGTTCAAGGTGGCCCCCCAGGATCCCCTGCTGCTTGGCGCCTTGCTGCTGGCTTTCCTGCTCGGCCGCCACCTCTGGCCCCGCTATACCATGGTGCTGGTCCTGGCCACCGGCATGCTGCTCTGCATCCTGAGGGGCGAGCTGCAACTGGCTGAAGTCCACTGGCAGCTCTCCAGCCCGGTGTGGATATCGCCAGCCTTTTCCATCAACGCCGTGCTGGGGATAGCGCTGCCGCTGTTCCTCGTCACCATGACGTCGCAAAACATGCCCGGCATCGCGATCCTCCGTGCCCATGGCTATCAACCTGCCACCTCTTCCCTGATCGGCTGGACCGGCCTGACCGGTCTGCTGCTGGCCCCGTTCGGTGGTTACACCTTCAACCTGGCCGCCATCACGGCCGCCATCTGCATGGGCAAGGAGGTGGATCCCGACGTCGCTCGCCGCTGGCCCGCCGCCGTGTGGGCGGGTTGCTTCTACCTGCTGACCGGTTGCTTCGGGGCGACTGTGGTCGCCTTGTTCAGCGCCTTCCCCACCGCTCTGGTGACCTGCGTGGCCGGGCTGGCACTGCTCGGCACCATAGGCAGCAGCCTGCACGGCGCGCTGCAGCAGGATGAAGAGCGGGAAGCCGCACTGCTCACCTTCCTCATCACGGCCTCGGGGATCAGCCTGCTCGGTGTCGGTTCCGCCTGCTGGGGATTGCTGGTCGGCGTGGCGCTGCATCAAGTCAACCGACTCCGCGCCTGACCTGACCATCTGGGGAGACCCTAGTGAGACACAACACATAATTCGGCAAGGATGCTTCACAGCCGAACCCAACTCCCGTCTAGTGAAGAAGAGGCGCAGATTCTTCCCGATGCGCGCCTCTGTCAGACTCAATACTGGAGAAGAAGAATGAGGAATCAGGCTGTCATTTTATTGCTGGCCCTGCTGGGCACCGCCAGTGCCCATGCCGCCGACACGGACAGGGAGCTGGCACGCCAGCTCGCACTGCAGCAGAAGAGTCTGTTGCCCCTGCTCACCAATCAGGAGTACCAGAGTCCGCTGCCCAACCTGCTGCAAAAGGCGAGCCCCAGGCTGAAGCGCCAAGCCACCGATGCCAATCAGGCCGCCATCAACCGGCAAGGACTGGAGGGTGAGGTCAAACAGCTGATGCAGTTGCGACTGGCCAACCCCGAGCAGGCCAATGCGCTCAAGCAGGGAACAGAGCCGCTGATTGCATACGTGCCGAGCGGCGATGAGAAGAGCTGGAGCGCCATCGAAGCCTTCGATGGCGCCGGCAATCCGGTCTACCTCGATGTGAACCAGCCACCGGCACGACCCGTGCTGGTAGTGGAGGCCGACCCCATCAAGGCCAAGAATGCCGGTCTGAAGGTGATGCGCAAGGCGCTGGCTGCCGCCGACATCCAGGCGGCCCCCCGCGCAGCCAGCAACACGGCCCCCCTCAAGACCAGCATCCTCAAGAAGATCAGGCTCAGCGATGATCAGGAGCCCTGGTTGCTCGGCACCGCCGAGGTCTACGCCGTCGTGGCCGGGGTCAATCCGAGCCGGGATGACCCCGTGGTGGACATAGTCGACATGCCCTACCTCGACCATGACAACACAGATTACAGCCCGAACCAGATCCTGGTGTACTGGGATCGCTATCGCTGGGGTGCGGTCGACCTCGTCATGATGGAGCAGGATGACAACGTCAACTACAAGGAGCTGAGCGCCCTGTTGATCGAGGCGCTGAAGCTCGGCTTCACCGCTGGCGGCGTGCCGGAAGCCCTCCCCTTCCTCGATCTCGGCGGCCGCATCGTCAAGGCGCTGCCCGACTCCTGGATGACCAACAACGACGACTACCTGGATACCTTCTACACCCTGGAGCAGGACCAGAGCTACCACCAGTATCCCGGTGCCGCCGGCAATGCGGTCATCACGCTGGAGCCCAAGGAGATCCAGCCGACCAGACCCTGATCATCGCCCATAGCAAAAAGCCAATGAGGCAACTCATTGGCTTTTCTCGTTTCTGACTGATGGGGATCAGGCCTGGCCTTTGGGCCTCACACCCAGGGTATGGCAGATGGCGTAGGTCAGCTCGGAGCGGTTCAGGGTGTAGAAGTGGAAATCCTTCACCCCTTCCTGGCTCAGCACCCGCACCTGATCGATGGCGATGCTGGCCCCCACCATGTTGCGGGTCATCTGATCGTTATCCAGCCCCTCGAATCGCTGGTGCATCCAGCGCGGGATCTTCACGTTGGTAAAGCCGGCAAACTTGTTGAGGGTCTGGAAATTGGAGACCGGCAGTATCCCCGGCACGATTTCGGCATCGATGCCGATGGCGGCGCAGCGATCGCGGAAGCGCAGGTAGGTCTCCACATCGAAGAAGAACTGGGTAATGGCGCGGTTGGCACCGGCATCTATCTTGCGCTTGAGGTTGAGCAGGTCGGACTGCGCGCTCCTGGCTTCGGGGTGGCCCTCCGGATAGGCGGCAACCGAGATGTCGAAGTCGGCCTCGGACTTGAGCAGGGCGACCAGATCGGTGGCATACATGTCCGGCTTGTCGAGTCCGGGAGGCAGGTCACCGCGCAGTGCCACTATGTGGCGAATGCCGCTGTTCCAGTAGTCACGGGCAATGGTTCTCAGCTCGTCGCGGCTGGCATCGATACAGGTCAGGTGCGGCGCGGCGATGAGGCCGGTGCGCTCCTTGATGTCCTTGATCACCTTGTGGGTGCGATCCCGGGTGCCCGAGTTGGCGCCATAGGTCACGGAGACAAACTTGGGTTCCAGCACCTGCAGTCGTTCGATAGATTGCCAGAGGGTGTTCTCCATCCCTTCACTGTTGGGTGGAAAAAACTCGAAGCTGACCGAAATGTTGTTACCCAAGTCAGCCAGACTCTGGTTGAGTGCCTCGACCTGACGCGCGCTGTGAAATCCCATCTGCTCTCTCCCTGTCCTACAACCGATTCCTGTACGTCAAAACGGATGTTTGGACGTCTAAACGTCTTTCTATCTTTATGAGAAAACGGATCAAAGTCAACACCGATTTGCCGGCGAAGGCGGGATAAACGATTTTTTTTATTTTGCAATTCGACCCAAGTAACGACGGGCCCCATCCCAAAATGGCCTCAGGCACGCTATGATGCGGGCGGATCGTCCTGGACGTTCTGAATCTGCGTGTGATTGTTTGGCCGGGTTTCCCGGCCTTTTTTTAACTTCTCCCTCTCCCTGCCGATAATCAATTCAAGCATTTGCAGGAGCCTTGTCATGGAAGATCACCCCGGTTTTGCCACCGATTTGCTGTTCGATCGCTATCAGGGCGAGGTGACGGACCATGAAGGGTTCTGGGCCGTGTGCACCCCGACCGCCCCGGATTACTACTTCGGCAACTATCTGCTGCTCCCCACGCCCCCCAGCGACCGCGACAAGGGTTGGCTCGAAGCCAGCTTCGACAAGCTGATCGGCCAGGATCCCAGGATCCGCCATCGCACCTTCCAGTGGCCGCTGGCCGAGGGGCAGAACAGCCGGGTCGCCGGCTTCGTGGCGGCGGGATACCAGTACATGGAGTGCGTGGTGCTGGCGCTGGAGGCGGCCGACTGTAAGGCCCAGAGCGACCAGGACCTCGCCCCTGCCCGCCCCTTCACCCCCGCCGACTGGGATGACTGGCTGACCCTGGAGCTCGATGACAGGGACTCGGGCCATGATGAGGCAAGCTACCTTGCCTACCTTCAGTCACGGCGCGACCTCTATCAGGCCATGATCGCCGATGGGTTGGGACAGTGGTGGGGGATCTGGCATCAGGATCGTCTGGTCGCCAGTTGCGGCCTCTTCTTCACCGGCGCCATGGGGCGCTTTCAACTGGTACGCACCCATCAGGATTGGCGCAACCGGGGCCTCTGCCGTCAGTTGCTGAGCCAGGTCGCCCGCCAGGGGTTCGAGCGGGCCAGGCAGCTCATCATAGTGGCGGACGAGCACTACCACGCCCAGCGGGTCTACCGCGCCCTGGGCTTCGTCCCGGTGGCGCGCATCGGCAGCCTGTGCCGCTGGGCTCAGCAGCCATAGGCAGCTGGCGCAAATGAAAACGGGAGGCTGATGCCTCCCGTTTTCTCATGGTGCCGCCCTTCAGGGCTGCGGCGCTTCCAGCTCGCTGGCCAGCGCCTGCTCGACGTCGGTCGCGGCCACCGCCGAGGGAGCCACAGCTGCAGACACGGGGGACGCGTTCAGCTCGGTCGAGATGGCCGCGGATGGCGCAGGGACGGCAGCCTCAACCGTGGCGGGAGCGGCAGAGACGGCGGCGGGAGGAGCGCATTGGCAGTCCGGGGTCTTGGCCTGCCGGCCCTGATGAGGGGCATACCAGCCCTTCAATCCCTGCTCCAGCCGATCGGCGGCGGCTTGCGGCGCCATGGTGCCGAGCAACACCCCCTGGCTCACCTCGGCCAGCTCATCCCCCAGCTTGGGGGTGCCGCGAGAGAGGATCTGGGTAGCGACCCGGATGGTGGAGTCACACTGATCCCGCCACTCCATCATCTCCTTGGCCGCCGGGTTGGTGGCCTCGAAGAAGTGGTTGGAGAGGGAGAAGAACCCCGGCAGCGAGTTGGTATAGAGCTCGGCAAACTGGGAGGTGGTCAGCCACTGCAGGAAGGTCATGGCGGCCTCCTTGTTCTTGCTGGCCGGGTTCATCCCCATGCCGATGTCGGTGTGATCGGTGAAGAAGCAACCGTCACCCTGTTTTGCCACAGGGGGGCGCATGACACCGAATTCCACCTTGCCGGTGAAGGGGGCTATCTCCCAGGAGCCGGCCGCATAGAAGGCGGCCTTGCCGGAGGTGAACAGCTCGTTGGTGGTGGCGTAGTCACGACCCTCCCCCCCCTCGCCGAGATAGGCGCGCCAGCGGGCCAGCTCCTCGAACACCTTGACGTACTGCGGATTGTCGAGCCGCTCCTGACCCGCGATCAGCGCCAATCGGCCATCCTCCCCCTTCCAGTAGTTGGGACCTATGTTCTGGAAGCCCAGCTCGGAGGCGACCCAGCTCTCGGAGCCGCTCATGGCCAGCGGCACATAGCGACCGTCCGCCTTCACCTTGTCGAGCACGGCGAAGAACTGGTCCCGGGTCTGGGGCACCGCCAACCCCAGCTCGCTGAAGATCTGCTTGTTGTAGAAGAAGCCGTGAATGACGGAGGCCATGGGCACGCAGAAGGTCTGGGCGCCGCTATCGGTCTGCCAGGGGGACTGGGCGAAGCTCGGGAAGTTCTCCATCCCGGCCATCTCGCTCAGCTCCGCCAGATGGCCCGCCTTGAACAGGGCCAGGGAGTCGTCGAATGGGCGGCAGGTGATGAGATCCCCGGCCTTGCCCGCTTTCAGGCTGGCCCAGAGGGTCGGCATGTATTCGACATTCTGCACCCCGTTGAAGCTCACCAGGATGCCCGGGTGAGCGGCCTCGAAGGCGGGAATGATCTTCTCCTCCCACAAGGCCTTGTCATCTATCCGCCAGCTTTCGATCACCAGCTCGCTGGCCATCAGCTGGCCACACAACAGGAGACTCAGGGCCCCGATCCACTTGTTAGCCATAAGTCCTCCTACACCTTGAAATGAGCGATCAATTGCTGCTGCTTGGCGACCAGTTCCGCCAGCACTTCACTGCTGCCTGCCGATTCACGGGCCTCCCGTTCGGTCTCGTAGGCCACGTCCGCAATGCCGGCGATATGACGGGCCACCCCCTGACTGACCGAGATCTGCTCCTGGGCCGCATGGGCGACCTGATCCGCCATCGACTTGATGGCGCTCATCCGCTCGGCGATGGATTGCAGCGCCTCGTCCATGGCCCGGGTCTGCGACACGCAACCCTGGGTCTGCTCCTGGCTGCGGGCCATCACCTCCATCACCTGCTTGCTGGAGCTCTGCAGGTTCTCGATCATGGCCTGGATCTCCTCGGTCGAGGTCTGGGTCCGGTTCGCCAGCGCCCTCACCTCGTCCGCCACCACGGCAAAGCCGCGACCAGCATCACCGGCCCGTGCCGCCTCGATGGCCGCATTCAGTGCCAGCAGGTTGGTCTGCTCGGCAATGCTGCGGATCACATCCAGAATGCTGCCGATGTTGTTGCTGAATTCACCCAGCTTGTGGGTGATGCCGACCGCCTCCTCCATGGCGCCCGCCAGCTGTTCGGTGATCTGGCGCGTGGTCGCCACCTGCTTGCGACCGGCGCGAGCCTCCTCGTCAGCCAGATCCACCTCGCGCTTGGTGCCATCTGTGGAGCGGGCCACCTCGGTGGCGCTCACTTCCAGCTCGGTGATGGCAGCGGCGACCTGGTCGGTCTGGCTCTTCTGATCCTGCACCCTGGACATGGCGCGCTCGCTGATCTCGGCGGCGCGACTCGCCTCCTCCACCAGATGGCGGGAACCGGCGTTGATCTGGGAGAGCAGCTCCCCCGTCTTGTCCGCCAGGGTGTTGATGGAGCGGGTCAGGCTGCCGAATTCACAACTGCTCTGGTAGTCGATGCGCCGGGTCATGTCCCCGGTAGCCATGCGATCCAGCGCCCGATCGATCAGCTGCAACGGGCGCTGTATGCTGCGGGCCGTGGTGTAACCGATGATGAGCGCGGCGGCGGCGGAGATGGCGGAGACGATCAGGATCCAGAAGCTGGCACTGCTGACGGCGTCATCGGCCCCGATCCGGCTCTGGCTGGCGATGCTGCCCGCCGACTTGCCCATCTCGTCCAGCAGCGCCAGGCTGTTGACCAGGCTGGTATCGAGCTGCTGATTCAAGGTTTGCAGCGAAGCCGCAAGCTGCTGGGCATGGCGCATGGTGGCCAGCAGCCCCTGCGGGCCGAGCGCCAGCTCCTGCATCCTGTCCAGATTGACGACGAAGCGCTGCCTCACGTCATCGGGTACCAGCACCCGCTCGAGCCGCTTGCGCGCCATCTCGATGTCCTTGGCGAGCACCTTCTCCAGTTCGTTGAGGTCTGTCTTGGCGTCGGCCCGACGGATGTTCTTCAGATCCCGGGCGATGCCGGAGGTGATGAGTTCGGCCTTGTTGCGCATGGAGCGCTTGCTGGCGGTCTGCTGCAACAGCAGATCGGCGGCCCACTGATAGGTGTCCTCCAGCCGGATAAAGGCCAGCTCCAGCTCATGACGCCGATCGAGGGCGGCTATCCACTGACCATGCTGGCTCAGCACCTGATCCGCCAGAGCGTAGAACTCCCGGGTGGCCCCATCTACCTGGCGAAAGCGCTCGCCCGCCTCGGCCACGTCGTTGAAGCGGGCCATCTCCTGGCTCTGGGCCAGGAAGCGCGCCTGCTGCGCCTTGAACTGGCTGGCCAGCTGCGGCAACTGGGTGGCATCTTCGCTGGTCCTGTAGGTCAGCACCCAGCGGTTGCTGTCCTGCAAGGCACCCTTGAGCCCGGCAACGGCGATCACCAGGGGAGTGGCACGATCCGATACCTGGGATAGTCCCTCATTAATTCCCCGGATCTTCAGGATACTGATGAAGCCCAGCAACACCAGCAGCAGCAACATCAGCACAAATCCGGCGATGATCCGCTGCACGATAGATAAACCCATGGAGACATCCTCACTCGTTGGGAAATAAAGGGGTGAACGCAGAGGCTATCGGCAAGTTGAGGCAATGGAAGAGCAATAAGTGACGCCATGAGGGGCCGGATCACAGTTATTGCGCCGCGCCGGACAGAAAAGGGCCCGAACAGAGCCGGGCCAAAGAGACATGCTTGGTTGTCATGGCCTTGAGGCGGCCAACCTTGTCATCAGAAGCGGTAGCCGACGCCGAACATGAAGGCAACCGGATCGATGGAGGTATTGATGGTGCCCACCGCGGTGTGCACGTCGGTGTCGATGTCGATGAGCCAGGCGGAGGCGTTGACGAACCAGCGGTCGTTGATCGCCATGTCCAGGCCCACCTGACCCGCCAGCCCCCAGGAGGAGTCAACGCTCACATCCGTGCCTGCCAGGGCGCCGCGGCCCTCTTCATCGAAGAAGATGGTGTAGTTGATGCCGGCGCCGACATAGGGGCGCACCTTGCTGTTGGCATCCCCGAAGTAGTACTGGGCCATCAGGGTCGGCGGCAGGTGCTTGACCTTGGCGACCTCACCCAGCCCCGGAGTCGACACCGAGTGGGAGAAAGGCGTCGCCGCCAGCAGCTCGACGCCCCAGTTGTCCGTCAGCATGTAGGAGAGGGTCAGCCCCAGCTGCATGTTGCTGTCGATATCCAGCTCGCCGGTGCCGAGCACGTCGTCACTGCTGGTCTGGGGAGAGACGAAGGCCAGGCCGCCACGCACCAGGATGTCACCGGCCTGGTGGGCCATGGCGGCGGGGGAAGCAAAAGCGGCTGCGATCAGGAGAGGAAGCACTTTTTTCATCACATAATTCCTTTTTGTTTTCTTTCTATGTTGTAAGCCCGAAAACTATAAAAGGATGTGAATGGACGGTTATTGATTTAGCTCAATAGTTATCAAGAAATAGATGGATGTACACAGCAGCTTCAGACAGCCAAAAACCTGACAAATAACACCGTAAAACCATTTAAATACAGTAAGTTGAAATATAAATATGCAATGACACCCCATTTAAAATAGCAAATAAATACACCTTAAGGTTGCCCATATTCCCATTTCACTGTTGTTTAATGATGCCGGCCAGCGTATTTTATTAAAGCAATGTAGCCATGCTGTAATTTAATCTTTATGAAACCACAAACACGCAAAGACAAAATCATCGGCATCCTGGCAGCCATCTGGGGCATAGGCTCCTTCCTGTTTATCCTGCTCGGTTTTCTGTTCGCCCTCGCCTTCCTGATGCTAGCCCACTGACCCCCGGCGTCACGGCTCACACCCTGGGTGCGGGATTGCCCTGCCCGCTTCAATACCGCATTCAATCATGCTCCGGGCTCAGATCCTGCGCCCGCCGCCGAGGCGAAGCCCGGGATCTCTCCATCCCCCGGCGATCGCCCACAAAAAAGGGGCCTTGGCCCCTTGTATGTCTGATGTGCCCCTACTTGTTCAGCAAGGGGGCCAGGAAGCGCGCGGTGTGCGACTCCTTGCAACGGCTCATCTCCTCCGGCGTGCCGGTCACCAGGATGCGGCCACCACCGGCGCCCCCTTCCGGCCCCAGATCGACGATCCAGTCGGCGGTCTTGATGACGTCCAGGTTGTGCTCGATGATGACTATGGTGTTGCCGCGATCTCGCAGCTGGTGCAGCACCTTGAGCAGTTGCTGGATGTCGTGGAAGTGCAGCCCCGTGGTCGGCTCGTCCAGGATGTAGAGGGTCTGGCCGGTGTCCCGCTTGGAGAGCTCCCGCGCCAGCTTGACCCGCTGCGCCTCGCCCCCCGACAGGGTGGTGGCAGACTGACCGAGGCGGATGTAGGAGAGGCCCACGTCCATCAGGGTCTGCAGCTTGCGCGCCACCGCCGGCACGGGATCGAAGAACTCGCGGGCATCTTCGACCGTCATCTCCAGGATCTCGTGGATGTTCTTGCTCTTGTACTTCACCTCCAGGGTCTCGCGGTTGTAGCGCTTGCCCTTGCAGACGTCGCACGGCACATACACATCCGGCAGGAAGTGCATCTCCACCTTGATGACCCCATCCCCCTGGCACGCCTCGCAGCGGCCCCCCTTCACGTTGAAGGAGAAGCGGCCCGGCTGGTAGCCGCGGGAGCGCGCCTCCTGGGTGCCGGAAAGCAGCTCGCGGATCGGGGTGAACAGGCCGGTATAGGTCGCCGGGTTGGAGCGCGGGGTCCGGCCGATGGGGCTCTGGTCGATGTCCACCACCTTGTCCAGATGCTCCAGCCCTTCCACCTCGCGATAGGGGGCCGGGGTGGACTCGGTCGCCTTGTTCAGCTCCCGGTGGGCGATGCGGAACAGGGTGTCGTTGATCAGGGTCGACTTTCCTGAGCCGGAGACGCCGGTGACGCAGGTCATCACCCCGATCGGCAGATCCAGGTTGACGTTGCGCAGGTTGTTGCCGCTCGCCCCCTTGAGTTTCAACCACTTGCCGGTGAGCGGCGTACGTTCATCAGGAATGGCGATCTGCTTGCGGCCGGAGAGGTAGTCACCGGTGAGCGACTCGGGATTGGCGATGATCTCTTCCGGTGTCCCCTGGGCGACTATGGCTCCGCCATGCACGCCGGCCCCCGGGCCTATGTCGAGCACATGGTCGGCGAGGCGGATGGCGTCCTCGTCGTGCTCCACCACGATCACCGTGTTGCCGAGATCGCGCAGATGGGTGAGGGTCTTGAGCAGCCGCTCGTTGTCCCGCTGGTGCAGGCCAATGGAGGGCTCATCCAGTACATACATGACCCCCACCAGACCGGCGCCAATCTGGCTCGCCAGCCGGATCCGCTGCGCCTCGCCGCCGGAGAGGGTTTCGGCGCTGCGAGACAGGCTCAGATAGTTGAGGCCGACGTTCACCAGGAAGCCGAGCCGCTCGACTATCTCCTTGAGGATCTTCTCGGCGATCTGGGCGCGCTGGCCGGTGAGGTTCAGCCCCTCGAAGAAGGCGAGCGCATCGCCGATGGATTGCTCGGCAATGGCCGGCAGGTTGCGGTTGTCGACGAAGACGTGGCGCGCCTCTTCCCGCAGCCGGCTGCCACCGCAGCTGGTGCAGGACTTGTTGGCAATGTACTTGGAGAGCTCTTCCCGCACCGAGTTGGACTCGGTTTCCCGGTAGCGGCGCTCCATGTTGTGCAATATTCCTTCGAACGGGTGCTTGCGCACCACCACGTCGCCGCGATCGTTCATGTAGCGGAACTCGATCTCGGTGCGACCGGAGCCGCGCAGGATCACCTCCTGGGTCTTGGCCGGCAGATCTTCCCAGGGCGCCTCCAGATCGAACTTGTAGTGCTCGGAGAGGGATTTGAGCATCTGGAAGTAATAGAAGCTGCGCTTGTCCCAACCCCGGATGGCGCCACCGGCCAGGCTCTGGCCCGGATCCTGGATCAGCTTGGCGGGATCGAAGTACTGCTGCACCCCGAGGCCGTCGCAGGTGGGGCAGGCACCGGCCGGGTTGTTGAAGGAGAAGATGCGCGGCTCCAGTTCCGACATGGAGTAGCCACACTCGGGGCAGGCGAAGTTGGCAGAGAAGATCAGGGGGGCAACCCCCTCCTCTCCGTCCATGGGGGCCACCAGGACGATGCCGCCGGAGAGGGTCAGTGCCGTCTCGAAGGATTCGGCGAGGCGCAGGGCCAGGTCATCGCGCACCTTGAAGCGGTCCACCACCACTTCTATGGTGTGCTTCTTGTGCAGCTCCAGCGAGGGGGGATCGGAAAGGTCGCACACCTCCCCATCGATGCGGGCACGGATGTAGCCCTGGGCCGCCAGGTTCTCCAGCAGCTTGGTGTGCTCCCCCTTGCGATTGCGCACCACGGGCGCCAGCAGCATCAGCTTGGTGCCTTCGGGCTGGGCCAGCACCTGATCCACCATCTGGCTGATGGTCTGGGCGGCGAGCGGGATGGCGTGGGTCGGGCAGCGGGGTTCACCGACTCGGGCAAACAACAGGCGTAGGTAGTCGTAGATTTCGGTGATGGTGCCGACGGTCGAGCGCGGGTTGTGGGAGGTGGACTTCTGCTCGATGGAAATGGCCGGGGAGAGCCCCTCGATATGGTCCACGTCCGGCTTCTCCATCAGGGAGAGGAACTGGCGGGCATAGGCGGAGAGGGACTCCACATAGCGGCGCTGGCCTTCGGCATAGAGGGTATCGAACGCCAGGGAGGACTTGCCGGAACCGGACAGGCCGGTGACCACGATCAGCTTGTCGCGGGGCAGAGTCAGGTTGATGTTCTTGAGGTTGTGGGTGCGGGCACCCCGGATCACGATTTTTTCCATCTTGTTGCGCGCTCGATACGGGAACCAGAGCGGGCCAGTATGGCATAGAGACTACTGGATGAATAGACAGTCTTTTATCATCCCACCCCGGCGCTCAGAGATACTCCTTGGCCCAGCTCACCGCCTGCAGGCGGTTCTTGACGTTCAACTTCTTGAACACGTTATAGAGGTGGGACTTGATGGTGTGTTCGCTCACGAACAGGCTGTCGGCGATCTCGGTATTGGAGGCCCCCGTCATCAGGTGGCGGACTATCTCCTGCTCGCGGGCCGTCAGCAGGGTCTGGTTGCGCAAGGGCTGGCCGCTCCCCTTGCGGTAGTAATCCACCAGATCGCACAGCAGATGGCGCGGGATCCAGTACTCCCCCTGCAACACCTTGCGGATGCCGATCACCAGTCTGTCCAGGTTGTCCTGGCGGAAGAAGAGCCCGCTGGTATGGGGCCACATCAGCAGCAGCTCCCTGTCCGTGCTGGTCGGGGCGTTGAGCAGCACGGCGCTGGCCTCGCCGAAGCGGCTGCAGATGGCCTTGCTCCAATCCGCCTGCTGAGCCGACTTCAGATAGTCCAGATCGATCAGCAGCAGCGTCTGGGCAGACGTATCGGCGGGTTCGGGCAGGGCCTCTATCTCCCCCACCAGCAAGATGGACAAGCCAAGCTCTTCGCTGAGGTGACGCTGGAAACTGCTGGCTTGTGCATTATTTTCGGTGATCAGCACTAAGGGGTATTCGGGCGTCATCAAGAGAACTTCCTTGCACATTCGAGTCGGGGCTTTTCGGCAAGGAAGAGTACCAATCCCCCTCCTGGCTGCAGCATTAAAAAAGTATTAGACGCTGCTGTGATTCCTTTGAAGCTCAGCAATTTTCCAACCAATACAAATGACTAGCACACACCCCCCATTTGGGGGGTCAAGTAGTGCCGGACCGCACCATAGCAGGCCTTGGCCGTCGATGCAGCACTCGGCCCCGTCGCCCCTTGCTGGTGGGGCCATACCTCGAGTAAGTTACTCGGACGCCAGCGGCGGGGTTTGGTGCTCGCCGGGACAGGAAGGTGTGCGCTCATCTCCGCCAACTGGTATTATTGCGGGCAAACGCTGCGGCGGATGGCCGATAAACGCGTCGGTTGAATCTGGCACAGCCGTGACATGCGTGAAGATGAGGTCCATCCGTGGCGCGCATCTGATTGCAAACAAACGACATATTGAATGGGACCAGGCATTTGGCCTGGCCGGTATACATAAGGGTGGAAGAGAGATTATGGCCAGTCGAGGCATCAACAAAGTCATTCTGATCGGTAACCTGGGGCAAGACCCGGAAGTGCGCTACATGCCGAGCGGCGGTGCCGTGACTAACATCACCCTGGCCACCTCCGACACCTGGCGCGACAAGCAGACCGGTGAGCAGAAAGAGCGTACCGAGTGGCACCGCGTGGTCTTCATGGGCAAGCTGGCCGAAGTGGCGGGCGAGTACCTGAAGAAGGGTTCCCAGGTCTATGTCGAAGGCAAGCTGCAGACCCGCAAGTGGCAGGATCAGAGTGGCCAGGAGCGTTACACCACAGAGGTGCTGGTCGACAGCTTCACCGGCGTGATGCAGATGCTGGGTGGCCGTCCGCAAGGCGGCGCCGGCCAGGGCATGGGCGGTCAACAGTCCCAGGGCAACTGGGGCCAGCCGCAACAGGCAGCTCCCCAGCAAGCGATGCAGCGCCCGGCCGCAGCCCCGCAGCAGAATATGCAGCCACAGGGTGGTTACGGTCGTCCGGCCCAGCAGCCCCAGTCTGCACCGCCGGTCTACAACGAGCCGCCGATGGATTTCGACGACGACATCCCGTTCTGATCGACACCCAGGCCCTGATGACTCAGGGCCTTTTTGTCTGTTCCTGACGCATTCATCCCCTCCCTCATCATGTTGTTGCGACAATCCGCACCTGACCTTTTCCCTCGCCCTGACGTGTGGCTATTCTCGGGACGAGTCACCTCCCCGAGAACCTGCATGAATCACCTTGGTCGCCTGCTGCGCCTCATCTTGCTGGTGTTTGCCGCCCCTCTGATCGCCGAACCGCTGCGAGTGGGGGTGAGCTTCGCCATCCCTCCCTACGTGATCGCTCACGAGGATCGCGGCATCGAGCTCGATCTCATGCGCGAGGCGTTCACCGGCAGCAGTCATGAGCCCGAGTTCATCTATCTGCCTCTGGAGCGGACCTTCAGGATGCTGGAGGAAGGCAAGCTGGATGCCATCATCAACGTCAGACCCGGCATGCTGAGCCACGCCCACCTCTCCCAGGTGGTGATCACCTTTCACAACCGGGTCTTTACCCTCGACAAGACGGCCTTTGACACCATGGGGGATCTGCGGACACTGCGAGTCAGCGCCTTCCAGCGAGCCAGGCAGATCCTGGGAAAAGAGTTCGCCGACCTGGTCGATCAGAACCCCGACTATGAAGAGGTGGCGAGGCAGGAGGGGCAGGTTCAGAAGTTGTTGCTGGGACGCACGGATGCCGTGATCCTGGAGCAGAGGGTATTTTACTACTACCTGTCGCAACTGATCGGGCAAGCAGAGGGCAGCGCGCGCTATCCCCACGACAGGGTCAGACAGCATGATCTCTTCCCCCCCACCCGGTACCACTTCGCCTTTCGCGAGGCGGCGCAGCAGCAGTGGTTCGATCGCCAGTTCAGCAAGATGAAGGAAGATGGGCGCTATGAACGGATCTTTGCCGCCTATGGCACGACCTCATCCGACAGAAACATAAAAGCCAGCCCATGACGGACTGGCTTGATACTGGCTCCAGAGGAACAACAGTGTAGTGGAGCGTTACTTCATCGCGCCGCCATTTTTCAGATCAGCTTTCTGACGTTTGGCCTCGCGCTTCTCTTTCAGTGACATCTGCGGTTTTTTCTTGGCATCTTTGCCGTGATGCTGTTCTTTGTTGCTCATCATCAGACTCCAAAAATGTTACCAGGACAGTTGGAATCAAGATTCCAGCATGTCATCCGAATCATAGATCACAGTACGCTAGCAGTGACGATCGAGGATCGCACTGGCACCAGCATACCCCCAGCCTCCACCGGGATCCAGCCTCGCCGGACAACGGTGCTCCACAGGGCTCTGACCTCGCCATCCAGATCCCGACAACCCGGGACAAACTGCCACAACCGGCCTGTATCTGGACGAAAACCGGCAGGAAAACACACTCAACTTGCTCTTTTGGGGTCTAGGGGACGATTACATAAGAGTCGGCCTCCGGAGTGTGTTAGGGTGAACCATCACCTGCCGCAGGAGTGCGCCATGAAAAAGCTGGAAATGAAAGATCTTACCGAGGCCGAAAAAGCCGAGATCACCCTGTTGCTGCAGAAGGCCCAGGCCCATGCCGATCACACCCTGACCAATGGGGAACGTAACAAGATCCGTGAGGAAGGGCGCCTGAAAATCGCCGAGGATCGCGCCAAGGCAGCCAAGGCGGCTTCCGCTCTGGCACGGGAGAAGGCCAAGGAGCGCGCCAAGAATCAGGTGCTGCCGGAAACCTTCAACTGGGCGGACTCCGTCAGCAACAAGTACCGCAGCAAGCGATAATTTCTGTCTCCCATGTCCGGATGCTTGTGCTGTCATCCGGAGATGGGCCTGCATACATCCCTTTCCCGCACCGGAAAATGCTAGATAACCTTCTGGTATAAAACGATTTTATCAAGATAAAACGCTAACACCCCCTCGCCGGGCAGGAATTAATACCAAGATAAAGATTGCCATGGCGGAGTGAGCGTGTTCTAATCGATTTCGATGGTTCGGTAGTTCAGACCTGATTATGTTAGGCAGTCATTTTAAAGCAGTGATTTGTGCATAGAGTTGTCCCAGATGATTCTCGCCAAATAATTCTCCTTCTTTAGTGCTCCCCATACGTATTGCTGACGAAAAATCATGGATTGCTACACAAGTAGCGTTTCAACATCACTATTCAAGGAAATTATTATGTCTAACAAAATGACTGGTACCGTAAAGTTCTTCAACGCTGAGAAAGGTTTTGGCTTCATCTCCCCGGCTGACGGTGGCAAAGACGTGTTCGTACACTTCTCCGCTATCCAGTCCACCAGCTTCAAAACCCTGGACGAAGGTCAGCGCGTTGAGTTCACCATCGAGCAAGGCCAGAAAGGCCCGGCTGCTGCCAACGTAGTTGGTCTGTAATTCAAGCCAGGAAGCCTTTTCGTCAATCGGAAAGTCCTTCTGCAAGAATTGAAAAAACCCGCCTCGGCGGGTTTTTTGTTATCTGGATTTCCATCATTACCTCTCTCCCCCGCCAGAACTGCCTCCTTCCCTCGAACAAAATACAAATGATAACCAATATCAATTACATTTGATTCTTGTTTGCCTAGAATGCCTGTCGACAAATGTCATCCATTTGAGGCTCAGCTCCGCCGTCCCAGTGCGACACCAAGATCCCGGGACTCAGTGGCGGGTTGAGAAACTTTCCTTCCCAGGAGTTCAGGTTTTCATGACTAGCATCCCCATTACCCCTCTCGCCACCCTGATCATCGCCACACTGGCCAGCCAGGCCCACGCCAGCCAGAACGAAGTCATGGTGATCACCGCCTCGGGTTTCCAGCAGAAGATCGAAGACTCTGCCGCCTCAATCTCGGTCGTGACCCGGGAACAGCTGGAGAAGCGCGCCTACCGTGACGTGACCGACGCCCTGAAAGACGTCCCCGGGGTAGTGATCACCGGGGGTGGCAGCAGCAGCGACATCAGTATCCGCGGCATGGGAGCCAAGTACACGCTGATGCTGGTGGACGGCAAGCGGGTCGACAGCCGTGGCACCCGCCCCAACAGCGACGGTCCCGGCATAGAGCAGGGCTGGTTGCCGCCGCTGCAAGCCATAGAGCGGATCGAGGTGGTGCGTGGCCCCATGTCCTCCCGCTACGGCTCGGATGCCATGGGGGGCGTCATCAACGTCATCACCCGCAAGAGCACCAGCATGACGGCGTGGCAGGGATCGCTGCATGCCGACGGCACCTTCCAGGAGAACAAGGCGTCCGGTGATCTCTTCCAGACCGATGCCTACACCGCCGGCGCCCTGGTGGACGGGCTGCTGGGGATGCGCCTGAACGGCCAGCTCTCCTACCGCGGCGAGGATCAGTTCGAGAACGGCTTCGCCGAGCAGGAGATGCGCAGCGGCACCGCCGTGTTCAGCCTGACCCCGGACGAGCACAACAGCGTCGACTTCGAGGTGAGCCGCGGCCTGCAGGACAGGGATCGCACACCGGGTGAGTCCATTTCAGCCAAGGCCAAACCGAACCTGAGCACCTACGAGCGCACCAACTACGCCATCACCCACGACGGCCGCTACGACTTCGGCTCCTCCACCAGCTATCTGCAACGGGAAGAGAGCACCAACCCGGGTCGGCAGATGAAGATGATCAACACCATAGCCGACACCCATACCCAGATCATCCTGGGGGATCACTACCTGAGCGTCGGCGGCCAATATCGCTACGAGGATCTGCAGGATCAGGGCAACCAGCTGAATGTGGTCAATCGCGCCGACCAGCTGACCCGCTGGAGCTGGGCCCTGTTCGTGGAGGACGAGTGGGCCCTGACCGACAGCTTCGCCCTCACCGGCGGCGTGCGCATGGACAGGGATCAGAACTACGGCAGCCACTGGAGCCCGCGTCTCTACGGGGTCTGGCATCCCGCCGAGTTCTGGACCCTGAAGGGTGGTGTCTCCACCGGCTACCGCTCCCCCGACCTGCGCATGTCAGCGGCCAACTGGGGCCAGGCCACTGGCGGCGGTACCCAGGATGGCATGCTGGTCGGCAGCCCGGCCCTCCAGCCGGAGAAGAGCGTCAGCGAGGAAATCGCCCTGTTGTGGGATGGCCAACAGGGGCTCAACGCCGGACTGACCCTGTTCAATACCGACTTCAAGGACAAGATTGCCGAGACCCGTCGCTGCACCAGCAAGCAGGATCCCGCCTGCACCCTGAACGGTCACACCTATGACTTCATCAGCGATCGCATCAACGTCGACGAGGCCAACATGCGCGGGGTGGAAGGCACGGCCAACTGGGCCATCAACCCGCAGTGGTCCCTGGCCTCCAGCTACACCTTCACCCAGTCCGAGCAGAAGAGCGGCCCCATGGCGGGCCTGGCACTGAACCAGATGCCGCGCCACATGTTCAACACCACGGTCGACTGGCAGACCAGCGAGGCGGTCGGCCTCTGGTCTCGGGTCAACTTCCGCAGCAAGACCTCGGACTACCTGAGCCGGGTCAAGATGGCCGAGGGCACGCCCTCCTACACCTTCTTCGACACCGGCCTGGTCTACAAGGCCAATCAGGCGCTGAGCGTCACCGCCGGCATCTACAACCTGCTGGACAAGAGGGTGGACTACGCCAGCTACGGCACCGTGCTGGATGGCCGTCGCTACAACCTGGGGCTGACCTACCAGTTCTGATCCTCTCGGGTGCGAGAGATGCAAAAGGCCCGCCGAGTGCGGGCCTTTTCATGGGAGGACGGGATAGGCGCCGTCAGCGCGGCAGGCTGATCCTGGCCTCCAGGCCGCCTTCGGCACGGTTGTGCAGGGTCAGCTCGCCGCCGTGCTGATGCACCAGGGTGCGGGCGATGGCGAGCCCCAGCCCCACACTGCCCGACTCTGTGTTGCGGGCCTCGTCGAGGCGCACGAACGGCTTGAACACCTCCTCCAGCTGGCCCTCGGCTATGCCAGGCCCCCGATCGCAGACCAGGATCAGCAGCTCGGATTCGGTTCGCTCCAGGGACACCTCGGCCCCGCCCGCGTACTTGATGGCGTTGCCGATGAGGTTTTGCAGCACCCGGCGCAGGGTATTGGCACGGCAGGCGTAGACCTGCTTGCCCTGGGCCAGGCAGATGACGGGCTGGCCGGTATCCGCATAGTCATCGCACAGGCTCTCCAGCAGGCTGACCAGATCCAGCTCCCGGGTCGCCTCCTGCTGCCCCTCCTCCCGGGCGAAGCTCAGGGTCGCCGCCAGCATCTGCTCCATCTGTTGCAGGGTCTGCTGGAAGCGCTCCTTGTCCTCGCCGTCTGCCAGAAACTCGCTGCGCAGCCGCAGGCTGGTGATGGGGGTGCGCAGGTCGTGGGAGATGGCGGCCAGCATCCGGGTCCTGTCCTGCACGAAGCGATCGAGCCGGGTGTGCATGCGGTTGAAGGCCTGGATGGACTCGCGGATCTCGGTGGGCCCCTCCTCGCGCAGGGGCTCTATGTCCTCCCCGCGCCCCAGCCGGTCGGCATTGGCGGCCAGTTGCTTGAGGGGCAGGGTCGCCCGGCGGAACAGCCAGATCATCAGGCCTATCACCAGGCTCGCCACCAGCAGCAGGTTGAGGGTGGTCTGCCAGGACCAGCTCACCGCCTCCTTGTCCACCAGGGAGCTGAACTGCAGCCAGCCCCCGTTGGGCAGCTGGATGGAGCCATAGAGCCGCATGTCCTGGGGCGGCGGCATGCCGTTGCGATCCTTCATCATGCGGTTGTGGTGCTGCCAGGCCCGGCTGCGCTGTATGTCCTGCTTCAGCTCGGCGCTGATCTCCACCGACAGGGACGACGGATACCCGAGCTTGGCCCGCACCAGCTTCTCGAAGCGGGGGCTGCGGTTGTCCGGTTGCAGCGGCTCGTCGGCCAGACGCAGCAGCAGGGTCTCGCTGCGACTCGCCTTGAGGATCTCGTGATAGAGGGAGGGGGGGGAGAGGGAGAGCAGACGCACCACAGAGATGATCCGCTGCATGGCGTTGCGGCTGTTGACGTAGCCGAGCGCCTCCTCCCGATCCGAGCGGTAGATCTGGATGCTGAGCAGCTGGATCAGCACCAGTCCCGCCAGGGCCACCAGCACTATCTGGCCGGTCAGCCCCTTGGGCAGCAGCCTGGCGAAGAAGCCCTTGATCATGCCGGCCTCACTCCTGGGTCACGTCGGCGGCGAACAGGTAACCGCCGCCCCAGATGGTCTTGATGAGCTCGGGATTCTTGGGATCCCGCTCCAGCTTGCGCCGCAGCCGGCTCACCAGGGTATCGATGGCGCGATCGAAGGCGACCGCCTCCCGGCCACGGGCCAGATCCAGCAGCTGATCCCGGCTCAGCACCCGCTGGGGCCGCTCCAGAAACACCTTGAGCAGATCGAACTCGGCGGTGGAGAGGCTCATTCCCACCCCCTCCTCGTCCACCAGCTCCCGGCGATTGATGTCGAGCAGCCAGCGATCGAAGCGCAGATCCCGGGTCAGGGCCTCGAGGACGGGCTGGATCTCCGCCTGGGTGCGGCGCATCACCGCCTTGATGCGGGCCAGCAGCTCCCGTGGGTTGAACGGCTTGGCGAGGTAGTCGTCCGCCCCCATCTCCAGCCCGATGATGCGGTCCGTCTCCTCCCCCATGGCGGTGAGCATGATGATGGGCAGGCGGGACTTCACCCTGAGCTCGCGGCACAGGGTGAGGCCATCTTCCCCCGGCATCATCAGATCCAGCACCAGCAGGTCGAACTCCCGCTCGTCCAGCAGCCGCTTCATCTCCTTGCCATCCCTGGCGCAGCTGACGCGCATGCCGTGCTGTTCCAGAAAGCGCTTGAGCAGATCGCGGATCTCGCTGTGGTCGTCCACCACCAGAATATGAGGGCTGCCTTGGTTCATCACTGTCTCTCCCGTTATCGAGCTGGGGCGATTATACGAGAATCAATCGGGCGGGTTGTGTCAAAGTGTGCCAGAGCGCCAAGATGCCACACTCTGCTACAAAATAGTCCGGTACTGGCAAAGTTCAGACACTTCCACGGTGTTTACTGGGTACCAAGGCGAAACAGCCTGCATCCATCCCAATTAGACAGGAGTGACCCATGAAAAACCTGACCAAGACCCTGCTGACCGCCACCCTGATCCTCGGCCTGCCGCTGGGCGCCTATGCCGCCAGCGAGGCTGTCTCCACCGCCCAGCCGACCCAGGCCATGGCGGCCGGTTGCCCCATGGACGGTGCCGGCATGATGGGCGGCAAGCACCACGGCGGCCGCCACGACAAGATGGCACGCATGCAGAACATGACCCCGGAACAGATCCAGGCCCACCTGCAACAGCGCTACGACAAGATTGAAGACCCGGCCAAGAAGGCCGAGTTCGTGAAAAACCTCGGGCTGCGTGCCGACGGCATGGTCAAGCACGCAGAGGTGATGAAACAGTTTGCAGAAGCGAACCAGTAAGTCGAGGTCATGAAGTCGCTTGCCGAGGCAAATCAGTAAACCGATACGGCGAAGCAAGCAAGATGACGACGGGGTGGCCATGGCCACCCCGTATTTTTTTCGCGTCCGCTCAACCGCACAGACCGAGATTCCCACGCTCCCTTTTCTGCCCCAGCACCGGGATATGTGAGCGATAACAAACGTTTTATGTTCGAAATGGCTAATAATGGCGGCTCAAACAACAGGATCGGGCAAGGCCCCGGCCACGGTGGACAGGAGTCGTTATGGGATGGAATCTGGGCACAATCAAGGGGCGTTATACCGCCGTCTTCCTGGGGTTCATGGCGCTGGTGTGCGCCCTGACGGTGATCGGCATCCAGCTCTGGATCAAGCCGGCGCTGCAGAAGGCCGGCGAGCAGAATGTGGCGCTGCGGGTCAGCGAGATCGCCACCGACATCCGCGACCAGCTCAACGGGGTGCAGAGCCAGTCCCGCAGCATCACCCAGCTGGTGGCCCGGCTGCCGAGCGAGCAGATAGACGCCCTGCTGCCCGCCCTCATCGATCAATACGGCAACGCCATGGTCTTTGGCGGCGGCATCTGGCCACTGCCGGAGAAACGGGAGGCGGGCCGCGCCAAGTTCAGCACCTTCTATCACAGGGATGCGGCCAACGCCCTCATCCCCAACACCTACTGGAACTCGGCCGAGGCGCCGAACTACTTCGAGCAACCCTGGCACAAGGCGGGGCAGCAGGCCCCTCGCGGCATGTGCGTCTGGGCTGCCGCCTACAAGGATGGTGCCAGCCAGCAGCCGAGAACCAACTGCGCCATGGGGATCTACAAGGACGGCGCCCTCTACGGGGTGTCGACCATAGACGTGACCCTGGGGTTCTTCAACGATCTGGTGGCCAGGAAGGAGCAGGAGATCGGCGGCCAGGTGATGATAATCGAGGCTGACGGCAAGATCCTGAGCAAGAACGCCCGCCTCGGCGGCGATGTGGTGCTCGGCAACCTCTCCGCCCACGCCGACTACCCCTTCGCCGGTGCCATCGCCGGCCTGCTCGGCCAGGACGCGAGCAAGGGCTTGCTGCGCACCACCTTCCAGGATCAGGGGGAGGAGCAGACCCTGCTGATGGAGGCCATCGACGGCACCCCCTGGCTGCTCGCCACCGCCCTGCCGACCCGCGTCCTGACCCAGGACAGCCGGGACGTGCTCGCCACTCTGGCCAGCATACAGCTGCCTCTGGTGGGACTGCTGTTCGTGCTCATGGTGCTGGCCATCAGCCAGCTCGGCAGTCGGCTGCAGACCCTCAGGCTCAACATAGATGCCCTCAGCGCCGGCGATGCAGATCTGACGGCCCGCATCCAGGTGAAGGGTCATGACGAGCTGGACAACATAGCCCTGTCGGTGAACCGCTTCATCACCTACCTGCAGCAGATGATGGTGCAGGTAACGGACGCCACCGACCTCATCACCCGGGAGCTGGCACAGCTCGATCAGCAGACCGGTCAGAGCCGACGGATCCTGGGGGAACACGCCAGCGAGACGGATCAGGTGGTCACCGCCCTCACCGAGCTCAGCTCCACCGCCGACAGCGTGGCCCGGCACGCCAGCGACTCGGCCAGCTTCACCGAGGCCGCCAATGGCCAGGCCGCCAACTCGCGCAAGGTGGTGGGATCGGCCTCCGCCAGCGTTGTGGCCCTGATCGACGAGGTGGATCTCGCCGCCGCCAAGGTGCTGGAGATGCAGGAGGATGCCAAGCAGATCGGCAGCGTGCTCGGGGTGATAGGCGGCATCGCCGCCCAGACCAACCTGCTGGCACTCAACGCCGCCATCGAGGCGGCCCGGGCCGGGGAGCAGGGACGAGGCTTCGCCGTGGTGGCCGACGAGGTGCGTGCCCTGGCGGCCCGCACCCAGAACAGCACCGCCGAGGTGGGCAGCATGCTGTCACGACTCACCCAGGGGGTGGCCGAGGCCGTGGTCGCCATGGAGCAGACCAAGCGCAGCTGCCAGGCCGCAGCCGACACCACGGGTCAGGTCACCGGCGGGCTCGACAGCATGGCTGACTCCGTGGTGCAGATCCACGATCTCAGCAGCCAGATCGCCACCGCCGCCGAGGAGCAGAGCCGGGTGACCGAGGAGATCAACCGCAACATGGTGAGCATTCGCGACATGCTGAACCTGCTGGTGCAAAACGGCAGCCAGACCGAGCAGAGCGCAGCGTCACTGCTCGGCTCCAACCGCCAGCTGCTGGCCCTGGTGCGCCGCTTCAAGGTGTGATGGCGAACGCCAGCCAGCAAAAAGGGGCCCGCGGGCCCCTTTTTCATGCACGTCACCAGGACTCAGGCCTTGTTGGCCAGGTTCAGGGTCTTGACGGTCTCGCCTTCGAACTTGATCACCACGTTCTTCTGCGCCACTTCGGAATCCTTCAGCAGGGACTTGGTGGTCTCGGCCAGCAGCGGAGAGGCCTTGTTCAGGGCGCTCAGATCATAGGTCCACACTTCCAGACCGGCATCGGTCTTGGTGCTGGCCGGGGCGCCCAGCTTGTCCTTGATGGCCTGCTTGTTGGAGCCGCCTTCCTTGATATCCAGGGCCGTTTTGATCGCTTCGTTGGAGGCGCTGTCCACGGCAGTACCGGCCATCTCTTTGGCGGTGCTGGTGACGCTGCTGGTCACGGAGTCGGTCAGGGAATCCATCAGGCCGGCGTGGGCAACCAGGGGCAGGGCGGTCAGGGCAATCAGAAGGCACTTTTTCATTAAGATACATCTCACAGGAATGAAAGAGCGCGCATCAGACCAGTGTGCTCGATTGGAGTCAAGATGATCCCAAGGTCAAGCCGCATTCGGGGGGCAAGGGTCATTCCCTTGAGTGAAGATGGCGGCCGGGGATGGATAGCGGCGCCCCTAGCCAGAGAGCTGATCCTTGCCCGCCAGCTTGGCCCGGTAGAGCGCCCTGTCCACCCTCGCCATCAGCTGGTTAAGGGGTTCATCCGGCCTGGACTCCACCAGACCGAAACTCAAGGTGATGGGCTCCACCCCCTTGACCCTGGCATGGCCCAGTCGCTGTCGCAGCTTTTCGGCCACCACGTGGGCCTCCGCCAGCCGGGTGTTGGGCAGCACCAGCATGAACTCGTCGCCCCCCCAGCGGGCCAGCAGATCAATCTCGCGGATGGCGCCGCGCGTCAGGCGCACTATGTCGATCAGGGTCTGATCCCCCACCCCGTGGCCGTGGCGATCGTTGATCTGCTTGAAGTCGTCCACGTCCATGGCGATCACGGCGAAGGGCTCCTTGAAGCGCCGGGCCCGTTCATACTCCAGCCGGACGGCCTGCTCCAGCCGATAGCGGCTGGCGGCCCCGGTCAGGGAGTCCGTCTCCGCCAGGCGGCGGTTCTCCTCCACCTGATGCTGGAGCGCCAGGTTGAGCCGCTCCAGCTCGGCGGTGCGCTCCGCCACCTGCTGCTCCAGGGTGCGATTGTGCAGCTCCAGCCGGGCGTAGAGCTCCCGCTGGGCATGAATGTCCCGGTGCGCCCCTATCATCCTGGCCACGGTTCCGTCCGGGTTGCGCGCTATGATGCGGCCACAATCCTCAACCCAGATATAGTCGCCGTTGCGGCAACGACAGCGGTACTCGGCTCTGTAGTCGGCAGTCTGGCCGCTCAGATAGGCATCGAAGCGAGCCATCACCCGCGGCAGATCGTCCGGGTGTATCACGTTTTCCCAGGTGAAGACGTTGTTGTCGAAGGAGTGCGGCTCATAGCCCAGCATCTGGTACCAGCCCGGATTGCGATAGACGAAGCCGGTGTTGGCATTCCAGTCCCAGACCCCGTCGCTGATGACCTCCAGAATGCCGTGCACCGCGGCGTCGTTGAGATCCGGGATCCTGATAGTGTCATTGTCCTGCAGCATGGAATCCATCCTTGTTCTGCTCCCCCGCGCCACTGCGGGTGACTCGAGTCCGACGGTTGAACATCATTGAAAAATGCGGCCGCCTGCCGGGCTACCCGACGACGACTGCCTGCCTGCAATCCCTGTCATGACAAGGTTATCGGCCGTCCCCTGGTTCCCCTGAATAACAGTAGCAGCAGGGCCTGCCGCCGGTCTTGAGCGCCGTCACGCCTTCCCCCTTTTATCTTCCCGCCCCCTTGCACCAGGTCGGTGCACCGCCTTGGCGCAACCCTGCCCAAATGGGGCGTCTCTCGTCAGCCTCTCGGGCATGGATGAATTAAATCATTGAATAAATAGGGGAAAATACTTGGCGCAATATTTGCGTTTGCCTGAATGAAGCACCAAGGATTGGGGACATTGCATGAAGTTAATCACAGCCATCATCAAGCCGTTCAAACTCGATGACGTTCGCGAAGCCCTCGCCACCCTCGGCGTAGAGGGGCTGACGGTCTCCGAGGTCAAGGGGTTTGGCCGCCAGAAGGGGCACACCGAACTCTATCGAGGCGCCGAATACCAGGTGGATTTCCTGCCCAAGGTGAAGCTGGAGATCGCCACCCAGGCCGACAACGTCGAGCCCATCATCGAAGCCATCAGCCAGGCCGCCCACACCGGCAAGATAGGCGACGGCAAGATCTTCGTCTGCGACCTGCTGGCCGCCGTGCGGATCCGCACCGGCGAGACAGACACAGACGCCCTTTGATACGACTGGAACAGAGGAATACGACATGGAAGAGTTGATCACATCCGTCAGCGAGCTGCGCTATGCACTCGACACCTTCTACCTGCTGATCTCCGGCGTGCTGGTCATGTGGATGGCCGCCGGGTTCGCCATGCTGGAGGCGGGCCTGGTCCGCGCCAAGAACACCACCGAGATCCTGACCAAGAACATCCTGCTCTATGCCATCGCCTGCGTCATGTACCTGCTGGTCGGCTACAACATCATGTACGTGGACAACGGCGCCGGCGGCTGGCTGCCGAGCTTTGGCAGCCTGATGGGCAGCCAGGCGGACGACGCGGGCCACTCACTGCACGCCGACTTCTTCTTCCAGGTGGTCTTCGTGGCGACCGCCACCTCCATCATCTCGGGGGCGGTGGCCGAGCGGATGAAGCTCTGGTCCTTCCTGCTGTTCTGCGTGGTGATGACCGGCTTCATCTATCCCGTCGAGGGCTACTGGAGCTGGGGTGGCGGCTTCCTGAAAGAGGCGGGCTTCTCCGACTTCGCGGGCTCCGGCATCGTGCACCTGGCGGGCGCCGCCGCCGCCCTGGCCGCCGTGCTGCTGCTCGGCCCCCGTCGTGGCAAATATGGCAAGCAGGGGGAGATCCACCCCATCCCAGGCTCCAACATGCCGCTCGCGACCCTGGGCACCCTGATCCTCTGGATGGGCTGGTTCGGCTTCAACGGCGGCTCCCAACTGGCGCTCTCCAGCGCCGCTGACGCCACCGCCATCGGCACCATCTTCGTCAACACCAATGCCGCCGCGGCGGCCGGTGTGGTCGGCGCCCTGCTGGTCAGCAAGCTCACCTGGGGCAAGGCGGATCTCACCATGATCCTCAACGGCGCCCTCGGCGGTCTGGTCGCCATCACCGCCGACCCGGCCTCCCCCAGCCCGCTGTTCGCCAGCCTGATCGGCGCCCTGGCCGGAGCCCTGGTGGTCTACGCCATCGTCGCCTTCGATCGCCTCAAGATCGACGATCCGGTCGGTGCCATCTCGGTACACGGGGTCTGCGGCCTGTTCGGCCTGATGGTGGTGCCCTTCTCCAACGCGAGCGCCACCTTCGGCGTCCAGTTGCTGGGGGCCGCCGTCATCTTCGGCTGGGTCTTTGCCGTCTCTCTGGTCGTCTGGAGCCTGCTCAAGGCCACCATGGGCCTGCGGGTGAGCGAAGAGGAAGAGATGCTGGGCGTGGATCTCCACGAGTGCGGCGTCGATGCCTACCCCGAGTTCGTCAGCATCAAATCCAGCACCTGACACCGTCAGTGGCGTGCGGGGCCCGGGGGAGACCTCGGGCCCCGCTCTTTTTTGGGGTGCCCTCAGCGCCCCTTGAAGGCGGGGTGATGCAACCGGCGATAGTGGCTCGGGGCCAGGCCGTGCTGGCGCTTGAAGGCGGTGGAGAAGTGGTATTCGTTCTTGAAGCCGCACTGGGCGGCCAGCAGCTTCACCGAATCGGCCCGGCTCGCCAGCAGGAGCGCAGCCCGCTGCAGCCGCAGCCGTTGCAGCAGCGCCATGGGGGCCAGCGCGAAGTGCTGCTGACAGAGCCGATAAAGCTGGCGCTCCGAGAGGTGCAGGGCGTCGGCCATCCGCCCTATGTTCCAGCACTCGGTCAGGGTTTCCTTGAGCAGCAGCTCCAGGCGCAGGGCCAGCCGCTCGCCGCGACTCTGCCCCTCCCCCTTCTGCAGCAGGCGGCGCAGGTAGAACCCGAGCTGCTCCACCAGGAGCGCGCTGAGCAGCGGGTCCTGATGACGTTCCTGCTCCGCATAGAGGTTCTCTATGGTACGAAGCAATGTCCCCTGCTGGGAGGTACAGCCCAGACGAGGGCGGCTGGCAAAGGCATCCCAGGGGGAGTCCTTGTGCAGCAGCAGCCACACCAGATCCCAGTCGCCCCTAGCCGCCGGTTGCGGCGGCTCCGGCGCTGGCCACTGTGTCACCGGTAGCTGCATCTCTGGCAATCGCGTCTCTGGTAGTCGATAGCAGAGCGGCTCCCCCGCCGGGATCAGCGCCCACTCCCCCACTGGCAGCCGCTCGAAGCGATCGCCGATCAGCACCTCCCCCTCGCCCCCCAGGGTCAGCAGGAAGCAGTGCACGTCCGCCAGGCGGCGCTCGATGCGATAGCGGGTGCGCAGGCGGGAGTGGCCCGCCAGCCAGACCCGCTCCTGCGCGAGGGCGGGCAGCAGGCTGTCACAGCAGATCTGCTCGCGGCAGTCGGGGGAGACGTCGATAAGCTCGGGGTTGGCAGTGTCGGACATCATCAGGACGGGCTCAGCCATGTCGAAGGGGAAGGCCCCAGCATAACATCAAGGGCGCCGAGTCACAGGAGACCAGCCATGCACCTTCATCACGTCGCCATCCGGGCGCAGGATCCGGAGCCGCTCAAGGTATTCAACTGCCCCCTGTTTGGCGGGCAGACCAATGGACGCGGCCACAAGCCAAGCCGTTCAGCTCCTGCTTGGTACGCTTCGAGGGGCCAGTCTGGAGCCGATGCACAGCCCCAGCGGCTGGCGGCGCAGCCGAAACAAGGGTCACTGCCTGGCCAGATCGTCGATCCCCGGATCAGCTCCCGGCCAGCGGCATATATACACATGAGGCAGTCGATGGATACGAGGGGTTATTGCTGAGTGAATCGCCCCGCAACATGGCGGGGCGCTTGAGGCCGCCGGGAAAGCCGTCAATCAGCCCGGATAACGGTCAGCGGCACTGACCGTGCGACCCGCAGATGTCCTTCAAGATTGAGATGGAGGTGATCCCCGACATCGTAGTGCGCGCCGAGCCGCGACATGCATTCCGGATCCCGCACCAGCAGGTCGCTGTCAATCACGGCATCAAATTCTCCGCTGGTGCGCATCCAGTGATTCACGGCCTGCCGGACAACCTCTTTTTCTGGCTGATAGAAGCGCTCAATACCATACTCACCGGCTCCCCGCAGCGGCACCAGGGTGACGCCTGTCATGCGGATATGGTATTCCCGCGCCCTCTTCAGTAATTGCCGATAACCGTTGATCAGCACCGTTGCCGCCGGCACCGGACTATCCGGATCCAGTGCCGTGCCCGCCAACCCGATATCATTCAGCCCGACCTGCACGATACAGCCGGTGACACCGGGTTGCTGCAGCACATCACGCTCGAAACGCGACAGGCTGGCGATGCCGACGCCGTCTTTCAGCAACCGGGAACCCGACTGCCCGGCATTCACCACCGCAATATTGTCGGCAACAAGGCGCTCTGCCAAAAAATCTGTCCAACGGCCATAGGTGTCCATCTCCACGCCGTTGCCATCCACCATAGAATCACCGATGACGACCAGAGTGCGGCACGCGGATCCCGGCTGAACCTGGACGCTTTCAACCAGCAAACGGGAGCTGATTTTCTGACCGTCGCCGGCCTCTTCCCTGACGGCCTGATTACCCGGCTCAAGCAACGAAAAATGGCGGGCATCCCAGTGGAAGGTATTGACCGGCATCGGCTCCGGCAGATAGGTCCGCAGAGTGATCACCGATAACGAGGGAATATCCAATGGAATTTCATCACTGCACAGAGTCCCCCCCGCTGGAATTGTCGCGCCGGCTTGCCCATTAAAGGTGACAGCCAGTGCGCCGCACAGATCAGGCACGGAAATATGGCTCTCGCCTATGACCAGCGGCTGGGCGCCATAACGATTGGAAAAGATCAGTCGCAGCTTGTGGCCGCCCAGGCTGATGCGCAGTGACTGCCGGAGTGTCTGATCCCCATCAATGACCGCTATATCCGATGGAAACGGAAACGCCTCTCCCGATGCAGGCTGGGAGCTGGAAAGCCAGGTGCATATCCACCCGTCGCGCATTGGCGAGGCTGAAGGCACTGAATATGACATCAGAAATTCTCCTGAAAGAAACAACCGAGTTATTGCGCGACCGGCGGGGCCGTCATGGCATCGAAGCCTTGCATGGCGATATCCGTCATTGCCAGCAGACGCGCCCGGCTGACGCCATCCCGGGCCTGGATGGAGATCCCGTGAAACACGGTCGCCACATAATCCCCGAGCCCCTGTATATCGGTGCTTTCCGGCAGTTCGCCGGACTGAACGCCCTGCCGGATGCGCTCAATGATGCCCTCTATCCGCTCCCGGCGGTAACCGGCCAGCCATGCCATGATCTCTTCGTTATCACGGCCATAGTTGGTCAGCGACAGGACCACCATGCAGCCGTGAGGCCTATCGTCACGGGTGTAGGCTTCGACCGCGTTCACCAGCAGTTGCCTGACAGCCTGGCGGGTGTCCGGCTGTGACAGGGCGGCGTCAGCAAAAGCCCCCTCTTCGGCCAGATAAAGCGCTATCGCCTCACGGAAAAGATTTTCCTTTGAGCCGAAGGCGGCATAAATCCGGGCAGACGCAATCCCCAGTGCAGCCACCAGGTCAGACAGGGAAGTCCCTTGATAGCCACGCTGCCAGAACACCTCTTTTGCTATGCGCAACGCCTCTTCACGATCAAATTCTCTTGGTCTACCGGCCATAACACACTCTCCGCATCTGTCATTTCAGACCAAGGCTACCAGTTCATTGTCGACTAACAAAGAATTATTTTTTGGTGATTGACAAAGATTGAGACTCCCTCTTACCCTATTCGCTGTTGATCGACAAACAATAGCCATCCTCCCAGTTGGCAGACGCCTTGTCTATGGCCTTCTGCGGGGATTTTTTATAGGTAATTCAAACGGAAAGGGTATGAACACATTCTTCAGAGTATCTCTGGCGGCAGTCATGCTGTTCACATTGCAGGGCACTGCGGTCGCGGCAAACACACAACGCCCGGCAGTGACGTCAGTAACGGCGCAGGTCAGTGAAGCCGATTTTCAGCATCACTATGTCAAGGTGGCGGGGCAGAAGATCCATTATGTGACGGCGGGAAAGGGGGAGCCCGTGTTGCTCATCCCGGGCTGGCCGCAAACCTGGTATGCCTGGCGTCATGTGATGACCGGACTCGCCGCCGAAGGCTATATGGCGATAGCGGTTGATCCGCCGGGAACCGGTTATTCCGATCGACCGAGCACGGGTTATGATACCGGGGCTGTGGCGACCACATTGCACAATATGATGAATCAGCTCGGTCATAAGCAATATTCGGTTGTCGGTCACGACATCGGCATGTGGGTGGGTTATGCCCTGGCCAGTGACTATCCCGCAGACATCAAGAAAATCGCACTGACCGAAGCGGTTATTCCGGGCCTGGCGCCGGCACCGTCCATCTTCGTCGATCCCCAGGACAATATTTTCCTCTGGCACTTCATGTTTAATCAGGTACAGGACTTGCCGGAAATGCTGACGGCCGGCAAAGAGCGGGAATATCTGAATTTCATTTTTGATCGCTGGTCCTATCGTCGTGATCGCGTCGCCGCACAAACCTATATAGATGCTTATTCCTCCCCTGGCGGATTGCGGGCAGGCTTCGCGTATTACCGGGCGATTCCGCAAACCATTGCACAAAATAAACAGCGGGCAGAGAAAAAACTGCTGATGCCGGTGCTGGCAATAGGTGCGGATCATGCCACCCGTGACGCCCCCCAGCAGACGATGCAGGGACGAGCGGTGAATTTGCAGGGCGCCATGCTCGGTGAATGCGGTCACTTCGTCACGGAGGAGTGCCCGGAACAGCTGATGACGGTATTGCTGCCGTTTTTGAAAAAATAAGTCCGCGCTCTTTTGCGGGTGATATCAAGACAGGCCCCCGACTCGGGGGCCTTCTTCTTTATGCCCGACATAAGCAGCTCGCGAGTCTTGGTTTCACACCGGCTCAGCGTAGCGCAGTTGGCTCTCGGCACTCACCCGATCTCGGTTGCGCCGCAATCGACCGAAGATGATTGGCAGTTTCAGACATCATCAGGACGGACTCAGCCATGTCGAAGGGGCAGGCCCCGGCATAGCATTGGGGGTATCAAGTCACAGGAGACCAGCCATGTATATCCATCACGTCGCCATCTGGGCGCAGGATCTGGAGGCACTCAAGGCATTCTACTGCACCCTGTTTGGCGGGCAGGCCTATGAGCGCTACCACAACCCGACCAAACAGTTTTCCTCCTACTTCGTGCACTTCGAGGGGGGCGCCAGCCTGGAGCTGATGCACACCCCCACCCTGTTTCCGGCAGATCTCAGTCTGCCGCACCCGCTGCAGGGGCTGGCCCATATCGCCTTCTCCCTCGGCAGCGCAGAGGCGGTGGACAAGATGACCGCCCGCCTCAAGCTGCTCAAGGGCGCCGAGGTGAAACACCTGGACGGCCCCCGCTGGACCGGCGACGGCTATTACGAGAGCACCTTCCTGGATCCCGAAGGCAACCGGCTGGAATTGACCATCTAATGGCTAAATGATCCCCTCACCCTCTCTCCCAACGGGAGAGGGGATAAAGCAGCAGCGAGATATGATCGCCAGTCACGAGAATTAAATTAACGAAGCGTAAGCGGAGGTGGTAAAGGCGAACTTTACCCCCTTCTCCCCTTGCGGGAGAAGGGTTGGGGATGAGGGGTTGGAAAAAGAGATCACATGGAAAACATTGGGCCTCGCTACGCTCAACCACAACCGGCACAATCGGTAGGTTGGTGCTGAACCTGAGAAGCCCAATATACGAGATAAACTACAAGCAATGAAAAAATCAGAATGGAATATCATCATCCCATAAATAGAATTTATTTCTAACGTCTGATATTTCATTTCTAATTTTTTCTATTTCATCAACCTTATTATCGCTTAGGATTTTATTTTCTATTGAGTTCAATAGTTTATCAAGGTTTGTCACAACCTTCCTAATATAATCTCGCTGTTCTGAATCCTGTGCAGACAAGTTTTTATTGGCATCTTCCAATTGTCTAATAGATAGACTCATTTTATTGTTTTCAGAACGAAATTCCTTCGATCTAAGTTCGAAATCAGAAAGCAATTTTGAATATTTTCCCTTAAGATTTATTATTTCACGGATGAGTTCTAATTTTTGCTCTGCCCATAAATCTAGTTCCTTGTCCTTTAACTTAACAACATATTCATCTGTTGACTCAATTTTTGCACTCACTGTTTCCTTTCTCCTAAGAAAGGCATCTTTCTGTGCTTTATTGCTATTTTCATCTCTTACTTTATCAATGCAATTATCATGTATAAAACTGTAGACCGCATTTAAAATAGGAAGTAATACTAAATACCCAATAGATACTAAAAATGGAATTACCAGATCGTCTGTAAAGACCCAGTTTTTATTCTTTATAATGTCAAGCTTTCCTTGGTTGCCTTCCAATATAAACCTAGCCACCCCATTTATATTCAAAAACATCCAAGACAAGACGAAAGCACCGACAATAGGATTATTTAGTCTAGATGTGGCATTATCTTTCAATGACTTAAGTAAATCCTTCATCAATAACCTCTAATCAGAATCAATTTATGATAATACGTAGCAAACTTCTTTTCCCATAGAGGTAAATCCTTTACCACCGTCCAATTGCTCACTCCCCCAACCTCTCCGCCAATCCGGAATAACGTTCGGTCTTTTTCCGCACCGCTTGTGCCAGCAGGGCGCGATCGCCGTAGAGATCGAGGCGGGCCTTGGCGCGGGTGATGCCGGTATAGACCAGCTCTCGGGTCAGCAATGGGCTTGGGCTGTCCGGCAGCACCAGCACGGTATGGGCAAACTCAGAGCCCTGGGATTTGTGGATGGTCATGGCGTAGACCGTCTCATGGGGCGGCAACCGGCTGGGCAACAGGGCCCGCAGGGTGCCATCCGGCTGCTCGAACCATACCTTGAGGCGGCCGGTTTCGTCCGGCAGGCAGAGCCCCATATCGCCGTTGTAGAGGCCGATGCCGTGATCGTTGCGCACCACCATCACAGGGCGGCCCGCATACCAGTCGCCGTCGCGGGCGATGAGCCCGGCCCGTGACAGGGCCAGTTCGAGCCGCTCGTTGAGCCCCTCGACGCCGAAGGGGCCGTCCCGCAGGGCACAGAGGATCTGGAAGCCGTTGAACGCCTTGAACACGGCGGTGGGTTCCTCCCCCGCGCGGGCCGCCTTCAGATAGCTGCCGTAACCGGCGACCCCCTTTGCAATCAGCTCGTCGTAGGCCTCCCCAGCCCAGGGATGCAGGCTGATGTCCTTGAATCCTGCACTCCAGACAGCTTCCACCGCCGCGGCATCGCCACCGTTGCAGGCCCGCGCCAGCTGGCCTATGCCGGAGTGCTGATCGAAGCGCCAGCTCTTGGCCAGCAAACAGAGGCTGTCGCGCACCGGGGCGCCTGCGGGCGAGCCCTGCAGGCGGTAGCCGGTCTGACGGGAGAGCCACTGCGCCTGCGCCGGGCTGATACCCTGTTCGATAAAGCTGCAGATATCCCCGAGCACGGCCCCCGCCTCCACCGAGGCGAGCTGATCCTTGTCGCCGAGCAGGATGAGGCGGGCGTGGCTTGGCAGCGCGTCCAGCAGGCGCGCCATCATGGGCAAGTCCACCATGGAGGCCTCGTCCACCACCAGCAGGTCGAGGTGCAGCGGGTTGCCTGCGTGGTGGCGGAACTGGCTGCGCCCGGGGATCACCCCGAGCAGCCGGTGCAATGTGCCCGCCTCGGTGGGGATGGCCTGGGCCCACTCCGGGGGCAGATCCAGCGCCTGCAGGGCAGAACCGATACTCTCGGTGAGGCGCGCCGCCGCCTTGCCGGTGGGGGCCACCAGCCGGATCGCCGGGGCCTTGCCCGATTGCAGGCCGGTCTCCACCAGGATGGCCAGGAGCTTGGCAACCGTGGTGGTCTTGCCGGTGCCGGGGCCGCCGGAGATGACCGCGAAGGGGCGCGCCGCCGCGGTGGCCGCCGCCAGCTTCTGGCCGTTGCAGCAGAGCGCCTCGGGCACCAGCGCATCCAGCGGGCTCAGCTCGCTGGCAGCCTGCGCGCTGGCCAGCAATGCCTCGATGGCGGGCCAATCCACTTCGCTCGGGAACACCAGATCCAGGTACTTCTCGATAAAGTGGCGAGCCGAGAAGTCGGGGGTAAGGCGGGCTTTGAGCAGCGCATCGAACACAAGCCCGTAGTCGCGGGCAAACAGCCGCGACAGGGCCGGGGCTATCTCCGGCCATTCGGCTCTTTCACTCAAGGCGCGCAGATGGCGGGCCACCCCCAGCTCAAAGTCATGGTAGCGGGTGAGGTAGAGGCGATCGCGCCAGAGCCGCAGCGGCCAGCGCGGGGCCTCCCCCTCATCTTGCTCGGTGCCAACCAAGGGGCTTGCCGCAAACAGGGCCGGCCAGCTCGCAGGATCCGCGAGATCGGCCAGCAGATCCCGGCTCTGATCCGGATCCAGCCCGAACGGGCGCAGGGAACCGGCCGTTAGCATTTCAAGGGGCAGGCAGACATGGCCGCGCCCCAGCTCATAGCAGGCGAGCGCCGCCCCCAGCACCAGCTCGGGGCCGCCGCCCAGATCGGCCACCAGCTTGGCAAATTGCAGATCCAGCTGGCGGATACGCCCCGCCAGCGCCAGGGCTTTCAGCCGTTCGATCATCCCGTCGCACTTCATCTCGCCCATCATGCCTCTGCCTTGTTTGATTTTTCTAAACGATGATCGTCAGGCGTCACACCTTCACTAAACAACTTGTCGAGCCCCAGCACCAGTTCACGGCTCGGGCGGGTATGGAATACCCCCCCCTGCGGCATGCCGCGCAGGAACAGGTAGAAGACACCGCCAAAGTGCCGCTCAAAGTCGTAGCCCGGCAGCCGCAAGCCGAGCAGCCGGTGCAGCGCCAGGGAATAGAGCTGGTATTGCAGGTCGTAGCGGTGTTCCGCCATCGCCTGCTCCAGCGCCGGACGGCTGTAGTCGGCGGGGCTCATGCCGAGGTGATTGGATTTGTAGTCGAGCAGATACCAGCGCCCCTGCCACTCGAACACCAGGTCGATAAAGCCCTTGAGCATCCCCTGCACGGCGGCGAAGCCGAGCGGCTTGTTGCCCCGCGACAGGGGGTCGTGCTGCTGGCAGAGCGCAGTCAGCGCCGGTGCCGTCACCCGACCCATGGGCAGGAAGAACTCCAGCTCCACCTGCTTGCGCCCGGGCGCCAGATCCCGCAACCGCACCGGCTCGCCAAGGCCGGTCTCAAGGGGAGTCTCCAGCACAGCCTCCACCTGCTGTTGCAACACGGGGGCCCAGCTCTCGTCGAAACCATCTTGCGCCAGCAGGCCAGCGATATGCTGCGCCAGCGGCTCGCCCGCCGCGCTCTCGAAGTCTATGGTCTCGAACAGGCTGTGCAGCAATGTGCCGGGGCGCGCCCCCTTCGGGAAGGTGAAGATGGAGGGCTGGGGCGCCTCCTCCGGTTGCTCGGAAGCCAATGCAGCCGCCTCGGTCACTACCTCGTCATCGAAGCCGGGGTTCGCCAGGACCCCCTTGCCGTGGCCGTTCCCCTGGGCCGCCAGCCCGGAGTAGGAGCTGATCCACCAGTCCCGCTCCAGCCGACCGCTAAAGTGGCGCACCTGGGGCTCCCCCAGCTGCTCCTCTTCTTGCGGCAGCGGGGCCGGACGGGTGAGCGAGGGCTCACCGACCGCCACCCCGGGCAGCGCCTGGGCAAGCTCGGTGAGGGCGGTCGCCAGGGTCTCGGCATCCCCCTCTTCCCCCTTTTGCAGCAGGTAGCCGATGGCGGTCTGGTGCAGCTCTGTCTTCTCCGACTTGCCGTTGCCCGAGCGCACCGGGGCCAGCCCCAGCCAGGTGGCGTAGACACCCCGGGTCAGGGCCACGTAGAGCAGCCGCAAGTCTTCGGCGAGGCGCTCCTTGTCTGCTTCCGCCAAGGACCCCTCGGCGCCGGTCAGATCGAGAATGGTGCGATTGCCCCCCTCGTCAGCCTCGTGATAGAGCGGGGTCTCGGCGGTTCTGTGGCTGCAGATGAAGGGCAGGAACACCAGGGGGTACTCCAGCCCCTTGGATTTGTGGATGGTGACGATCTGCACCAATTTGCGCTCGGATTCGAGGCGAAGTACCTGCTCCGCATCCTGGCCGCTCGGGCGGCTCACCGCCTCCCCCAGCCAGCGCAGCAGGGCATATTCCCCGTCCAGCTCGCTGCTCACCTGTTGCAGCAGCTCGCCGAGATGGAGGAAGTTGGTCAGCCGCCGCTCGCCATAGGGGCTCGCCAGCAGGGAGGAGGCGAGATTGCGCCTGTGCAGCAGGGCCCGCAGCATGGCCAGCACACCGCGGCGATGCCAGATCGATCGGTACTCCATAAACTCCTGCACCGCGCTCTCCCAGGCCCGCTCGTCCGAGGCCAGGGCGTCGAGCGCCCTGGCATCCAGATCAAACAGGCCGGTGGCGAGCGCCGCCCTAAGGCTGCGCTCTTCGCTCGGGTTCTGGCAGGCGTGCAGGATCAGCAATATCTCCCGCGCCTCCACCTGCTCCAGCACGCTCTCGCGGTTCGACAGATAGACGGAGGCGATGGCGAGGCGCGCCAGCTCCTGCTGCACCAGCTTGCCCTCGGCGCCGGTGCGCACCAGCACGGCGATATCCCCGGCCTTCACCGCCTGATCACCGATCAATGCCTTGCCCTCCCGGGCCAGGGTCAGCAGGCGGTGGATCTCGGCGGCGGTGGCACGGGCCATCTTGCTCTGGTAATCCCCCCGATTGAAGGTGGGCTGGCCGGTCAGCTGCCAGCAGTGGAGCACGGGCGCGGTGGCGCCCTCCAGCAGCAGCGCCTTGCTCTTGCCCTGGGCCTCCACCGGCAGGAAGGGGATATCCGCCTCGTAGATAAAGGGATCCCTGGCCCGCTCGAACAGGCCGTTGACCGCCCCCACCAGCGCGCCGCTGGAGCGCCAGTTGCGCCCCAGGGTGTAGTGGGCGCTCACATTTCGCCGCGCCTGTATGTAGGTAAAGATGTCGGCGCCGCGAAAGCCGTAGATGGCCTGCTTGGGGTCACCGATCATCAATAGCGCCGTGTCTGTGTGGCCGCCGTAGAGGCGATGGAAGATGCGGTACTGCTGGGGGTCGGTATCCTGGAATTCATCGATCATCGCCACCCGGTAGGTGGCGCGAATGCGCTCGCAGAGTCGTTCGCCAAGGCTGGAGCCAAGCGCTCCGTCGAGGTCTTTGAGCAGGTCATCGAACGAGAGCTGATGAGCCTGCCGCTTGCTGGCCTGCATCCGGCTGCGCACCACCTTGGCGGCCCGTTGCAGAATAAGGTCGCGAATACCGGGGCGGCTCGCCAGCAGCTGGTCGATCTGGCTGAACAGCGGCAGGGTCGGTAACGCCTTCCCCTTGCTCAGCTTGGCCTCCAGGGTTTCCTGGCCGAAGCGCTCGAGATCCTTGGGCAGGGTATAACCGCTGGTCGGATCCTGGGCCCAGTCGCCGATCTTGGCGAGCCAGCCTTCGTAGTTCTTGCCGGTATAGAGCTTGATTTGCCCCTCTGTCTGGCGGCGGATCTCGTCCGTCTGCGCCAGCCAGGCATCTTTCACCGCCCCGATGCGGGCCATGGCAGCCTGATGGCGGGCGGCGAGAGTCTCATCCCCCAAGGCGGGGTGGATCTCCAGCTCGCTGTTGTCGAGCCAGCCGTTCATCTCCCGCAGCAGGGCGGCGGGGCTCGGCCAGAGCGCGCGCACCGAGCTCGCCAGGGTCTTGTCCACCGGATAGAACTCGGCACGCCAGTAGTCACTCACCGCCTGCAGCCTGAGCTGGCTGTCGTCGGTCAAAAATTCGGTCTCGAAGAGGGCGCCCGACTCGAAGGCGTTCTGCTTGAGCATCCGCTGGCAGAAGCCGTGGATGGTGAAGACAGCCGCCTCGTCCATCTGCCGTTCGGCGGCCAGCAGGCGGCGGGCCGCCAGTTCATGATCCTCCACCTCTGCCAACAATTGGGCCAGCAGGGTGTCACTGCTATGGCCGCGCATAAAAGCGAGGCGCGCCTCGTGGATGCGGCCGCGGATCCGCCCCCGCAGCTCGGCGGTGGCCGCCTCGGTAAAGGTCACCACCAGGATCTCGGTCACCGAGAGGGGGCGCTCGTGGGCGCTCGGCTGACCAGCATCGGCACCCTCTTCGATGAGCGGGCCGTGGCCCAGCAGCAGGCGCAGGTAGAGACCGGCTATGGTGTAGGTCTTGCCGGTACCGGCGGAGGCTTCGATCAGTCGTTCACCATGGAGGGGAAAACGCAATGTATTGAGCGGGTTAGCCATTATTTCAGCTCCTCCAGGGTCTTGAGCAGCGGGGTCAGGTGTCCGCGGGCCAGGGCCTGCAGCTGGTCCAGCACGGCGTCATCCAGCTCGGGGAAGCAGCGGGCGACATAAGGGTCTTGCCCCTCCCCCGTCACCATGTAGCCGCCGTTGAAGCGGGTGAGGGCAGCCTTGTCGGCCGCCTCCGGCTTGTCCGGATCCTTCTCCATCGCCTTGAGCCACTCCCAGGCGGTGTTGGGGAAAAACGGCAGCGGTCGCTTCATCCCCTGGGCCCAGCACGCCACCAGGGCCGCCAGCCTGGGGCGCGCCTCGTCGGCAGAGAGCGCAGGCAACCGCAGACTCTGTTTGGCGTCGAACAGCAGGGTGTCGCCGGGGGCGCAGCTCAATGAGAGACAGAGGTGCTGAACCCAACCCAGCAGCAGATCCTTGCCGTTGAAGCTGCCGGGTTTGACCACCAGCGCTCGCCCCTTCTGGGTGTCGATCCACCCTTGCAGCTGGCCCTGAGTCAGGGAGATATCGATCTCCACCGCCTGCTTTTCATCCTCATCAGCCGCAACCCAGGGGCGCAGCCGATCCGCCAGCTTGCCCATCTCGGCATCCAGATCGTCCAGCAGCAGGCTGCCGAACCACCCTTGCGGCAACAGTCCGGTGAGCTGCAACCGCTCGCGACGCACTGTGCTGTCACCTTCCGCCAGATGAGCATCTAGCAGCAGATCTTTCAGCTGATAATGTTGCAGGCCATCCAGCTCGAACGGCTCGCTATCCTCGATATTGGCTTCGTTCAGCTCAAACCACACCTTGAGGCGACGGTTGAGGAAATATTTGGTGGGCTGTCGATAGAAGCGCAGCAGCTCCGCCAGCTCCAGGCCTTGCTCTTTGCCCCATTCGGGGGGTAAAGGCAGCTCGCCGCTCTGGAAGTTGGCGGCGCCACGCACCGGATTGAGGGCGGGCAGCCAGTCGGCGGCATAGGTGAAGAGGCGCGAACCCGCCTGCGGATAGAAGTAGTTGCGGCTGTAGGGGGTGAGCGGGTGCGCCACCATCAGGTGCTGAAGCAGCCGCCGGCCTGAGGTTTCGTCATCGAGGCTCTCATCCCCCGCCAGCACGAAGCCCTGCCGCACATAGTCGATCAGCTCCGCCAACAGTACCGACGGCACCTTGTCGCTGTTGTCCTGGGCGCTGAAGCCCTGATAGCTGATATAGAGCCCCTGCTGGGCACTGAGCAGCGCCTCGAGGAAGAGGTAGCGGTCATCATCGCGGCGGGAGCGATCCCCGCGCCGCGACGCCACCGCCATCAGATCGAACCCCATGGGGGCCAGGGTGCGTGGGTAGACGCCGTCGTTCATGCCGAGCAGGCAGACCTGCTTGAAGGGGATGGAGCGCATCGGCATCAGGGTACAGAAGTTGACCTGACCGGCGAGGAAGCGCTGGCTGGAGCGGGACTCTCCCAGCACGCTGCCGAGATAATCCTGCAGCAGGGAGGCCGAGATGGGCTGCTCGAAGCGGGCCTCGCCGAGCTGGGTCTGCCACTCGGCCAACTGGCTGCGAATGAGCTGCAGCTGACGCTCTTCCTCCTCGTCGGCCAGATAGAAGCGCTCCAGCAGCGCCAGCAGGCAGGCGTGCCACTCCGTCAGCGGCTGCGCCTGTTGCAGCCGGGGCAGGAATTCGGCCAGCGAATCGACGAACCAGGCGAGCTTGCCGAGCGCCAGACCCTGCTGACCTTCGATATCTGCATAGGGCAGGATGCCCGCCACCGGCTCGCCATCCCCCATGGCAAAACCGAGCAGCATGCGGCGCAGGCCAAACAGCCAGCTGTTGCCGGACATGGGCGGCAGATCGAAGCGCTCGGGGTAGCCGTCGTCCAGCCCCCAGCGGATGCCGGTCTCCTGCACCCAGACCCGCAGCTGGTTGAACTCGTCGTCATCCAGCTCGAAGCGGCGCAGCACGGCGGGTACCTCGAGGATGGCGAGCAGCTCCCCCGCCCCGAAGCGGGCGTTGGGCAGCCTGAGCAGGGCGAGGAAGCTTTGCAGTAGCGGGCTCTCCTGACTCGCCGCCCGATCCGACACCGCAAAAGGGATCTGGCCCCGCGCCCCAAACACCGCCTGAATGTAGGGGCCGTAGCTGTTCACATCCGGCATCATCACCACCACGTCTTTCGGGGTGAGGGACGAGTCCTGCTCGAACAGCGCCAGCAGCCGGTCGTGCAGCACTTCAAGCTCCCGCATCGGGCCGTGACAGGCGTGGATCTGCAAGGATCCATCCGCCGGGCTGATGGGGCTCTTGTGGTGGCTGGCGTCGAGACTGAACTCACCGGCGCCTCGCTCGGCAAGCTCCAGCACATCCTTCTGGATGGCGTACAGCAGGCTGACATTGCCTTCGGCATCCACCTCGTCGATGTCGACGAAGGCCTCGATTTGCGGCACCTCCAGCTCCATCAGCTGATGCAGGTAGTCGCGCCCCAGCTTGCCCATGGAGGCGAGTAGCGGATTGGCGGGGCCCTGCAGGGTCTCGATGTCGGTGCCGGGCTTGAGCTTGTTCTCCAGCCGCGCCAGGGTCTTGCGATCGAGCAGATCCCCCCAGTAGTAGCGGCAGGGGTTGGTGACGAAGAGGTGCACCTCCACCTCCGGCCGACTGCCGAGGGCCAGCAGCGCCTCCACATAGCGCGGCGGCAGCGCCGAGATACCGAACACGAAGACCCGTTGCGGCAGCTTGCCCGGCAGATCGGCGGTACGCTCCAGCTCGTGGATAAACTCCTCGTAGAGGTTGGCTCTGTGGTAACCGCTGGGAGAGAGCGCCAGGGTGCGGGCCACCAGCTCGCGCCACAGCTCCGGCTGCCAATCCTGACCGCTCACCCCGGCCAGTTCGAGCCCCAATCCCTCCCCCTCTTCCCAGCGGGCGATCCAGTCAGGCCGGTAGACCAGATACTGGTCGAACAGATCCGCCACCTTCTGGCAGAGCTGCCAGAGCCGCACTTGCTCGGGATCCTGGGCAGGATCCTCCTCATCCCCGCCCAGATAGGCGGCCAGCGGCGCGAAGGCGGGCCTGCCGAGCAGGGCGGGCAAGATGGTCATCAGCTGCCAGCTCATGGAGCCCTTGTTGTAGGGACTCTGGCGCGGCACGTCCGCCAGCACCTGGGTGAACATCTCCCAGATAAAGCTGGCGGGCAGCGGAAAGTCGATATTGGCGGCGATGCCGAAGGCCTTGGCCAGCTCCAGCTTGAGCCACTGGGCCATGCCGGGACTCTGCACCAGGATCTGCTCGTGCTCGAAGGGGTGAGAGAGGGGCGCCTGCCGGATGCGGCTCACCAGCAGCTCCTTGAGCAGATCCAGCTGATTGGAGTGGTAGAGGGTAAACATGGACGACTCCCGCCAATTTCATGAAGAGGGGTGCGCGCCGGAAAAGGCGAGCCATTTCCGTCACTTCACACGAAATGGGATTGTCGGGGATCGGGGGATAAGATGCAAAAGGCGCTTGCCGTCACTGGGCGGGCCTCGTCACAGTACCGGCATTCGCCCCCTGGCGGGCATAAAAAAGCCGGTGCAGCTGCACCGGCCAAAAGGCGTTGGAAAACTTGAACTATCAGGGTATTACCAGCACTTGCCGAGGCGGGCATCCAGGCTGAAGGCGCCAGGACCGGCTGCCGCCAGGGCCAGGAAACCACCGGCCACAGACAGGTTCTTCATGAACATCAGCATCTGCATCTGTTCGGCAGGCTGATAGTGGAAGATGAAGGCGGCCATCAGGGTGAAGCCGGCCAGCAGCACCGAGAGGCTGCGGGTAAAGAGACCCAGCACTATGGCAAGACCGCCACCCAGCTCCAGCAGGATCACCAGGGGCAGCATGAACCCGGGCACGCCCATGGCTTCCATGTAACCCTGGGTACCGGCGTAACCGCCGATCTTGCCCCAGCCTGCCATCACGAACATCAGCGCCAGCAAAATACGACCCGCCAGCAGTGCAACATCTTTCATCTTGTCCATCGTCAGATTCCTTTGATTACCCATCTTGGTAATAAACAGTGTAAGAGCTAATTGTTAACTCATTCTTTTCGCCGTGATTTATCTATCAGGGCAAGTCAAACAGCAGGGCTTCACTCCCCTCGGAGGCGGTGAGCGTCCAGGACGCCTCATCGCGACTGAGCAGGCCGTCGCCGGGTCGGGCAGCCAGACCGTTGCCAGTCAGCTCCCCTGAAATCATATGCAGGTAACCATGACGCCCTTGCAATGCCCATTCGAGGGTTTCCCCTGCGGCAAGTTGCAGTCGCCAGATGCGGGCCTGCTGGCGGATCCTGAAGGATCCATCCTCCCCATCCGGTGACGCGACCAGCGTCAGCCCCGGCTGGGTGGCTATCTTCTTCTGCTGATAACCCGGGGTAGTGCCCACTTCGTTCGGCTCTATCCAGATCTGCAGCAGGGAGAGGGGCTCGGTCTGCGAGGGGTTGTACTCGCTGTGCCGGATGCCGGACCCTGCGCTCATCAGCTGGAAATCCCCCGCCGGGATCTGCTCGGCATGGCCGAGGCTGTCCCTGTGCTCTATGGTGCCGCTCAGCACGCAGGTGAGGATCTCCATGTTGGCATGAGGGTGGGTAGCGAAACCGCCACCCGGCGACACCAGATCCTGGTTGATGACCCGCAGGACGGAGTGCCCCATCCAGTCCGGGTCATAGTAGTGACCGAACGAGAAGCTGTGGCGTGCATCCAGCCAGCCGAAGTTGGCATGACCCCGTTCTGCTGCGGCTCTCAATTTCATCATGGTGTGCTCCTCCAATACCTTGAAACGGTTGATTAGCGCTGGCGACCGTCACCCAGACCGAACGGGATGCGGTAGCTGCTGCTCTCGCTGCCCAGGCTGACCGTCAGGTTGCCCTGGGTGCGGCTCGGGATCTTGACCTGCTGGGTGCCCATCAGGCTGGCGTGAACCGATGCCAGCAGATCGCCAGACTCATCGCGCACCTCCAGCATGGGGTTGGACTTGCCAGCCATGGCGGCGGTCGCGTTCCAGTTCACGAACAGCACGCCAGGGGCGGCATTGATGTCGGCCGGTACGGCAGCCTGGGCGAAACCTGCGGTCATCAGGCCTGCAACGGCCAGCATCTTGATTACGTTTTTCATGTTCATTCACTCTCTTGGTTTTTATGTCATTGCCAAGGCCGGTCTGGCCCGAATCAATGCATCCATGCAAGAGGTTATTCAAATAGTGTGTTGTTCTTTCACCTACAGCAGACATCGTTCTGTGTGATGTCTCAGCCTGGAACTACCTTTTATTTGGCCGCTTGGCCTTCCTGCCTAAGCGTTGATTGAATATTAAAGTCACTTGCCCTAAGTTGTTAGCGAGATAATCTGGCAAACATGTTCAAAAAAATTGAAGGTTAGATATGACCAAGGAATCGAACAAGGAGCGGGCGCTGACCCTGGAGGCGATCCGGGTGCTGGACGCCATAGACCGCCGTGGCAGCTTCGCGGCGGCCGCCGACGAGCTGGGCAAGGTGCCCTCGGCGCTGAGCTACACGGTACAGAAGCTGGAAGACGAGCTGGACGCCATGCTGTTTGATCGCAGCGGCCACAGAACCAAATTCACCCCGGCCGGGCGCATGCTGCTGGAGCAGGGTCGTCTGCTGCTGGAGGCCGCCGAGCATCTGGTGGGAGAGACCCGGGCCCTGGCCCGGGGCTGGGAGACCGACATCACCATAGCCGTCGATGCCCTGGTGCCGCTGCAGGCGCTCTACCCCCTGGTGGAGCGGCTGGCCGAGCTGACGGATACCCGGCTGCGGTTGCGGGCCGAGGTGCTGGCGGGCAGCTGGGAGTGTCTGGAGGATGGCCGCGCCGACCTGCTCATCTCCTCCCTCAATCCCGACATCACCCTGACCGGCATCAAGCACCAGCCCTTGCAGGAGGAGGTGATGCTCTACGTCGCCCACCCGGATCACCCCCTGCACCTGGAGCCCGAGCCCCTGGCGGACGAGACCCTGCGCCGCTACCGCGCCATCGCCATCGCCGACACGGCGCGGCGCAAGCCCGCCCTCACCTATCGCCTGCTGGACAAGCAGCCGCGCCTGACCGTCAGTACCATGGGGGAGAAGCGCGATGCCCTGCTGGCGGGCATTGGTGTCGGCACCATGCCCCTGAGCTGGATAGAAGAGGACATCAAGGCGGGCCGCCTCAAGGTGATCGGCCCCGAATATCGCCATCAGGTGCAGGTCGTGCTGGCGTGGCGGCGCGATACCATGGGCAAGGCCAAGAGCTGGCTGGTGCGGGAGATCCCCAAGCTGTTCCCCTGCAAGGGGGAATAGCCCTCGGGAGGGCGGCGCAGGAGGTGCCAAAAAATGCGCCCCTTTCTTGACGGCGGGCTCAAATTCGGAGAAAAGAAAAAAAGCGGACCTCTTGCGAGTTCCGCTCAATGCCAGGAAAGAATAAAACCTTGCGGTTAAAAAAACCCTTAAATTGGAAGCAAACAATCGTTTTCTCAACCAGGAAGGTATTGAATCCGATTCGTGTTGGATTATGTGCGATGTAATATGCATCACCAGCAAAATGTTGGAAGGTTGAAGGATATGCACCACCGAGTGTCATTATCTGCCACCTTGCACCACAACTGGTCAGGCCATTTCAGCCGTTATCACCGGATTACTCTCCTCTGGTTTTTCTAGGTGTCAAAAATTGAGCCCGATACAGATAAATGACTCACTTTCTGGCACGACTAAAAATGCAGATAAAGGAATAGTTGCATGACCTACAGCCAGACCCTGGCCAACCACATTCTCGACACCCTGAAGAAGACCCTGACCGACAAGGGGATCCGCTATCAGACCCTGGCGGAAGCCATGGGGGTCTCCATCGCCACCGTGAAGCGGATGATGAACAAGCCCTCCCTGCCGTTCGATACCCTGCTGGAGATCTGTCATCTGGTGGGACTCTCGTTCGAGGAGCTGCTGGATCGCACCCAGGACGCCCAGAGCCGCCGCGCCGTCTTCACCCAGGAGCAGGACGAGGCGTTTCACAAGGAGCCGGGGCTCTACGCCTTCCTCGCCAACATCTTCTGGCGCGACAAGACGTTGATCGATCTCAAGCGGGAATACGGCCTGACCGACGCCTCCTGCTACCTCTATCTGCGCAAGCTGGAGAAGCTCGGCATCTTGCAGCTCGGCATCGACAACAGCTACCACTTCCTCATCAGCGAGCGGATCAGCTTCGAGCAGCACAGCCGCTTCGCCCGCCAGCAGGCACGCCAGGCCATGTCGGTGCTGGGGGACTATCTGGTGGAGAACATGCACAAGTCGAACAACTATATGGCGCTGTGCCAGCTCCACCTGGACGAGAGCGAGGCCATGGCTCTGATCGATCGCATGAAGGAGTACTGGCATCAGGAGCTCAAGCTCAACCGCCCCGCCATAGGCCAGCGGGAGGGCAGCAAGACCTACACCATGTCGCTGCAACTGGCGGACTGCGGCTACCAGAGCTTCGACGACCTTATCCCCAATATCGACAACTGATCCCGGCGGATCCTGCGGGATCCGTCCGTTTTCGCTGGCTCGGCCGTTAGCCTGACATCGGCCATTCAGACCCTCTTGCCGCCTCCGGATGCAGCGCCCCTTAATCTGCGGGCTGCTGAACCTTCTGCGATCTGCCCAAGTCCTGCTGCAGCGCCCGCGTATCCAGACAGATGCGGATCGCCACTGTGCCCGACAGTGCTCTGGATAGTCCCTAATCGGCGAGCCGGGTTTGTTGCAGCTTGCCAGCGAGCGGCTGCAATGCTCGCGTATCGAGGCAGATGCGGATGGCATCCGGCCGCCAGTGTTCGATGTCGCAATCCACCAGACCGCCCCGCTCGTCATAGTTAACCCGCACCAGCCGCAGCACGGCGCTCCCCTGGGCCAGATTGAGGGCGCGGGCTATCTCTCCCCGGGCCGCCGAGGGGGTGATCTCGAGACTCGCCCCACCCTGGTCTATGCCATAGCGCTGCTGATAGAGCTCGGTAAGGGAGCTGGCCAGCAGCGCGCTGGCGATATCGGGAAAGCGGCTCGCCAGCAGGTGATGGCTGACGTGGAGCACAGGGCGGCCGTCGATAAGGCGCAGGCGGCGGATCTCGTAGAGCGGGGTGAAGGGTTCCAGCCCCATCCGGCTGCACAGTTCGCTGCTGGCAAGCGCACTGCCGTGGGCCAGCACCCGGGTTTCGGCGGTGCGCTGCTGCTCGCCGATCCACTGGTGAAAGTGGGTGTGGATGGCGGGGTCATAGGTGAGTCTTGGCGGCGCCACGAACCAGCCGCGCCGCTCGGCCCGGTAGATGAGGCCATCCGCCTCCAGGCTGGAGAGCGCCTCCTTGATGGTGATGCGGGTGGTGGCAAAGCGCTCGCTCAGGGCCCGTTCGGCGGGCAGTTGCTGCCCGGCCCCCAGCTGGCCGCTGCCGATATAGCGGCGCAGGGTCCGGCAAATCTGTTCGCACTTGGAGGGGTTGCGGCCATCGGTCAGCCCCTGTTCACTCAATCGCTCTGTCACTGTCACATCCCTGTCGGTCATTCCGGTGTGCGCCCCCTGGAGTAGACCAGCGGCTGTCGACCCCGAGTTGTAACCGCCCCTGATGACAGCGCCATGACAGGGCGATTGTCACGAAAACGCCATCAAAGCGCCCCGCCACCGTCATATTTCCCCTCTAGCATCCCTCTCGAACCTTAACTGACCTAGTCCAGAGGGATGGGATGATGAAAAGCGTGATCGCAAGTGCACTGGCCCTGGTGGCCATCAGTCAGCCACTGTTTGCCGCCGAGAATATCGCGGATCTCGAAAAGGCCGCTCGCGGCGAAGGACAGCTCCACAGCATCGGCATGCCCGACAGCTGGGCCAACTGGAAGGATACCTGGCAGCAGCTCGGCAGCATCTACGGCATCAAGCATCAGGATACCGACATGAGCTCGGCGCAGGAGATCGCCAAGTTTGCCGCCGAGAAGGCCAACGCCACCGCCGACATCGGCGACGTGGGCGGCGCCTTCGGTCCGGTGGCGGTCAAGCAGGGGGTCACCCAGCCCTACAAACCCTCCACCTGGGCCGATATTCCCAACTGGGCCAAGGATGCGGACGGTCACTGGATGCTGGCCTATACCGGCACCATCGCCTTCCTGATCAACAAGGATCTGGTCAAGGCGGCCCCCACCAGCTGGCAGTCCCTGCTGGGTGGCGACTACAAGGTGACCCTGGGTGACGTGGGCGTGGCCTCCCAGGCCAACAACGGCGTGCTGGCGGCGGCCTATGCCACCGGCGGCAGCGAGAAGAACCTCAAGCCTGCGCTGGAGCTGTTCGGCCAGCTGGCCAAGCAGGGTCGCCTCTCCCTGAACGATCCGACCATCGCCAATATCGAGAAGGGCGAAGTGGAAGTGGGTGTGCTGTGGGACTTCAACGCCCTGAACTACCGCGACCAGATCGACCCCAAGAAGTTTGACGTGGTGATCCCGAGCGACGGCTCCGTCATCGCCGGCTACACCACCATCATCAACAAGTGGGCCAAGAACCCCAACGCCGCCAAGCTGGCGCGGGAATACATCCTCTCCGATGCCGGTCAAATCAACCTGGCCCGTGGTTACGCCCGCCCCATCCGCAGCAATGTGACCCTGCCGGATGACGTCAAGGCCAAGCTGCTGCCGGCCGAGCAGTACGCCAACGCCAAGCCGGTGCAGGATCACGCCGCCTGGGAGCAGAGCTCCAAGGCCCTGCCGCGCCAGTGGCAGGAAACCGTCATGATCAACATGCAGTAAGGAGCGGCCAGTGCAACACAAGGTGATAGTGGTACTTGTGGATGGCCTCTCTGCCGAGGTAGCCCATTGCATGGGCTACCTTTTCGGCATGGTGGAGGCGGGGCGCGGCCTGCATACGACCCTGAATTCTGCCCTGCCCTCTCTCTCCCGACCCCTCTACGAGTGCATCCTGACCGGCGTGCCGCCGGTGGCGAGCGGCATCACTCACAACGGGGTGAGTCGCCTGAGCCAGCATGAATCCATCTTCCATCTGGCCCGTGCCGCAGGCAAACGCACCGCAGCGGCGGCCTATTACTGGGTGAGCGAGCTTTATAACCAGAGCCCCTGGCTGGCGGCCCGGGATCGCTTTACTCACGACGAGCAGCTGCCCATTCAGCACGGCTGCTTCTACTGGGATGACGCCTACCCCGACAGCCATCTGCTGATGGATGGCGAGTGGCTGCGCAGCCAGTACGACCCCGATTTTCTGTTGATCCACCCGATGGGGGTGGATGACGCGGGCCACAGGTTCGGCCTCGACTCCCGTCAGTACCGCAATCAGGCGCGCCGGATGGACAGCCTGCTGGCCGATCTGCTGCCCCAGTGGCTGGCAGAGGGGTATCAGGTGGTGATCACCTCGGATCACGGCATGAACAACGATCTCAGCCATGGCGGCACCCTGGCCCAGGAGCGCACCGTGCCGCTCTGGCTGTTTGGCGATGCCTTCGTCGAGCGCTGGCCGGATGGGGTGGCGATCGCCCAGACCCAGCTCTGCGCCCTGATGGCGGATCTGCTGGGAGTTCCCCACGACAAGCCGGCAGCCCCCCCGCTGCTCAAGGCGGCCTTTATGCGCGAGGTGCACTGATGATGCCTGCCACCACCGAGATCCTCGCGGATCAACAGATGAAGCCACGCCGGGTGCGCCGCCACTGGCTGCCGGCCCTGGTGCTGCTGCCCTTTGTCCTCTTGATGATCCTGTTCCAGCTCGCCCCCATGGTGTGGGTGCTGGTGGGCAGCGTCCAGACCCCCGATGGCTGGGGTCTCGACCACTACCGGGAGATTTTGAGCTCCCCCTTCTATCTGCAATCCTTCGGCAACTCGCTGCGCATCGCCGGCATCGCCAGCCTGGCGGGGCTCGCCATCGGCACGCTCGGGGCGGCCGCGCTGCGCCACAGCGGAGAGCGGGTGAAACGGCTGCTGCTGGCCTTCGTCACCATGACCGGCAACTTCAGCGGGGTGCCGCTGGCGTTCGCCTTTATCATCATTCTTGGCATCAATGGCGCCGTGACCCTGCTGCTGAAATCCTGGGGCCTCATCGACGGCTTCAACCTCTACTCGGGCACCGGCCTCATCCTCATCTACACCTACTTCCAGATCCCGCTCGCCCTGCTGCTGCTCTATCCGGCGTTCGATGCGCTGCAGGATGAGTGGCCCCAGGCCGCCGCCCTGCTCGGGGCGAGCAAAGGGCAGTATGTGTGGCACGTGGCGCTGCCGGTGCTCACTCCTGCGCTGCTCGGCACCCTGATCATCCTGTTTGCCAACGCGGTGGGGGCCTATGCCTCTGCCTATGCCCTCACCACCGGCAACTTCAACCTGGTGACCATCCGGGTGGCGAGCCTGGTCTCCGGCGATATCTTCCTCGAGCCCAATATGGCGGCGGCGCTGGCGGTGATCCTGATGGTGCTGCTGGGGGTGGTGACAGCCGCCAACCAGTGGTTGCTGAAAAAGAGCTATGTGAACAAGGGGCAATCCCATGCATGATTTGACGCCGCGCTGGCCGCGCTGGGTGCTGGGGGCGCTGGTCGCCACCCTGCTGCTGCCGCTGCTGGCCACCTTTCTCTACTCCATCTCCACCCGCTGGGGGGCGACCCTGCTGCCGGACGGCTTCACCCTCGACTGGTATCTCAAACTCTGGGGCGATCCGCGCTTTCTCGCAGCCTTTGGCCGCAGCCTGCTGGTCTGCCTCGCCACCCTGCTGCTGGGCACGCTGGTGCTGGTGCCGACCGTGCTGGTGGTGGCCTACTACTTCCCCAAACTGGATCCCTGGATGAACCTGTTGATCCTGCTCCCCTTCGCGGTGCCGCCCGTGGTCTCCTCTGTGGGCTTGCTGCAGATCTACGCCGACGGCGTCCTGCCCATCATCGGCACCCCGTGGATCCTGATCGGCACCTGGTTCACAGTGGTGTTGCCCTTCATGTACCGGGCGCTGGCCAACAGTCTGCAAGGGGTACCGCTGAAGGATCTGATGGATGCCGCCCACCTGCTGGGGGCAAGTAGTCGGCGCGCCTTCCTGCTGGTGGTGATTCCCTGCCTGCGCAAGGGGCTCTTGGCGGCGCTGTTTCTCTCCCTCTCCTTCCTGCTCGGCGAATTCGTGTTCGCCAACATGCTGGTGGGCACCCGCTACGAGACCCTGCAGGTCTACCTCTACAACATGAGGTCCACCTCGGGCCACTTCACCAGCGCCCTGGTGATGAGCTACTTCCTGCTGACCCTGCTGCTCACCTGGGCGGCCAACAGATTTCATCGGTGATCCAAGATGTTTCATTTAGAAGTCAATCAGTTGCACAAATCCTACGGCGATACTCCGGTGTTCGAGGGGATCGAATTCGGCATCCGCAAGGGGGAGCTGGTGACCCTGCTCGGCCCCTCCGGCTGCGGCAAGTCCACCCTGCTGCGGGCGCTGGCCGGGCTCACCCCGGTGGATGGCGGTCAGGTGCGGGTGGCCGGGGAAGACATCACCTGGCAGGCGCCCCAGAAGCGGGGCATCGGCATGGTGTTCCAGAGCTATGCGCTCTTCCCCAACATGACGGTGTGGGACAACGTCGCCTTCGGCCTCAAGATGAAGCCCCAGCCGGGGCGCGAGCTCTCGGCCAGCGTGAAAGAGGCGCTGGCGCTGGTGGAGCTGACCGGCTTCGAGCGCCGCTATCCGGCCGAGCTCTCCGGCGGCCAGCGCCAGCGGGTGGCGCTGGCGCGCGCCCTGGTGGTGCAGCCGCGGATCCTGCTGCTGGATGAGCCGCTCTCGGCGCTGGATGCCCGCATCCGCCGCAGCCTGCGCCAGCAGATCCGCGAGATCCAGCAGCGCCTCGAGCTCACCACCATCTTCGTCACCCACGATCAGGAGGAGGCGCTCACCCTGTCGGACAGGATCTTCCTGATGAACAAGGGAGCCATCGTGCAGAGCGGCACGCCGGAGCAGATCTACACCCGCCCCGCCAGCGAGTTTGTGGCGGGCTTTATCGGCAACTACAACCTGCTCGGCGCCGAGCAGGGCAAGTCCCTGTTCGGCCCCCGTTTTCAGGGCAAGCTGGCGCTGCGGCCGGAGTCCATCACCCTGTTGCCCGCCGGGGCGAGCAGCAGCGAACCCAGCCTGCCCGGCATCATTCGCCAGCAACAGCTGCTCGGCAACGTCATCCGTTATCAGGTGGAGTGCGAGGCGGGGCTGTTGACGGTGGATTGCCTCAACCGCTGTGCCGGCGATCTGCTGGCCGTGGGGAGCGCCGTGACCCTGGCGGTGGCCCGGGATCAGCTCTGTGAGGTAGCATGAGGCCGCATTTCATTTCCATTTTCACTGCGAGGAGCGCCCATGGCACTGGCACTGTTTGATCTGGACGAGACCCTGATAGCCGGGGATTCCGCCAGCCTCTGGCTGGAGTACATGGTGGCCGAGGAGCTGGCCCCGGCGGGCATGGTGGCCGAGGAGCAGGCCATGATGTCCCTCTACCATCAGGGCAAGATGGACATGCACCAGTACATGGCCTTCACCCTGCAACCCCTGGCGGGCAAGACGCGCCAGTGGCTCGACTCCCTCTGCACCCGCTTTGCCGAGCAGGTGCTGCGCGAGCGCCTCTACCCCGAGGGGCTGGCCCGCATCGAGTGGCACCGCCAGCGCGGCGACGAGCTGGTGCTCATCTCCGCCTCCGGCGAGCACCTGGTGGCCCCCATGGCAAAGATGCTGGGAATGGATCACTGCGTCGCCATCCTGCTCGACGAGGAGGAGGGAAGGCTGACCGGCCAGACCCGCGGCACCCTGAGTTTTCGCGAGGGCAAGGTGGCCCGCATCAACCAGCTCTTTGCCGGGCGGGAGCAGATCTGGCAGGGTAGCTTTGGTTACAGCGACTCCCACAACGATCTCCCCATGCTGCGGGCGGTGACCCATCCCCATGCGGTCAATTCGGCCCCTGCCCTGCGCCAGTGCGCCTCGGAGCTGGGCTGGCCCCTGTGGGCGTGGCAGTTGCTCCCTTGAGCCGCTGAATGAAGAAGAGGCCCTCAGGCCTCTTCCTTGCTCAGTATCCCATCGTCTTCCGGCGGCACTTCCTGCTGCGCCAAGGGGGCACCTCCCCCCAGATAGATGCGGTTCTTGCCATCTCGCTTGGCGCGATACACCTCGGCATCGACGATATCGAGCAGCCCCTTGGCATCCAGACCGGGGGCGCTCGCCACCAGGCCGCCGCTGAAGGTGATCCCGAGGCCGGGTTCACGCCAGTCCAGGGACGCGACCCCTATCCTGTACTGCTCCAGCAGCATCTGGCAGAAGTGGATGTCGGGGTTGGCGAACAGCACCACCAGCTCCTCGCCGCCGTAACGGCAGACCCAGCCGTGATCCTCCAGCAGCTGGTTGCCCAGCTTGGCCACCCGCTTGAGCACCACGTCTCCGGTCTGATGGCCGAAGGTGTCGTTGACCCGCTTGAAATCGTCCAGATCCACCATGGCCAGGCAGAACGGCTGATGCTCGAACAGCAGACGATTGACTCGTTCGTCGAAGAAGCGGCGATTGTAGAGGCCGGTCAACTTGTCCAGATTCGCCTGCTGGCGCGCCTCGTGGTAATCCTTGCTCACCTCCGCCAGCTCGGCATAGACGTGCCTGAGCTCGTGCATGCCCCCATGGGGCACCCCATCGGGTGGCATCCTGCTGGCGCGGATCATGGTGGAGATCTCGTCCAGCATCCGCCTGAAATAACGGGACCAGACCAGGGCCAGCAGCGCATAGAGCATGCAGGCCAGCACCACCACCCCGAGCACGTTGAGGGAGGCGCTCGCCACCACGACCTGAATGCTCGACGCCGGCAGCACGCTGATCAGCACCCAGTTGCGATCGGGCAGGCGGCTGTAGGCCACAAACTGCCGGGAGTCCGAGTCCAGGAAGATGCCGTCCTCAGCGCTGAAGCGGGAGAGCCAGCTCGGGTGCGTCATGGGCTTGAGCAGCCGGGAAGGATCGGGATGGGCCAGCACCTTGCCGGACTGGTTGACGATCATCTGGTAACCGCTGTTCCACTGCCGGTTCAGCTGGGCGGAGAAGGGCGCCAAGATGGCATCGACCGCGAACACCCCGCGCACCCTGCCCTCCTGGTCGGTGAGCGCCCGTGCGAGCGCGATCACCAGGTTGCCGTTGGTGTAGTCGTAATAGGGCTCGGTCCAGACCATCTTGCCCACATGCTGGCTGGCCAGCTGATACCAGGGACGCGTCCTGGGATCGAAGCCCGTATCCGCCTGCCACTCGGGGTAGATAAGCATCTGGCGCTCGGCGGTGCCGACATAGATGTAGATGAGATCCGCCATGACCCCCTTGTAGAGGCGCCACTCCTTGAGATAGCTCTCGGCATTGTGCAGGCGGGGGCCGCTGATGTCGTCCACCTTCACCTGGTCGTAGATGAGGGTGAACTGGCGTTCCATTTCGTGCAGGTAGGGTTCGATGAAGACGTGACGCAACTGGTGGTTGGTGGCGAGCAGACGGTGTTGCAACTCTCGTTGCAGGCTGCGCTCCATGTGCAGGTAGTAGATGGCGCCCAGCATCAGCACGGGAATGAACAACAGCAACAGGCCCAGACGCATCCTGGCAACCAGGGACCAGGTCTTTTTGGAGACTGCTCGTTTATCCAACCCTGCCTCCTGCTATCCCCCGACGTCGTGTAGTGTCAGAATATCAGCCCCGCTCTATGGCGTCCAAAGAGAAGCTTGCCATGTGGCCAACGAGAAGGAACAGGCTCGGATGTTGAACCCGGAACTGCTGACCGCGCTCCATTATTGCGCCGTGATCACCCTGACCGGCGCCATCACCTCGGTGTACTTTCTGTTTCGGCGCGGCATGTCCATCGAGCAGGTGCGCAAGCTGCTGCTGGCAGACAGCCTGGCGGCGCTGGCGCTGCTGTTCATCTTCATCACTGGCGTGCTCATGGTGCTCGCTCATCCGCTGCAACCTTCGGCCCTGCTGGCCAATCCCGGCTATCGCACCAAGCTGCTGCTGTTCTTCGCCATGGCCCTCAGCTTCGGCTACCCCAGCCGGCTGTTCCATCACTGGCGCCGCTCCCTGCGTCAGGGGCGCGCCCCCATTGTCTCCATCCAGCAGCAGTTCTGGGTGATCTGGATCCTTCGGGGCAACCTGCTGCTGCTCGCCCTGCTGCCCCTGCTCGCCAGGCTGGCTGGCGGCTGGTAGCCGCCTCGGGCTGGCGCCCATCTGATTGCAAATCACCGGCGACAAAGCCCCCCGCTGACGGGTATCGTACTGAGAGGGGCCCGAGTGCCTCTGTCACTGCTCTCTCAGGGATGAATCCGTATGCGTTCAAACATGATGTTATTGATGGCCGCCGCCATCTGGGGGCTGGGCTTCGTCGCCCAGCGCCTGGGGATGGATCACATGGGGCCTTTCACCTTCAACGGCCTGCGCTTCCTGCTCGGGGCCGCCTCCCTGCTGCCGCTCTTGTGGTGGCTCAAGTCGCGCCAGCCCAGACCGCAATCCGGATCATCATCGGGCGATCGCCGCCTGCTGCTGGTCGGGGGCCTGATAGCCGGGGGCGTGCTGTTCAGCGCCGCCTCCCTGCAGCAGGTGGGGCTGCTCTACACCACGGCCGCCAAGGCGGGCTTCATCACGGGTCTCTACATCATACTGGTGCCCGTCATCGGCCTGGTCCTGCGCCACAAGACGGGGGCCAACACCTGGATTGGCGCCCTCATCGCCATGGCTGGCCTCTATTACCTCAGCGTCACCGAGGAGTTCACCATAGGCTACGGTGATCTGCTGCAGGTGATCGGTGCCCTGTTCTGGGCCGTGCACCTGCTGGTGCTGGATCACTACTCGAACCGGGTCGCCCCCATCCGCCTTGCCGGGGTGCAGTTCGTGGTGTGCGGCCTGCTCAGTCTTGGTACTGCCTTTGTCATCGAGACCCCGACCCTCGGCGGCGCCGTGGCGGGCTGGCAGGCCCTGCTCTACGCGGGGCTGGTGTCGGTCGGTATAGGCTACACCCTGCAGGTGGTCGGCCAGCGCGGTGCCCATCCGGCCCACGCCGCCATCATCTTGAGCCTGGAGACGGTATTCGCCGCTATCGGCGGTGTGCTGCTGCTGGGGGAACATCTGGACGAGCGAGCCATCGTAGGCTGCGCCCTGATGCTGGCGGGCATGCTGATCTCTCAGATCCGCTTGCGCTGGTGGTGGAAGTCCCGCCGGGACAAGGTACCCAGCCAACCCTGAACGAGCGAACCTTGGTGGGCTGCACCCCGATGCTGGCGGGCATGCTGATCTCCCAGATCCGCTTGCGCTGGTGGTGGAAGTCCCGCCGGGACAAGGTGCCCAGCCAACCCTGAACGAGCGAACCTTGGTGGGCTGCACCCTGATGCAGGCATGGCGCCATCCCCCCAATAAAACGAGGCGCCCAGGGGCGCCTCGTTTTATTGCCGTCTGCCTAGCGCACGCTGGAGCAGAAGCTCACGTCGTCGCGCAGGGGGTCATTGCTCACGCTGTGATAGAGCTCGAAGCAGGGGCCGTCGCCGAACGCCAGCCCGGCGGAGACTATGTCGCCTATGTGCTCCTGCCAGCGCGGCCCGTACTGGTTGCGATCCGTGATGAGGTAGCGTGACTGGGCGTAACGCCCGGCGGGGATGAGCTGGATCTCCACCTCCCCCGTCCCCAGGGTGCCCACCGGCACTGTGATGCCGATGTCGGTACGGCACTGGGCAGGCGGCGTCACCTCGGGGTTGTCGTGGTAGATGAAGATCCACTCTCCCCCTTCCAGGCCTCGGGGCGCGGCCCACTGGTGAAGGCGGTTGCAGACGGCGTCATACCCCTCGCCATAGGGACCGGTCACGCGAATATAGGCCAGGGTGCGGGCGTCCATCTCGACGGTGTTCATGGTGTTGCTCCTTGCTGATGAGTGGTCTTCAGCATAAGGGAGTACCCCTTGCCATGCGTGTCCTTCCTTGCGATCCAGGTGTCCGTTCTTGCCCTTGTCGCGGCGAAACTCCCCCGGGGTGCAGCCATAGTGACGGCGAAACGCCTTGGCAAAGGCCTGGGAGCTGGCGAGCCCCGCCCCCAGGGCGATGGCGGTGACGCTGGCATCGGTATAGCAGAGCTGCCAGGCTGCCCGCTGCATCCGCAGCCGGCGGCACATCTCGCCGGGGGACTCCCCCACCACGGCGGTAAACACCCGGTGGAAGTGATAGAGGGAGAGACAGGCGCGGCTCGCCAGCTCCTCGATGGAGAGATCCGGCTCCTGCTCCAGTGCCCGCAGCACGGGAGTCAGGCGCTCGCGATAGTCGATCATGAGCGCACTCTCGCCATATAGAGGGTGTCCACCAGCACGCCGTGGCGCAGGCCGTAATCCCGGGCGACACCTTCCTGCACGAACCCGAACTTGCGGTAGAGCGCCTGCGCCGCCTCATTGTCACTCCAGACGGTGAGCTCGAGGCGAGTCAGCCCGAGCCAGTTGTCCGCCAGATCCAGCGCGGCCGCCATCAAGTCCGAGCCCACGCCGCGCCCGGCCCAGTCATCACGCACCGCCATGCCGAGGCTCGCCACGTGGCGCCGACGCGGGTTGGGCTCCTGCCACAGGGTCAGGTTACCCACCACCAGACCATCGGATTCGGCCAACAGGCTGTAGACTCCGTCGCGCGGTTCAAGCTTCTGCTCCCACTGCTGCTGGGAGGGAAAGGGCAGTTGCAGGGTACCGGCCTGGGCTTTGGGCATGGCGTAGAGATCGCGCAGGGGGGCGGCATCTTCCGGCCCGGCGCGGCGAATGGTGATGGACATGAGACCTCCTGATTGGCTGAGTCCCATCTTGCCGCAAGGCTGGCGTTCGTTTCCACCCCCCATCAGCGAAACCAATCAAAGGGTTAGGCACACTCCATTGGAGCCGGGCGCGCCCTTCCCCTAGTCTGGCGGCTCATCACAAGGAGATGCCCCATGACTGACAAGACCCTGCACAGCGCCAACGGTGCCCCCGTCGTCGACAACAACAACAGCCTCACCGCCGGCCCCCGCGGCCCCGTGCTGATGCAAGACATCTGGTTGATGGAGAAACTCGCCCACTTCGACCGCGAGCGCATTCCCGAGCGGGTGGTTCACGCCAAGGGTTCGGGCGCCTACGGCACCTTCACCGTCACCCACGACATCAGCCAATTCACCAAGGCCGACCTGTTCAACGCCATCGGCAAGCAGACCCCGGTCTTCCTGCGCTTCTCCACCGTGGCCGGTGAGAAGGGGGCCGCCGACGCCGAGCGCGACGTGCGCGGCTTCGCCCTCAAGTTCTACACCGAGCAGGGCAACTGGGATCTGGTGGGCAACAACACCCCCGTCTTCTTCATCCGGGATCCCCTGAAATTCCCCGACTTCATCCACACCCAGAAGCGGGATCCGCGCACCAACCTGCGCAGCGCCACCGCCGCCTGGGACTTCTGGTCACGCCATCCGGAATCCCTGCATCAGGTCACCATACTGTTCAGCGATCGCGGCATCCCCAGGAGCCTGCGGGAGATGAACGGCTACGGCAGCCACACCTTCAGCTTCATCAACTCGGCCAACGAGCGCTTCTGGGTCAAGTTCCACTTCAAGACAGAGCAGGGCCACAGCTTCTACACAGATGAGGAGGCGGCCAATGCCGTCGGTCAGGACAGAGAGACCAGCCAGGCGGATCTCTACAACGCCATAGAGCGGGGAGACTTCCCGCGCTGGAAGGTCTATGTGCAGGTGATGCCGGAGGCCGAGGCCCAGACCTACAGGATCCACCCGTTCGACCTCACCAAGGTGTGGCCGCACAGCGACTACCCGCTGATCCCGGTCGGCGTGCTTGAGCTCAACCAGAATCCGGACAACTACTTCGCCCACGTGGAGCAGGCCGCCTTCACCCCGGCCAACGTGGTGCCCGGCATCGGCTTCTCGCCGGATCGCATGCTGCAGGGGCGGCTCTTCTCCTACGGCGACACCCAGCGCTATCGCCTCGGCGTCAACCACGGCCTGCTGCCGGTCAACGCCCCGCGCTGCCCCTTCCACCACGGCGCCCACCGCGACGGCGCCATGCGCAGCGACAGCAATGGCGGCGCCAGCCCCAACTACCAGCCGAACCGCTTCGGTACCCAGCAACCGAGCGAGCAGCACGAGCCGGCGCTGAGTCTGGAGGGGGCCGCCCTGCACTACGACTTCCGTGACCATGACAGCGACTACTACAGCCAGCCGGGGGATCTGTTCCGCCTGATGGACGAGGGGCAGCGCGCGCGCCTGGCCGCCAACCTGGCGCGTTCCCTTATCAATGTGGAGGATGACGCCATAGTCGCGGCCCAGCTCAAGCACTTCGAGCAGGCCGACCCCGAGTACGCCAAGCGGGTCGAGCTGGCACTGGCCGCCTTGCAGCGCTAAGCCGCAGGCAGGCAACATCTGCAAACGCAAAGCGGGGGCCTGATGGCCCCCGTTATCGTGATGCTGACGGTGATAAATGCAAAAACGGAGCCCAAGGCTCCGTTTTTCAATGCGGTATCCATCCCGGACGCAGCGCCCTCGCGCTCTTCCCGCTCCCTTGCCAACAAGGGTTTGTACCACCAGCTCACGACGGCAACGACCTTGTGCCTTGGCAGAGCGACGCCATTATCCACCTGCGGTAATCAACCTGCCGGCGGTAATGAACCTGTGGTGATGAATAAAAACGGAGCCCGAGGCTCCGTTTTTCAATGCGGTATCCATCCCGGACGCAGCGCCCTCGCGCGCTTCCCGCTCCCTTGCCAACAAGGGTTTGTACCACCAGCTTACGACGGCAACGACGTTGTGCATTGGCAGAGCGGCACCATTATCCACCTGTGGTAATCAACCTGCCTGCGGTAATGAACCTGTGGTGATGAATTAAAACGGAGCCCGAGGCTCCGTTTTTCAATGCGGTATCAATCCCGGACGGAACGCGCTTCGCGCTCTTCCCGCTCCCTTGCCAACAAGCGTTTGTACCACCAGCTACTGCGACGACGTTGTGCATTGGAAGAGCGACGAGCCATTTCTTAGGTTCCAGCCAAGAGAAGAAAGGAGCTGCATTATGCGACAGGGATCACGCCCGTGTCTGTAGCTGGATCAAGAAAAGGCTCACTGACCCACCCTGATCGTCTCCCTGTTGGCCGCCCCTTCGTCGACGGGCTCGTAGCTGGCGGGTTCGCGCCAGGCCAGGGGCCCGTTGCTCTCCTGGTCGTTTTGCGGGCCGCACTCCAGCCAGAGATCCCCCTGCTGGATGCGAGATCCGAGGGAATATTTCTGATCCTGATACCAGCAGACCCGCTCGGGCAGCGAGCCCAGGGGCAACACCAGATCCGTGCCCACCGAGTGGCTGAGGGTGTTCGACGCCGGGGCCGCCTGGGCAGGGAGGAGCCCGCCGAGGGCAAACAGACAAAACGCGGTTCGGATCATGAGTGACACCTGTGACAACGAGAGAGTGATCCCCTAAAGCGACCACCAGCGTCGCCGACTTGACCAATAAGTGTCGGCTCATCTGGCATTCCGGAAGCAATATGATAGCCTGCCAGCGCCCGCCGATCCCCATGGGTGAAGGGCCGGGCCAGTTCGGGTCATGCTGTCGGGAAAAGACAGTATATAACCTTATTAATCAAATAATTACTTGGATATGTTGTCGATGCGTATCATGCCGTTGCTCAAGGCCGCCTGCCTGAGCCTGATGTTGTCCGCCTGCGTGGCCCCCTTGCTGATGATGAGCCCCACCAGCCAGCTGATGTGGGCCCTGCTCAAACCCCTGGTCGGTTTCGATCCGAACGAGGCCAACCTGTTCGAACAACCGCTGATCAAGGACAGGATGACCGCCATGCTGGGGCCCAACTACGACAGCACCATGCAGTTGCTCAAGACGGCCAACGAGTTGCAGCAGGAGGGGCCGCTGTTTTACGTGGTCTCCCGCTACGCCCCAGTGCCGGATGTGGCCAAACAGGCCGGCATGGTGTGGAACGCCGACACCAACCAGCTCTCCGTCATGTTGCAGAAGGGCGACGGCGCCACCCAGGTGTTTGGCGAGAACCTGACGGCGGCGACCCCGATCTGGCCGAGCGCCATGCAGGAGTGGCAGGCCGGCAACCCGACCGCCACCGCCCTCACCGACGCCGGCAAGGTGATGACGGGAACAAGCGGTTCCCTGCTTGGCAATGTGATGGGCAACCTGCAACAGAGCGCGACTCAGGCCCTGACCGACTCGACCAGCCAGATGATCGGCAGTGCCACTGCCCAGGCGCAGCAGCAGGCCAGCAAGGCTGTCGGCAGCGTCACCACCTCGGCGCAGCAGCAGGCCAGCAAGGCTGTCAGCGACTCCGCCAAACAGGCGGTCGGCAGCGTCACCACCTCGGCGCAGCAACAGGCCAGCAAAGCGGTGAGCGACTCCGCCAAGCAGGCGGTCGGCAGTGCCACCGCCTCGGCGCAGCAGCAAGCCAGCAAGGCTGTCAGCGACTCGGCCAAACAGGCGGTCGGCAGTGCCACTGCCTCGGCGCAGCAGCAGGCCAGCAAGGCAGTGAGCGACTCCGCCAAACAGGCGGTCGGCAGCGTCACTGCCCAGGCGCAGCAGCAGGCCAGCAAGGCGGTGAGCGACTCGGCCAAACAGGCGGTCGGCAGTGCCACTGCCCAGGCGCAGCAGCAGGCCAGCAAGGCTGTCAGCGACTCGGCCACCCAGACGGTGAGCGATGCCACCGATATCTTGCGGCAAACCAACCAGGCCGTGAGCCGCTCCGCCCAGCAGGCGGTCAACGATACCGCCAAGCAGGCCGCAGCCAGTGCGCAGCAACAGGCAGACAAGGTCGTCGGCGACACCGCCAGGCAGGCCGCGCAGCAACAGCTGAACAAGGTGGTCAGCGGGGCGACCGGCACTGTGCAGGTGCAGGCCGACAAGGTGGAAACCCAGATGAAGCAGAGCGATCAGGCCAGGGCGGATGCCGAGGCCGAGCTGGAGAAGCTGCTCAACTAAGTCGTGTAAGAGGGCGAACCCGTGCACCATGCAAACAGGCCATCCGAGGATGGCCTGTCGTTTATCTGCGAATGGGCAGGGGAGCCTTACAGGTGGCGGTCCTGCTCGGTGGGCTTGGCCACCTTGTCTTCGCTGTGCTCGATGGCGGTGCGGATGAGGTCGACGCCGGCCCGGATGATCAGCACCCCCATGTTGACCAGCTTGACGCAGACCCACATGAAGGTGATGAGCAGGATCAGCTTGAGCACTGTCTGGAAGGCTTCCAGGAAGTTCTGCTCCAGCTGGCTGGTGAGGCCATTGGCACTGGTCATCAGCCAGGTGTAGACCTCGCGCACGAACGGAATGCGGCTCGGCATCTCCAGCACGTCCAGTGCGGCAGGCAAGGCCTGGAAGATGACGATGCTGCCAAACAGTATCAGGATGACGCCGATGGCAATCCCCAGGAAGAAACCGAACTGTCGCATGAAAGGCCCCAAGATGTGTTGAATGAGAAGAACAATAGCCGCCAATACTAGGGACTGCCCGGGCCGACGGCAATCCTTGCGCCCCAGATTGGGCCGAGACACTCCCGGCCTGCACCGGCCATCTACCGGAAGTCATTGCCCAAGTATCTGATTTCTGTGACCCTTGTCCCCATCTATTCCCTTAGTGGCACCATCATGCCCAGACTCGCTCTCTTACTGCTTCTGCTGCTCGGCTCCCTGTCATCCTCCCTGTTCGCCGCCGAGGCGCCCCCAGGTGCGGCCGCCTGCGTGATCCGCCACCAGCAGGATCTGTTGCTGGTCCAGGACAGGATCTCCGATCGCTACAGCCTGAGTGGCGGCTACATAGACGGGGGCGAGACGCCCGCCCAGGCGGCTCTGCGGGAGCTGTTCGAGGAGACGGGGCTCCATGGCCGGATCACCGGGGAGCTGGGGCGCTGGCAGCGCGCCATGGTATTCGCCTGCCAGACGCTGACCCCCATCCGGGCCCAGCGCGGCTCGGGTTTTGTCTCCCTGCTTGAGGCCCCGAACCTCGGCGGCGAAATTCTCAACGCCAGGCTGATCGATGCCGCCAGCCTGCCCCATGATCAGCGCCGCTTCCCGACGCAGCTCGACTGGATAACCCCAAGGCTGGCCGAGGTGCCCGAGAGCGAGGTGCAGTGGGTGCCGGACTTCAGTCCCGAAGGCAGCGCCCTGCACAGGGCAGAGCTGCCGCTGATCCAGCGCCTGCAGCAGTGGCTGGGGCCAGACGCGCGCTGGCTTGAGGTCGGCAATCTGCTGGGATCGGCGGCCTTCCAGCTGGCCCTGATCCCCTTCTTGCTCCCCCTGCTGGGCTGGCCAAGGCTGCGCAACCTGCTGTTTGCCATGGTGCTGCTCACCCTGCTGGTGCAGCTGCTCAAGGAGGGGGTAGCCTGGCCCAGGCCCTTCCACCTCGATCCCATGCTGGGGCAAAGGAGCGCCCAGGGCTTTGGCATGCCGAGCGGCCACGCCGCCTCGACCCTGCTCTACTGGGGCCTGCTGCTCGGCGCCTTGACCTCCCTCAGAGCCTGGCAGGGCATGGGGCTGGCCCTGCTGCTGGCGGCCCTGGCCGGGCTGGCCCGCATCTGGCTCGGCGTGCACTTCCTCTCGGATGTGGCGGCCGGCCTGGGTCTCGGCGCCCTGCTGCTGGCACTGCGCGCCCCCCTGGCGGCACTGGCGCAGCGCCAAGCCCCCTGGGCTCTCCTGCTGCTGGCCTGCGCCCTGGCGGGCTGGCTGACCCAGTCCACCGCCCTGGCGGGGCTCGCCATGTTCACCCTGGGACTGGTATCGGGTAATCTGCTACAACTCGAACGACACCCAGCTCCCGCCCTCCATGCCACTCTGCTGGCCCTGGCGGGCGGCCTGCTCATCGGCGGGGGGCTGTTCGTGCTCCCTGTGCTCACCGACAGCTCTGTGCTGCTCCTGGCGGGAAAAGGGTTACTCTATGGCTGCCTGGGGTTCTGGCTGAGTGCCGCACTCTGGTGGCTGCTGTCTTTTATCAATACTGGCGCCGGATCCCGGCGCCCCACCCCTCGTTAAAGGGAACGCAATGCATATGAAAAAAGTGGATTTGGCCAAGATCACCCTGGGCCTGCTGTTTCTCAGCCTGCTCATCATCTCGTGCTTCATGGTGCTGCGCCCCTTCCTGCCCGCCCTGGTCTGGGCCACCATGATCACCATAGCCACCTGGCCGCTGATGCAGATGGCCCAGCGCCTGCTGTGGGGCAAGCGCACCCTGGCCGCCCTGCTGATGAGTTGCATCCTGCTGCTGATGTTCGTCATCCCCCTGTTCATGGCGCTGGCCAACGTGGCGGAGAAGGCACCCATGCTGATCGATCTCGGCACCGAGCTGAGCCACTCCCCGCCCCCCGAGCTGCTCTGGCTGCAACAGGTGCCTCTGGTGGGCGACAAGCTGTTCGAGTTCTGGCAGCAGATCCTCGCGAGCGGCGGTCAGGTGCTGTTCGCCAAGCTGGCCCCCTACTTCGGCCAGACAGCCCGCTGGCTGGCGGCCCAGGCGGGCAACCTCGGCCTGCTGTTCGTCCACTTCCTGCTGACGGTGGCCATCTGCGGCCTGCTCTACCACTCCGGGGAAAAAGCCGCCGACGGCATTCGCCGCTTCGCCCACCGGCTGGCGGGCCAGCGCGGCGACAACGCCGTGGTGCTCGCCTCCCAGGCCATCCGCGCCGTCGCCATGGGGGTGGTGGTGACCGCCCTGGTGCAATCCTCGGTGGCCGGGATAGGCCTGCTCATCGCCGGCATTCCCTACACCATGATCCTGGTGGTGCTGATGTTCCTGCTGATCGTCGCCCAGATAGGCCCCTTCCCCGTGCTGCTGGCCAGCGTGGCCTACCTCTACTGGAGCGGGGATACCACCTGGGGCACCTTCTTGCTGGTCTGGTCCCTGCTGGCGGGCACCATGGACAACTTCCTGCGCCCCTTCCTCATCAAGCGCGGCGCCGACCTGCCGCTGATCCTGATCCTGGTGGGCGTCATCGGCGGCCTGCTGGCGCTGGGGATCATAGGGCTCTTTATCGGCCCCGTGGTGTTGGCGGTGGGTTACACCCTGCTGGATGCCTGGATAAAAGAGGGGGAGCAAACGCCCGCCGCAGAGGCGCCCGTGCCGCCCCCGGTGGAGTGACCCGCCCGCAAGAGAAGCAAGACGCCGCCCACTGGGCGGCGTCTTTTTTTGCACGGCTTGGGCCCGGTCGCGCCCACATAGAACCAAAGTTCGAATCGTCTCGCCAAAACACGAACCAGGGTTCGAATCCGCCCCCTCCCTCCCCTGGGATCCCCAGGCCCCTGCCGCCACAATGGCTGCTCCATTGAAGGAGGAGACAAGATGAACGAACTGAGAGCAACACGCGCCCTGATCAGCGGTGGCGCCAGTGGCATAGGGCTGGCCATCGCCGAAGCCCTGGCCAGCCAGGGGGTGGAGCTGGTGCTGGTCTCGCGCCGCCTGGGACTGCTGGAGCAGGAGGCGGCGCGACTCAGCACCCGCTACGGGGTGAGGGTACTGCCGCTTGCGCTGGATCTCTGCGACGGCGATCAGGTCCGCGCCCGCCACGCCGAGGCCCGGGAGCGGCTCGGTCCCATCGACCTGCTGGTCAACAACAGCGGGGTGGGCAGCGACCATCTGGTTCAGGATCTGCCGGAGTCTGAGTGGGACAGGGTCATGGACACCTGCGCCAAGGGGACCTTTCTGCTGACCCAGGCCTGCCTGCCGGACATGCTGGCAAGCCACCATGGTACCGTCATCAATATCGCCTCCCAGGCCGCCAGGCACGGCTACGCCCGGGCCAGCGTCTACTGCGCCGCCAAATTTGCCGTGTTGGGGTTTGCCAAGGCGCTGCGGGAGGAGGTGCAGCATCAGGGCATCCGGGTGCATACCCTCTGCCCCGGGCTGGTCCAGGTGCCGCCCCCGGCCTGCCCGGGCGATCGCAAGCCCGGCTGGTTGCAGGTGGAGGATCTGGCCGAGGCCGTGCTCTACACCCTGCGCCAGGGCGCCCATGTCCAGCTCGACGAGATCGGCATGACGGGGATCTGAGCGAGGTACCATGGAACGGCACCATGGACAACATCCTGCGCCCCTTCCTGATCAAGCGTGGCGCCGACCTGCCGCTGATCCTCATTCTGGTAGGGGTTATCGGCGGCTTGCTGGCGATGGGCATCATCGGCCTGTTTATCGGCCCCGTGGTGCTGGCGGTGGGCTACACCCTGCTGGACGCCTGGATCAAGGAAGATGAGCAACCGGCGACCGCTGCGGTTGAAGCGCCCAAGGCGGAGTGACGATTCAGTAAAAAGACGAATCAGCCATCCATCGCTGATGCCAAGAGCCGCCCATAAGGGCGGCTCTTTGGTTTATTACCGTCCCATACAGGTTCGATTGGCGAAGCGTAATCGGACGATCGAGATGCCGCTGTCCCGGTTGTATTCGTGAGCCAGCGGCATCTGGCAGAGGGGGAAATCGGGTGGCCGTTATTGCGGGGGAATGGATTTACGCGAACGTCCGATTACGCCTGACGGCTAATCGAACCTACGGGCTGGTGGTATTTGTTATGTGATTTACTGCAAAATTTAGGACAGCCCGTATTTGGCCTGATAAAGCAGGTTTAGTTATTAACCAGTTGGCTATTGCTGGAGATACTTTGTAGTAGGTCTTCACAAAGGCTCTACCCAAGACACTTCTTAATAACGTTTCATCTCTATATTTGCGCAACTCTCTTACTTGGTAACACGAAGGATCGCCATAAACAGCAGTAGCAATGAAGCACTTACTGAAAGTTTTTACTGTTGCAGCACAATAGGGGCAAACCGACTTTTCTGGGCTACCTCGATAAGTAATGAGTCTAGGAACAATTTTTTTATCACAACTTGGGCAGTTGATTCTGTCATCAGCAGGCCGAGTTTTTTGCGAGGATGCTTTCGCAGTAATTGTGATATTGATTGCTCTCTGGCCTTTATTACCGGACTTTGACTCAAACTGAACCGAATCGCCATTTGATGGCAGTGATGCGCCATTGATGCTCTGAACATTGAAGTAATGATCTTCTCCGGCTTCAGACGTAATGAAGCCGTAACCCTTCTCTGAGCTGAACCATTTTACAGTGCCTTGCACGTCATCTCCTTTTTCTTATTGCACATAACGCCCGCTTAAGGGGCTGACAACGCTACTACCAAGTTTCCGCATAACACTGAAACTACTGAAATCAACGCACAGTAAAAATGCCGCGCGTTGGAAGTTCCTCTTGAAGCGTTTGTTATAACTCAGTTCCCGCCAAACTAATTCTATTAGCCAAGCTTAGGGAAAGATCAATATAAGCCTCGATAGGCATTCCATGAAGATTAAAGTCTCTATCATGTGCTGCTTTATTTCTCAACATCCTAAGCTGATTAAACATTTTGACTTCATTTTTGGTCAATGCTAACTCGGACAACATCCGTTGCATAATCGAAGGGGGTATAGCACCATGTGCTGAATTTTCACCTGATAATTTTGATATCGTAGAGACTGATGCGTTTTCTATTTCTCGAAATGCTTCTAACACCGCTGAACGAGGAGAAATATCAGCTAACTTCAACAAGAAATTATATCGTTCCTGAGCCTCGTTAGTCACAAAACTCACTGGTTTATTATTGCCTTCCGCTTCCTGCTCTCGAACTAGCTTACTTACACCTTCTGCAAACTCTAATTCCGTATCTTTATGTTTTAGTTTTTTAATTCTAGGTAGTAGCTCCGATACTTTATCTTTTAGCTGGAAAGCGATTAATGCGACAATTAAAGGCCAAGCTGAAGCCTTTACGATTTCAACTATGAATGTTTTCCAATCCAACTTAATGCCCATCCTCAGATTTGATAATGAGTTATAACAGTGATTATATGGAAGGCGGTACTAATCCGTTAATAAAGCCTTCCATATAACACCGATTCGCTCTGAACACTGCGGAAAAGTTCATTTTAAAGCGCTGTAGTGCCTATGGACTCTGGTGCTGAACGCACCCTCTCAACATTCTCCTTTGGCTCTATTTTTGGCCGTCTGGCAAAAATACACTTCTGGGGCGGCAATGGAAAGCGCCATCCGGCCTCCTCCTCATAAAACAGCTCAGGTGTGTGATCGAGGTGACATAGCAGGCGTGCGAGGCGATGCCGGAGTGCCGCGCCTTCTGCCACTGGCTCGGCCAGCAGTTTACCGACGGTGAACGCGACCAGGAGGGGGGCGGGCTTGCCACCCTCTGAGGCAGGTCACTGAATCGGGCCGGCAAGAGTGGTTAAATGGTCGACTCACATCTTGCCGGATATTGCTGTGACCATGCCATCCGACCACCAGCACCTTCAGCCCTGGCCTGACTATCTGCAGGCCTCCTGGCTGCGCTGCGCCCACCAGACCAGCGCCACCCTCTGGCACCCGCCCCACAGCGCCAAGGGGCAGACCTTGCAGAGCCTGCGTCAGCGCAAGCGGGAGTTGCTCACCACTGGCGAGATGGCCCTCGAGGATCTCTACGAATTCATGGAGGGGCGCCCCTGCGCCCTGCTGCTCACCGACGAGAGCGGCTGCCTGCTGGCCCGCACCGGCCATCCCGACACGCTGGCAGAACTCGAAGCCCTGGGGTTTGGCCCCGGCGCCTTCTTCAGCGAGGGGCGCATCGGCACCAATGCCATCAATCTGGCGGCGCTGGAGGGGGTGCCGCTCTGTGTCAGCGGCCCCCAGCACTTCAACCAGACCCTGCACCCCTGGCACAGCTGCGCCAGCCCGGTCTACAACAGCAATGGCCGTCAGGTCGCCATCATGGCGCTGCTCTGCAAGGTGGAAGAGGCGAGTGCCGGGGATCTGGCGCTCACCGTCAGCGCCGGGCGCGAGCTGGCCCATCTGCTGCAGATGGAGACCCTGATGCAGGAGTCCCAGCACCATCTGAGCGAGCTTTACGCCCTGCTGGACGGCATGGATGACGGCGTGCTGGCCTGGGATCCGCAGGGTCGGCTGCGCTACCTCAACGCCCTGGCGGCACACCGGCTGCGGCTCGATCCGGCGCTCTGTCTCGGCCAGCCCCTGGAGCAGCACCTGCTGCTGCCCCAGCGTTTGCAACTGGCCATCAAGGGGCAGACGCCGCTCAGTCATGTGGAGGTGACGCTGGAGCGGCTCGGCGCTCAGGAGGGGGAGTTCATCAATGCGCTGGTGAGCCTCAAGCCGCTGCCGGGGCCGGAGGGGGTCAGCTTTATCGCCCTGCTGCACCCGGTCGATCGGCTGCGGGCCATCCACCAGTTGCGCCAGACGGTGCCCGAGCTGTCGGCGCTGGTGGGGGAATCGAGCGCCATGCGCAAGCTGCTGCGTTACGCCCGGCAGGCGGCCCAGAGTCAGGGGCCGATCCTGCTGCGCGGCGAGGAGGAGGTGGGCAAGGCCCAGCTGGCGGAGGCGATCCACTTTGGCAGCGAACGGGCCGCCGGGCCGCTCATTACCCTCAACTGTCAGGCGCTGCCGAGCGAGCGGATGGCGCTGGAGCTGATGGGCTCCGACGAGGCGGGGCAGGAGCGGGCGGGCAAGTTCGAGCTGGCCCACGGCGGCACGCTCGTGCTGGAGCAGGTGGAGTGCCTCTCTGCCCCCATGCAGGCGGCGCTGCTGCAACTGCTCAAGACCGGCCGCATCCAGCGCTTCGATTCGGCCCGCATCCTGCCGCTCAAGGTGCGGATCATCGCCACCAGCAGCGCCCCGCTGGAGCAGCGGGTGCAGGAGGGGCTGTTTGGCCGCCAGCTGCTCTATGCCTTGCAGGCGTGCGAGCTGTGGCTGCCGGGGCTGCGGGAGCGTGCAGCGGATCTGCCGGGCCTTATCAGCCAGCAGCTAGGGGCGCAGGGGCGCGAGCCGGTGCGCCAGTTCAGCCCGGCGGCCCTCGATTGCCTGCTCGCCTATCCCTGGCCCGGCAATCTGGGGGAGCTGCGCAGCGCCGTCGAGCATGCCCTGCTCCACGCCGGTCAGGGGCCGATCCCGCCGGAGGCGCTGCCCGCTGCCATTCGTCACGGCTATCAGCAGGTGGCGGACGAGGTGGTGGGGCAACCGCTGCTCACCCTGGCGGAGCTGGAGCGGCAAGCCATCCTGCGCTGCGCCCATGCCTGCAAGGGACAGGTGAGCCAGATGGCCCAGCATCTTGGCATTAGCCGCACCACCCTCTGGCGGCGGCTCAAGCTGCTCGAGATCGATCCCGTCGACTATCACGGCTGACGGTGAGCCGTCGCCAAGAGGCCCGCAGAAAACGAAACGGCCCCGCAGATGCGGGGCCGTGTTATATGACAAGGTCAGCGGTGGCGCGGTTACAGCCCCAGCTGGTGGGCGGTGACAATGGCCGCCAGCACATCCTCGGCCGTGACCTTGAACGGCATGTTGTGGATGGTCTCCCCCTCGGCGGTGGAGGCTTTGGCCACCTCCATCAGGCGCGCCATATCCAGCTCCTTGACCCCCATCATATGCAGGTTGGTCGGCAGGCCGATCGAGCGGCAGAAGGCCAGCACGGTCTCGATCTCCGTCATCGGCGCGTTCTCCAGCACCAGCTGCACCAGGGTACCGAACGCTACCTTCTCACCGTGGTAGAGGTGGTGACACTCGGCGAGCTGGGTCAGGCCGTTGTGGACGGCGTGGGCGGCGGCCAGCCCGCTGCTCTCGAAGCCGATACCGCTCAGATAGGTGTTGGCCTCGATGATGTTCTCCACCGCCTTGGTGCAGAGCCCCTGCTCCACCGCCAGCTTGGCCTTGTAGCCATCGGCCAGCAGGGTCTTGTAGCAGAGCTCGGCGATGGCCTGCGCCGCCAGGGTGGAGGCGCCACCGGCCATGGTCTGGCAACCGGAGACCTTGTTGGCGCGCGCCTCGAAGTAGGTAGAGAGCGCATCCCCCATGCCGGAGACCAGCAGCCGTACTGGGGCGCGGGAGACCACACCGGTATCCATGATGACCATGTCGGGGTTGGTCGGGATCATCAGGTATTCACTGAACTGCCCTTGTGGGGTGTAGATGACCGCCAGCGCGCTGGTGGGGGCATCGGTGGAGGCGATGGTCGGCACTATGACCACCGGCACCTTCTGGTAGAAGGCGACCGATTTGGCGGTATCCAGCGTTTTGCCGCCGCCGATGCCGATGATGACGTCAAACGGGGTCTGGTTGCAGCGAGCCAGCAGGCGGTCGATCTCGGGACGGGAGCATTCGCCGTTGAAGCAGTCGAACTCCGGCTTGATACCGGCGCCGTGGAAGCTGGTGGCCACGGAATCGCCCACCAGCTTGGTGACGAAGGCGTCGGCCAGGATCAGCGGCTTGCTGCCGAGCGCTTTGACGTAGTTGCCGATATTGGCGAGGGCCCCGTTGCCTTGCACGTATTTGCTGGGGCTGATGATGATGCGGTCCATATTCTATCCCTCTCTCTTTATCTATTAAGAATCGGGGCGAAGGGGCGGCTGTGCCGGGGACTCCTTCGTCTTTTACTTGCATAACAGTGGCGCGGCGGCTGGCCGATGAAGCCGCTGCCGCGCCTTGAAGCAGACAGGTCAGTCGCCGAAACGCTCGTCAGCCAGCTGCTGGAAGCAGGCCAAGGCGGCGTTGGCATCCTCCCCGCGCGCCAGCAGGGTGAGCCGGTCGCCCTGGCGCACGTTGAGCATGGCGAGCCGGGTCAGGCTGCGGGGGTTGGCCTCTTTATCCCCCTTTTGCAGCTTGAGTTCAGCGGCAAAGGGCTTGAGGGCGGCCACCAGTCGGGCGGCGGGGCGCACATGCAGGCCGTGGGGGTTATCCACCACTACCTCGCAGCGCAGCCAGCCATCGTCGATAACGGGGGCTGTCTCAGTGGCGGTCGGCGCCGCACTGGCTGGCAGCATCGCCTGTTTCGGGCCCAGCGCACCGAGTGCCTCGGCGGCTACCTCATCCAGCGTCAGGCCGGAACCGGCCGCCACCACGGCGGCCAGGGTGCCCTCGACCAGCGGGGCGGGGCAGAGCCGCACCCGAGCACTCAGCTCCGGGGGCAGCAGTTCGAGGGCGGTCTCGGCGCTGAGCAGGGCGCTGCCGAGATCCATCAGTACCAGCACGCCGCTGCCGTCGTCCGCTTCTTCAATCGCACTCATCACGGCGATGGCGTCGGTGCCGATGGGGTGGTCGGGGTCATCGACCCCGGCCGCCAGCAACAGTTTCGCCGGGCTGCCCAGCTGGTCGGCCAGCGCTTTCAAGCCGGCCGCCAGCTGGGCGCTGTGAGAGACAACTACGATTCCGATCATGTCACAACCTCGCTCTGTCACGCAGGGCGGTCAGCAGCAGCAGGGTCGAGGTGGCCCCGGCATCCTGATGGCCTATGCTGCGCTCGCCAAGATAGCTGGCGCGCCCCTTGCGGGCCTGCATCTGGATGGTGGCCTCGGTACCGGCGGCGGCAGCGGCCACCGCCCTGTCCAGCGCATCGTTTAGGGAAAGCTCTTGCTGCTGGGCCTGTTGCAGGGCGGCCAGCGCCGGCCACCAGGCGTCGCACATGGTCTTGTCGCCCGGCTCGGCACGGCCGCGGGAGACGATCCCCTCGACCCCGTCGCTCAGCATTTTGCACAGCTGGCTGAGGCTCAGACTCTGGCAGGCGTCGCTGCTGGCCGCCGCCCGGATAAAGAAGGTGCCGTAGAGCGGGCCGCTGGCACCGCCGACCGAAGAGAGCAAGGTCATGCCGGTGGTTTTCAGCACCTGACCGATGTCCTTGTCTGCCACCGCGGGCAGCTTCTCGGCCACCTTGGCAAAGCCGCGCTGCATGTTGAGGCCGTGGTCGCCGTCGCCGATGTCGGTATCCAGCGCGGTGAGGTAGTCGCGCTGCTCGGTGAAGATGTGTTCGCAGTCGAGCAGCCAGTTGACGATCTGATGTTTGCTTAGCATGGGTTCTCCTTAGCAGCCGCGACGCAGGGCGGGGGTGTGAACGGGGGCATCCCACAGGGTCATCAGCTCATCATCCACCTTGAGCAAGGTGATGGAGATGCCGGTCATGTCGAGAGAGGTGCAGTAGGGGCCGATCAGGTTGCGCACCAGATGGATGCCCGCCTCTTCGCACAGGGTGGCAAGACGGCCATAGACGCCATAGAGCTCGGAGATGGGGGTACCGCCCAGGCTGTTGACCAGCGCGATAACCCGATCGCCTTTGTTGAGCGGTTCGATAAAGGTGTGCTCTTCCTGCCAGCTGCCGGAGGCTCGGTCCCAGTGACGCAGAGTACGGCCATAGGGAGTGTTGTCCGCAAGCTCGCTGAACATGTCATCCACCAGGGTATTGAGGTCGGTGAAGGGGCGGCGCTCGATGCCGGGCTCGCCGTGAATGCCCACGCCGAACTCCATCTCGTTGTCGGCCAGAGTGAAGGAGGGCTTGCCAGCGGCAGGCACGGTGCAGGCGTGGGTGGCGACGCCTATGGTGCGGCTCTGGTTGTTGATGCGGCGGGCCAGCGCCTCGCAGCGGGTCAGGTCATAGCCCGCTTCGGCTGCGGCCCCCACCAGTTTTTCGCACAGCACTGTCGTGGCAACGCCACGGCGACCGGCGGTATAGAGGCTGTCTTTGACCGCTACGTCGTCATCGATCAGCGAAAAGCCGACCTTGACCCCGTCACCGTGCAGCAGCTCGACCGCGGTTTCGAAGTTGAGTACATCGCCGGTGTAGTTCTTCACCAGAAACAGCACGCCCGCGCCCCCATCGACCGCCTGACCGCACTCGTACATCTGATCCGGGGTCGGGGAGGTAAAGATCTCGCCGGGGCAGGCGCCATCCAGCATCCCCTTGCCCACCAGACCGCCGTGCATCGGCTCGTGGCCGCTGCCACCGCCGGAGACCAGCGCCACCTTGCCCATCACGGGGGCGTCGGCGCGGGTGATGTAGTGGGGTTCGATGCGTACCTTGAGCTCGGGGTGGGCGGCAGCCATCCCCATCAGTTGTTCACGGACCACGGCATCGACGGCATTGATCAGTTTCTTCATGGCTCACTCCTTGGCTTGCCACCACACGGGGTAGGCAGATGGTTGATGGAGCCAGTCTAACGGGATAAATCGGGAGGAAAATGACAGCAGGTTAGGTTCGGATTTGAAACAGGATTAGGTGCGTTGGCGTTTCAATCTGAAACTTGGCGGGGCAAACGGGAGAGAAACTGCTAGCGGCCTCACAGCCATGAAAAAGGGCCCCGCAGGGCCCTTCACTATCACCGGAAGCCTTAGATAGCCCAGCCACCGGCATAGAAGATCACCAGCGCGAGGGCGATGATGACGGTGCCGACGTTCAGCTTCTTCCACTCGGCGGCAAACAGACGACCGACAACCAGGGCCACGAAGCCCAGCATGATGCCGGTCACTATGTTGCAGGTGAGCACGATGAAGACGGCGCACAGCATGCCTGCCAGGGCATCGACCGAGTCGTTGAAGTCCAGCTTGGTGACGTTGCCCAGCATCAGCAGGCCGACGTACATCAGCGCCGGTGCGGTGGCGTAAGCCGGCACCAGGTAGCTCAGCGGGGAGAGGAAGATCATCAGCAGGAACAGCACGCCGACCAGCGCAGCGGTCAGACCGGTCTTGCCGCCAGCCGCAGTGCCTGCGGCAGATTCGATGTAGACGGCAGCCGGAGCACCACCCACCACGCCAGCGACCATGCTGCTGACGGAGTCGGCAGTCAGGGCCTTGCCGCCGCTGATGATGTGGCCACGCTCGTTGATAAGGCCCGCCTGACCGGCCACGGCACGTATGGTGCCGGTGGCGTCAAACACGGCTGTCATCACCAGCGCCAGCACGGTCGGGATGACCACCGGATTGAGGGCGCCCAGCAGATCCATGCTGCCAACCAGCGAACCTTTCTCGCCGGTCAGGCTCGGCATGGCGAAGAAGCCCTGCCAGGTCACTTTCGGATCGAAGATGAGGCCGAGGATGGAGATGGCGATGATCACCATCAGGATGCCGCCCGGCACCTTGCGACGCTCCAGACCGAAGATGGCGGCCAGACCCAGCACCGTCATGATGACCGGGAAGGAGGTCACTTCACCCAGTTGAACCGGCAGACCGGCCCCTTCGTTCTTGATCACCATGCCGACGCCGTTGGTGGCGATCAGCAGCAGGAACAGACCTATACCAATGCCGGTGCCGTGGGCGATGCCGGAGGGGAGGTTGTCCAGGATCCACTGGCGCACGCCGGTGACGCTGATCAGAGTAAACAGCCCCCCCATCAGGAAGATGGCGCCCAGGGCGACCGGAATGCTCAGTCCCTGACCCAGTACCAGACTGAACGCGGTAAAGGCGGTGAGGGAGATGGCGCAACCTATGGCCATCGGCAGCTTGGCCCACAGACCCATCAGCAGGGAGCCGAAGGCGGCGATCAAGCAGGTCGCCACGAAGACGGGGCCCTGCTCGAAGCCGGCAGCACCCAGCATGTTCGGCACCACTATGATGCTGTAGACCATCGCCAGGAAGGTGGTCAAACCGGCCAGCAGCTCCTGGCGGACAGTGCTGCCACGCTGGGTGATGGAGAAATAGGAGTCCAGAAACCCGCTATTGCCGGTGCGGGCCGTCATTTCTTGCGTTGCCATAACTCATCCTGAATGTGTGAAGGAAATCGTTTGCGTAATGGCGCGCAAAATAGCAAGAATTTGGCGAGATTGCAGCGGATCAGGCACCATTTTCCCGAACTTTTCCATTTAAAGCCTCATTGGAAGCCTCAACTTCCACATGGGAAGCGCCCCTTCAGCTTCTACACTCTTAGCTAGCCCCCATCAGCCGGAGACAAGCCCATGCACACAGGCAACCTGCTTGGCCAGATCCCCTCCCCCCTGCCCAACGAGGTGTTCACCGACCTGGTCAGCACCAATCACTTTCGCATCGAGCGCATCCTCTCCCAGGGGCAACAAACCCCCACGGGAGAGTGGTTCGATCAGGATGAACACGAGTGGGTGGCGCTGATACAGGGCGAAGCCATCCTGGTCTTCATCACACCGGATACCGGGGTCCAGGAGCGCGTCCACCTTGGGCCAGGGGATTACATCAACATCCCGGCGCACCTTCAGCACAGGGTGGAGTGGACCCACCCTACAGAGACGACCGTCTGGCTCTGCATCTACTACTAGAGTAATCCCTCGCCACAGTGGCAAAGCACAACGAAAGAAGCCCAATCGACAGATTGGGCTTCCTGGACTCAGATGCTGAAGGCGCATAGCAAAAAGGCCTTCCCGTGAGGGAAGGCCTTTCAAATTAGTGGCGGAGCGGACGGGACTCGAACCCGCGACCCCCGGCGTGACAGGCCGGTATTCT
>NZ_JBYTDH010000015.1:81814-95043 GCF_058791175.1 Aeromonas sp. EU05-FHT14A05 | reverse complement strand
GGTATCCATGATGGAGGCCCTCAAGGTGATGGCTTGCTTCAAGGTTAGCCTTTCAACACATAACTGGGACAGCGCCAAATAATAAGGCTGACCGCCAGCATCGGGTTCTCGGCGTCCTCAGGTCAGGATACGGAGCTCAGTTCAATACTCAAGCGGGCAGACGCTGCCCTCTATGCCGCGAAGCGAAACGGCCGCAACCGGGTTGAATGCAACCATGGGTAGCACTCTTGGCTGTCGATGGGGAGCAAGAGCAGGGATGAGCCTGCGGGCGCCTTTTCCATTGCCGCCATCGACAATCCCGGTTTGGCGCAAGGGGCGGGCTTGGGCATAATGGCGTCCCATCAAGGGTTGCCGCGCCTCGCAAGGCGGGCGCACCCAGCAAGCGCGCAGAGGAGATGAGATGAAATTTATCGGAGCCCACGTCAGTGCGGCCGGCGGGGTGGAGAACACCATAGCCCGTGCCCAGGCTATCGGGGCCAACGCCTTCGCCCTGTTCACCAAGAACCAGCGCCAGTGGCAGGCGGCGCCCCTGTCGGATGCCAGCATCCGCGCCTTCAAGGCGGCCTGCGACAAGGGGGGCTTTCGCCCCGAGCAGATCCTGCCCCACGACAGCTACCTCATCAACCTGGGCCATCCCGACCCCGACGCCCTGGCCAAGTCCAGGGATGCCTTCCTGGACGAGATCAGGCGCTGCGAGCAGCTCGGGCTCTGCTACCTGAACTTCCACCCCGGCAGCCACCTCAAGCAGATCCCCGAGGCGGCGAGCCTCAAACTGGTGAGCGAGTCCATCAACTGGGCGCTGGAGCGAAGCGAGGGGGTCACGGCGGTGATCGAGAACACCGCCGGCCAGGGCACCAACCTCGGCTGGTCGTTCGAGCACCTGGCCACCCTGATCGACGGGGTGGAGGACAAGCGCCGGGTCGGGGTCTGTTTCGACACCTGTCACGCCTTCGCCGCCGGTTACGATCTGCGCACCCCCGAGGGGTGCGCGGCGGTGTTCGCCGACTTTGACCGCATCGTCGGCTTCGAGTACCTCAAGGGGATGCATATCAACGGTGCCAAGTGTACCTTCGGTAGCCGGGTCGATCGCCACCACAGCCTGCGGGAGGGGAACCTCGGCGAGGCGGTGTTCCACCACATCATGAACGATCACCGTTTCGACGGCATTCCGCTGATCCTCGAGACCATAGACGAGACGATCTGGAGTGACGAGATAAGCTGGCTGCGCAGCCTGGCCAGGACCTGATCCGCCGGGCAGCCTGAACAGAGGCCGGTGCCGCGCCTTCCCTCGCCATAAGGGGGAAGGGCATTCATACGAGGAGACGAGATGCAATCACAGGGAAGCGCGCCACTGCTGCGCTGGGGGATAGCCGGGGCGGGAGCCATCGCCAGGCGTTTTTGCCGCGACGTCAATCAGTACGCCAGGGGCGGGCGCGTGGTGGCGATCGCCGCCCGGGATCAGGGGCGGGCCGACGAGTTCGCCGGTGAGCTGGGGCTGGGGCTGGCCTATGGCAGCTATCAGGCCCTGGCCGAGAGCCCCGAGGTGGATGCCGTCTATGTGGCGGTGATCCACCCAGAGCACGCCGCCCTGATCAGGCAGATGCTGCTGGCGGGCAAGCACGTGCTGGTGGAGAAACCGGCGGTGACCCGGGTGGCGGATTGGGACGCCCTGGTGGCGCTCGCCCATGAGCGCGGCCTGCTGCTGCTCGAAGCCATGAAGGTGATGTGCTTCCCCGCCATGCGGGCCCTGTTGCAGCGACTGCCCCTGCTGCCTGCACCCCGCAGCCTGCGCGCGGCGTTTGGCTCGGCCCCGCCCCGGGTCGGCAAGCTGTTCGATCCCGCCCTCGACGGCGGCGCCGCCTGGGATGTGGGGGTCTATCCGCTGTGGCTCTATGCTGCCCTCTGCGAGCGGCTGGGGCTTGCGACCCAGGCCCCCGAGGTGGCGCTGGACCGGGCGCCGGGGGAGGTGGATCTCGCGGCCCGCTTCCGCTTCGGCGGCCCCTTCCCGGCCGAGCTTGGCGCCTCCATCATCGAGGATCTCGATCGGGACGCCTGGCTCTCGGGGGAGGCGTGGACCCTGGTCATCGAGGGCAAGTGGTGGAACCCCCAGCACATTCGCTGGCAGGGGGATACGCCCCCTGCGGCCTGGCCGGCGGACATCTACCTGCCGGTGCAGGGGGGCGGCATGCAGCACGAGGCGGATCACTTCGCCGATTGCCTGCGCCACCGGCTGCTGGACTCCCCCTGGGTGCCCCATGCCCTGACGCGGCGGGTGCTGGGCTGGGTGGAGGCGGGGCTGCACCGGGGGGGCTGATGGCGCCGCACGCCATCCTGCAATAGATCCCCGAAACATCTTCCTCAAACAACAGAGGGCGCCACGGCGCCCTCTGTTGTTTGACCCTGATCGCCCCTCAGGGGGCGGGCAGGGTCTGGGCGCGGCAGAAGGCGAGGAAGCGGCGCAGGGCCGCGGAGTGGAACTTCTGCTTGTGCCAGACGAGGGAGAGCTGGCGGGGGAAGCTCTGGCTCGGGGTGAGCGCCACCAGGCGGCCGCTGTGCAGGCGATCGGAGACCGCGAGGCGTGAGATAAAGGAGATGCCGAGCCCCTTCTCCACCGCCAGCATCACCGCCTCCAGGGTGTTGAGCTCGAGCCCCGCCTGCCAGCGGGGCAGATGGGGCTGGATCTGCTGCTCGAACTGCTCGCGGCTCCCTGACTGGGGCTCGCGCAGCACCCAGGTCTCATCGGCGAGCAGACGAAGGGGCAGCTCCAGCTGCCCCGCCAGGGGGTGGTGGGGGGGGGCGACGATCAGCATCTCGTCTTCGAGCCAGGGCTCGCTCACCAGCTCCGGGTGATGGTTCTCCCCCTCGATGAGGGCCAGATCCAGCTCGAAGTGGGCGAGGGCGTGGCACAGCAGATGGGTGTTGGCGATGGTCACCCTGGGGGCGGATCCCAGCGCCTGGGCGCCCCCCGCCAGCAGGGCGGGCAACAGGTAGTTGCCTATGGTCTGGCTGGCCCCCAGGCGCAGCTGGCCGCTCGGCTCGGCGTCCGGGCCAAACAGCTGCTCTATCTCCTGCATCCGGGTCAGCAGCTCCTCGGCGGCCGGTTGCAGCAGGCGCCCCTCGCTGTTGAGCTGGAGTCTCGGATGCACCCGATCGAACAGCGGGGTGGCGAGCTGGCGCTCCAGCTCCTGCAACGACTGGGAGACGGCCCCCTTGCTGAGGCAGAGCTCGCTGGCCGCGCCCCCCAGGTTGCCGTGGCGGGCTATGGTGGCGAACACCTTGAGTTGTTGCAGGGTCAGCTTCATGTCGTTTGATTTTCCTAAACGCTTAGTTCAATTCATTTAGATATCGTAAACGATAGACCCTCTTTATCCTATACACATCGTCATCAACAAGAGGGTACCACTCATGATCGCACGCACCCGTCGCTCCCTTGCCGCCGCCCCGACCCCCATGGCCGGGCTGGCTCTCGGGATCGCCAGCCTAGGCTGGTGTTGGGAAAATGCCGGTCAGTTCGATGGCCGCCTGCAACTGCTGGGGGCCGCCATCGCCGCCGTGCTGCTCCTCGTTCTCACCTTCAAGTTCCTGCTGCACCCGCGTCTGCTGTGGCAGGATCTCGCCCACCCCGTGGTGGGCAGCGTGGTGCCCACCTATGCCATGGGGACCATGGTGGTCTCCAAGGCGGTGGGGCTGCTGGCCCCGACCCTGGGGCAGGGGCTCTGGCTGTTTGCGGTGGCCATTCACCTGGTGTTCCTCGCCACCTTCGTCTGGCACAGGGCCAAGGCGTTTGAGATTCACCACATGGTGCCGAGCTGGTTCGTGCCGCCGGTGGGGATCATAGTGGCCGACGTCGCCTACCCGGGCGGCCCCTTCGCGGCCCTGGCCAATGGCCTGCTCTGGTTCGGCATGGCCTGCTACGGCCTGATGCTGCCGCTGATGCTCTATCGCCTCATCTTCAGCCACGAGGTGCCGGATGCCGCCAAGCCCACCATCGCCATCCTGGCGGCCCCCGCCAGCCTGTCGCTGGCCGGCTACCTGACCGTGAGCCAGGATCCCTCCCTGCTGCTGGTGGCCGTGCTGCTGGGGATAGCCGTGCTGATGACAGGCATCATCTACCTGGCCTTCATCAAGCTGCTGCGCCTGCCGTTCTCGCCGGGTTATGCCGCCTTCACCTTCCCCCTGGTGATCGGCGCCACCGCCCTGTTCAAGGTGGGTCAGCTGCTGTCGCAGTGGCCAGAGGCGGCCCACTATGCGGCGCAGATCAATCAGCTGGCCTATCTGGAACTCGGTGCGGCGACCCTGATCGTCGGCTATGTGGCGCTGCGCTACCTGATGTTCTTCCTGCCGCTGGGCCAGATCGGCATGCGGGAGCAGCCTCAGCAGCCCCTGCGCCGCTAAGATCGCAACCCGTCTCGACCAAGAGCAGACCCCGCCTGGCGGGGTCTGCTGCATCCGGGATGGGGACAAGGGGTGAGCAGGGGGCACAGCCAGGGTGTCAGGGGGCGCTGTCAATCCGTGAAAAGGCTCAAATTGTCACTGATTCAGGTGACATTAAGTTAGCTTTAACTGGTAATACCTGTCAGGATTGCCGCAATTGCCCACTTCTACCTTTTGATAGTACCCATGTCCTCCCAAGATCCCGTGTTTGACTCCACGTTCCAGACCCGTTTGCTGCACCCGCGTTACTGGGTTAGCTGGCTTGCCCTCGCCGTGCTCGGTGTGCTCGCCTATGTGCCGCCCCGTTGGCGCGACAAGCTGGCGGACGCCCTGGCGCCCCTGGTGCTCAAGATCTCGAAAAAGCAGGTCTATATCGCCAGAACCAACCTCGCCATCTGCTTCAAGGCGCTGAGCGAGGCAGAGCGGGACGCCATACTGATGACCTCGATCCGGGTCGGCCTCAAGAGCCTGCTGGGGTTTGGCGAGTTCACGGTGCGCAGCCCCGAGTACCTGATGAAGCGCATCCAGGTGAGCGGATGGGAGCACATCGAGGCCGAGCAAGCCGCCGGCCGTCCGGTGATCCTGGTGGTGCCCCACAGCTGGCCCATCGATGCGGCGGGCTACTACTTCTCCCAGCGGGGCCTGCCCATGTGCACCATGATGAAGAGCGCCCGCAACCCTGTGTTCGACTGGCACATCAACCGCGAGCGGGCCAAGAATGGCTGCCGCGTCTATGAGCGCAGCGCCGGCATCAAGCCGGTGATCAAGGCGGTGAAATCCGGCCTGAGCTTCTTCTACCTGCCGGATCAGGATCATGGTCGCGAGGCCAGCCTGTTCGTGCCCTTCTTCAAGCATCCCAAGGCAACCCTGCCGGCCCTGCCACGGCTGGTCAAGCTGACCGGTGCCCGCGCCGTGCCGGTGCTGGCCTGCTATGACGAGGCGGCGCACTGCTACCGGCTGGAGATAGAGGCCCCCTTCGCCGACTACCCGAGCGATGATCTGGTGGCCGACACCTGCCGCATGAACGATTGCGTGGAGCGGCAGCTGACCCGTCACCCGGGCCAGTACATGTGGTTCCTCAAGATCTTCGATACCCGCGAGGATCAGGAGGGGGAAGACGGCCTCTACGAAGAGGGGATACGTCGCATCCGCAAGGGACTCAGCCCTCATTCCTGAACCGCAGCTTGATGCGCTTTTCCAAGTGGTCCCATGTGGGCCACTTTTTATTTCTAACTAGTCGGATCAGTGACTTGGAAACCCCGCTTGGGGGATACCGGGTAGAAAAAATTGTCAGGATCACTAAAATGACGGTCTGTTTTGATGATTCGATGGCGACCATGTCCGCACAAGATCCGGTGTTTGACACCTCCTTTCATCTGCGTCTGCTGCACCCCCGTCTGTGGGGCAGCTGGCTGGCGCTTGCCCTGCTCTCCCTGCTGGCCTGGATCCCGGCCAGCTACAGAGACAAGCTGGCCGATGCCCTGGCCCCCCTGTTGCTGCGCTTCTCCAGGAAGCAGGCCTACATCGCCGAGACCAACCTCAAGATCTGCTTCCCCGCCCTGGACGCGGCCGGGCGCGAGCGGTTGTTGCTCAAATCCATCCGGGTCGGCCTCAAGACCTTCATGGGCTTTGGCGAGCTCACCTGGCGCAGTCCCGCCTTCCTGAAAGGGCGCATCAAGGTGCGTGGCTGGGAGCATATCGAAGCCGAGCTGGCCGCCGGGCGCCCCATGATCTTCGTGGTGCCCCACACCTGGGCGGTGGACATGATAGGCCGCTACCTGACCGATGAGGGGGTGCCCCTGTGCACCATGATGAAGAGCCCCAAGGATGCGGTGTTCGACTGGTACATCAACCGCGAGCGCAGCAAGGGCGGGCGTGTCTACGAGCGCAGCGTCGGCATCAAGCCGGCCATCAAGGCCCTGCGCAGCGGCGACAGCTTCTTCTATCTGCCGGATCAGGATCACGGCCGGGAGGCGAGCATCTTCGTGCCCTTCTTCGGCCACCCCAAGGCGACCCTGCCGGCCCTGCCCAAGCTGGTCAAGCTGACCGGCGCCCGGGCCGTGCCCATCCTGGCCTGCTATGACGAGGATCTGGGCTGCTACCGGCTCGAGGTGGAGCCGCCGTTCGACCCTTATCCCACCGCGGATCTGGAGGCGGACGTCAACGCCATGAACCGCACCGTGGAGCAGCAGCTCGGCCGCTTCCCCGAGCAGTACATGTGGTTTCTCAAGATTTTCGAGACCCAGGCGGATGACGAAGGGGAGGATGGCCTCTACGAGGAGGGGATCCGGCGCATCCGCCAGGGGTTGCCCCCCGAGCCTTGATGGACAGGGCCTGCTTGCGGGCCGTTGTGACAGCCAGGGAGAGGCGGCTGGCGCGGGGCACACCAGACCACCCCCGGCAAGGGGCCGGTGGGGGAGCAAAGCGGGGCCCTGTCTGGCCTCCCGCCACGCGCAAACAAGGTGCAAACAAGGTGCAAATAAGGTAAAAGGGCGGTCATGAAAATTCCAAATCGAATCCAACCTCTGGTTGATGACGGCCTGGTCGACGATGTCATCAGCCGGCTGATGAGCGGCAAAGAAGCCGACGTCTATGTGGTGCGCTGCGGCGACGAGATCCGCTGCGCCAAAGTCTACAAAGAAGCCTCCAAGCGCAGCTTCAAGCAGGCCGTGGTCTATCAGGAAGGGCGCAAGGTGCGGGGCAGCCGCGATGCCCGCGCCATGGAGAAGGGCTCCAAGTACGGTCGCAAGCAGCACGAAGAGGTGTGGCAGAACACCGAGGTGGATGCCCTGTTCAAGCTGGCCGCCGCCGGCGTGCGGGTGCCCACCCCCTATGTCTGCCTGGACGGCGTGCTCCTGATGGAGCTCATCACCGATGCCGACGGCAACGTGGCGCCCCGCCTCAACGACGTGGCGCTCTCGCCCGAGCAGGCGCTCATCGATCACGGCAAGGTGATCCGCTACGTGGTGCGCATGCTCTGCGCCGGCCTCATCCACGGGGATCTCTCCGAGTTCAACGTGCTGGTGGACGAGCAGGGCCCCGTCATCATCGACCTGCCCCAGGTGGTGAATGCCGCCGCCAACAACCAGGCCAGGGCCATGCTGGAGCGGGACGTCAACAACATGCGCAACTACTACGGCATCTATGCCCCCGAGCTGCTCAAGACCCGTTATGCCAGGGAGATGTGGGCCCTGTTCGAAGATGGTAAACTCGGCCCGGAAACCGAGCTGACCGGCCTGTTCGAGGAGAGTGCCGAGGCCATCGATCTGGACGGGGTGCTGCACGAGATCGAGAGTGCCCAGGAAGAGGCCATGGCCCGTCGCGCCAGGCTGAAGGCCGAGCAGGAAGAGGAGTTCTGACGAGAGCCCGGATCCCGTCCATGAAAAAGAGCACCCAGGCGCTCTTTTTCATTGGGGTGGCGGGCCGGTCTAGCGTCCCGTCAAGGGCGGGGCCTTGAGGCGGGGGCCGGGGTAGCCCTTGACCTCGCCGAAGCGGGGATGACCGCTCTCCCAATCCGCGGCGGCGGTGCGAATGGCCTCTGGGCTGAAGCTCACGAAGTTCCACCAGATCTGCAGCGGCTTGGCCAGGGGCTCGCCGCCGATGAGCAGCAGGTGGCTGCCTGGATTGAGTGTCACCGCCAGCTCCCGGGTGCCAGGTGGCAGATAGAGGAGCTGCTCGGGGGCAAGTGCTTCCCCTGCTATGGTCGCCTCTCCCTGTAAGGGGAAGAGCCCGTGCTCGAAGGCCGGGTCCAGCGGCAGCACCATGTGCCCGCCTTGGGTCGAGTGCAAGTCCAGCCCGAGGATAGGAGAGAAGTGCAGGGTGGGGGCCCGGCGCCCGGCATGCTCGCCGATGAGCAGGGTCAGGGTGGTCTCGCCCTCCTGCCAGCGCGGCAGTTCAGGGTAGTGATCAAAGCGCGGCCGGGTGTCCTGATCCGCCTCTGGCAGCGCTATCCAGAGCTGGGCGGCGTGCAAGTCGGGGTGGCCCGCCAGGGATTCCTCGGTGTGGGCTATGCCCCGTCCTGCCGTCATCAGATTGACCTGGCCCGGGCGGATCACCTGCTCGCTGCCGAGGCTATCCCGGTGGAGGATTTCCCCCGCCAGCATCCAGGTGAAGGTCTGCAGGGCGATATGGGGATGGGGCCCCACGTCCAGCCCGGGGGCGCCGGGGGCGAAGCGGGTCGGCCCTATGTGATCGAGAAAGCACCAGGGCCCTATGGTGCGCCGCTCCTTGACCGGGAGGGCGCGGGCCACCGGGATCCCGCCCACATCGGTGAGGCGGGAGGAAATGCGTTGCCACTGTTGCGTCATGTCGTGCTCCTTGCAATGGGTTGATGGCGTACGGGCTTTCGCCCTAACGGCGGCGGATCGCCGGGAAGCTTCTCATGGGGGCGAAGCCGGGTCTTATCGCCGGTCTGACGGTGGGGGGACGCACCGGCGTGGTCATGGTGCGGGGGAGGTGGGGTCTGGCATCCACCCTGGGCTGAGTGGAGGGTGTCAGCAAACCGCTGTCGGCCTTGGGCAGCGCCCCGGGAGCCAGCAAGCCGTTCTCGGCCCTGGGGAGAGTGCCGCCTCTGTCGTCCAGCACCGAGCGCGGGCCCTTGTCCGGGTTGCTGATGCTGGGTCGGTTCTGTCGGCTGTCACGCAGCGCCTGTTGCTGCTCCGGCGTCATGGCATTCCAGCGGGTCGCCAGATCCCCTCGCAGGGCGGCCACGTCTGGCTGGCCAGGGTTCTCCTGCCAATCCTGATACTTCTCCTTGATCTCTTGCTGGCGCTCCGGATCGAGCCCGCTCCACCACTTCTTGATCAGCTCGTCGAACTCCCCCTGGTTGTCGCAGCACCAGGGGTAGTAGTCATCCCAATAGCCGTAATAGTCGTCATACCACCAGTAAGAGGCGCCATAGACGCCACCAGTGCCGGCCCCCGCATCGCCGCCTGACGAGGAGGTGTTGCTGCAGCCTGCAAGGCCCAGGGCCAGCAGGGGAATGAGGAGGGCGATGCGCATGATGCTCCCGGTGCCATGAAAGGACGCAATGGACGGATGATAACCTGACTATGCACCAATCCGGCCCTGGATGGCAGACTCGACCCCCATCAGGCGCCGAGCCGCAACGGGCATGCCGCCACGACCGACATCGTGATGTGACTCTGGAGCGCCCTGGGGCCGGATAGAGCGACTATCCTGCCTCGGCACACTCGACCATATGACGGCGCCAGGTGGCATTCGAAAGGGGTCGGCTCTGGTGGGTGCTGCATCTTGAGGGCGGTGCCGGCCATCTAATCGGCTGCCACGCTCGGCAATGCCATGACGCAGGCCTCTCGGCCCAGATGGGTCAGCAGACGGCGCACATCGTCGAGGCGGATGATCAGGGTGGCGGTATTGACCAGCGGGTGGCACTGCACCTGCTCGGCCTGCCAGATACGCTCGTCCACCACCAGCTCCACGGCCTGTTCGTGATCGCGCACCATGGCAAGCAGGGTCACCGAGCCCGGGGTGAGACCGAGCACCGCATCGAGCCGCTCGGGGGAGCCAAAGCTCAGCCGTTTGACCCCAAGCATGACCGCCAGCGCCTTGAGATCGACCCGGCTCTCCTCCGGACTCACCACCAGAAACAGCCGCTCGCTTTTCGGATCGCGCAAAAAGAGGTTCTTGGTCTTGGCAGCGGGCAGGTCGGGCAGCAGCCTGCTAGCCTCCTCGCAGGTGAAAACGGGGGGATGATCGATACGCTGGTAGGGGATGGCGAGCCGATCCAGCAGGGAATAGATTGCCACAGTGACTCCTTTCGTCTTTCGTCGGCGAAGCGCGGAATAAAGAAGCGCGGTAATAAAAGGGTTGATGGGGATGACGACGGGATCGAGCTTACCAGTTTGACTCCCGCCCCGCAGCCTGGCGTGACGATTGCGAGCAGGCACTGTATGAACGTACAATAGTCCCATCCCAAGGCCGACCCCTACATCTTCATGACTGCGACCCAGCCCCCTGTTCCTGCCACTCCGCCCCTCGACGGCTTTATCCTGACCCGCCACGGTCGGGACGTGCAGGGCCGCAACGGGCAGGCTGCCACGACCGAAATCGTGATGTGGCTCTGGAGCGCCCAGGGGCCGGTGCGGCTGGTGGTGCCGGGGCAGGAGCCGGTCTTCTTCCTGCCACAGAGCCACATGGCCGAAGCCGCCGAGTTGTTCAAGGGCGCAGGGGTGAGGGGGCGGTTTCGCCGCCTGCCCATGCACACCTTCGATGGCCGCCCTGTGGTGGGCTGCTATTTTGCCACCCTGAGCGCCTTTCACCGGGCCATCGAGCTGCTGCTCATTCGCGGACTGGAGCACTTCGAGGCGGATATCCGGTTGCCGGAGCGCTTCCTGATGGAGCGCTTCATCACCGCCGGGGTGCGCTTCGATGGCCGGGCGGTGAAGAAGGGGGGCAGGCAGGGCTACTGGGAGGTGAACGAGGCACGCTGCGCCCCCCAGGCGGTGACGCCGACCCTCTCCTGGGTATCGCTGGACGTGGAGTGCGCCATGGACGGGGCGCTCTTCTCGGTGGGGCTATACAGTCTTGAGGATGCGCGGGTCATCATGATAGGCACCCCGGAGGCGGATGCCGACAGCTGGGGTACCCGGGTCGAGTGGGTGGCGGACGAGAACGCCCTGCTCGGCGCGCTGGAGATCTGGTTCCAACGGCACGACCCGGATCTGGTGATCGGCTGGAACGTGGTGAACTTCGACTTTCGCCTGCTGCTGCGCCGCGCCGAGCTGGGCAAGCGCCGCCTGCGGCTGGGGCGAGGGCGCGAGCTCTGCTTCTGGCGCTCGTCGCGGGGGGATCCCCAGACCGGCAACGTCATCATCCCCGGGCGCATGGTGCTCGATGGCATCGACACCCTCAAGAGCGCCACCTGGCAGTTTGCCAGCTACAGCCTGGACGCGGTGGCGAGCGAGTTGCTCGGCCGCGGCAAGGATATCGAGGACGTGGCAAACCGGGGGGAGAAGATCACCGAGCTGTTCCACTCCGACAAGGAGGCGCTGGCCCGCTACAACCTGGAAGATTGCAAGCTGGTGTGGGAGATCTTCGACTACTGCCACCTCATCCCCTTCGCCATCGAGCGGGCCTCCCTCACCGGGCTGGAGCTCGACAGGGTGGGGGGATCTGTGGCCGCCTTTACCAACCTCTACCTGCCGCGGCTGCATCGCGGCGGCTACGTGGCCCCCAATCTGCCCGCCGATGGCGGGCTGGCGAGCCCCGGTGGCTATGTGATGGACTCCAAGCCCGGCCTCTATCGCCACGTGCTGGTGCTCGACTTCAAGAGCCTGTATCCCAGCATCATCCGCACCTTCTGCATCGACCCCATGGGACTGGTGGAGGGGTTGCAGCACCCAGAACAGGCCATTCCCGGCTTTCGCGGCGCCCTCTTCTCCCGCAGCCGGCACTTCCTGCCGGATCTCATCGCCACCCTGTGGGCGGCGCGGGATAGAGCCAAGGCGGCCGGCAACAAGGCGCTCTCCCAGGCCATCAAGATCATCATGAACTCCTTCTACGGGGTGCTGGGCTCGGGGGGCTGCCGCTTCTACGATCCCAGGCTGGCGTCATCCATCACCCTGCGCGGTCACAGCATCATGCAGCAGACCCGGGAGTGGATAGAGGCCAAGGGGGTCGAGGTGATCTATGGCGACACCGACTCCACCTTCGTTCACCTGAACAGGGAGACCAGCCCGCAGCAGGCCGAGCAGACAGGCCGCGAGCTGGCCACCATGATCAACGACAACTGGACGGCGCTGATCAGGCGCGAGTTCGATCTGCCCTGTTATCTCGAGATCGAATACGAGACCCACTACCGCCGCTTCCTGATGCCCACCATCCGCGGGCTGGAGAAGGGGAGCAAGAAGCGCTATGCCGGCCTGGTCGGCGGCGAGGGGCAGGAGGGGAGTGAGCAGCTGGTGTTCAAGGGGCTCGAATCTGTGCGCACCGACTGGACCATGCTGGCCAAGCAGTTTCAGACCCGCCTCTATGAGCTGGTGTTTCACGACCAGGATCCCAGCGGCTATCTGCGCACCATGGTGGACGAGACCCGGGCCGGCTTGCACGACGATCTGCTCATCTACCGCAAGCGGCTGCGCCAAAAACTCGAGGAGTACCAGAAGAACGTGCCCCCCCACGTGCGGGCGGCGCGCCTGGCGGACGAGGAGAACCTGCGCCGCGGCTTGCCCCAGCGCTATCAGCACAGGGGCACCATCGCCTATCTGATGACCCTGAACGGCCCCGAGCCGCTGGAGTACAGGCGCAGCGCCATCGACTACGAGCACTACATCGACAAGCAGCTCAGACCCATCGCCGACGCCATCCTCCCCTTCATCGGCGAGTCGTTCGACCGGATCTGCGGCCAGCAGCTGGATCTCTTCTAGCGAGCCAGCCCCGCAGCCGGGGCTGATCCGGGTCAGGCTGACCGGGAGGGGAGGCAACGTCAGAATGCAAAAAGCCCGCTCGATGAGCGGGCTTTTCCGATTTGGTGCGTCCTAGTGGATTCGAACCACCGACCCCCACCATGTCAAGGTGATGCTCTAACCAGCTGAGCTAAGGACGCAGGGTGCGCAATGCGACTTTTTTATTTGCAGGGGAGTGGTGGGTTTAATTGGATTCGAACCAACGACCCCTACCATGTCAAGGTAGTGCTCTAACCAACTGAGCTATAAACCCACATCAAATTCACATCTGCAATTTATTCAAACTGTTATGGTGCGTCCTAGTGGATTCGAACCACCGACCCCCACCATGTCAAGGTGATGCTCTAACCAGCTGAGCTAAGGACGCAT